>NZ_CP013422.1:728883-1457767 GCF_001718695.1 Burkholderia ubonensis | reverse complement strand
CCGGCTTGCGGAAATTCGGCGATCTGTGGGTTTATACGAGCCGGGGAACCGGCTACTGGGGGCCGCCGAACCGGTTCGGCGTGCCGTCCGAGATCACGCTGATCCGTCTGACGCGCGGGAGCTAGAGCGCGTCGAGCGTTAGGGGCGATGTCGTCCGGATCGACGCGTGGGATGTGCGCGAGCATACGTGCCGGTTCGGCATGCCTGGCGCCAACGACGCAGCTCGTGCGGATCGGGATGTTCGGCAGGGCTCACCGGCCTACATGGCGACGCGGCCGCACGCTTGACATGGGCACCGCGACGATCGCGCATGGCGGCGCGAGGCGGCGTTGGCTACCATGCATGGATGATTCGCTCCCGTCCTTCGCTCTCTGTCTGATCCCGCCATGTCGACGCCCGATCTTTTCGCCGATACGCCGGCTCCCGAGGTGGACTGGTACCCGGACTGGCTCGCGCCGGCCGACGCCGATCGCGCGCTGGCCGCGCTGACCGGCGAGGTCGCGTGGCGCCAGGATGCGATCCGCACGCCGCGCGGCCTCGTCCCGCTGCCGCGCCTCACCGCGTGGCAGGGCGAGCCGGACGCGGTCTACGTGTATTCGGGCATCCGCAACGTGCCTGCGCCGTGGACGCCGGCCGTGCTCGAGCTGAAGCGCGCGGTCGAGGCGGCGTGCGGCGCGCGCTTCAACAGCGTGCTGCTGAACCGCTATCGCAACGGGCAGGACAGCATGGGCTGGCACGCGGACAACGAGCCCGAACTCGGCGATGCGCCCGTGATCGCGTCGGTGAGCCTCGGCGCGATGCGCGTGTTCGACCTGCGGCACCGCGCGACCGGCGTCACGCATGCATACCGGCTGACGCACGGCAGCCTGCTCGTGATGCGCGGGCGGACCCAGGCCGAGTGGCAGCATCGCGTGCCGAAGGCGCCGTCCGTGCAGGGCGAGCGGGTCAACCTGACGTTCCGGTTCGTGACGCCGACCGCGCAGTAGCAGCCGGAGGCTCGTGCCGGAGTGCGGTCGCTGCGTTCGGGCACATCTGGCGCGCCCCGATTACGTATGTCGCGATTGGCTGGTCGTCGATGTGGCACGTTGACGCACGGCGCGCTGGCGCGCCGCGGAGGGCGGCCCGCGAGGCCCGTGCCGCTTGACTTGCGAACAGTTTCGATCGACTGGCCGGTTCCGATAGGCAAGTGTAAGCCCTGATGGTGCGTCGCAACATTCTTTGACTAGACTGGCGAATGGCAGGATCGCGTCGGCACTCGGCGCAATTTTTCGACATGCCCGGCGGCGCCGATGCGACGCGCAGGGCAGGAGCACAATCCGTGATCGTACTGGACTCATCCCTCGAACCCTTGCTGCACGTCTTCGAACAGGACGGCGAATGGCAATGGGCGCTGACGGTGAAGCGGACGGCGGGCGTCGGCGTGAAGGTGGTCGCGTTCAGCACCGAGGGCTACCACCGCGAAGCCGACGCGTATGCCGCCGGCGAGCGGGCGCGCGCCGAGTATGACGACGCCGTGACGACGTGAGCCGCTGACGCTGCCGCATCGGGCGGTATGCGGGCAGGCGTCCGTTCGTCGTCTCCGTTCTTTCTGCCTTTCCGATTTTCTTAGCTCTCTACCCCGCATCGCGCCAGACACCGGCGTGACCTCGGGCCGCGCGCCAATCGAGCCAAATAATCCGCACGCTTCGATACACCGCTGCAATACGCGGTGCTCGTCGCCGATTTCCTCCATTCGCTGCCACGCATTGCGTCACGCGCACGCGTGCCTCAGGCCGCCCGCGGTCCGACCGAAACGATCCGGACCCTTCGAATTTCCTCAGTTCCTCGCGACGCATCGCGTCATGCAACGACGTGGTGCCGGGGCATGCGTCGCCCGAAATGATTCGTAGCTTTCGCCACGGATCTGCCATACGTGCCGCTTTCCCCACTTTGCTGCGCTCCCCGTCACGCATTCGCGTCACTTACCGGCGTGATCCTGGCGCGTGCGCCGCCCAAAATGATCCGTACCTTTCGACACGTCCGTGCCATACGCTCCGCTTAACGTGCACGGGTGGCGTCCGCCATGGCGACGCTGCGCGACGCGTCGCGTGCCCGGCGCACGCCGCGCGGCGGCGACTCACCGACTCGAACGCAGCTCATGTGCGATGACAGAACCGACACTTTCCGCGCTGCTCGGGCATCGCGACGGGGCTTCACATTGATCGAGGTGCTGATCGCGCTGGCGATCGTCGCGGTGGCGCTCGGCGCCGTGATGCGCGCGATCGGCGCGCTCGCCGCGGATACCGACACGACCCGCATGCGGCTGCTCGCGCTCTGGAGCGCAGACAACGCGCTCGGCGAACTGCGCATCGCGTCGAGTTGGCCGGACGCCGGCACGCAGACGTTCGCGTGCCCGCAAGGCCGTTACCGGTTCGTCTGCCGACAGTCCGTCGCCACGCTGCCGAGCCCGCTCGTGCGGCGCGTGACGGTCAGCGTTTATCCGTCGGCATCGAGCGGCACCGTGCTCGCCGAAGTCGTGACGGTGATCCAGAATGAAGCACGGCGCTGATCGGCCCGCGCGCCTCCATGCGCGCGGCTTCACGCTGATCGAGATGCTGGTCGCGATCGCGCTGCTCGCGGTGATCGCGCTGCTGTCGTGGCGCGGCCTCGATGCGACGATTCGCGGCCGCGACGACATCGCGTCGAATCTGGCGCAAACGCGTCTGCTCGGCCGCTACTTCTCCCAGCTGCAGTTCGACCTGATGAACCTCGTGACGGCCGACGAGGTGTTCGGGCCGCCGCTGCGCATCCGGCCGAACGAGCTCGTGATGGTGCGCCGTCTCGGCGTCGGCAGCGGGCCGACGCACGTGCAGGTCGTGCGCTACCGGCTGAACGGGCGCGCACTCGTGCGCAGCGCGTCGCAGCCGCTCGCCACGCTCGCCGAGGTGGACGCGGCGCTGCGGCACATGGACGATTTCGCGCAGGTCGTCGTCAGCAGCGATGCACGCGCGATGCAGCTCGCGGTGTGGATCGCCCCCGGCGGCTGGACGACCAGCCAGGCCGCGATCGAGCAAGCCTACGCGCAGTTTCTCGCGCAGCACGGCATCAGCAATTCAACGTCGCTCGGGATGCCGCTGCCGCGCGGTGTGCGCTTCGCCGTGACGATCGGCGCGCCGCCGGTCGAATACGTGAGGACGATCGCGATCGGTCAGTGACGGCGGCGGCAACGCCCTGCGGCGCCGGCACGGCCGCGGTCGGCCGCAGCCGACCGCGCGCTGCGTGACCCGGCAAAAATGGTCCGTAACTTTCGTCATACGGCTGTTATCGGGCGTCCGTTAGTCTCGTGCCGAACATGACCGCCGCGACCGGCCGCTTCGGCCCGTCGCCGGCATCGGCAAACGGGAAGGGGGCGAACGTGACGGTCGAGCACCGGCATGATCCACACGCGGGCGCGCCGGCGAACGGTGCGTCCGGGCAATGGCAAGCGGCGGCGCTCCTCGGCCGCGCGCAGCAATGGCACGGCGCCGGGCGCTTCGACGACGCGGCACGCGACTATCTTGCCGTGCTCGCGAACGAACCCGATCATCCGCAGGCGCTGCACCTGTACGGCGTGCTGCAGTTCCAGCGCGGTGCGGCCGATCAGGCCGAAGCGCTGCTGCGCCGCTCGATCGCGCTCGACGCGAGCGCACGCGCGTTGTCCGACCTCGGCGCGCTGGTAGGCGAGGAGGGACGCGTCGACGAGGCGCTCGACCATTTCGCGGCGGCGCTGCGGGCATCGCCCGACGACGTGCAGACGCTCGTGCGCCGCGGCAACACGCTGCTCGGGCTGCGGCGCTACGACGACGCGCTTGCGTCGTTCGATCGCGCGCTGGCGCTGTCGCCGCTCGTGCTCGATGCGCTGTGCAATCGCGGCGGTGCGCTGCGGGCGCTCGGCCGCTTCGACGAAGCGCTCGACACCTACGAGCGCGCGCTGATGGTCGACCCGCAATCGTGCGAATCGTGGTTCAACCGCGGGCTCGTGCTGCGCGAGCTGCAGCGATCCGTCGACGCGCTGCACTGCTTCGAGCGCGCGCACGCGCTGCGGCCGGGCGTGGCCGCGATCGAGGCCGAGCGCGGCCGCGCACTGGCCGATCTTGGCCGCGACAACGAAGCGCTCGCCGCGTTCAACGATGCGATCGCGGCCGACCCGGCGCGGCTCGACGTGCTGCGCGACAGCGCGGCCGTGCTCGAACGGCTCGGTCGCGCGGACGAAGCGCTTGCCCGCTGGGAGCGCGTGCTGGCGTCCGATCCGGATCAGGTGCGTGCGCTGGCGGGTGGCGGCAATGCATTGCCGCCACTTCGCCGCGACGACGACGCGCTCGACGGCCGCGCGAGGTCCTCGAACCTGGAACGAGCGCCACGCGCGAGCGCGCCGGCCGCGCCGCGATCGGCCGATGGCAGTCAGCACGATGGCAGCGCGTCGGTTGGTCATCAGCCAGATGCCAGGCGAGCCGATGCCGGCCGGTCCAATGGCAACCGGTCCGATGCGAGCTCGCCCGACGACAGCGCGCCCATTGGTAACCAGCCCGATGCCAGGCGAGCCGATGCCGGCCCGTCCAGTGGCAGCCGGACCGATGCGAGCTGGCCCGACGACAGCGCGCCCATTGGTAACCCGCCCGATGCCAGGCGAGCCGATGCCGGCCGGTCCAATGGCAGCCGGCCCGGTGCGAGCCAGCCCGATGACAGCGCGCCCATTGGTAACCCGCCCGATGCGAGCCGAGCCGATGCCGGCCCGTCCAATGCCAGGCAACCCAATCCCAGCGCCCCCGAAGCGCTCGCCCCCGACCAACTACTCGCCGGCGCACGCGCCGCGCACCGCGACGGCGCGCTGCAGCAGGCCGAGCACGCGTACGCCGCGCTGCTCGCAGCCGATCCCGACCATCCGGAAGCGCTGCACCTGCTCGGCGTGTTGCGTTTCCAGCAGGGACGGCTCGACGATGCCGAGCCGCTGATGCGGCGCTCGATCGAGCGCCAGCCGGCGCCGCTAGCGCTCGCGAACTACTCGGCGGTACTCGCTGGGCTCGGCCGCACACACGACGCACTCGCACGGCTCGACGATGCGCTCGCGATCAATCCGACGCACGCGCGCGCACTGTTCCAGCGCGCGGGCCTGCTCGCGGAACTTGGCCGGCACGACGAAGGCCGCATAGCCTACGACCGGCTGCTCGAACTTACCCCGGGCTTCGCCGACGGCTACGTGAAGCGCAGCGACACGCAGCGCGCGCTCGGCCACCACGCTGCGGCGGTGGCCGACTGCGATCGCGCAATCGCGCTCGCGGGCCGCACGTTCGACGCGATGCGCACGCGCGGTCTCGCGCTGCGCGAACTCGGCCGCCATCGCGACGCGGCCGACAGCTACGACCATGCGCTTGCGCTGGCGCCCGGCAGCGCCGACGTGCTGTTCCTGCGCGGCGTCGTTCATCTCGATCTGCACGATCCCGAGCGCGCGCTCACGGATTTCAACGCGGCGATCGCGACGAAGCCGACCTTTGTCGATGCGCTCGTCAACAGCGCAATCGCGCTCGAGCAGCTTGGCCGCCACGACGAAGCGCTGCTGCGCTGCGACCGCGCGCTTGCGCTCGAGCCGCGCCACGCGTGCGCGCTCGCCACCCGCGGCAACGCGGCGAGCCAACTCGGACGTCACACGGACGCAATCGATAGCTATGCGCGCGCGCTCGACGCCGATCCGCTCAGCACCGTCGTGCTGTGCAACTTCGCCGATGCGCTGATGCGCGTCGATCGCCACGCCGACGCGCACGCGCTGTGCGAGCGCGCGCTCGAGCTCGACCCGCAGTGCGCGCCGGCGTGGTTCACGCGCGCACGCGTGCGGCTCGAAACGCATCGTTACTACGATGCGCTCGACGATCTCTCACGCGCGATCGCGCTCGCGCCGCTCGACAAGCTCGCGCACTTCCATCGCGGCCACGCGTTGCGCGCGCTGCGCCGGCACGACGACGCGCTGCACGCCTACGCGCGCGTGCTCGACATCGATCCGGACGATGCGGCCGCCCACTGCACGCGCGCCTTCCTGTGCCTGTCGACCGGCGATTTCGAAACCGGCTGGGCCGAGTACGAATGGCGCTGGCGCGACAGTCAGCTCGACGCCAGCCGGCGCGATTTCGCGCAACCGCGCTGGACGCGCGGCATGCCGCTCGACGGTCGCACGATCCTGCTGTATCCGGAACAGGGGCTCGGCGACACGCTGCAGTTCTGCCGCTACGTGCCGCTGGTGAAGGCGCTCGGCGCGCGCGTCGTGCTGGAGGCGCCGGTCGAGCTGACGACGCTGTTCGCCACGCTCGACGGCGTCGACGTGCTGGTCGCGCGCGGCGAGCCGCTGCCGCCGTTCGACCTGCATTGCCCGCTGCTGAGTCTGCCGCTCGAATTCCGCACGAATCTCGCGTCGATTCCCGCGGGCGCGCCGTACCTGCGCGCCGATCCCGAGCGGGTCGAACGGTGGCGTGCGCGCCTCGGCGACAGCGGTCGTGCACGCATCGGCCTCGTATGGACCGGCAACCCGCTGCACCTGAACGATCGCAACCGTTCGATGACGCTGGCCGAGCTGCTGCCGCTGCTCGACGATCGCTACGACTGGATCAGCGTGCAGAAAGTGATTCGCGACGACGACCGCGCGGTGCTCGACGCGAGCGCGATCCGTTTCGTGGGCGACGACCTGACCGATTTCGCCGAGACGGCCGCGCTGATCGGCGCGCTCGATGCGGTGATCAGCGTCGATACGTCGGTTGCGCACCTGGCCGGCGCGCTGGGCTGCCCGCTCGCCGTGCTGCTGCCGCACACGCCCGATTTCCGCTGGCTGCTCGATCGCGACGACAGCCCGTGGTATCCGCGCGCGACGCTGTTCCGGCAACCGGCCGGCGGCCAGTGGGCGCCGGTGGTCGAGCGCGTGCGCGGCGCGCTGCCGGCGCTGCTTGCGCGCGCGACGCGATGAGCACCGTGCCTGCGCCGCCGCTGCGGGCGGCCGTCGACGACGCGCTGCGACACGCGCGCGCGAAGCTCGCGCAGCGCGATTTCGCCGGCGCGGCGCGGCTCTACGAAGGTGTGCTCGCGATGCTGCCCGATCACGTCGAGGCGTTGCACCTGCTCGGCGTCGTGCATCTGGAACGCGGCGACCCGTCGCGCGCGGAGCCGCAGATCGCGCGCTCGATGCGCTTCGGGCTCGATCAGCCGTGGAATTTCACCAACCATGCGGCGGCGCTGACCGGAATCGGCCGCTATCGCGACGCGCTCGACGCGGCCGCGCAGGCACTCGCGCGCGATCCCGGCCATGCGCGCGCGCATGCGGTGCGCGGCGACGCGCTGCTTGCGCTCGGCCGGCATCCAGAAGCGCTCGGCGCATACGATCTCGCGCTGATGCGCGAGCCGGGGCGCGTCGCGGCCTGGGTGCGGCGCGGCGAGGCGCTGCGCGCGCTGGGCCGTCCCGCCGACGCGCTGATCAGCATCGAACGCGCGCTGCAGATCGACGCGCACGACGCGGACGCGCTCGCGCAACGCGGCCATGCACTGCGCGCGCTGGGGCGCGGCGACGAGGCCGTGCATTGCTTCCGGCTCGCGATGGTGGTGCGCGGCAAGACCGCCGAACTCGTCTACGCATGCGGCCATGCGCTGATCGAACTGGGCCGCCCGGCCGACGCGCTCGCATGCATCGACGAAGTGCTGACGCGCATGCCCGACGACGCCCAGCTGCTGTTCGTCAGCTGCGTCGCGCTCGATCTGCTGCATCTGCACGACGAATTGCTGAAGCGCGCCGACCGTCTGCTCGCGCTCGACCGCGACAGCGTCGGCGCGTGGCTCGGCCGCGGCAACGCGTTGCTCGGACTGCGCCGTCACGACGAAGCGGTGCGTGCCTACGACGAAGCGCTGGCGCGCGCGCCGGGCGACTTCGACGCGCTGCGCAATCGGGCGGGCGCGCTGCGTACGCTGGGCGCCTGTGAAGACGCGCTTGCCGATTACGATCGCGCGCTCGCCGCGCGCGGCCCCCACGCCGAAGTGCTGTGCAATCGCGCGATCGCGCAGCAGTTGCTCGGCCGTTACGACGACGCGCTCGCGAGCTACGCGGCCGCCGCCGCCGCGCCCGGCAGCACCGCGCAGGAGCTCTGCACGCGCGCGGTCGCGCGCCAGCAGCTCGGCGACTACGCGGGGGCGCTCGCCGATTTCGCGCTGGCCTGCCGGCACGACCCGAATCACGGCATCGCCCGCCGTTCCGACGCATTCTGCCGTCTGCTGACCGGCGACTTCGCGACCGGCTGGCGGCTGCACGAGGCGCGCTGGGACGCCGCCGACGTGACGTTGCACCGGCGTCATGCGAGCCGCCCGCAGTGGACCGGCGACGCACCGCTCGCGGGCCGCACGCTGCTGCTGCACGCGGAGCAGGGCTTCGGCGACACGCTGCAGTTCTGCCGCTACGCGAGCCTCGCGCACGATCGCGGGGCCACCGTCGTGATCGATGCGCCGGCGGCGTTAGCCGAGTTGCTCGGCACGCTGCGCGGCGTGAGCCGCGTCGTCGCCGCTGGGCAGCCCGCGCCGGCGTTCGACCTGCATTGCCCGATGACGCGGCCGCGCCGTCGCGGCGCCTGCGCGTCGGGCTCGCGTGGTCGGGCAATCCGCATCACGCGAACGACGAGAACCGGTCGATGACGTTGGCGGCGCTGGCGCCGCTCATGGCGCTCGACGCGACCTTCGTCAGCCTGCAGGTCGACGTGCGCGCGCGCGACGCCGCCGCGTTCGCGGCCGGCGGCGTGCTGTCGTTCGCGAACGCGTTGACCGATTTCGCGGAAACGGCCGCACTCGTCGACGTGCTGGATCTCGTGATCGCCGTCGACACGTCGGTCGTGCATCTGGCCGGCGCGCTCGGCCGGCCGGTGTGGGTGCTGCTGCCGCGCGTGCCCGACTGGCGCTGGCTGCTCGAGCGCGACGACAGCCCGTGGTATCCGCACGCGACGCTGTTCCGCCAGCGCCTGCCGGGCGACTGGCCGGCGGTGGTCGAGCGCGTGGCCGATGCGCTCGCCGCGCGTGTGCGCGCCCACGCGGCCGGCCGACTGTGACAAAAGCTACGGACCATTCGCGCGCGGCCGGAATGGTCCGTAACACCCGCCATGTCGCTGCCATCGGGCCTTCGTATGTTCTCGGGATTCCCGCGGCCGGGTTCCGGCCGACGCGCAACGACCAGGCGCGGCAACGGATCGGCGTCGTGGGCGGCGCGATCGTCGCCGAGCGCCATTTCATAGGATTCGGGGTGACGAATGGCAGCACGCGCACGTACGGCACGACAATCTGACGCGACGGGGTCGCGCTCGACCCTCAACTCGGAACTGCGGCCGCTGGTGCGCGCCGCTGCGCTGATGTTGCTGGCCGCGGCGTCCGCGCATGCGCACGCGGCCGGCATCATGAACCTCGGCGCGGCCACCGCGCGCGCCGCAGGCGGCGGCAGCGGCGCGGCCGGCGGCGTGCCGGGCATGCCGAACCTCGGCGTGTCGCCGCAGCAGGCGGCGCAGGCGAGCCAGCCGTCGATCCGCAACCTCGGCTACGCCGCGCATGCGATCGCGGCTCAGATCGCCGCGCAGCAGAACGCGGCCGCCGCCGCGGCGAAGCTGCCGTCGAGCGTGCCGAACGGGCTCGCGCCGGGCGGGCTGCAGGTGGCGGCCGGCGCGACGGCCGACACGAGCAACCCGGTGCTGTGGTTCAACGCGAACGCGCCGACGCAGAGCGTCGACGCGAACGGGCACGTGAACGTCGACGTCAAGCAGACCGGCCAGAATGCGGTGCTCACGTGGGAGACGATGAACGTCGGCCGTCAGACCACGCTGAATTTCGACCAGTCGGGCGGCACGCAGACCAACGGTGCGAACAACTGGGCGGTGCTGAACCGCGTCAACGATCCGAGCGGCCGGCCGAGCCAGATCCTCGGCAACATCGCCGCGCAGGGCGCCGTCTACGTGATCAACCGCAACGGCGTGCTGTTCGGTGCCGGCTCGCAGGTCAACGTGCATTCGCTGGTCGCGTCGTCGCTGAACCTGCTCGACATGAAGAAGCAGCTCGTGCCGACCGCGGACGGCATCGTCGCGAGCAACCTGCAGTTCCTGAGCGTGCAGCCCGGCAAGACGGGCGGCCTGGCCTATCCGCAATCGGGCAGTTCGAGCGGCGTGGCGGGCGCCATCGGCCGCCCGAACGAGGTGCTCGGGCTCGGCGGCCCGGTGCTGCTGAGCGGCGCGTATCAGGCGCCGGGCGACGTGACCATCGAGCAGGGCGCGTCGATCACGACGCACACCAACGGGACGGCGAGCGACGGCGGCTTCGTGCTGGTCGCGGCGCCGAACGTGACGAACGCCGGCAGCATTTCCGCGACGGCCGGACAGGTGGTGCTGGCGGCGGGCGTCGGCGTGAGCCTGCGCCCCAACACCGCCGGCGTGACGGCTAATCCGCAGGTGCTGTTGCCGGAGTTGAGCGGACAGATCGTCAAGACCGACCTGCAGACCGGCGGCACGATCGACGTCACGCCCGCCGGCACGCTGACCAACACCGGCATCGTCCAGGCCGCGCGCGGCAACGTGAACCTGCTCGGCAGCCGCGTCGCCCAGAACGGCGTGGTCGGCGTGACGACGAGCGTGAACACGCCGGGCACGATCACGATCTCGACCGCGGACGAATATGCGTCGAACGATCCGCTCGGCAATCCGTACCCCGGCTCGGGGCTGGTCTCCAGCGGGACCGGCGGTGCCGACAACGTCAATCGCGCGGGCCTGCTGAGCTTCGGGCCGCAATCGGTGACCACCGTGCTGGCGGACAGCGCCGGCCAGACGGCGACGTCGACGCCGGGCACGACCTTCACGCCGGGCGGCATCGCGATGACGGCCGGTTCGGTGTGGTTCCAGCGCGGCTCGCTGATCGAGGCGCCGGGCTCGAACGTGTCGGTGACGGCCTATGTGCCGTCCGTCGTGTCGAATTCGACGCCGGGGCAGAGCGCGGTGCCGGGCCGCATCTACGTGGACGACGGCGCGACGATCGACGTATCGGGGCTGGCCGACGTGCACGCGCCGATCTCGCAGACGCTGCTGACCATCGACCGGATCGGCCAGAACGAGCTGGCCGACTCGCCGTTGTTGCGCAACAGCTTCCTGTTCGGGCTGAAGGGCGTGGTCGTCGACAGCACGCTGACCGGCACGCGCAGCGACGGCGTGCAGTGGGTCGGCAGCCCGATCCTGAACCTGTCCGGCTACGTGAACCTGATTCCGCGCACCGTCGACCAGCTGCTGACCAACGGCGGCACGATCACGCTGTCCGGCAACGAGGTGATGACCGCGACCGGTTCGTCGATGAACCTGAACGGCGGCTACGTGCATTACGACGGCGGGATGGTGAACACGACGCGGCTGGTGGACGCCAACGGCGCGATCGTGCCGATCGGGCAGGCGAGCCCGTACGAGCGCTATGTCGGCATTGCCGGGCAGTTCGTCGAAAGCCATCCGCGCTGGGGCGTGACGAAGTCGTGGTTCAACCCGCTGCAGACGGGCGCCGCGTACCAGGCCGACTACATCGTCGGCGGCAATGCGGGCACGCTCGACCTGTTCGCGTCGCAGGCGCTGGTGCTCGACGGCGACGTCAGCGCGCAGGCGTTCGGCGGCGCGAAGCAGACGCAGGGCAACAGCCTGCCGTCGGGCGGTACGTTCAACCTCGGCGCGGACCCGAAGCTGGCCGGCGGCGCGCTGGCCGGGATGGCGTGGAACGCCGCGGCCAGCACGTCGCTCACGATCAACGGCATCGCAGGCCTCGTGATCCTGCAGAACGAAGCGCCGCAGCTCGGCGCGTTGATGCCGGGCTTTTCGATCGACACGCGGCTCGACCCGAGCGCGTCGGCGGCGCTCGCCGCGAACGATCCGGACAATCTGCCGGCCACGCAGGTCGTGCCGGTGGCGACGCTGAATCGCGGCGGCTTCGCGAGCCTGAACGTGACCGGCGACAAGAACGCCGGCAAGGGCATCGAGGTCGCGCAGGGCACGCAGCTGAACCTGCAGCCCGGCGGCTCCGTTTCGCTCGACAGCTCGGCGATCGGCGCGGACGTGAACATCGCGGGGCGTGTCTCGGCGCCGTCCGGCAAGATTTCGGTCACGAGCGGCGGCAATGTCGTGGTCGGCCCGCACGGCGCGCTCGACGCGGCCGGCCAGTGGGTGAACAACGACGTGCAGGCCGCGCCGGGCACCACGCCCGGCAACAGCCAGTTCGTCGACGGCGGCAGCATCTCGCTGTCGGCGATGCAGGGCTCGACGCGCGTGAACGGCGCCGACGTGGATGCGACCGGCTCGATCGTGCTGCAGCCGGGCAGCGTGCTCGACGTGTCGAGCGGCGGCGAGATGCTCGCGAACGGGCAACTGCTGATGCGCGACGGCGTGCCGGTCGGGCGCGGCGGCAACGTCACGTTGCAGACCTATGCGGCATCCGGCGCGACCAGGCAGTTCGGTCACACGCTCGACGGCGGTGCGCCGCTGCCCGCCACGCAGCCGAGCGCCGGCACGATCGCGATGGGCGGCACGATACTGAGCGAAGGCTTTTCGGGCGGCGGCACGCTGACGCTCGAGGCGCTCGGCTTGCGGATCGGCGGCGACCGCTCGGCCGCCTCGCCGTGGGACGTGTACCTGCCCGACAGCTTTTTCGCGCAGCAGGGCTTCGGCAAGTACGTGCTGAACGCGTACTACGGCTCGACCATCGCGCCGGGCGCGACGCTCGCGCTGACGCAACGCAACCGCATGCCGGACGCGCTCGCGCTGCAGCGCACCGGTTCGGGCGCGAACCTCGCGTCGGCGGGACTGACGACGATCGGGCAACTCGACGCCTATCACCGGCAACCGACGAGCCTCGTGTTGACGGGCGGCAACTATCTGACTTGGCAGAGCACGCCCAATGGCCCGCCGCCGTCCTATGCGGACGTGACCGGCGCCGTGACGCTGGCGTCGGGCGCGTCGATCCATGCGGATGCCGGCGCGAGCATCGGCTTCGGTTCGCCGCTGCAGGTGACGGTGCTCGGCTCGGTGGTCGCGCCGGGTGGCTCGATCACGCTGAGCGCCGATACGGGCGGCGGCCCGTTTGCGCAGCCGGGGCAAGCCATCGTGTTCACGCCGAGCGCCGGCCGCTCGGTGTGGCTGGGCGCCGATGCGACGCTCGACGCGGCCGGTGTCGCGTTGGCCGATCCGCTGGCCGCGCCGGTCAGGATCGGCGCGACGACGGTCACGCCGCATACCGGCAAGGTGTTGCCCGGCGGCTCGGTGACGCTGTCGAGCGATGCCGGCTACGTGGTCGCGCAAGCCGGCTCGACGATCGACGTCTCGGGCGCGTCGACGAACTTCGACCGCCTGCAGGCGAACGGCGCCTATGCGTCGCAACCGGTGTGGAGCGACGCCGGCTCGATCACGCTGTCGGCCGCATACGGGCTGTTCGCGGACGGCAAGCTGGCGGGCCACGGCGGCGCGTCGCAAGCGCGCGGCGGCACGCTGACGATCCTGCCGCACCAGAACGGCGGTTCGCCCGGCGCGACCGCGCTCGTCGTGCGGCAGAGCGGCACGTTGCTGCCCGCCGGGTTCGCGCCGGGCGCGGCTGTCCCGACGCCGGCCGATAGCGCGGCCGGCCAGCCGAGCGGCGTGATCGAGTTCGCCGCGGATCGCCTCGACGGTTCGGGGATCGCGAATCTCGTGTTGGGCGACAGCACGCCGTCGCCGCTTTCGGCGCCGGTGCCGACGATCGCTTTCGCGGGCAACGTGAGCCTCGCGCTGCCCGAGTCGGTGACGCTCAATGGCGGGCGCATCGCCGCGATCGGCATGGACCAGCTGCAGACGCTGCTGGCGACGCCGCAGCAGCCGGGCGCCGCCGGTTCGGCGCTCGACGCCCTTTTGTCGCAGGCGCCGGCTCACCCGCTCGGCACGAAGGTGACGATCGACGCGCCGTACGTCGCGCTGGCGGGCCCGACGGCAACGTCGTCGACGCCGCAGTTCGCGCCGGTCGAGACGCTGTCCGATGCGACGCTGAACGTCAATGCGTCGTTCGTCGATCTGCGCAACCAGATCCAGCTCAACAACTTCGGTCACGCGAACCTGAGCAGCCGCGGCGACATCCGTCTGAGCTCGACGAGCGTGTCTCAGCAGGGCAATGCGCTGCTGCCGGGCGTGCTGTACACGCCGGGCAACGTCACGTTCAATGCGGCGAGCCTGTATCCGGCCACCGGCAGCACCTTCATCGTCGATGCGGTCGGTCCCGTCGATCCGGTCACGGGCCAGCGTGCGCCGACCACCGTCACGTTCGGCTCGACCGGCGCGTCCGGCACGCCACTGTCGGCGGGCGGCACGCTGCTCGTCGACGCCACCGACATCGTGCAGGGCGGCACCGTGCGCGCGCCGTCGGGCGCGCTCGTGTTCGGCGTCGGCGATCCTGCGAGCGGTGCGACGCAGAAACAGTTCGGCACGCTGCCGCTCGTCGCGACCGATTCGGTGACGTTCGCGAACGGCAGCGTCACGTCGGTCTCGAACGGCACGTCGATCATTCCGTACGGCACGACGATCGACGGCGTCGAATGGCAGTTCAATCCGCTCGCCGGCGCGTCGGCGGGGGACCTGAACGCGCCGCCCGCGAAGTACGTGGGCGTGAACGGCGCGCGCGTCGCGCTCGGCAAGGGCGCGACGATCGACCTGTCGGGCGGCGGCGATCTGCAGGCCGCCGAATGGGTGCCGGGCACGGGCGGCACGCGCGACGTGCTGGCGCAATACAACGTGAGCTATGCGAGCGGCAACGGGGCAACGGCGGTGCCGGTCAACGCCGGCGCCGGGAACGTCTACGCAATCGTGCCGGGCGTCCAGTCGCCGGTCGCCGCATACGATCCGATGTTCGCGCAGACGCTGCAGCCGGGCGTCGCGAGCAACGGGACGCCGACGACCACGACCGCGACGCTCGATGTCGGCCAGGCCGGCTTGCACGACGCGATCGGCAAGGCTGTGTACCTGTCCGGCGTGCCGGGCCTGAAACCCGGCTACTACACGCTGTTGCCGGGCAAGTACGCGACGCTGCCGGGCGCGTACCGCGTGACGGTGTCGGGCACCGGCGGCAACGTCGTTCCGGGCGCGACGCAGGTGCGGCCGGACGGCACCGTGACGACGGCCGGCTACTTCGCCGACGCGGTCACCGGCGGCCGCAGCGCGACGCCGACGCTGTTCGACGTGCAGTCGGGCGCAACCTGGCAGCAGTATTCGCAGTACACGCTGAAGGGCGCGAACGATTTCTTCGCCGCGCAGGCCGCGAAGCAGGGCAACGTGACGCCGCCGCTGCCGGTGGACGGCGGTCAGCTCGTGCTCGCCGCGACCAAGGCGCTGGCGCTCGGCGCGACGCTCAACGCGGCGCCCGGTGCACTCGGCGCGCCGGCGGAGGTCGACATCGCGTCGCGCGACATCCAGATCACCGGCAGCGGCAGCGCGGCATTGGCCGGCTATCTGCAGATCGGCAGCGATGCGCTCGATTCGCTGAATGCCGGCAGCCTGCTGATCGGCGGCACGCGTGCGGCGACCGCGAACGGCGTGACGATCACGCCGATCGCGAACAGCGTGGTCGTGTCGAACGACGCAGGTTCGTCGCTGAAGGGCCCCGAGATCCTGATCGCGACGAGAACCGACGCGAGCGGTACGGATCCGAATGCGGCGAACGGCTTGCGCGTCGACGCCGGGGCATCGATCGCGGCGGCGGGCGACTACCCGGCGGCCAAGGATCAACCGATCACGATCGCAGGCGACGGCGCGCTGCTGCGCGTATCGAACGGCGCGATGGCGCCGCTCACGCGCAGCGGCGCGACCGGCGCCGGGCTGTTGACGGTCGGCGCGGGCGCGACGCTGTCGGGCGGACAGGCGCTGCTGCTCGATTCGTCCGGCACGCTGAAGGCCGACCCGAGCGCGCTGCTGTCGGCCAAAGCGATCACGGTGGACGGCTCGGCGATCACGTTCACGAATGCGGGCGGCGCAGCCGCGGCGAGCCTGCCCGGTTTCGTGATCGATCCGTCGGGCCTCGCGCAGTTCGCGAACGCCGATCTCGTGTCGTTGCGCAGCTATGGCGCGATGGGCTTCATCGGCGACGTGAATGCGACGTTCGGCAAGCACGTCGACCTCAGCGCGGGCACCTTCACGAGCGACGGCGGCCGCGTGACGCTGAACGGGCAGCAGATCGCGTTCACCAACGAGACGGGCGCGCCGAACGGCGCCGTCACGCCGGGCCGCGGCACGCTGACGGTCAACGCGCAGGAGATCGATTTCGGCGCCGGCACGAAGTCGCTGAGCGGATTCGCGTCGGCGAACCTGAGCGCGAGCGCCGGCATCGTCGGGCAAGGCACGGGGACGTTCGATTTCGGTGCGCTGCCGGTGACGCTGAACGCGCCCGTGTATCTGGCCGATACGCGTTCCGCGTCGACCGTGAAGACGGCCGGCGCGCTGACGTTGAACGGCGCGGCGGGCGCCGCGTTGCCGCAGACGCCGGTCGGCGGTGCATGGCACTTCGTCGGCGCCACGCTCGCCGACAACGGCGCGACGATCGCGGCGCCGGCCGGCAACGTGAGCCTCGAGGCGACCACCGGCAATCTGACGATCGGCAGCGGTTCGACGGTCAGTTCGGCAGGCGTGTCGAAGCAGTTCTTCGACGTGACGCAGTACGCGCCGGCCGGTTCGATCACGCTGACCGCCGATGCGGGGACGGTCGACCTGCAGCCGGGCGCGACGCTCGATTTCTCGGGCGCGAAGGGCGGCGGCGCGGCGGGCAGCCTGACGCTGTCGGCGCCCAAGCAGGTCGTGAACCTGAACGGCACGATCAAGGGCGGCGCGGCGAGCGGCTATGCGGGCGGCTCGCTGTCGCTCGACACGGCCGGTGCGGCCGACCTCGACGCGCTGGCGAAGACGCTCGCGTCGAGCGGCGTGAACCAGTCGATCGACATTCACACGCGCTCGGGCAACCTGACGCTGTCGGCCGGCAATGCGCTGTCCGCTCACGCGGTGTCGCTGACGGCCGACGGCGGCGCGGGCAACGCGTCGGATGCGGCGAACGGCAACGTCGACGTGCTGGGGACGATCGATGCGTCCGGCAAGGCGGGCGGGCAGATCAGCCTGTACGGCAAGAGCGGCGTCGATATCGAGGGCTCGCTGCTCGCGAAGGCAACCGATGCGAGCCAGCGCGGCGGCAAGGTCGCGATCGGCACGAGCGCGACGTTCGATCCGGCCGTCGCCGATCCGTACAACGCGAGCTACGGCTACGAGAACGTGTCGGCCGCGCAGTCCGGCGCGATCCGGCTCGGTTCGAATGCGTCGATCGACGTGTCCGGCGGTACGCCCGGCGGCACGCTGGACGGCACGGTCGATTTCCGCGCGCCGCTGCTGCGCGACGGCACGGTCAACGTCGTGCTCGACGGAAGCCGCGTGCGCGGGTCGCGCAAGACGACGGTCGAAGCGTATGCGGTGTGGAGCACCGCCGATGCGACGACCGGCTCGCAGCATTTCGACGGCCTCGTCGATCCGGCCGGCTGGTACGACGGCAGCGGCCATCTGCTGGCGGGCACGTTCACGGTGCCGGGCAGCACGCCGGCGACGTACAGCTATACGCCGGGCGGCGCGGGCGGCGGAACGCTCGTCAACGACGCGACCGGAGAGTCGACGGCGGTGACCGAGGATCAATTGCGCAACGGGATTTCCGGCAGCGGCTTCACCGGGCTGTCCGGCGCGTACTTCGCCGCCGCGGCCGCCAACGCCGATCATGTCGCGTTCTACGGGTATCGCGCCGACGCGTCCGGCGCAGCGCCGGGCACGCTGATGGCATTCGTCCAGCATGGACCGGATGGCGTCGCCGGCCAGTTCGCCGCTGCATCGCTGCAGAATTTCAGCGTCGCGCCGGGCATCGAGCTCGCCAATCCGGGCCATGCGGTGAACGGCGGCAATATCTCGGTGCTGTCGAACTGGAACCTCGGCGCGGGCGCACCGAACAACAGCGGCAGCATTACGCCGGATTTCCGCTATCGGTCGACGATCGCGCCGACGCTGACGTTCCGCGCGGCCAACGATTTCGATGCGTACGCAAGCATTTCGGACGGGTTTTATCAGAGCCAGGTGGCGTCGATCCTGGGCGGATCGGGGCCGGCTACGGCAACCGGCACTTATACGGACGCGAAGCAGCAATTCGACCAGTTGGTGTCGCTTGACGATCCGACGCAGGTGACCGTGACGTTTACGAACGGGGGAACGGCGGGCCTCACGTCGCTGGATCCGAATGCAATGCTGGTATCGCCGCTGACGGGGCAGACCGGTGGCTATTACTCGGCATATCTGTCATATACCGGCGCGTGGCAACAGGATATCGAAGCGTGGACGTCGCCGAATTCCGCATCGATTTACACCGGGCACATTCTGCCGGTCAGGCCGTCGGTTACGCCGGCGCCGGTACTGGCCGATCATTCGACCTACAGCGACTATCTGACGGCCTATTGGGGCTCTGACCTCACGAGCGGCCCCGCGCCCGGCACTTACATGAATGGGTACACCCCCAGGACGGTTACGAGTTTTGGCACACCTGCCGCACCGACACCGCCGACCGGCCTGGCCGCGAACGCGACGTTGTCGGAGCAGCGTGCCTACCTTGCCGATTACGCGAACTATATGCTCGCATATTCACGCTATTTCAATCGTCGGCTCCCGAGCCTGTTCACACCGCCCGTACGTGCGTACAACGTGTTCTATGCGCCCATTGCGCCTTCGTCGGTGCCGGATACCGGCGTCGTGAATATCGGCGCGCTACCCGGCAACGCGGCGGCGAACGTGCCGACCGCGAACAATCCGCTACCGGTCGCTTTCGCGACCTTGCTCGGCGGCGAAAGCTCGTCGTACCGGATCGTGTCCGGCGCCGATGTGTCGAGCGCGAACCCGCTCGCGTTGCAGCCGGCTTCGACGTCCACGAACGCAGCGGCGGCTTCCGCCAACCTCGGCAACGTGGTGCTGAGCGGGCACACGGGCTACGTGGACAGCAACGGCTTGACGCTCGTCGAACCGGTAACGATCCGGACCGGCAAGGGATCGATCGACGTGGCGGCCGGCAACGACGTGTCGTTGTTCGACACGTCGCGGGTCGCCGATCCGTCGACGCTGATCATTCCGGGCGTGATCTATACGGCCGGCGCGCCGGCGGCAGGCGCGCCGCCGGTCGGTTTGACGACCGCGATCGCGCATGGCAACGTCGCCGGCCTGCAGGACGTTCTGGTGACTTCGGCAGTGAATCCCGATTCGGCCGGCGACATCACGATTCATGCGCGACGTGACATCAAGGGCATGCAGAAGGTGATCGACGCGAACGGAACCGTGACCGGAAATGCCGGTAACTCGATCGACCAGTATTGGTGGCAGTGGATGCAGATCACCGGCGCGAAAACGGCCGACGGCAACACACTCGTTGCTCCGCTGGCCCGGACCTCGATCGATTTCGGCGCCTTCGACCAGGGCGTGATGAGCGTCGGCGGCAATGTCTCGCTCAGTGCCGGCGGGAATATTTCGGATCTCGCGGTGTCGTTGCCGACCACCTGGTACAAGGACGCAACCGGCCAGCCCGTCACCGTCGGCGGCGGCAATCTGTCGGTACGCGCCGACGGCGACATTTTGAGCGGCACTTACTTCGTCGCGAAAGGCGCGGGCGTGATCTCGGCAGGCGGCAGCATCGGCTCGGACATCGCGGTGCCGGTGTCGATCCCCGGGCAAGCTCCAGTAGCGGTATCGACGATCCTGGCGACCCAGGACGGCGTGTTCGACGTGACCGGCCGACAGGGTGTCGAGCTCGGCGCGGTGCTCGATCCGTCGTATGCGAGCGCGTTCCCTCAGGCAGGCGATTCGCCGACCCACCAGATCAACCTGCAGTACTACGGGCAGTACGCCGACAGCCAGGGCTACTCGCCGACCTCGTCGGTGAACGTGTCGTCGACGACCGGCGATATCCGGCTCGGCGCAATCGGCAGCCTGTTGACCGGTGCGAACGGCGTGCTGCCGGCCAGCGTCAATCTGACCGCATTCAGCGGCGGTATCGACGTCGAATCGGGCGGTACGCTGTTTCCGTCGGCGCTCGGACAACTGAACCTGATCGCGGATCGGTCGGTGCGTCTGTCCAACGCCGCGGCGTTGTCGGTCGGCAGCGACACGGCGCCGGCGACGCAATTCGGCCTGTCGGACGCCGATCCGTCGACGATGCCGTCGCCGACCAACCCGCTGCCGGTCGCCGCGATCCCGGCGCTGACCGACGCGACGCTCGCCGCCCATGCGCGCACGGCGCTGCACGGGGACGACGCGACCCCGGCGCGGATCTACAGCGTGAACGGCAGCATCGTCAACGGCGTCGCCGACACGTCCGCCGACGGCGATGGCTTCTATCGCAACCTCCTCACGCTGTCGATCGACAAGCCGTCGCTCGTGCAGGCCGGACAGGACATCGTGAACCTCGCGTTCTGGGGGCAAAACCTGCGCGGCTCGGACGTGACGCGGATCGTTGCCGGCCGCGACATATACGACACGCCGACGCCTCAGAACGGCAGCGGCGTGGTGCCGGTCCTGTCGGTCGGCGGCCCTGGCTGGTTCGATGTCCAGGCCGGCCGCAACATCGGCCCGCTGACGAGCCAGGCCGAGCTCTACAACCAGCACGCCAACACAGGCGGAATCGCGCACGTGTTCACGGGCATCGACGCGGTCGGCAACGCGAACAACCCGAATCTGCCGCACCAGAGCGCGAACCTCGACGTGCTGTTCGGCGTGGGCCCCGGCATCGATGTTCCCGGTTTCGTGGCGGCCTACGTCGCGCCGGGCAGTTCGGTCGCCGGCGTGCCGAGCGCGACGCCGGCGTTGATCGCGTTCATGGAGCAGTACGACGCGGGGCTGCGCGTCGATACGGGGCTGCAGGCCGACCACGACGCGGCGCTCGCGAACGTCGGCCGGCTGACGGCCGCCGAAGCGTGGAAGCAATTCCAGGCGTTGCCGTCGTATGTGCAGCAACGCTTCGCGCAGAAGGTGCTGTTCGGCGTGCTCGCGCAGGTCGGGGCCGACTACAACGATCCGTCGAGTCCGTACCGCGGCCAGTATGCGCGAGGCTATCAGGCGATCAACACACTGTTCCCCGGTTCGCTGGGCTATACGGCGAACAGTCTGGGCGGCGGATCGAACGGCGCGAACCGGCAGGTCGCGACCGGCAATCTCGACATTCGCAGCACGACGATCCAGACCCAGCAGGGCGGCGACGTGACGATCCTCGGCCCCGGCGGGCAGGCGCTCGTCGGCAGCACGACGGCGCCGCCGCAGATCGTCGACGGCACCGGGAGCGTGGTCGCCGGCCCCGGCACGATGGGGATCCTGACGCTCGAGAAGGGCAACGTCGACATCTTCACGGACCAGAGCGTACTGCTCGCGCAGAGCCGGATCTTCACCGAGCAGGGCGGCGACATGACGATCTGGAGTTCGAGCGGCGACATCAACGCGGGCAAGGGCGCGAAAACGGCGGCCGACACGCCGGCGCCGCAGTACGTGTGCGACGCGAACCATTACTGCACCGTCGACGCGCGCGGGCAGGTGACGGGCGCCGGCATCGCGACGCTGCAGAGCATACCGGGCGCGCCGAAAGGCACGGTGAATCTGATCGCGCCGCGCGGCACCGTCGATGCGGGCGACGCCGGCATTCGTGCGGGCAACCTGAACGTTGCCGCGTTGCACGTCGTGAATGCGGACAACATCCAGGTGACGGGCACCGTGAACGGCATCCCGCTCGTGCAGGCGGTGAACACCGGGGCGTTGACCGCCGCGAGTTCGGCCGCCTCGGCCGCGAGCCAGGCCGCGCAGGACATTGCGAAGAACAACGCGTCGGGCGTCGCGCCGCGTCGCTGGACGATCAGCGTGCAGGTCGAGGGCTTCGGCGACAACGGTCCGGATGGCGGATCGAAGCGGCGCAGGCCGGAGCAGGTCGGCTACGATTCGTCGAATTCGGTTTCGCTGCTCGGCTTCGGCGCGCCGGGGGCGACGCAGAAGACGCTGCTGAGCAAGGACGAGCTGGCGAAGCTGAACCGGTTCTGAAGCGCGCGTCGCAGCGGGACGCGCGCTGCCGGGGCGGCGACGGGTGACGTCGGTCGCCGGCCGCGGAAAGTCGACATCGAGATCGACGATGTGACGCGCGTAGTGCTTGGCGAGATTTCATCGACGCTGGGGCAGTCGCAGACGCCGTGTGCTTCGGCCCCAGCGTGATCGGTTATCGGCTCACTGTGCCGCATCGGGCAGCGCCGTATCGCGCAGGCGCTCGGCTCTCTCCTTTCGGTTCGAACCCGATGCATCGCTTCACCACGGCTCGCGTGAATCGCTGCGCTGTCCGCAATGAAAAACCCCAAAGGTCGGCTTCCGACCTTTGGGGCTCCGTCCGTCACTCGACGCGCTTCATCCGCGCGCCGATTCGGAAGCGATCCGGCTTACCGGCCCGCGTAGCCACCCGAACCGCAGATGGTCGAGTCGTTGATGTCGAGGAAGTTGCCGCTCGAGTTGCTCAGGAAGTTCGCGGAAATCGCGGTCTGGAAGCTCGACGGAACGGTGTCGAAGCCGTTGCCGTGCACGACCGACGCGTAGCTCGCGTTCGTGTAGTGGTTGTTGAGGAAGTCGTGGATCGCCGTAGCCGCGGCGCCGTTCGCATAGCACTGGCTCAGGATGATCTGGCTCGTGCCGGAGACCGGATAACCGGATGCAGGGTTCGCCAATGCGGTATACGCCGAGCCCGACACCGGCACCCAGTTGGTCGGATCGCTGGCGGCAATGCCCGAAGGCGGAGCGATCGTGCCGAGCGCCGTCTTGGCGTTCGTATACGTCGGGGCGTAGTACGCCTTGGCCGCCGTGTTGTACAGGCTCGCGATCGGCAGTTGCAGCGCGCCCGACGACGTGACGACCGAGCTTTGCGACGCGAGGAACGTGTTCGTGTAGTCCGGGCTCAGATACGCGACGGCGGCCGTACCGGCAGCCGACAACGACGCGAGCGAAGCGCGCACGCCGCCGCTGCCCGACGCCGCGACGAAGTTCGCCGGCACGCCGGACGGGAATGCGACCGTGTTCGCGAACGTCAGCGAATCGACGAACGACACGCCGGTCTTGGTATTGGCCGTCGTGCAAACCGCGTGCAGATGGCGGGTCAGCAGTTCGGTCGTGCCGCTGCCGTCCGCACGGTAGACGACCGAGATCGCCTTGTTCAGCGGATAGGCCGAGCCGGTTTCCGGGTTGGTGACCTGGTTCCAGTTCGTCAGCTTGCCCGAGAAGATGCCGCACAGGTCGTCGTCGTTCAGCGCGACGCTGTGCGCCTGACCCGGCGTCGTTTGCGGCGTCGTCGTGCTCGTCACGGCAGGGCCGTTGACGACCGGCACCGTGATGGCCGTCACGATGTACGGGATCTGGATCAGCGGGCCGTTGCTGGTGCCGAGGCCCGTGTTGTTGTACGCGCTGACCTGAGCGGTCGTGAGCGCGGCATCGCTGTTGGCGAAATGCACCGTGCCGGTCACGCCCGAGCCGAAGAAGGTCGGCTGGTTGTTCAGGAACGCGTTCTGGCCGGCGCCCGAGCCGACCGAGTAGTACGTGAACGTGCCTTCGGACGTGCCGAACAGGCCGATTTCGCCGGACGCCGGCGACACGGCGCCGATCGTCGGTGCGACGAGCGACGAGCCGCCGCCCTGAAGCACCGGGCCGGCGGCCATCGCCACCGATGCGCCCATGCCCGCGACGACGAGAGCCAGGACCTGACAGATCTTGCGCTTGCTGGATTTCATGAGAAATTTCCTTGGACGAAGATAAACGGGAACCCCTGCTACTGCGGTTGGAATACTTGTGGACCGCCGGGTAAATGTAGGTGTAAATCGAAAATGTCCGTGTGAATTTTTCATAACGAATGATGCGTAACATTTTGAGCGAATACGGCTTTTCGTTACTGGAATTGGCGATGCGGTTATTTCGCCTGCGTTCGCTGCGGACCGGCGTCCCGGATGTTGGGCATCGCATCGACGCATCGTCGCAATGCTCGCCCGGGCGCCGCGCTTGCGCCGAGCCGGCGCACTGCAAAGCGCTAACCCAATGCCAAGTCGGTTTCATGTCGAATGGTGCGTAACATTTCACGCGTCGTCGCTTGAACGACGTTTTCGTCGGCGTATTTAAATCGGCGAAACGTATTGAATCGAGTATTCGATCTGCATTATAAGAGCGAGTGATTTAAAGATTCGGAGATTAAGGTGCGTGTTATGAAATCGTTTTTTTGTGAGGCGAGTTGAATCATATCGGCCGATAATCGGCCGCGATCAAAAAGGTAGCCCAACATCCGTCACAAATTTGCGCCGGTTCGCGCCTTAGTCTTGCGCGGGCGACGCGATCCGCCTTGCCGTCTCAAGTCATCGCGGGCGGTCGCGTACGTGACAGGAGAATCCCGGCATGTCGGCATTCCGCTACGAAGCGATCGATCCCACCGGCCGCACGCTGAAGGGCGTGCTCGAAGCCGACAGCGCGCGCGCCGGCCGCAGCCAGTTGCGCACGCAAGGCCTCACCCCGCTCGTCGTCGAACTGGCCGCGCAACGTCTGAACGGTGCGCGTCAGCGGCGTCTGTCGCTCGGCCGCAAGCTGTCGCAGCGCGAACAGGCGATCATCACGCGCCAGCTCGCGAGCCTGCTCGTCGCGGGGCTGCCGCTCGACGAATCGCTGTCGGTGCTGAGCGAGCAGGCGGAGCGCGAATACGTGCGCGAACTGATGGCGTCGATCCGCGCGGAAGTGGTCGGCGGGCATTCGTTCGCGAATGCGTTGACGCAGCATCCGCGCGACTTCCCCGACATCTACCGCGCGCTGGTCGCGGCCGGCGAACACACCGGCAAGCTCGGCGTCGTGCTGGCGCGGCTCGCCGACTACATCGAGCAGAGCAACGCGCTGAAACAAAAGATCCTGCTGGCCTTCACGTATCCGGGCATCGTCACGCTGATCGCGTTCGGCATCGTCACGTTCCTGCTGAGCTACGTGGTGCCGCAGGTGGCGAACGTGTTCACCAGCACGAAGCAGCAGCTGCCGACGCTGACGGTCGTGATGATGGCGCTGTCCGGTTTCGTGCGGCACTGGTGGTGGGCGTCGCTCGCGGCGACGGTCGCGATCGTCTATGCGATCCACAAGGTGCTGTCGCGGGATGCGCCGCGCCTCAGGTTCGACACGTGGGTGCTGACCGCGCCGCTCGCCGGCAAGCTCGTGCGCGGCTACAACACGGTGCGCTTCGCGAGCACGCTCGGCATTCTGACGGCGGCCGGCGTGCCGATCCTGCGCGCGTTGCAGGCGGCCGGCGAGACGCTGTCGAACCGCGCGATGCGCGCGAACGTCGACGATGCGATCGTGCGCGTGCGCGAAGGCTCGGCGCTGTCGCGCGCGCTGGCCCATACGAAGACGTTTCCGCCGGTGCTCGTGCACCTGATCCGCTCGGGCGAAGCGACCGGCGACGTGACGACGATGCTCGATCGCGCATCCGAAGGCGAGTCACGCGAGCTGGAGCGCCGCACGATGTTTCTGACGAGCCTGCTCGAACCGCTGCTGATCCTCGCGATGGGCGGCGTGGTGCTCGTGATCGTGCTGGCGGTGATGATGCCGATCATCGAGCTGAACAACATGGTGCAGTGATGGGCGTGTCAGCGCACGAACGCGTCGGCGTGCCCGGCCGCGGGCAGCGTGATCTCGCGGCGCAGCCCGTTGCGCTCGACGACGATCGAACGCGCGCGCACGTCGGCGAGCGTCGCGGTTGCGCCGATCGGCGCGCCGCGCGACACGACGCGGGCCGCGTCGCCGCCGACGCCGACGATCGCGGCCGCGCGGCGTGCGTCGAATGCGATCACGCCGAGCACCCGGACCGCATCGCGCCCGTCATCGGGCGGCGCGCCGAACAGCCGTGCGCCGGCCGTGACGTCGGGCGGTGCGGGCAGCATCGGCGCGGCAACCGGCGCTGCGGTCGTGCCGAGCACGCGTACCGCATACAGCGATACGGCGACGAGCGCGGCCGCGGCGGCCAGCGTCGCGACGACGGCGACGGGATCCGCGCGGGACGCGACGGTGTGGAGCAGCGTGAGCGGTTTCATGGCGATCGGGCGGTTCGGGCGACGCTTTCCATTCTTTGACGCAACGGTGAATCCACGATGACGCGGCACGAAAACCCACGAACCACGGACGCGCGGCGGCCGCGCGCAGGCACGCAACGCGGCTTCACGTTGCTCGAGATGCTGGTCGTGCTCGTGATCGTCGGGCTGCTGGTCGCGGTCGTCACGCTCACGCCGTCGCGCAATCGCCGTACCGATCTCGCCGAGGAAGCGCAGCGGCTCGCGAACCTGCTCGAATCGGCGGGCGACGACGCGCAGGTGCGCTCGATACCGATCGCATGGCAAGCGGTCGGCGGCGGCTACCGGTTCGTCCAGCGCACCGACGGCGGTGGCTGGGCGCCGATGACGGACGACCTGTATCGCGCGCGCCGCTGGGGCGCCGCGGTGACCGGCGTCACCGTACGCTACACCGGCGGCGGCGACGCACCGTCGCCGGTCGTGCTCGGCAACGAGGGCATCGACGTGCCCGTCACGATCACGCTGTGGTCCGGCGACGTGCGGATGGCGGTGGTCGGCACCGGTATCGGCAACTTCGTCGTGCGCCGGCCGTGAGCGATGCGGCGCATGAGGCGGGCCGGTTTCGCGCGACCGCACGCTTCACCTGGCTGTCACAGTGGCCGCTCACAATCTGACGTTCGCTCGCGACGGTACGGCTGTCGGCGGGATGCGTTCCGGCACGCGGCGTGCAACTCCACTTCCGACCAGGGATTCATGACTCGTTCACGGGCGCCGACCGGTGTCGTGGCGCTCGTCGCGTGGCTCGTGTTCGTCGTGCCGTGCCTGCGCGGCGCGCTCGCGCAGGAGGCGGGTGTCGCGGGCCGCCCGCCGGGCAGCGTCGCGCACTTCGCGCTGCGCGCGCAGCCGCTCGCGAAGGCGCTGCAGGATTTCGCGCGCTTGACCGAGCTGCTCGTGCTCGCGCCGGCGCCGCTGCTCGACGGCCGCACGAGCGCACCGGTGCAGGGGGACTTCGCACCGCGCGACGCGCTCGAGCGGATGCTGGCAGGAACGGGGTTGCGCGCGGAATTCGCTCGCCCCGACGAAGCGATCATCGTCGCGCAGCCGGCCGCCGATGCGGCGCCGTCCGCGGCCGACGCATCGGACGCCGCGCTGCCGATCGACGGGATAGGCGAATCGGGCGAGCGGCGTGCGTTCGCGGGCATGCTGCAGGCGCATCTGATCGATGCGCTGTGCGCGCAGCCCGCGGCCGTGCCGGGCAGCTATCGACTCGTCGCGCAGGTGCGCATCGACAACAGGGGGACGGTGGTGGCAGTCAACATGGTGGCATCGAGCGGTTCGGCCGCCCGCGACGCGGCGGTGCTGCACGCGTTGCGCGCGCTGAAGCTGGACGATGCGCCGCCGGCCGACCTGCCGCAGCCGGTCACGATCCTGCTGCGGCCGGAAGGCAACGGCGTGCATTTTCGTTGTCCGCCGGCGGCGTCGCGAGGCTAGGGCGACATGTCCGATACGTCAGATACGTCCGACACCACGCGCGGCGGCCTCCGGAAGCTGCTGGCGGCGCGCTACGCGTACCTGGTCAGGCGTCTGGAGCGCGTGACCGGCTCGAAGGACGGCGCGACCGACGCGCTGCACGAGACCTGGCTGCGCCTCGAGAACGCCAACGTGTCGACGCAGGTGACGAACGCGGACGCCTACATCCTCGGGATGGCGAACAATGTCGCGATCGACCAGCATCGCCGCGAGCGCCGCCATCTGCACGACGACGACGTCGAAACGCTGCTCGAGACGCCCGACGAGCTGGCCGACCCGGAGCGCATCGTTGCGGCGCGCCGCAAGGTCGACACGCTGAAGGACGTGCTGCTCGGCCTGCCGCCGCGGCGCCGTGCGATCCTGCTGGCCGCGCGCGTGGACGGGCTGCTGAACCGCGAGATCGCCGAGCAGTTCGGCATCTCGTTGCGGCTCGTCGAAAGCGAACTGAGCGCGGCGATGAAGTACTGCCTGCAACGCATGCAGGAAGACGGCGATTCGTACACGGGCTCGCGAGGCGGGCCGCGTAAATTTTGAGTACCCGGATGATGACGAAAGCCCAGGCAGAACCCGCCCACGACGCCCTCGACGAAGCGAGCGCGTGGCTGCTGCGTCTGCGCTCGGGCGAAGCGAGCCAGGCCGACGCCGACGCGTTCGAGCGCTGGTGCGCGCAGCGTCCGCAGGCGGCCGCGCTGCTGCGCGACACGTGGGGATCGTTGCGCACGGCGGCCGCCGAACTCGCGCAGGAAGAACGCACGAACGCCGCGTGGGCCAGCGTCGCGAAGCGCGAGCGCACGATGCGCACGGGCCGCCGCGCGTTCATCGGCTTCGCGGTAGCCGCGGGCGCGTCGTGGCTCGCGGTGCGCCCGCCGCTGCAGCTGTGGCCGTCGCTCGGCGACCTGACCGCCGATTACCACACGGGCACCGGCGAGCAGCGCAGCGTCGCGCTGTCGTCGCGCGTGACGGTCGCGCTCAACACGCAGACGCGCATCGACATGCTGCCCGCGAGCGATGCCGCGCACGGTGTCGAAGTCGTCGCGGGCGAGGCGGAGATCGACGCGGCCACGCCGCTCGCCGGCCGCGCGACGCCGCTCCAGCCGGTGACCGTGGTCGCCGGCGACGGCCGCATGCAGGCTACCGTCGCGCGCTTCAACGTGCGGCGCACCGGTGCGCAGGTGTGCGTGACGTGCCTGTCCGGCACGGTCGCGCTCGCGCATCCGCGCGGCGCGCGCACGCTGAAGGCCGACGATCAGGTGGTCTACGACGATCGCGGCGTGCAGCCCGTAACGCGCGCCGATCCGGGCGCGATCAGCGCGTGGCGGCGCGGCATGCTGGTGTTCAACGACGTGCCGCTGTCGAGCGTCATCGACGAAATCAACCGCTATCGTCCCGGCCGGGTCGTGCTGCGGCGCACCGCGCTCGGCGCCAACCGGATGCAGGCGCAGTTTCCGATCGCGCGGCTCGACGACGTGATCGACATGGTCGGCCGCCTGTACGGCGCGCACATCACGCGCCTGCCCGGCAACATCGTGTTGCTGAGCTGACCGGCGCGTTCTTCGCCTTCTTTCTCCTTCCTCTGCCGCAACGGGCGGCGCGCTCGCGCTGCCGCGCGCGCGTTGCGGGTTACCGTCGTCCGATACGACCTGATCAATGAGGGCCGGCAAACGTCGGGCCGCCGTATGCGGCTGCCCGGTGGCGCGTGGTCGGATCCGGGGCGTGGATGGCGGGCGCCCCGGCCGTGCAGCGATGCGCGGCGCGGGGGATCGGTGTCGAGGCAGCTTCGGGCGGTGGCGTGATGATCGACGAATCGCAACGGGATGCGGATTCCGGCGCCGCGCACGCGCGCGCCGACGCGATCCGCGAAGGCGCGGTGCGCTGGCTGCTGTGGCTGCGCACCGGCGAGACCACGGAACACGAACTCGACGCGTTCCGGCGCTGGCGCGCGCAGAGCGACGAGCATGCGCGCACCGTGCGCGAGCTGATCTGGATGTGGGCCGTGCTCGCGGCGATCGGCGGCCCGGAGCGGGGCGGCTCGACGCGTACGCATTGAGCGCCCGGTCCACGCGGCATGCCGGGCCGCGGCGGAATCGTTTTCGTCTGCGCGGCAGCGCGTCGTGCGCGAAATTCTGCGGGTTAGGCGCGCCCGCTTCGACCTTGTATACGAGAGAGCGAGGGGGCCGTGAAGCGGGACCGGAGGCCGATGCGGGCCTGCGGATCGCCGCCGCGTGGGGCGTGGGGTGTGGCGCAGTGAGCGGCCGGCCGCGGGCAGTCGTACGTGCCACGCCGCGCGGCGTCTAGCCGATCGTCCACGTCGCGTGGCGGTTCACACAGAAACGGGAAGCGTTCGAACAACGGGCGGATTCTTGCAGAGCAACGATATGGTCGACCATCCATTGCAGCAGCTCGCCGCCGTGCCGGACCTGCGCCGGGCGCCAGTCAGGCATCGTCGCGACGTGCGCGTAAGTAAAGTGCGCGTCACCGCGTGCGTCGATGGCGAACCGCGCGCCGCGACGGCAGGCGGCGGTGCGCGTTCGGTCGCTCGCGAGGCGGCTGCTGCGGCCCGGCAACGGCGAGCGTGCCGGGGCGAACGATACGGAGCGGCCCGATGACGCGCGCGGTGGTCGAACGCTTCGTCGAACAGAGCCCGATGGCGATCATGACGCGGCTCATGCTGCAATGCGCGCTGCACGACGACTGGCCCGATACGCGCGACGATGCAGGCGGCGAGCCCGACGACGAGCCGATCCGCGAGGCGCTGTTCGCGCGCGCGGTCGATGCGATCGCGGCGATCGCCGCACGGGCGCGCACGCGATCCGATGCGGGCGGCAGCGCATCGACCGGCGGCGCCGCGGTCGCCGCGCTGCACGACGCGATGAGCCGGCTGCGCGCCGGCTGGGGGCGTGCGCTCGTGAAGGACAGCGCGGAGCTGCTGCAGCCGATCGCGGCGGTGCGCGCGGACGAGCGCGGATTCGAGGGGATGCGGCTGCGCGTGCTCGAGGACGCGGACGACGGATGGATGGCCGCGCCGGATGCCGGCGATGGCGGTCGGCCGCGCGACGCTGCTGCGCGCGAACGCGCGCCCGACACCGGCGCGCGCGTGCTGCCCGTCTACGATCCCGATCTCGGGTTGATCGTCGATCTGCTGCCGGTCGAACGCGGCCGGCAGAACGCGCGCGCGTTCGTCGCCGCGCTGCTCGAGACGGTGCGGCCCGGCGAGCTGTGGATCGTCGACGGAGGCTTCGATGCGGATGCGATCCTGTCGGGCTGGCCGCGCCGCGGCGGCGCGTTGATCTTGCGCGAACATGGGCGCGCAAGCGGATGCCGGCCGCTCGGTGCGTGGCGCGAGGCCGGCGCATGCGGCGACGGCCTTGTGTACGAGCAGCCGGTCGCGATGGCGGGCGACGACGATGCGGCCGGTGCGTTGCGCCGCATCGAATGGCGTCGCGCGCGGGCGGACGGCGAGCTTGCGGGGACGACCACGCTGTTGACGGACTTGTCGCCCGCCCGGTTCGATGCGGTGCAGATCGTGCAGCTGTCGCGCCGACGCTGGCGCGACGCGCTGCCGTTGCCGCTCGAGCCGGTACGGGAAGGTGCGCCGTTCGGCGACGCGCCGGCGCGCGCGTCGCTGCTCGCGTGCGGTATCGCGGCGCTCGCGTACAACGCGTTCAGCATGATGACCCAGGTGATCGGCGCGGCGCTCGACCTCGACGCGCGCAACGCCGAGCGTCTTCCTGCGCATATCGCCGACGGCGTCACCGCGGTCTACGCGGGGATGATGGTCGCGCTGCCGCCCGACTGGTGGCGCCGCTACGACCAGCTGCCCGCGACCACGCTCGGCCAGATCGTGCGGCTGCTCGCCGTGCATGTCGATCCGCGCAGCGAGCGGCGCAAACGGCGCGACCGGCTGTCCGCGAAATCGCAGGCGCTGCTGCGCGCGGCGACGCTCGAACGGCTGCTGCACGACGACGGCGACGATACGGCCGCGAACGTGTTCAGCCTGCGCACGATCGCGATGGGGACGCGCGACTTCAGCAGCAATCCGTCGAAGGCGCTGCGGCATGCGGGCGATGCGCTCGTGATGGTCACGAAATACAACCGGCCGATCGCGCTGCTCGTGTCGATCGACGACTGGAACCGCCTGCTCGGCGAAGTGCGGGAGACGAGCCTCACGCGCTTGACGTTCGAGTGTGCGATGGCCCCGCAAGCGGCGCGCACGGTCGGGTTGACCGAGTCGTCGCCCGTCTAGCGCGGCGGCGCCTGCGCAACCAGCGCGGCCCGCTTCAACTCGTGAGCCGCCGCACCCAGATCACCGATGTCCACGTGAAGTTGCCGCTGCCGTAGCGCGCGATCAGCGTGTCGACGCGTGCGTTGATCCGCGCCGAATGCACGCGGCAATGCACGATGAAGTAGCCGCTGGTGACGCCCACGGCCGCGCCGTCGGGCAGCGTCGCGTTGCCGCCCGGCGCGGGCAGCAGATATTCGGCGATGTCGCCGGTGCTGACGAAGTACGCGGTGGCGCGCCGGTCGACGAGCCGCTTTGCCTGGCTTGCCGACAGGGTCGGAATCGCCGCGACGAGCACCGGCTCGGCCGCCGTGTTCGCATTCACCATCGTCAGGTCGGGCAGCACCGTCACGAACGGTGCGAGCGCATCGATCGCACGTGCGTCGTAGCCGGGAATGCGGGCGAGATCGTCGACGCTCACGAGTTGCAGCGGCCAGCCGTCGGGGCCGTTCGTGTCGCGCAGCGAGCGCAGCATGTAGTCGGCCGTCGCTTGCGCGAGCGCGGCGTCGAGCCCGAGTGCGCCGAGCAGGCGCCGATACGCGAGCACGCCTTCCGCGTTGGCCTGCCACGGCTTGCCCGGCGCGACGCGCGACACGAGGTTCAGCAGGTTGAAGCGCGCCTGCGCGTCCTCGACGTTGCCGGCGATCGACGCGCGCGCAAGCTCTGCATTGACCGCGATCGCATCCGGCGGCAGCAGGTCGGACAGCCGCACGTCGGCGAACGGCGTCGACCACGGCTGGCCGACGAAGGTGACGTTCGACGTCGCGTTCTGCGCGCGCAGCAGCGCACGCGCCCATTCGACCGCGGCGCGCTCGACCCACATCGTTTGCGTCGCGAGCCGCTGGTTCTCGACGTCGCGCGTCGCCACCTGCTGGCGCCACAGCACGCTGGCCGCGAGTGTCGCCGCCAGCGCGACGACCAGCAGCACCGTCACGATCGCGATGCCGCGCGCGCGCGGCGCGCGTGTTGCACAGGATCTTCCGTATCGATGCATTCGCGTGCCCCCGTTATGTGGTCGCAGCCGCGTTCAGATCCTGATTCAGGCCTCGAACGCCAGCCATGCGTGAGCGATGCTCGCATGCGCAGATGACGTGACGCCGAACGTCGCCGCAAGCGCCGCGACCCAGCATGCGAGCGTCGCGGGGCGCAGGTCGCCGCCGTCGACGGCGAGCGGCCCGACCAGCGCCGCGATCGCATGCGAGCGCCACATCAGCAGCACGAACAGCGTGCAGCCGATCGCCGTCGCAACGAAGAACATGAACAGCGCGACCGTCGAGCGGCGCGTGAACGGCATGCGGTGATGGCGCTGATTCGCCGCGACGATCGCGATGCCGTTCGCGACGGGCACGATCGCGATGGCGAATGCCCAGAACAGCGGCTGGTCGCTCGACGCGTTGACCAGCAGCAGCGCGCCGATCGACCAGACCGGCGGTGCGAGCAGCGTCAATGCGCACCATGACAGCAGTTGCCACGCGAGCCACGGCGCCCGCCAGCGCAACGGACGCGACGGACGCGGCGGCACGGTGCTGCGGGCGACGGCCGCGCGCTGCGGGTTCGGCGGTGCGGCCACGCCGGCGATTCGACCGGCGAGCCAGCGCACGAGCATCGTGGCGAATGACATGAAACGGACCCTTCGTCGGCGTGTTGTTCTCATTTGATTAAGACGGATCGGGGCGCGCGATACCGCAGCCTTTCACGATGCGTGCGCGATCGCCGTCGCTCTGGTGGATATCTTCAGCTCAATGTCACAAAAACTTCCCGATAGCATCAGACGATGGTCGGGCTGCCCGCATGGCGCGTCGCGCATCGCGCGATGCCCGTCGGGCGGCGTACGTTTGCCGACGCTGCAAGCAAGTGCAACGCCGTAGAGCCGTGATGGCCACGCAAACGATACGCATACGAAACCGGGGGCCACGCACATTCCTGCACGGCATCCCGCGCGAGCGCGCGGGCTTCCGCCGTGCGCGCATTGCAGGCCGCATGCCGTCGACGCCGCTGCTGGAGCGGCGCCGTCGGCCGCGCGTATTCGCGGGCCGAGCGGCGGCTGCACGTGTTAGGCGTCGCGCCGGCTGCTCGCACAAAAAAGTTTGCGGCAATGCGTACTTCGTTCCGTCTAGGTAGGTGAGAGCGGCAAGCCGGTGCATCGGGCACGCTCGCGACGCGGTCGAATGCGATGCGGCCGCGTCGATGGTTGCGGGTTGTGCGATGACGATTCGTCCTTTCCGATTGACACGGTCGAGGCCGTTCGACAGTGCGACGGCGGCGACACGAACGGCGCCATCGTTCGATGCTACGGCTGCGGGTATCGGAAATCTCGGCAACGCACCGCGCAGTCCACGATAAGGATGGCGAACCAAGCGTCATCAAAGTGAAACAGGCATTTGATAACGGAGCGGGCGGCGCATGCAGCACGGCCGGTCCGGGAATCGGAACCACATAGGGGAATGGCGCATGCCGCCGAGAGTAGACCGCAAGTCACGCGAACGATGGCGGCTGAGATGCCGATGCCTGGCCGGCGCCGTATTGGCCGGCGGCCTGTGCGGCGCACCGGGCGTGCGCGCACAGCAAGCCGCCGCGGCGCCGGCCGCGAGCGCCGCCGCGCCGCAAGCGCCGGCGCCGCAGACGTTCGACGTCAACGCATTCGTCGTGCGCGGCAACACGACGTTGCCCGCGCTCGAGATCGAGAAGGCCGTCTATCCGTTCGAAGGGCCGGGCCGCACGCTGGCCGACGTGAACGGCGCGCGCGATGCGCTGCAGAAGGTCTATCAGGATCGCGGCTATCAGTCGGTCGTCGTCGAGTTGCCGCAGCAGCAGGTGAAGAACGGCGTGATCCTGCTGCAGGTGACCGAGGCGAAGGTCGGCCGGCTGCGCGTCGAAGGTGCGCGATACGACTCGCCGCAGAACATCCGCGACGCGGTGCCCGCGCTCGCCGAAGGCAAGGTGCCCGACTTCAACCAGGCGCAGCAGCAGCTCACGGGCCTGAACCGCTCGGCGGACCGGCAGGTGATTCCGGTGCTCAAGCCGGGCACGATGCCGCAGACGGTCGACGTGGATCTCAAGGTCGACGATCACAGCCCGCTGCACGGCACGCTCGAACTGAACAACGACAACAGCCCCGGCACGTCCGCGCTGCGCACGAGTGCGAGCCTCAGCTACTCGAACCTCTGGCAGCTCGGCCACGTGATCTCCGGCACCTACGTGATCGCGCCGCAGCATCCGAACGATGCGCGCGTCTATGCGTTTTCGTATCTCGCGCCGATCAGGGACACGCGCTGGAGCTTCCTCGCGACCGTCGTGCATTCGGACAGCAACGTCGCGTCGGTCGGCGGCACCAACGTGCTCGGCAAGGGCACGACGTACGGCTTCACCGCGATTTATGCGCTGCCCGGATCCGAAACCTACGCGCACACGGTCAGCATCGAGATCGACCGCAAGCATTACGACGAGAACGTGAGCGTGGTCGGCCAGACCTCCACCGCGCCGCTGACCTATGTGCCGGTGACGTTCTCGTACAGCGGCCAGCTGAGCCTGACGAACTCGCAGACGTCGTTCTCCGCGTCGCTGACGACCAACATCCGCGGCCTCGGCAGCGACTGGGGTGCCTGGGACAACAAGCGCTACAACGCGACGCCGGATTTCGTGTACGGCAAGTTCGACGTCAACCATACGCAGCGCTTCGCGAACGACATGCAGGCCAACGCGCACGTGAGCGCGCAGCTGTCGAACTCGCCGCTCGTGTCGAGCGAGCAGTTCGCCGCGGGCGGGATGAACAGCGTGCGCGGCTACATGCAGGCCGAAGACACCGCGGACAGCGGCGTGATCGCGTCGCTCGAGCTGCGCAGCCCGTCGCTGTCGAAGTGGCTCGGCGGCGCGGTCGGCAGCCGCGTGAACGAGTGGCGCTTCCACGCATTTTTCGACGCCGCGCATCTGTGGCTGCTGAGCCCGCTGCCGGAGCAGACGTCGCGCTTCAACCTGATGAGCGTCGGCGTCGGCACGCGGCTGCAGCTGATGAAGTACGCGAGCGCGGATTTCGAGGCCGGATGGCCGCTGAAGGCCGGCGTCTATACGCGGCAGTACAGCCCGCGTTTCGATTTCTACGTACGGCTGGGGTTCTGACGGATTTTTTTTTGACCGTGCCGGGGCGCTGCGGCGAGCGCGGCGCCCGCACATTCGGGGAGTGGATCGTGAAGCGAGTCTTGTTTTTCCTGTTGGCGGCGATGCTCGGCGTGCTGCCCGGCATTGCCAACGCATGGTGGCAGAACGACTGGTCGTACCGGAAGGCGATCACCATCGACGCGAGCCCGAAAGGCGCGAACCTCGCCGAGTCGGCCGGCCGCGTGCCGCTGCTGATTCGCCTGCATTCGGGCAACTTCCAGTTCGACGGGCTGGCCGACAACGGCGCGGACATCCGCTTCGTCGCGGCCGACGACAAGACCCCGCTGAACTACCACGTCGAACAGTACGACCCGGTGCTCGGCGTCGCGCTGATCTGGGTCGACGTGCCGAAGATGCCGGCGGGCGCGGCGGAATCGATCTGGATGTACTACGGCAACAAGAAGGCGCCGGACGGCGGCAAGCCGGCCGACACGTTCGACGCCGACTACACGCTCGTGTACCACTTCAACGGCGCGCCGGGCACGCCGCCGAAGGACGCGACCGCGTACGCGAACAACGCGCAGAACGCGACGTCGCGCGCGATCGAGGACGGCATCGTCGGCAAGGGCGCGCGCTTCGACGGCAATGCATCGCTGACGCTGCCCGCGAGCCCGTCGCTGAACGTGCCGGCCGGCGGCAGCTTCACGTTCAGCGCGTGGGTCAAGCCGGCCGCGCTCGCGCCGAACACGCTGCTGTACGGCCGCCGCGACGGCGCGAACGCGTTGCTGATCGGCCTCGACAACGGCGTGCCGTTCGCGCAGGTCGACGGCGCGGCCGGCAGCGCGGCGCCGGTGCGCACGCCGACTGCGGCGCCGCTCGCCGCGAACCAGTGGGCCTATCTCGCGGTGACCGCCGACGGCAAGAACCTCACCGTCTACGTGAACGGCAAGCAGGCCGCGCAGGTCGCGGCGGTGCTGCCGGCGCTGAACGGCGCAGCGACGGTCGGTGCGGACGCGGCCGGCGCGCCGGCCGGCTTTGCCGCGTACAACGGTGCACTCGACGAGCTGCGGCTGTCGAAGATCGCGCGCACGCCGGCCGCGCTCGCGCTCGATGCGCTCGCGCAGGGCTCGGAATCGAAGCTCGTCGCCTACGGCGCGGACGAGAAGCAGTCGGGCTTCGGCTTCGGCTACTTCGGCGTGATCGTGCAGTCGGTGACGGTGGACGCCTGGGTCGTGATCACGATCCTGCTCGGCATGGCGCTCGTGTCGTGGGTCGTGATGTGGACCAAGGCGCGCTACGTCGGCACCGTCGACAAGGCGAACCAGTACTTCGTGCAGCGCTTTCGCGAAGTGGCCGGCCGTCATCTGGTGGGCCTCGCGCACGTCGACGAGGCGAGCGCCGACGGGCGCCGGCTGTACCAGTCGTCGCTGTACCGCCTCTACAAGGCCGGTGTGCACGAGATCCACAGCCGCGTGGACGGCAACGGCCGCACGGTGATCACCAGCGAATCGATCGAGGCGATTCGCGCGTCGATGGACGCGACGCTCGTGCGCGAGAACCAGCGGCTGTCGAAGTCGATGGTGCTGCTGACCATCGCGATCTCCGGCGGCCCGTTCCTCGGCCTGCTCGGCACGGTGGTCGGCGTGATGATCACGTTCGCCGCGATCGCCGCGGCCGGCGACGTGAACGTGAACGCGATCGCGCCGGGTATCGCGGCCGCGCTGCTCGCGACGGTCACCGGGCTGTTCGTCGCGATTCCCGCGCTGTTCGGCTACAACTACCTGCTGATCCGCAACAAGAACGTGACCGCCAACATGCAGGTGTTCGTCGACGAGTTCGTCACGCGCCTCGCCGAAGCGCACCGCACGCCGGATCACGCGGTGCTGGCCGACTGAACGCACGCAGGAGACCACCATGCAGGTTCAGGACGACGACAAGCCGTACGACGACATCAACATCACGCCGATGCTGGACCTCGCGTACGTGCTGCTGATCATCTTCATCATCATGACCACCGCGTCGGTGCAGGGCATCAAGGTCGATCTGCCGAAGGCGAGCTCGTCCGCGAGCCTCGCGAAGCCCAAGACGAAGGCGATCACCGTGGCCGATTCCGGGCAGATCTTTCTCGACGCGTATCCGGTGACGATGGACGAGCTAGAGAGCCGGCTGCGCACCGAGAAGGCGACCAACCCGGAATTCCCGATCGTGCTCAAGGGCGATGCCGCCGTGCAATACCAGAAGGTGATGGACGTGCTCGACCTGCTGCGCCGCCTCGACCTGTCGCAGGTCGGCCTCGTGACGGGCAAGGCGAAGCAGGGCGGCTGACGCGATGGAAATGACCTACAACGGCGGCCCGCCGCACAAGGGCCCCGGCCGCTACGTGAAGCCGGTCGCGATCGCGCTCGCGCTGGCCGCGCTCGCCGCGCTGATCTGGCATTTCGCGGGCGATACGGCCGGCGTGAAGCGCGCGAGCGCGCCGCAGGTGACGACGGTGATCCCGCTGCCGCCGCCGCCACCGCCGCCGCCGAAGAAGCCGCCGCCCGAGAAGGTGAAGGACGAGGTCAAGACGCCGGTCGAGCGGCCGACGATCGCGCCGAAGCCGTCCGAAGCGCCGAAGCCGTCGGACGACCAGCCGAAGCAGATGACGATGAACGCGCCCGCGCAGGCCGGCACCGACAGCTTCAACATCGGCGCGGGCGACGGTTCGGGGATGGTCGGCAGCGGCGGCGGCGGCAAGTTCGGCAATGCGAGCTACGCGCAGTACATGGTGTACGTGCTGCAGCGCGCGATCGAGCAGGACAAGGGCGTGCAGGAAGCCGGCGGCGCGCGCTTCGCGGGTAGCCTGAACCTGTGGATGGACGCGTCCGGGCGCATCACGAAGGTGACGATCGCGCAGTCGACCGGCGACGCGAAGATCGACGCGGCGGTGCTCGCGGCGGTCGAGTCGCTCGGCCGGGTCGACGAAGCGCCGCCGCCCGCGACCGCGTATCCGGTGCTGGTGCGGCTGCAGGGGCGCAAGCCCGCATGACGCACCGCGCGCGAATGGCGAATCAATCCAAGGGGCAGCTCCGTCGCACGGATGCTGCCGCACAAGAAACGGAAATTGTTCGGAGTGCTTCGATGAGTCACAAGATGAATGGACCGGGCGCGGCGCCCCGCAGCGGGGCGCTGCCCGCGCGCCTGTCGCGCGTCGGCGCGGCGGTGCTCACGCTCGGGCTGGCCTGCGCGTCGACCGCGCACGCGCAATCGCTGGCCACGCAAGCCGCGGCGGGCAAGGCCGCGCCGACCGAGAGCGTGGTGATCAACCTGATCAACCTGCTCGTCAAGCGCGGCGTGCTCACGCAGCAGAACGCGAACGAGCTGATCAGCGAGGCGCGCAGCGAGGCCGTGCAGGCGCGCGCCGCGCGCGGCGCCGGCGTGCCGGTCGCGGCCGCTGCGGGTGTCGTGAACCCGCCGACGCAGCCGGGCGACGTCGCGGTGCCGTACGTGCCGCAGCTCGTGCGCGACCAGATCCGCGACCAGGTGAAGCAGGAGGTGATCGCGCAGGCGAAGGCCGAGAACTGGGCGCAGCCGAACACGTTCCCCGACTGGGTGTCGCGCATCAAGCTCGACGGCGACATGCGCGTGCGCGACGAATACCACTTCTACGGCAGCCGCAACGCGAACAACGTGACGAACTTCGCGGCGATCAACCAGGGCGGCGGCTTCGACATCAACTCGAACACCAACACCACGCAGCTGCCGACGCAGAACACCACGCAAAACCGCAACAACCTGCTGCGCTACCGTGCGCGGCTCGGCGTGACCGCGACGCTGTCCGACGAGATGATCGCCGGCCTGCAGCTCGCGAGCGGCAACGACAACGGCCCGGTGTCCACGACGGGGACGGCCGGCGGCGGCTGGGGCAAGAAGAGCATCTGGCTGAACAAGGCGTTCTTCGCGTACCGGCCTGCGCCGTGGCTGAACCTGACGGCCGGCCGTTTCGACAACCCGTTCTTCAAGTCGGACCTGGTGTTCTCCGACGACCTGATGATGGACGGCTTCGCCGCGAACCTGCAGCATGCGCTGCCGTGGAATCCGGACGTCACGCTGTTCGGCACGCTCGGCGTGTTCCCGATCCAGTACACGGGCGAGAACTTCCCGTCCAACAGCACCGACAAGGCCGGCAGCGATACCAAGTGGATGTTCGGCGCGCAGTTCGGCGCGGACTGGAAGATCGACGCGCGGAACCGGCTGAGGGGCGCGGTTGCGTACTACGACTTCCAGAACATGCGCGGCACGCTGTCGTCGCCGTGCGCGCTGTATCTCGGCGCGACCAGCTGCAGCACCGACAACGAGGCGCCCGTGTTCATGCAGGGCGGCAACACGCTGATGGCGCTGCGCAACATCGTGCAGAACCCGAACCTCGCACCGGGGATGACGCCGCAGCCGCAGCTGTTCGGTCTCGCGTACAACTACCGGCTGCTCGACCTGAAGGCGCAGTGGGATACGGTCGTCGCCGATCGCATCAAGCTGCGCCTGGACGGCGAATACGTGCGCAACCTCGCGTACAACGACAACAAGGCGTTCGCGGCGGCGTCGCTGCCGGTCAACAACTACGAGTCGACGTCGGTGAACGCGACGCGCGCCGACTATCGCAGCGGCCCGAACGGCTTCCTCGCGAAGGCGACGATCGGCGAGCCGGAGCTGCGCGAGAAGGGCCAGTGGAATTTCTCGATCGCATACAAGTACCTGCAGCCGGACGCGGTGCTCGACGCATTCAACGATTCCGACTTCCATCTCGGCGGCACCAACGCGCGCGGCTACGTGATCGGCGCGGCCTATGCGGTCGCGCGCGATACGTGGGTGTCGGCCCGCTACCTGAGCTCGAAGGAAGTGTACGGGCCGCCGGTGTCGATCGACGTGCTGCAGCTCGAGCTCAACGCTCGTTTCTGACCGGAGCCGCGCATGAACACGACCTATCGCACGATGCTCGCGGGCGTGCTGCTGCTGCTGGCGGCCGGCGCGGCGCATGCGCAGAGCATCGACGACAAGCTGCGCAGCCAGCTGCGCTCGACCGTGCAGGAGTTGCGCCAGCTGCAGGACAACCAGGCGCAGTTGCAGGCCGACAAGGCGGCCGCTGAGAAGCAGCGCGACGACGCGCTCGCCCAGTTGAAGGCTGCGCAGGCCCAGCTCGCGGCCGCACGCGGCGACACGGGCGCCGAAGCGGCCGCGAAGCGCGCGCTGGCGGCCGAACGGGCGGCGCGCGAGCAGGATGCGCGCTCGCTCGCGAAGTACAAGGCGTCGTACGACGATTTGCTCGCCGTGTCGCGTACGCGCGATGCGCAGCATGTGCAGGCGCAGCAGGATCTCGCCGCGCGTGACACGCAACTGAAAACCTGCGAGGCCCACAATGCGGCGCTGTATCGCGTCGGCCACGAGATCCTCGACGCGTACGAGCATGTCGGCATCGGCACGTTCTTCGCGTCGCGCCAGCCGTTCGCGCAGTCGGCGCGCGTCAAGTACGACGAGCTCGCGCAACGCTACGGCGATGCGCTGTATGCGGGCAAGTACGACGCGGCCGCACGCGCGCCGGCTGCGGCACCCGCGTCGGCGGCCGCCGCATCGGCCGCGAGCGCCGGTGCAAGTGCGAGCGGGCAGTGACCGCGAGCCGGCGCCGGCCCGAACCGATCGATTCGTTGAATACCGGGAACACAGACATGGAACATGAGCAAACCAACACCGCCGACGAACGCGCGGCACACGATGCGCCGATCGAAGCCGTCAGCGCCGAGCGGCTCGCCGAGATCCTGCGACGCGCGGGCTATCGCGTGACGGTGGCCGAACAGAACGGTGCGATGCAGCTGATGAGCGCGAGCCAGGGCGTCGGCTTCGCGGTGCGCTTCGGCAATCCGGCCGTAGGCGTGCCGCCGGCCATCGACGCCGCGCGGATCGTCTACCTCGACTACACGCTGTCCTGCGTGTTGCAGGTGCAAGGCGAGTTGCCGGCCGAACTGGTGGCGAACTGGAACCGGACCAAGCGCTTCGCGCGTCTCGCGAGCCACGGCGCGTTTCTCGCGCTCGAGATGGACGTGGTGGTCGCGGGCGGCGTGTCCGAGCGCCATCTGCGCTCGACGGTCGAGCTGTGGGACCGGCTGATCCAGGAATTCCTGCTGCATCTGCGCGACCGTCCGACGCTCGCCGAGCAGGAAGCGGCGGCCCGTGCGGCCGACGCCGACCGTCCGGATGCGCCGGCTGCCGTGACGGCGTCGTCCGGGGCCGCGGTGCCGTCATGATCGCCGCGAGCGCACGCGTGGGACGTCGGATCGGTGCCGCGCTGCGTGCGCTGCTGCCGCCGCATGCGCTGCCCGCTGCGAGCGCGGTGGCGAGCGACGCGGCGCCGGCCGTCTGGGTCGCGTATGCGGAGTGCGTGTCGCGGCGCCTGCAGGCGGTGCTCGACGGCGACGATGCCGTCGCGTGCCGGGTGCGCGCGGATGTCGGGCGCTGGGCCGATCGGCTCGCCGATACCGGCGACGACCGGCCGGTGCTGCCGATACGTGCGTGGCTCGACGGGCGCGGGCACGTGACGCGCGTCGATAGCGTGCCGGCCGGCGATCCTGCGGTCGATGCCGCGCTGCGCGACGCGCTCGTGGGCCGCGCGGTCGGCAGTGCGCCGCCGCGGGGCATGACGCAGCCGATCGTGTTGCGCATGACGCTGTCGAGCGTGCGCTAGGGCGATGCGGCGATGAACGTGGCGACGCGCATGTCGTGCGACCGGCGGCGTGCGCACTTGAACAGCAACCGAGAGGGCGGTGCAACGATGATGACGAAGATGAAGACGCGGGCGCTCGTGACGGCCGGCTTGCTGCTGGCCGCACCGCTCGCCGCGCATGCGCAGGACGACGTGATCGCGAGCGTCGCGCAGGCGTCGGTCACGCAGGCCGATATCGCCGGCGTGCTGAAGGCGGTGAACGCCGAAGGCCGCGAGCGGCTCGCTGCCGACCCGGCGGCGCTCGACCAGGTCGTGCGCGCGACGCTCGCGCAGAAGGCGGTGCTCGCCGAGGCGAAGTCGAAAGGCTGGGAGAAGGACGCGCAGGTGCAGGCGGCGATCGAGCAGGCGCGGCGCGACATCGTCGCGCGCAGTTATCTCGCATCCGTCAGTGCGCCGCCTGCCGACTATCCGTCCGATGCCGAGATCCAGTCCGCATACGAGCAGAACCGCGCGGCGCTCACTACGCCGCGTGCGCTGCACGTCGCCCAGATCTACATCGCGGTGCCGTCGAACGCGGACGCCGCGACGCTCGAAGCCGCTCGCAAACGGGCGGCCGATCTCGCGAACCGTGCTCGCGGCGGCGATTTCGCTGCGCTTGCGCGGGCGAATTCGCAGGACGCCGCGAGCGCGGCGAACGGCGGCGATCTCGGTTTCGTACCGGATTCGCTGATGCTGCCGGCCGTGCGGCAGGCGGCCGACGCGCTGAAGCCCGGGCAGGTGTCCGCGCCGGTTCGCACGCCGTCGGGTTTTCATGTCGTGAAGCTGATCGACGTGCGCGCGGCTGCGCCGCGTCCGCTGGCCGACGTGAAGGAGCAGCTGCGCACGATGCTGCGCGCGCAGCGCACGCAGCAGAATGCGCGCACGTATCTCGCGAACCTTGCCGCGAACGCGCCGATCAACGAAGACGCGCTGAAGAAAGCGCTCGCCGCTGCCCGGTAGGCCGCCATGGCAACTGTCCGTCCGACGCCGCCGGTCGCGGCTCCCGATGCGCGCACGCCGGAGCGGCGGCGAGCGGCCGTCGCGTCCGATCGTCCGCGCCTGCCGAAGGCGACGCCGTGGCCGAGCCGCCGCGGCGAATGGCCGACGCATTGTCCGCTGTGCTTCGGCGCGCTCGAGCCGCTGCCCGGCGCGGGCGGCTATGCGCGGCACCGCAGCGCGCGTTGCTCCGCGCAATGCGTGCTGACGACGCGGCAATATCAACCGGATGAGCTCGCGATCCGCGGGTCGAGCGATGTGGAGGTCGCGGCGCGTCATCGCGAGCGGTTCGTCGCGCGGTGGGCGTGTCATTACGCATCGATGCGGCATGTGTGGCCCGCGCTGACGATCGAGCGCTTCATCGCGGTGATCGCGTGCGCGGACGTCGCGGATCTGTGGTCGTACCGAATGTTGCGCGACGACGATCTGGCCGCCGTGCTGCTCGTGCTGGCGGGGTTTATGCGCGTGCCGGAGGTGGTGGGCGGGGATGCGGTGCGGGCGGATACAGCGGCTGGTGATGTGGCGTGTGCTGTTGCGCGGTTTGCCGATGCGCCGTCCGCTGTCACGTCATCTGCTGTTGCGCGGTGTGCCGATGCGCCGTCCGCGGATACACCGTCTGCCGACACACCACCGGCCGTCGCGCGCGGCGCTGCCGCGCTCGCCCCGACGGCGCGCTGGGTGCGTTTCTGGTTCGACGCGAGCGTGCGTGACGTCGGCGATTTGTGGACCGCGGGCGGCGATGCGCCGCGGCTCTTTCGCGTCGACTATCGCGAGCCCGTTGTCACGCCGTATCCGACCGGCGCACAGGTGCTCGCGTGGCAGCCGATCGACGGGATGCGCGACCTCTGGGTGCAATGCGCGGATGCGCGCGAGCCAGCGGTCGGCGCGGCCGAGCGCGCGGCGTTCGCGCGCTTTCTGGCGCAACCGGCCGCGTGCGCGGTGCGTGCATGAGCGCGCGAATGCTGACGGACCGGTCATGATCCACGGAGAACGGATGAACAGACGACTTGGGGTAATGATGACGATCGCATGCGTGCTGCAGGCCGCGGGCGCGCACGCGCAGGGCGGCGGCGCGGCTGCCGAGCCCGGTTCGGCTGGGAAGCCGGTGTGCGTCGATGCGGAGGTCGACGGCAAGCGCGCGCTGTCCTATGACTGCCTGAGCCGGCAACTGAAGCCGGCGTCCGACGCGCAACCGGGCGGCGCACCGCAGACCGATGCCGAACGGCTGTCGAAGCAGCCGTCGAACCGCCTCGGCACGTTCAACCTGTCGACCGAACGCAACCGCTTCGGCTCGAACTGGGGCCGCTCGGCGACGCCGCAGCGGCCCGACGCGCCGGTCGCGGTGCCGCCGAAGCGATGATCGCGCGGTATCGGCGGCCGGCGCGCGGCGATGCCATGCGCATGCGCATGAAGGCGGGCCGCGCCACGTTGCTGCGAGCGCTGACGGGTGGGCTCGTGCTCGCGTGCGCGGGGATCGCGGCTACCACAGTTGCCAGGGCTGCCACGGTTGCCACGGCTCCGGCGACTTCCACGACTTCCACGACTTCCACGACTTCCACGATTTCCGCGATTTCCGCGATTTCCGCGATTTCCGCGGCTTCCGCGGCTTCCACGGCTCCCACGGCTCCCACGGCTCCCACGGCCGCCACGACGCCCGCGCCAACCGAGCGCAGCCCCATCGCCACGAACAACCGCGCATCCGCAACCGTCGCACTGCCGAACTTTGCGGCGCTCGTGCGGCGCGTAGGCCCGGCCGTCGTCAACATCAGCGTCACGCGCGAAGTCGCGCAGATGGGCATCCAGCTGCCGCCCGGCATCGCACCCGATCATCCGCTCGCGCCGTTTCTCGCGCGACGTGTGATCGGCAACCGCGAGGAGGTGAGCCTCGGCTCCGGCTTCATCGTCGACGCGGACGGCGTGATCCTCACGAACCGGCACGTAGTCGGCGACGCAACGAGCGTCGACGTGAAGCTCACCGACAAGCGCGAGTTCACGGGCCGCGTGCTCGGCAGCGATCCGCTGTCCGACGTCGCGGTGATACGTATCGACGCGCACAACCTGCCGGTCGTCGCGACCGGCGATCCGGCACGCACCGAGGTCGGTGACTGGGTGATGGCGATCGGATCGCCGTACGGGTTTGCCAATACGGTCACGCAGGGCATCGTCAGCGCGAAGTCGCGCTCGTTGCCCGGCGAGCGCGCGATTCCGTTCATCCAGACCGACGTGCCGATCAATCCCGGCAATTCGGGCGGGCCGCTGTTCGATCTCGACGGCCGCGTGATCGCGATCAATTCGATGATCTTCTCGAAGACGGGCGGCTATCAGGGGCTCGCGTTCGCGATCCCGATCGATATCGCGCTCGACGTGAAGGACCAGTTGCTGCGCACCGGCAAGGTCGTGCGCGGCCGGCTCGGCGTGGCCGTGCAGGAAGTGAGCCGCGCGCTCGCGCGCTCGTTCGGCCTCCCGGGCCCGGACGGCGCGCTGATCACGATGGTCGAGCCCGACGGCCCGGCCGCGCAGGCGGGATTGCAGGCAGGCGACGTCGTGCTCGCGGTGGACGGCAACGCGGTCGCCGAATCGGCGGATCTGCTCGGCACGATCGCCGGCATGCGGGCCGGGCGGCAGGTCGATCTGCTCCTGTGGCGCGCGGGGCGGGCGATGCATGTCGGCGCGACGGTCGGCGCGTTCGACAGCGGGGCGGCGCCGGCCGGCGTCGCGCGCGGACCGGCCCGCTTCGGGCTCGTGCTGCGCGCCGCGACCGACCGCGAACGGCGGCGGCTCGGCGTGGGCCAGGCGCTCGTCGTCGAACGGGCGAGCGGTCAGGCGGCGCGCGCGGGGTTGCAGCCGGGCGACGTCGTGCTGTCGGTCAACGGCGCGACGGTCGCGAGCATCGACACGTTGATGGCCGCGATGGACGCCGCGCACGGCAACGTCGTGCTGCTCGTGCAACGCGGCGGCACGCGGCTGTATGTGCCGATCGGGGCAGGATGAACGCGCAGGCCGACGCGGTGCGATGCGCGCCGTTCGCGCACGCGAGCGATACACATGGAACGGGAGGCGGGATGACGCGAACGCGGGTAGGGACGGTATCCGGATGGTTGCGCGCAGGCGTTTGCGCGGCGTTGCTGGCCGCGTGTACGTCGGTCGCCGCACAGACGACCGACGTGCCGCAGTCCTGGATCACATATGCACAGTTGGTCGGGCATCAGTTCGAGATGTGGCTCGAAGCGGGCGGAGACGCGTCGCAGCGGCTGCATCGTTATCTCGAAGCGCGCGGCCCGGATGTGAGCGCCGATGCGCCGTCGCCGATCGCGATACGCGCATGGATCGGTGCGAACGGCGTGGTCACACGAGTGGATTTCGCGACGCTCGGCTCGGCCGATGCGGACGCGGCGCTGCGTCAGTTGCTCGTCGCGCGAGCGCTCGCCGAAGCGCCGCCGCCGGACATGCTGCAGCCGCTGCGCGTGCGCTTGCAGCTGATCGCGAATCCGCAAGCCGTGGCGGCGTCGGACACGCGTACGCCGTGACGAGACGTCGCGCGACATGACGAGCGCGGTCCATCCTGAGCAACACCGAAACGGCCTCCGCACGCGCCATCGATCCCGCCTCTGCGCTGCGAACGAATGTCGCATCGGCATCGTGCGGTGTGCGTACTAGAGTCGGACGGTAGCGTACCCACCGACTTCAGGACAACGCATCATGGCCAAGAAATTCGCGCTGCACCCGGCGCATCCGGAGCGGATCTGCTGGGGCTGCGACAACTACTGCCCGACCCAGTCGATGCGTTGCGGCAACGGCTCCAGCCGTACCCAGCATCCCGCCGAGCTGCTCGGCGACGACTGGTATCAGTACGGCGACTGGGGCATCGAATTCAGCGAAGGCGAAGCCGACGACGCGCCCGCCGAACCGGCCGGCGCGCAGTCATAGCGACAAGTTGTCCCACACGTGTGCTTTTTTGATCTGCGTCAGGGTGGCAGATGCTGCGCCGAAAGATCATGAAAAAGATGCATCAAGAACGCATCTTGAAGCGGGCGTAGCGCCCGGCGGCCGAAACACGATTTGCGGCGCCGACGCACCGACCCGCGTCCCCATGATCGACAAAGGAGAGCACCGTGTTTTGCTACCAATGCGAACAGACTGACCGGACCGGTGCGCGGCCCGGCTGCGCGTCGGCGAAGGGGAATTGCGGCAAGGACGCGACGACGGCCGACCTGCAGGACCTGCTCGTTCATGCGGTGAAGGGCATCGCGCAGTACGGCGCGCTCGCGCGCGGCATGGGCGAGCCCGACCGCGAGGCCGACCGGTTCGTACTGTACGCGATGTTCACGACGCTGACCAACGTGAACTTTCACGCGGCGCGCTTCGTGACGCTGCTGCGCGAAGCCGCGCAGACGCGCGACCGCGTGAAGGCCGCATGCGACGCGCAGGCGCGCGCCACGGGCGCGGCGCTGCCGGCGCTGCAGGGTCCGGCCGCGTGGCAGCCGGCGGACGATCTGCCCGGTCTGCTGAAGCAGGCAGCGGCCGTCGGCATCGACGCGGGCCTCGATACGGTGGGCGCCGACATCGTCGGGCTGCGCGCACTGGTGCTGTACGGCCTGAAAGGCGTGTGCGCGTATGCGCATCATGCGCGGGTGCTCGGCTACGAACGCGACGACATCTACGAAGGCATCGAAGCGGCGCTCGCGTTTCTCGCGACCGACCCAACCGACCTGAACGCATTGCTCGAGCAGGCGCTCGATCTCGGCCGGCTGAACCTGAAGGTGATGGAGCTGCTCGACAGCGCGAACACCGGCCGCTTCGGCGCGCAGCAGCCCACGTCGGTGCGCGTGACGCCGGTGGCGGGCAAGGCGATCCTGGTGTCCGGCCACGATCTCGGCGACCTGCATGCGCTGCTCGAACAGACCGCGGGAACCGGCATCCAGGTCTACACGCACGGCGAAATGCTGCCGGCCCATGCGTACCCGACGCTCAAGGCGTTCCCGCATCTCGCCGGCAACTATGGCGGCGCGTGGCAGGACCAGCAGAGCGACTTCGCGCATTTCCCCGGCCCGATCCTGATGACGTCCAACTGCATCATCGAGCCGTTGCCGCAATACCGGCAGCGCATCTTCACGACGGGGCCGGTGGGCTGGCCGGGCGTGCGCCATCTCGAGCATCACGATTTCTCGACGCTGATCCAGGCGGCGCGGGCGTTGCCCGGCTTCCCGGCGACGGCGCCGGAAGAGACCATCACGGTCGGCTTCGGCCGGCACGCGGTGCTCGGCGTCGCGGACAAGGTGATCGACGCGGTCAAGGCCGGCCAGATTCGCCACTTCTTCCTGATCGGCGGCTGCGACGGCGCCGCGCCGGGCCGTAACTACTACACGGAATTCGCGGAGCAGGCGCCCGGCGATACGGTCGTGATGACGCTCGGCTGCAACAAGTACCGTTTCAACAGGCACGCATTCGGCGACATCGGCGGCATTCCGCGCCTGCTCGACATCGGCCAGTGCAACGACAGCTACTCGGCGATCCGCATTGCGACCGCGCTTGCCGATGCGTTCGAGTGCGGCGTGAACGACCTGCCGCTGTCGCTGGTGATCTCGTGGTTCGAGCAGAAGGCGGCGGCGGTGCTGCTGACGCTGCTCGCGCTCGGCCTGCGCAACATCCGGCTCGGGCCGACGCTGCCGGCGTTCCTCACGCCGGGTGTGCTCGGCGTGCTGGTGGAGCAGTTCGGCATCCAGCCGATCGGCGACGCCAGTGCGGACCTCGCCGCTGCGCTGACGCGCCAGGCAGCGTGAGCGGGATGATTCGATGACCTATCAGATCGAGATCACGACGCGCGACGGGCAGCCGTTCGGCTTCGACTGCGAACCGGGCCAGGACGTGCTCGCCGCCGCTGCGCAGGCCGGCATCACGCTGCCGTCGCAATGCCGGCGCGGCAGTTGCGGCGCGTGTCACGCAACGGTCGCCGAAGGCGACTACGACTTGCGAGAGCACAGCATCGACGCGCTGCCGGCCGGCCAGCCGGGCGCGATCCTGATGTGCCGGACGACGCCGCGCAGCGACTTGCGCGTCGTCGCGCCGTACGACCACGCGAAGGTGCTGCTGCAGCCGGTGCCGGTGCGCATCGCGCGGATCGCGGCGCTCGACACGATCGCGGACCAGACGATGCGCGTCGAGCTGCAGGTCGAGCCCGACGACGCGAACGGCTCGGCCGTGGAGTTCGAGGCCGGCCAGTTCGCGGAGCTGGAGGTGCCGGGCAGCGGCGTGCGCCGGCCGTTTTCGCTCGCCAACACGAGCAACTGGGAGGGGCGCCTCGAATTCCTGATCCGGCTGCGGCCGGACGGATGGTTCTCGACGTACCTGCGGGAGCGCGCGCAGCCCGGCGATCCGCTGACCGTGCGCGCGCCGATGGGCGGCTTCGGCCTGTTCGCGGAAAGCCTGCGGCCGCGCTGGTTCGTCGCCGGCGGCACGGGGCTCGCGCCGATCCTGTCGATGCTGCGGCGGATGGCCGAGTATCAGGAGCTCGCCGACGCGCGGCTGTTCTTCGGCGTCAATGAGGAAAGCGAGCTGTTCCTGCTCGACGAGCTGGAGCGGCTGCAGGCCGACCTGCCGCAGTTGCTGGTCGACCTGTGCGTGTGGCGGCCCGGCCCGCAATGGGCCGGACTCCACGGCACGCCGGTCGATGCATTGCGCGCGGCGCTCGCGCAGGCCGACGTGTCGCCGGACCTCTACGTGTGCGGGCCGCCGGCGCTCGTCGAGGGCGCGCGTGAAGCGGCCGCCGCGGCCGGCCTGCCGGCCGCGCAGTTCGCCAGCGAGCGCTTCACCGTGTGATGCGCGTGCGCCGTGCGGTCCGGCAGCGGCTTGCCGGATTGCGCGGGCGCACGTACGCTGCGTCGATACCGCGGCTCTCGAGCAGGTGATCGACCATGCAAGCCCTTCCTTTACGTCTGTCTCCCGGTGACGATCTGCGCGCGTCGATCGAGCACGCGTTGCGTCGGCTCGATGTTCATGCGGCGTTCGTGCTGCAGGGCATCGGCAGCCTCAGCGTCGCGCGCGTGCGTTATGCGGGCGTCGATTCGCCGGCCGAGTTGCACGGCGACCTCGAAATACTGACGCTGGCCGGCTCGGTGTCGCCGGACGGCGCGCACCTGCACATGACGGTTGCCGACGCATCCGGGCGCGTGTCGGGCGGACACGTCGCGAGCGGCTGTGTCGTGCGTACGACCGTTGAACTGCTCGTTGCATCGTTGCCCGCGCATCGATTTTCGCGCGAACGCGATGCGCGTACCGGCTTCGACGAGCTCGTGATTCGGCCGGCGAGCGGTTGATCGGGTGGGGTGGCCGGCTGGGTCGATCGTGTGCGATACGGTGGGGCCGGGCCGCGAGCGAGCTGGTGCGGTCGTGCGCGACACGACACGACATGGCGCGGCCCGAAGCGGCACCGTGCTACACCGCGCATCGCGTGATCCCGCGGCCACGATTCAGCGCCCCGTCCTCCGCAGCACATGGCGACGGCAATGCTGCAGATACGCCTGCTCATGCGCGGCCATCAATTCGATGATGCTTCGCCACAGCCAGGACGGTGCGTCGACCGTCTTCGGACGCCGGCTCCGCAACTCGTTACGCCATGCCCGTTGCGTCGCGTCGTCCATCTGTATCGCATGTGCGTGTCCGACCACGCGCGCAAGATATCGCGCCGCGTCGATCGCGTCCGCTTCCGACAGGCGTTCGGCGTCCAGCTTCAGATCCTGCGGCATCAATTCGCGCATGACGACCGGGCGCCCGTCGAGGCGCGCCGCGCACATGCGACTTCCGAGCATCGGCGACACGTGCCGCGCGCCTTCGAGCACGCGCTGCGCGGCATCCTGCGGCATGCGTATGCCTCTCTGTTTCGGCGCGTCGGCCGTGGTGGCCTCCTTGATGTCGATCAGATAGGGGCGGCGCTCATCGGGACACCCGTCGTCGATCTCGAGCATCACCGCGAAGCGGCGCCGGCCGAGCGAGCTGCATCCCTTGACCCAGTAGGCGGCGTCGAGCACCGTCATGCGCGCGTTGGCGCAAGCCGCATGACTGAGCGCGGCGCTGACCGGAGACACCGGAGCCGATTCGAACAGCACGTGAATGGCGCGCCGCTCGGCTTCGGACAGTGGCCAGAAGCGCTTGCCGAGCGGAATGTGCGGCGCGCGTTTGCGCAGCGTCTGCCGCTCGAGCTTGCGCCACGATCGGTGCAGCGCCGCCTGCATCGCTACTTTCACTGCGGTCGGGCGCTTCGTTCGGGCGAGTTCGTCGCGACGCCGCGGATCGAACGCGAGCGCATAGCCGTCGATCAGCGCTTCCATCATGCGCCATGTGATGACGCCGGGCAGATCCGAGCTGCGCGCCGCGGTCGCCAGCGAGAAGCCGAGCCGCAGCAGGTCGTGCACCGGATTGCCGATCACGCTCTGGTCGAGGTCGCGTATCTGCACGGCGACTTCGCCCGTCTTCGCCGCGACCGGCCCGAGGTTGCCGAGATGGCAGTCGCCGCAGATCCACACCGCGGGGCCGTCGGGCAACGTGCCGGTTCGATGGTCGGCCAGCCACGCGTAGAAGCGTTCGGCGCTGCCGCGCGTGTACGTGTGGATCGAGCGCGCCATCTTGCGGCTGCGCAGGCGCTCGAGAATGCGCGCGCGTTCGTCGCTCGCGGGCAGCCGCGCGGATGCTGCGCTTTGTTTCGCCACGATGCTTCCTCCTTCTTCCACACGGCGCCGGCCTGTCGGCAGGCAGGTCGGCGCACGAGACGTCCGCCGAGTGCGCCGGGATCGGCCTTGCGACTCAGCCCGGCACGAACACGCCGGTGGCGGCGATCGCCATCGCGGCCGTCGCGATCCAGCCGCCCCAGGCCAGCACGCCCCGGACCGCGAACTCGCCCATGATGCGTCGGCTGCGCGCCATCAACATCATCACGATCATGATCGGCACGGCGGTCACGCCGTTGATGACCGCGCTCCAGTAGAGCGCGCGGATCGGATCGAAATGCATGAACGTGATCGCGACGCCGCCGATGATCGCCAACGCGATCACCGCATAGAACTCGGGCGCGACACCGACCTTCAGCGCGAGACTGTTGCGCCAGCGGAAGGTGCCCGCGGCCGCGTAGGCGGCCGATCCGGCGAGCACGGGCAGCGCCAGCAGGCCCGTGCCGATGATCCCGAGCGCGAACAGGATGTACGCGAAGTGGCCGGCGATCGGTTCGAGCGCGCGCGCGGCATCCGCCGAGGTCTTCACGTCGATGTGATGCCGGTTCAGCGTGGCCGCGGCCGTGAGCGTGATGAAGAACGCGATGACGTTCGATACGCCCATGCCGACCCAGGTGTCGAAGTTGATTCGTTGCAGTTGCGCGGGCGCCTGGTGTGGCGCCCGCCGCAACGACTTCTGGTTCGGTTTCGCGCGCAATTCCTCGACTTCCTGCGACGCCTGCCAGAAGAACAGGTAGGGGCTGATCGTCGTGCCGAGCACGGCGACGACCGTGGTCAGGTACGCCGCGGTCAACTGGAACCGCGGCCGCACGAGCGCGCGGCCGACTTCACCCCAATCGACCGGCACGATCAGCGCGACTGCGACATACGCGAGCAGCGCCAATGCGGTCCATTTGAGCAGGCGCGCATAGCGGTCGTACGGCACGAAGATCTGCAGCAGGGCCGACAACGCGCCGAGGAAGACGACATAGAGTTCCTGCGGACCGTGCAGCAGCAGATTGACGGCTGCGCCCATCGCCGCGAGGTCGGCCGCGATGTTGATCACGTTCGCGACGATCAGCAGCACCACGGTGGCGTAGAGCAGCCACGGCGGATAGTGGGCGCGCATGTTCGAGGCGAGCCCCTTGCCCGTCACGCGACCGATGCGCGCGCTGACGAGCTGGATGGCCGTCATTAGCGGATAGGTGAGCAGCAGCGACCACAGCAGTTCGAGGCCGAATTGCGCGCCGGCCTGCGAGTAGGTGCCGATGCCGGAAGGGTCGTCGTCGGCGGCGCCGGTGACGAGACCGGGGCCGAGGCGACGCAGCCACGAGCCGCGATGCGGACGAGTTTGGGCGGAATCGAGTGAGTTGTTGTCGTTCATGTAGGTTGGCGGCCCGTGGGGATATGGCGATCGGGGAGCAATCGGTGTACCTGGGGGAGGCGGTTGCTGCGAGGGGGCGCGGACAAGCGATGCGGTGGGTCGCCGGACAACAAACGATGGGGATCAGGCAGCGGCGCGGCGGAGGCGCGTGGCGGGAGCGATGTGAGCGTCGCGGGCGTGGGTTGCGGCGCGGAACGGCAGCGGCGGCCGTGTCGGCCGAGGGATGCGGCGTGCGTGTCTATCGACCGCGTCGGGCGCAGTAGGGTAGTGGGGCGAGTATCACCGCGATGTGGGTGTCGGCTCCATCAGTCGCAAGCCGCGGAAGCCGGAAGCCCGAAGCCCGAAGCCCGAAGCCCGAAGCCCGAAGCCCGAAGCCCGAAGCCGCAAGCCGCAAGCCGCAAGCCGACGAAAAGCGCCGATCGCTACCGAAGTCCGCGCGAGAGCCGCAGCGGACGCCGCGCACCGAACGTCAACGGGACGCGGTCGTCGCATCCATATCGGCGCGCCCGCTCACGAGGCATCCCGACATGAACGCCTCGCTTTGGCTGCCGGCAGCCGCGGCGCCGAAGCCGCGGCCGAGCGCGTCGTATTTCACCTGCTCGGCGCGCTGCGAGCATGCACTCGGCGTGGCGTCGCGGCCTTGCGCGTGCAGCAGCGCGCGATCGCCGATCAGGTATGCCAGCAGCGCAAAAAAAGCGATGTGCACGACTCGTCTCATGATTCGTCTCCTCGTTGCCCGAGCGTAACGCGGGCACGGCTCGCGCCGCACTTGGGGCTTCCCCCGGTTAACGTCTGCGGAAACGGCTGGCCGGAATCGGTCGTGTCCTTTTTTCACCGGCAGCGCAATCGGGCGCGATCGTCCCGGCAGCGGCGCGAGTGACGCGAGTTTGACCAATATCAGGATGCGCGCGCGGGCTGACGGTCGCGCGCGCGTTCAAAGCGATAGCATGAATGCATGTTTGTGGAACACGATGCGCGGGCATGTGACCGCGCAGCGGCTCCGCTCCGGGCACTGCGGTCATTCGTTGCACACCGCTATCGAAATGGTGAGGAATCCAAATGCTAAACGTCTCTTCCGTACTGATCAGCATGGCGCCGTTGTGGGTCATCCTGCTGGGCGCGTCTTCATTGGCAACCTATCTGCTGTTCGTCCGCAAGGTCATCAAGTAAGCACGCCGGCGCTGCGCGCACGCATACTCAGGCGCAGCGCAGCGGTGTAGACGGTGCGGTACGGCATCGCGTCCGTCACGGCGCATCGCCGCGCCGACTTGAATCGAAAGACCCGCCGAATCCGGTCCACGACCGATTCGTTGCGCCGCGCACCGATGCTGCCGGCACAGTTCTCTTCAGCGGCTTATCGGACGGCCGTCACCGGCACGTTCGAGATCCGGACCAGCCGGCTCATCACGCTGCGGCGAAACATCGACAGCAGGGCATGAATCGGGTCGTGCCGCGGCGCGACCACGACGATCTCGTCGCAGCCCGTCTCGGCCGCTGCGGCCGCGATCGTGTCGGCCACCGGCCCGACCTTCTTCACCACGCTATATCTGGCGCCGGCTTCGCGCAGCACGCGCTCGGCCATCGCCAGATCGTCGCACGCAAACCTGTCCTCGATCGAGCGCAACCGCGACAGCGGGTGAAACGCCTCCAGCCGTGTCGCTTCGAGCGGCGGCTGCACATTGATCAGCACGATTTCCGACGCGCACCGTTCCCGGTAGAGGAAGGTCGCATGGCGCACCGCCTGCAGCGAGCGGGACGAGTGGCCGACCGGAACCAGCAGCTTGAGCATGGCGAGCGCCCGGAAGTGGTGACGGTTGCAGCGTAGCGCGCGCCAGGAAGGCACGCGCTAAAGAAAGCGGCCGGCCGCGTAAAAATGTCGTCAACGCCGGCCGGCTTGCCGCTCTTATTAGAAATATAAGAAATTTAAGTTTATGCGCATAAACGTTTTCACTGATCGCGGCGCGGGACGGGGATTTCAGTGACGTGGCGGGCGGTCGGTACGTCAGTCCGGCGCTTCGTCGAGGCGGGGTACTGCGTGCGCCGAGCATCGCTGCGCACCGACATTCGTCGCATGAACGGTTCGGCGCGCCTCACTCAGGGCTGCGAGTCGTCCATGCGCAATTGAAGCTGCCGTATCGGCTGGTCGGTCGCCGCGTTCGAGATCACCCGCGCGTCACCGTGCGCGGGCGCTTTGCAACGCCGATAGCAACGACGGCTTCGAGCCGCGACGTGCAACTTCGCGAATTTCCACGGCTACTCCATGCTGCCGCCTCTATCGACAGCGGGGATGACGCCTGTACGGCTCAAACGCTAATGACTCTGCCGATCCACGAAATCATCGAGCCGGTTCCTCGCATCTGATTCGTGATGACTCGCATCGTGGCCCACGCCGGCGTCCAATTCGAAACCCTTCCGAACGTTGATTCAATTGCGCGCACTACCGGCGACGCGATTTGATGGATTCGATTGACTTATTTTATTCGACCGAATTCGAATCGCCGTCATAGTCTGGATCAATTGAAGGAATAAATACTACCGATTGGCCGACGAATTCCCTACAAGATCACAATCCTCCCGCATTCCAACATTACGTTCAATTGTGGAGAGGTCATATGCAAAGAAATCGTATCGCAAAATCGGTGCTGGCTGCGGTCGCCGTTATCGCGATGAGCGCCGGTTCCATTTCTGCCCGCGCGGACGGAGCGCCGCGCGCGAATGGCTTCTGGTGGCCGGAGACGCTCGATCTTTCGCCGCTACGTCAGCACGATGTCGAGTCGAATCCGTACGGCAAGGATTTCGACTACGCGCAGGCATTCCAGAAGCTCGATATCGAGGCCGTGAAGAAGGACATTCGGACGACGCTCACGACCTCGCAAGACTGGTGGCCCGCGGACTACGGCAACTATGGTCCGTTCTTCATCCGCATGGCCTGGCATGGAGCCGGCACCTATCGCACCTACGACGGCCGCGGCGGCGCCGGCGGCGCACAGCAGCGATTCGAACCGCTGAATAGCTGGCCGGATAATGCAAATCTCGATAAAGCTCGCCGTTTGTTGTGGCCGGTCAAGAAGAAATATGGCCAGAATATTTCGTGGGGCGACCTGATGGTTCTGACGGGCAATGTTGCGCTCGAATCCATGGGTTTTCAAACCTTCGGATTCGGCGGCGGCCGTGAAGACGATTGGCAATCGGATCTGGTTTATTGGGGCGCGGGACCGAAATTCATGTCGAATAACCGCGACAAGAACGGCAAACTCGAAAAGCCGCTCGCTGCGACCCAAATGGGTTTGATTTACGTCAATCCGGAAGGTCCGAATGGCAATCCTGATCCCGTTGCGGCGGCGCAGGACATTCGCGAAGCCTTCGGCCGCATGGCGATGAACGACGAGGAAACCCTCGCCCTGATCGCCGGCGGCCACACGTTCGGCAAGGCGCATGGCGCGGCTTCCCCGGACAAATGCGTCGGCGTGGCGCCTGCCGGCGCGGGCGTCGAAGCGCAAGGTCTCGGCTGGGCCAACAAGTGCGGCACCGGCAAGGGCGCCGACACGATCACCAGCGGCCTCGAAGGCGCGTGGTCGGTCGATCCGGTGCATTTCACGATGCAGTACCTCGACAACCTGCTCGGCCACGACTGGGTGCTGACGAAGAGCCCGGCCGGTGCGCACCAGTGGATGCCGAAGGATGCGCAGAGCATCGTGCCGGACGCACACGATCCGTCGAAACTCCATCCGTTGATGATGTTCACGACCGATATCGCACTGAAGGTCGATCCCGCGTACAGCAAGATCGCGAAGCGCTTCGAGGAGCATCCCGACGAATTCAAGCTGGCCTTCGCCAAGGCCTGGTTCAAGCTGACGCATCGCGACCTCGGGCCGAAGGCGCGCTATCTGGGCAAGGACGTGCCCAAGGTCGACCTGATCTGGCAGGACCCGCTGCCCGTCGCCGGCTACCAGACGATCGGCGCTGCCGACATTGCGGATCTGAAGAGCCGAATCCTGGCATCGGGGCTGCCGAAGTCCGAACTGATCAAGACCGCGTGGGCATCGGCGGCGTCGTTCCGCGGCACCGACTACCGAGGCGGCGCCAATGGCGCGCGCATCCGTCTCGCGCCCGAGAACGGCTGGGCCGTGAACGATCCGGCGAGCGTGGCGAAAGTGCTGAAGTCGCTGGAAGCCATCCAGTCCGGCTTCAACAAGGGCAGAACGGACGGCAAGCAGGTGTCGCTCGCCGACCTGATCGTGCTGGGCGGCAGCGCCGCCGTCGAGGATGCGGCCCGCAAGGCCGGTTACGACATCACCGTGCCGTTTGCGCCGGGACGCGTGGATGCGACGCAGGCGCAGACGGATGTCGCGTCGTTCGCCGTGCTCGAGCCGACCGCCGACGGGTTCCGCAACTACTACCAGAAAGGCAATGAGCGCTCGCCCGCCGAATTGCTGGTCGACCGCGCGAGCAAGCTGGATCTGACCGTGCCGGAGATGACGGTGCTGGTGGGCGGCCTGCGCGCGCTCGACGCGAACACGGGCCATTCGAAGCTGGGCGTCCTGACGAATCATCCCGGCACGCTGAGCAACGAGTTCTTCGTGAATCTGCTGGACATGTCGACCGAATGGAAGAAGTCGCCGAGCGCCGACGGGACTTACGAAGGGCGCGATCGCAAGACGGGTGCGCTCAGGTGGACGGCAAGTCCGGTCGATCTGGTGTTCGGGTCCAGTTCCGAGCTGCGCGCCGTCGCCGAAGTCTATGCATCGGACGATGCGCACGAGAAGTTCGTGCGCGACTTCGTCGCTGCATGGACCAAGGTCATGAACCTCGATCGCTTCGATCTGAAGCGCATCTAATACCGTGATCGGACCGGCCGCGGAAGCGATTCCGCGGCCGGTCCATCGGAGGGCGAAATGAGGAAAATCGGATGGCTGCGCCTGATCGCAGGTGCGGGGCTACTGGTATCGATGGGCGCGCATGCGGCCGACGTCGAGGTTCGGATGCTGAACCGCGCGTCGGACGGTCAACGGGGCTTCGAGCCGGCCCTCGTCCACATCGACGTGGGCGACAGCGTGCATTTTGTTGCCGCGGACAGCGGGCATGGCGTCGAAAGCATTCCCGGCATGGCGCCGGCCGGAGCCGGGGCCTTTTCCGGAAAGATCAGTGAAGATCTGACCGTGACGTTCGACAAACCGGGCGTCTATGGCTATCGCTGCATCCCGCATTACATGTTGGGGATGGTCGGCTTGATCGTGGTGGGACACCCGACCAACGAGGCCGCGGCGCGCAGCGTCGCGCAGCCGCGCGAGGCGAAGGCGCGTTTCGATCAACTGTTCGCGACGCTGGACCACGAGCAGCCCACGCAGAAGTAGCCGATGCATCGGCCGGGGGCGGGGCGCGCCAACCCGGCCGCGCTCGAAACGGTGTGGGGTGCCGGATCGATGACGGTTCGGTCGCAGCGAGCGCGCGCAGGCGTCGGACGCGCGATGGGCAGGATCGCTTGCCCGGCGTCGGATAGCCCGGCCGGCCATGCGGTCATGGCCGAGACGCATGCCGTCTGAAACGCGATCTCCGATGGACACCGTATCGATGCGGCACGCCATGAGCCGTAGCCACTCACGCGTCGGGCAACCCGCGACGAGTCGCGTACAGTTGAGCGTCGGCCGCAGCGCGCCTCCATTCCGGCTGTCCGGAACGGAGCGCCGCCATCGCGCGGCCCTCGGCCCATCCCGATCCCAGGAGACCTCGCATGCCGCACGGCGCCCCGTAGCTTCTCGCTCCCGCCTCCATTCCCGTCGATCCGATCGTGCGCCTGTCCGCGAGCGCGCTCGCGTCGGCGATCCGCCGCAAGGACGTGTCGTGCGTCGAGACGATGCGTGCATATCTCGATCACATCGAGCGGGTGAACGGTGCGGTGAACGCGCTGATTTCGCTGCGCGATCGCGCGACCTTGCTCGCCGAAGCCGCGGAAAAGGACGCGGCGCTGGCCCGTGGCGAATACCACGGCTGGCTGCACGGGATCCCGCAGGCGCCGAAGGATCTCGCGATGACGAAGGGCATCGCGACGACGTTCGGTTCGCCGATCTTCCGCAACAACGTGCCGCAGGCCGATTCCGTCGGCGTCGCGCGGATGCGCGCGGCCGGCGCGATCTTCATCGGCAAGACCAACACGCCGGAATTCGGTCTCGGCTCGCATACGTTCAACGACGTCTACGGCGCGACGCGCAATCCGTATGACCTGACGAAGAGCGCCGGCGGCAGCAGCGGCGGCGCGGCGGCCGCGCTGGCGGCGCGGATGCTGCCGGTCGCGGACGGCAGCGATTTCGGCGGCTCGCTGCGCAATCCGGCGGCGTTCTGCAACGTCTACGGCTTCCGGCCGTCGCAGGGCCGCGTGCCGCGCTGGCCGGGCGTCGACGTGTTCGTGCAGCAGCTCGGGACCGAAGGGCCGATGGGGCGCACCGTCGGCGACGTCGCGAACCTGCTCGCGATCCAGGCCGGCTACGACCCGCACGATCCGCTGTCGCTCGCGGAGGACCCGGCCGTGTTCGCGCAGCCGCTCGACGCGGACCTGCGCGGCAAGCGTGTCGCGTGGGTCGGCGACTGGAACGGCTATCTGGCGACCGAACCGGGCGTGCTCGCACAGTGCGAGACGGGGCTCGCGACGCTGCGCGAGATCGGCTGCGACGTCGACGCCGCGCTGCCGGCGTTCGCGCCGGAACGGCTGTGGGGGATCTGGCTCGCGCACCGGCACTTCCTGTCCGGCGGCGGGCTGCTCGCGCACTACCGCGATCCGGCGCGCCGCGCGCTGCTGAAGCCGGAGGCGATCTACGAGGTCGAAGGCTTGCTCGCGCTGCCGGCGCAGGCGATCTTCGACGCGAGCGTCGAGCGCACCGCGTGGCACCAGACGCTGCTCGGCTTCTTCGAGCGCTACGACTTCATTGCCGCGCCGGCCGCTCAGGTGTTCCCGTTCGACGTGGACGCGCGCTGGCCGCAGCAGATCGCGGGCCGCGCGATGGACACCTATCACCGCTGGATGGAAACGGTCATGCCGTGGACGCTCGCGGGCTGTCCGGTGATCAGCGTGCCGGTCGGCTTCAACGCGGCCGGGCTGCCGATGGGGATGCAGCTGATCGGCCGGCCGCGCGCGGACCTGGCGGTGCTGCAGCTCGCGCGCGGCTACGAGCAGGCGGCCGACTGGGTCGGCCGGCGGCAGCCGGGCTGGATCGCCGCGTAAGCGGCCATCGTGCGCAAGGGCGGGCCGCGCCGACCGCCGGTATTGCTGCGCAAAAGGAACGAATGCCGAAGCGGCCCCGATATCGCGCAGCGGTTGCGCGCGAATGCGCACGCCCGTCACTGGCGATTTCGTATCGATGTGTATCAATCGTTGCGGCGTCGCGTAGCGGGCTTCGAAAATATCCGCCTCATCATTCCGGCACGGGAGAACAGGACATGAACAGGATTCGCGCGACGGGCAAGCGTCTGGCGTGGGCAGGCGCCGTTTGCGGCGCGCTGCTGAGCGGCGCCGCGCACGCGCAGCTCGACCTTCAATCGCTGGGCGCATCGCTGCTCGGCGGCGGGCAGCAGCAGGCGGCGCCGGCGCAGGGCGCGATCGGGCAACTGCTGCAGGCGTATGTCGGCGCGAATCAGCAGGTGCTGGCGGGGCAGTCGTCGCTCGCGTCGGCGATGGGGCTCACCGGCGCGGCCGGCCAGGCGCGGCAGGCGGCGAGCCTGCTGGGCAGCAGCGGCGGCAACGTGCTCACGCCGGCCGCGCTGTCGCAGATGGGCGGCGCGCAGCAATCGGTGTCGCAGGCGCTGGGCCAGGCGTTCGCGACCGGCGGCGCCGCGCACGGCCCGGTCGACAAGCAGGCGTTCAGCAACGGCCTCGCATCGCTCGGCCAGGGCCTCACGCAGTATTCGCAGCTGCAGTCGGGGCTCGGCGGCCTCGGCTCGACGAACCCGGCCGAGCTGCTGCAGGCGGGCCTGAATCCGCAGAACGCGCAGGCCGCGTCGTATATCGCGCAAAGCGTACCCGGCCAGCTGCAGTCGCTCGCGGCGACGCTGAGCCAGGCGGTCCAGTTCGCGACGAGCCAGGGCATCTCGGTGCCGTCGGTCGCGACGTCGGCGCTGAAGCTGCTGCCGTAACGCCGGCGGCGCGCGCCGCCGCTGCGCGCGCCGCCGCTGCGCGCGATGGCCCCGTGCAACCCGGGGATTTCGCGCGATGCTATCGTGACGTGTTCTCCGCTTCCGGTGCCGCTTCATGACTGACTCGTTCGACCTCTCACGCTATTTCACCCGCATCGGCTACGACGGCCCCGTCGCGCCGACCCTCGACGTGCTGCGCCGCGTCCACCTGCTGCATCCGCAGGCGATCCCGTTCGAAAACCTCAATCCGCTGACCGGCGCGCGCGTCGCGCTCGACTTGCCCGCAATCGTCGACAAGCTGGTCGAGCGGCGGCGCGGCGGCTACTGCTTCGAACTGAACAAGCTGTTCTACACCGTGCTCACGCACATCGGCTTTCGCGTCACGCCGCTGATTGCGCGCGTGCGCTGGATGCGGGCGCCGGAAGACGTCACCGCGCAGACGCACATGCTGCTGCGCGTCGATCTCGACGATGCCGCGTGGTTCGCGGACATCGGCTTCGGCACGGCGACGCTGACCGCGCCGCTGCGTCATCTGCCGGGCGAGCGCCAGCTGACGCCGCACGGCGCGTTCCGCGTCGTCGACGCGCCGGTCGCGGGCGAGCTCGACATGCAGTGCGAGACGCCGGACGGCTGGCAGACGACCTACAGGTTCTCGCTGAAGCGGGCCGAATGGATCGATTACGAGAGCGCGAGCTGGTTCACGTCGACGTATCCCGATTCGCTGTTCGTCAACGACCTGATCGCTTGCCGCGTGCTGCCGACCGGCCGCGCGGCGCTGTTCAACACCGTGCTGACGCTGCGCGACGCGGCCGGCGCCGGGCGCACCGTCACGTTCGACGACGCGGCTGCGTGGAGCGCGTGCCTGCGCGACACGATCGGGATCGACACGACGGGCTTCGATCTCGACGCGCTGTTCGCGCGGGTTGCCGCGCGGGCCGGCAACATCTGAACGCGGATTGCGCGGCCGTGGGGCCGTGCCTCGGCGTTTGACTTTTGCTATTTTGCCAGCACGCTGGCAATCACGAGCGACGAAGAAGGGAAGCAGTTCAACGTGTACCTGCCGCTCAGCCTGATCCGGCAGGGCAAGTTCCGGGCCATCGAAGCGCAGCAGTCGTCGTCCGCGCTGGTGGCCGACGCATTGCGCGCCTATCTGGCCGCGCCGCAGTCGGGGCGGCCGCCTGCCGAGGAGGAATGACATGTCGTCCGAGCGAATCGAAGCGGCGTATCTCACCACGCACAACTGGGGCAAGTCGGCGAAGTTCTTCCCGGCGCCGGCGTTCACGCTGGAATTCGAGACCGATCACAACAACTCGCTTGCAGGCGCCGCGCCAGCCGGCCGCGTGAGGGGACGGCGATGAGCGATGCGAAAGCAGCACCCGACAGCACCGCCGCGCGCGTCGCGCTGTGGCGCGCGCTGCACGTCGAGCTCGACGCGCCGCCGCACGTGCTCGCCGACGAAATCGGCTTGCGCCTGCTCGCGCCGGCGCCCGGCTGGCAGCAGCGCGGCGACATGGACCCGCAGTTCACGCGGCCGTTTCGCGCGTCGATCGTCGCGCGGGCGCGCTTCATCGAAGACCTCGTCGTCGAGCAGGCCGCGCAGGGCGTGAGCCAGTACGTGCTGCTCGGCGCGGGCCTCGACACCTTCGCGCAGCGCCGGCCGGAGATGGCGTCGCGCGTGACCGTCTTCGAAGTCGATCCGCCCGCGCCGCAAGCGTGGAAGCGCCGCCGGCTCGTCGAGCTCGGTTTCGGCGTGCCGGAATGGCTGCATCTCGTGCCGGTCGATTTCGAGGCGAAGCAGTCGTGGCGCGACGCGCTGGTGCGCGCCGGTTTCGACGCGGGCAAGCCGGCGGTCGTGGTGTCCACCGGCGTCAGCATGTACCTGACGCGCGAAGCGAACGCGGCGGCGTTGCGCGAAGTCGCGTCGCTCGCGCGCGGCACGACGCTCGCGATGACGTTCCTGCTGCCGCTCGAGCATGCGGACCCGGACGTGCGGCCGGGGCTCGAGATGGCCGAGCAGGGCGCGCGCGCGAGCGGCACGCCGTTCATCAGCTTCTTCATGCCGGACGAAATCCGTGCGCTCGCGACGGCCGCCGGCTTCGCGCGCGCCGAGCACGTGTCGGCCGACGCGCTCGCGCGCCGCTATTTCGCCGGCCGTGCCGACGGCCTGCGGCCGCCGAACAACGCCGAAGAGCTGCTCGTCGCGACGGTCTGACGCCCGTCGCGTTGCCGCCCGTCACGCGCGTTCGAGCACCGCCATCTCCCGCACGATCACGAGCAGCACGGCGAGGCTCGCGCCGCCCGTCGCGCGCAGGTCGGCGAGCAGATGCGCATAGCGCTCGAGCGCGGCGTCGCGCCGTGCGCGCCACGCGTCGACGATCGCCTCCGGCGTCGCCGTTTCGGCGGCTTCGCCGAGCGCGCTCGTCGTCAGCGCGCGCTTGAGGCGCGCGACGTCCGCGAGCGCCGCCGCGCGCGCCATCATGTCCCAGTGCGTGGGCGTCGGCAGCGCCGCCGCGCGCTCGCTGATCCAGCCGTAGTTGAGCTGCGTGCCGAGCGCGAAGTACACGCCCGCGACGAGCTCCAGGCTGCGGTTGCAGGTCGCGGCCACCTCGGCGATGTCGAGCAGCGCAGCCGAGATGTCGCCGCTCGCGACGCGCACCGCGAGCGCGCTGTCGACGCCCGCGTCGACCAGCACGCGCTGCCGCTCGGACAGCGCGTCGAGATCGGCCGCCGGCAGCAGCGCCGGCAGTTGCGGCGCCAGCCGCTCGGCGGCGTCGCGGCAGCGCGCGAGCAGTTCGCCGACGCCGCCGTCGCCGATCGCGCCCGCCTGCAGGTGCCGCAGGAACCACAGCGCCGCGCGTTCGAGCAGCCGCGCGACGTCGACGAACATGCGCGCCTGCACGTCGTCGGCAACGCGGTTGTCGAGCGCATCGATGTCGCGCCAGACCGCGTCGAGATCGAACACGTCGCGCGCCATGATGCACGCGCGCACGATGTCGCCGGGTTGCGCGTCGGTTTCCTCCATCAGACGGTGCACGAACGCGCAGCCGACCCGGTTGACGAGCGCGTTCGTCAGGTGGGTCGCGAGGATCTCGCGGCGCAGCGGATGGCGGCGCATCGGTTCGCTGAAGCGCTGCTGCAGCGGCTTCGGGAAATAGTCGACCAGCATGCCGGCGACCAGCGGGTCTTCCGGCACGTCGGATTCGAGCAGCGCGTCGTACAGCCACATCTTGCTGTACGCGAGCAGCACCGCGCGCTCCGGCGACGTGAGGCCGAGCTTCGCGGCCTGGCGCTCGGCGACGTCGTCGTCGGTCGGCAGGAACTCGATCACGCGGTTCAGGCGCCCCGCGCGTTGGAGCCAGCGCATCAGGCGCGCCTCGGCATCGAGCAGCTCGACCGTATAGCGGCCCGCGATCGACAGCGCCTGGGTCTGGTAGTAGTTGTCGCGCAGCACGAGCAGCCCGACCTCGTCGGTCATTTCGGCGAGCAGCGCGTTGCGCTGCTTTTCGGTCATCTCGCCGTCGGTGACGACCAGCCCGAGCAGGATCTTGATGTTGACTTCGTGATCCGAACAGTCGACGCCGGCCGAGTTGTCGATCGCGTCGGTGTTGATGCGTCCGCCATGCTGCGCGAACTCGATGCGCCCGAACTGCGTGAAGCCGAGGTTGCCGCCTTCGCCGACGACTTTGCAGCGCAGGTCCGAGCCGTTCACGCGCACCGCGTCGTTCGCGCGGTCGCCGACCTGCGCGTTGGTCTCGCGGGCCGCCTTCACGTAGGTGCCGATCCCGCCGTTGTACAGCAGGTCGACCGGCGCCTGCAGGATCGCGCGGATCAGCTCGTTCGGCGCGAGCGCGGCCGCGTCGATGCCGAGCGCGGCCTGCACCGCGGCGGACAGCGGGATCGTCTTCGCGGTGCGCGGATAGACGCCGCCGCCCGTGGAGATTGCCGCCGAATCATAGTCGGCCCAGCTCGAACGCTCGAGCGCGAACAGCCGCGCGCGCTCCGCGAAGCTCGCGGCCGGATCGGGGTTCGGGTCGAGGAACACGTGCCGGTGGTCGAACGCCGCGACGAGCCGGATGTGCGGCGACAGCAGCATGCCGTTGCCGAACACGTCGCCCGACATGTCGCCGACGCCGACCACCGTGAAGTCGGTCGTCTGCGTGTCGACGCCCATCTCGCGGAAATGCCGCTTGACCGACTCCCACGCGCCGCGCGCGGTGATCGCCATCTTCTTGTGGTCGTAGCCGACCGAGCCGCCCGACGCGAATGCATCGTCGAGCCAGAAGCCGTATTCGTGCGAGATCGCGTTCGCGTAGTCGGAGAAGGTGGCCGTGCCCTTGTCGGCCGCGACGACGAGATACGGATCGTCGGGATCGTGCCGCACGACGTCGGGCGGCGGCTCGACCGCATTGCCGGCGAGGTTGTCGGTCAGGTCGAGCAGGCCGCGCAGGAACGTCTGGTAGCACGCGACGCCTTCGCGCATCCACGCCTCGCGGTCGCTCGGCGGCGGCGGGTTCTTCACGACGAAGCCGCCTTTCGAGCCGACCGGCACGATCACGACGTTCTTCACCATCTGCGCCTTCATCAGGCCGAGCACCTCGGTGCGGAAATCCTCGCGGCGGTCGGACCAGCGCAGGCCGCCGCGCGCGACGCGCCCGCCGCGCAGGTGCACGCCCTCGACGCGCGGCGAATACACCCAGATCTCGAACATCGGCTTCGGCTCGGGCAGGCCGGGCACTTTCGCCGGATCGAACTTGAACGACAGGTACGGCTTGGGCTCGCCGTCGGCGTCGTGCCGGTAGTAGTTGGTGCGCTCGGTCGCGTTGATCACGCCGAGGAACTGGCGCAGGATCCGGTCCTCGTCGAGATTCGGCACCTGGTCGAGCGCGGTCTCGATCGCCTTCAGCAGCCGCTCGGCCTGCGCGTCGCGCGGGCTGCCGATGCGCGGATCGAAACGCACGACGAACAGCTCGACGAGCTGCCGCGCGATCGCCGGATTGCCGGTCAGCGCGCGCTCGATGTACGCATCGCTGAACGTCGAGCCGACCTGCCGCAGGTACTTCGCATACGCGCGCAGGATCGTGACTTCGCGCGCGCTCAGGTGCGCGCGCAGCACGAGCCGGTTGAAATCGTCGTTCTCGATCAGGCCGCTCCAGATCCGGTCGAACGCGTCCTCGAACAGCCCCTTCACGCGCTCGATGTCGAACTCGGTGTCGTCCGCCATTTCGAGGCCGAAATCGTGCACCCACGCGGGCGCGCCACCCTGCGCCTGGATCCGGTACGGCCGTTCCTCGTCGACGCGCACGCCGAGGTGTTCGAGCATCGGCAGGCTGCGCGACAGCGCGATCGGCTCGCCGGAGCGGTAGACCTTGAAGCGGAACGCGCGCGCTTCGGCCTCGATCGGCCGGTACAGGTTCATCGCGAGGCGCTCGGTGCCGTTCACGCGCTCGATCAGTTCGATGTCGCGCACCGCGGTGCGCGCCGGATAGTCGTCGCGGTAGCCGGCCGGGAACGAATCGGCATAGCGCTGCAGCAGGCGGTTGCCTTGCTCCTCGCCGAACGCGTCGAGCAGCGCGTCCGACAGGTCGTCCTGCCAGCGGCGCGTGACCTGGATGAGGCGCGTTTCGAGCTCGCGTGTATCGACGTCGGGCATCGTGCCCGGTTCCGCGTGCACGACGAAGTGAATCCGCGCGATCGCGGATTCCGACAGCAGCGGCGTGAATTCGACGTTGATGCCCTTGAACGCGTCGACGAGCAGCCGCGCGATGCGCCGGCGCAGGTCGGTGGTGTACTTGTCGCGCGGCACGTACACGAGGCACGACACGAAGCGGTCGAAGCGGTCGCGTCGCACGAACAGGCGCGTGCGCTGATGCTCCTGCAGCCGCAGCACGCCGAGCGCGATGTCGTAAAGCTGGTCTTCGTCGGCCTGGAACAGCTCGTCGCGCGGATAGGTTTCGAGCACCGTCACGAGCGTCTTGCCGAGATGGCCTTTCGGCAGAAAGCCTGCGCGCCGCACGATGTTCGCGCACTTGCGCCGCACGATCGGGATTTCCGAGCTGGACACCATGTACGCGGTCGACGTGTAGAGCCCGATGAAGCGCCGCTCGCCGCAGACCTTGCCGTCGGGGCCGAGCAGCTTGACGCCGACGTAGTCGAGATAGCCGGGGCGGTGCACGGTCGCGCGCGAGTTCGCCTTGGTCAGGAAGATCGGCCAGGCGCCGTGGATGATTTCCGCCGCGGCGGGCGGCAGCGGCGTCAGGTCCGGCGTGCCGGGCGCGCGCAGCGCTTCGCGCAGGATGCCGAAGCCCGAGCCTTCGACGCCGCGCAGCGCGAAGCCGGCGCCGTGCGACACGAGCGCGTAGTCGCGCTGCCCGAGGAACGTGAAATGGTCGGCCACCATCCATTCGAGGAACGCGCGCGCCTCGATGTCTTCGGCGCTCGTCTCGCGCGCCTTCATCTCCTTGATCGTGCTGCGCGCGATGTCGACGATCTTCGGCCAGTCCTCGACCGACGCGCGCACGTCGCCGAGCACGCGTGCGATGTCGTTGCGCAGCGAGTCGAGCATCGCCGCGTCGCCGCACCGGTCGACCTCGAAATGAATGAACGACGCGAGCTGCGAGTGCCCGTCGTCGGTCGCGAGGCCGCCCACGTCGGCGCGCTCGATATTGCCGTTCTTGCCGCGCCAGATCCGGAACACGGGGTGCATCGCCGAGTGCAGCGCGAGGCCGAGGCGGTTGACGGCCATCGACACCGAATCGACGAGGAACGGCATGTCGTCGTTGACGATTTCGATCACCGTGTGATCGGAGTGCCAGCCGTGCTGTTCGAGGATCGGGTTGTACACGCGCAGCCGCTCGCTGCCGGGCACGAATTTCTGGGCGGTTTGCCAGTGCGCCATCGCGGCACCGTACAGATCGGCGATGCCGCGGCTTTGCAGGTCGTCGGCGTCGACGAAGTCGTAGTAATGGCGGAGGAAGGGTTCGACGATCCGGAACGTCGCCTCGGGCAAGCGCTCGCGCGCGAATTCGACGACGTCGGAGAGCAGGTGTGCGACGACTTCTTCGTTCTTCGCTTCCATGGCGGTCTCCTGGACGGGTGGCCATCGGCTGCTGCGGGTGTGTTCGGCATTATGCGCCGATTGGTGTGCCGATCGCGTCACCGCGCGATGTGCGGACGCACAACGGCGGCCTGCGCAGAGCGCCGCATGCTGCGTGCCGGCCGATAGGGTCACGCGGCCGCGCGGCGACTGTCAGCCCGCGTCGCTCCACAGCTTGCCGCCCGTCGCGCGGTTGTCCTTTTTCATGTCGGTGAGCGCGATGTACAGCGAGCGCGGCTCGCAGCCGGAACCCGGCAGCCGAGATCGGGCCGCCGGGCGTGACGGCGTCAGGACGGTGAGCGAATGACGACATCGGTTTCTCCGAGGGGGAAGCGCCGCGCGACGGCCACCGTGACCCACGATGCGAGCGCGAACGGCGCGGTGAGCGCGACGAGGCCCACACGCATCGCGAGCCACTGGAGCAACGCGGCGAGCGCGGCTGCGGCGAGCGCCGTGCGGGTGCCGCGCGGCATCAGCGCAAGCGCGGCGAGCGCGCCGTTGACGCCGAGCTGGCCGGCGTCGAACGCCGCGCCGCTGGCGCCGAGCGCGATCAGCAGCGCGGACGACACGGCCGCGCCGCCGAGCGCGAACGCGGCCGCGCGGCGCGACGCGGCGGCGAGCCCGGCGACGATCAGCGCGCCGGCCCATGCGCCTTGCGCGAAGGCGGCCTGCGCGATACCGGACGACAGTGCGCACGCGATCGACGCAGGCGTCAGCGTCGCGCTCGTCGCGGCGTCGATCGGGTGTTGCACCGCGACAAACGGCAGCCACAGCGCGGTGACGGCAAGGCACGGGCTCGAATACGGGCACTGGCGCCACTTTTCGAGCGGCCGGCGCAGCGCGCGCTGCACGAGCGCTGCGCCGAGCGCGGCCGACGGCGCGAGCGCGAGCGCGAGCGCCGCGAGCGGAGCAGGCGCAAACGAAACGGCGGCCAGCGCGGCGAGCGCGCCGTTGAAGCCGTGCCGGCCCTGTTCGACGTCGCAATGCGCGGCGCCGCTCAGCGCCGCCGTCAGGTTCGCGACGGCCGCGCCGAGCAGCGCCGCGCACGCGAGCCGCGCGTCGGTGAGCGCCAGCGCGGCGAGCAGCAGCGCGCCCGTCAGCGCGTGCGCCTGCAGCACGATCTGCCCGAGGCTGCGCAGCAGGATGCGCAGGTCGATCGACGGGCTGGCTGAATGGGCGGTAGGCATGGCAGCGGACGAACAGGGCGAGCCGCGAGCATAGGACACCAACCGCCGCTTCGGAACGGGGTATTCCGGATACCGGGAATTTGTCGTCGGGCGCAGACGTGGCCGATTACGACACGCCTGGCGGCACTGAATTGCCGCTACCGCTCATCGCCCGCCCGTGCGCCCCTGCGCCCGCTTATGCGACCGTGACCGCGCGCCTTTCATGCATGGTCGCGAATCGTTCGATCCGCGCCGCGATCAGGTCGGGGTCGCGCAACACGATCCAGTGCGCGCCGTCGATTTCCTCGCGCACGTGCTCGCCGAGCCAGCGGTCGAGGCCGGCCGACATCTCCGGCGTCACGTAGCGGTCGCGCACCGGCACGAGGATCTGCACCGGCGCCTGCGCGTGACGCTCGCGCGGCCGCCGGGCCCGCGCGATGAAGTTCGCGCGGTACATCTGCATGCCGTTCAGCGCGTTCTTCAACTGCGCCGGGTCGCGCTCGGGGCGAACCCGTTCGGTGAGCTGCAGCCAGGGCGGCCACAGCGCCGCGCCGCCGAGCCGCCACACCAGCGACGGCACGAGCGGCAGGTGGAAGAACGCGATGTACCACGACTTCAGGCTCTGCCTGAGCCGCATCCTCGCGCGGAACACATGGTCGAGGCACGGCCCGGAGATCGACGTGTACGACGCGATGCGCCCGCGCAACGCCGGATCGGTCACGGCTTCCCAGCACTGGATCGACCCCCAGTCGTGGCCGACGAGGTGGAACGGCCGGCCGCCGCAGGTGGCGTCGGCGACGGCCCTCAAATCGTCGGCGAGCCGCGCGAGCGTGTAGTCGGCGCGGCGGCGCGGCGCGTCGGAGGCGCCCGCGCCGCGCACGTCGTACGCAATCACGCGGTAGCGTTTCGCGAGCCGCGCGCGGACCGGCTCCCACACCCTCGCGGAATCGGGGTAGCCGTGCACGAGGATCACCGGCGGCGCGCGGCGCGAGCCGCTCGCGTAGACGGCGAGCTTCACGTCGCCGAACTGGACGGTCAGCATCTCGCTTGCGCGCGCCATCGCGTCACGCCTGCGGGACGGGATGCAGCGGCACGCGGCGCGGCGCGGCCTGCGCGGCGTAGCGCGCGTTGGTCGCGTCGATGTTCGCGAGCAGCGTGTCGAGCCCCTGCAGGTACTGGTGGTTGTCGTGGTCCCATGGATGGAAGCCCGGCCGGAAGTAGTCGAGCCATTCTCGCGCGATGCTCGGGAACACGCCATTCCTCGGGCTGTACAGGTACTTCACGAGCCGCCACATGCCGCTGAATTTGCCGTGACGGCGCCGATGCGCGAGCATCAGGCGCACGTGGAAGTCGAACACGATCGTCCAGAACATCAAGGTCGTCGTCAGCATCGTGCCGGTGCGCAGCAGGTAGCTGCCGAGGCCCGGCTTCATCACGGCGTTCCACACGTCGTATGAGACGGCCTTGTGCTCGGTCTCTTCCATCGCGTGCCACATCCACATCTGCTGGTAGCCCTCGACGGAGCCGTCGATCCGGTGCTCGTGGCCCGACAGCAGCTGGTTCGCGAGAATCGCCGTGTAGTGCTCGAGCGCGATCGTGATCGCGAGCTGCATCGAATGCGGCAGCACCTTCTTGAACCAGCCGAGGATCGCCCACAGGCGCTTGTCGAGCTTGTGCGCGGGCAGCCCCGACGCCTGCAGCAGGTCGTTGTACTCGATGTGCTCGCGCGTGTGCATCGCCTCCTGGCCGATGAAGCCCATTACCTGCTTCTTCAGTTCCGGGTCGTCGATCCGGTCGCGGTAGTTGCGCACCGAGTCCATGAAGAACCGTTCGCCGGCCGGGAACAGCAGCGACAGTGCGTTCATGAAGTGGGTGACGGGCACGCCCTGGACATGCCAGTCGCGCGCGCGCTCCGGGGGCAGCGCGAAACGGATGTCGCGCCGCACGGGCATCATCTGCGGTGTCGTCATGATTGTTCTCCTCCCTGATTGCCAGCGTTGTTGTACGTTGCGTGGGCCGGTGCGGGCGCGGGTGCGGCCGGGGCGCGCGCGGCGCGGCGGCGCGCTTTCGCGGCCTCGTGCCTGGTTGCGAACACAACCAGTGCCTGATATGCAGCCGGCAGGATGCGCGCGAGCCAGTCGGCGCCGCGCGCGTCGCGGCCGATCAGCACGCGGCGCTTGTTCCGGCGCACGCCGGCGAGAATCGTGCGCGCGGCGTCGTCGGCGGTGGTGATGAAGAATTTCTCGAACGCGTCCTTGCCCTGTTGCTCGCTCTCGACCATGAAGCCGACCATGTTCTTCGCGACGCGGCTCGACTGCGCGATGTTGGTGCGGATGCCGCCCGGATGCACGCAGGTCGCCGACACGCCGCAGTTCATCATGTCGAGCTCCTGGCGCAGCGATTCGGTGAAGCCGCGCACCGCGTACTTGGTCGCGTTGTAGCCGCTCATGCCCGGCTGCGCGAAGATCCCGAAGATGCTCGACGTGTTGATCACGTGACCGTCGCCGGACGCTTTCAGATGCGGCAGGAACGCCTTCGTGCCGTGCACGACGCCCCAGAAGTTGATGTTCACGATCCATTCGAGATCGCTGTATTCCATCCCGTCGATCGTGCTCGACAGCGCGACGCCCGCGTTGTTGAAGATCAGGTTGACCTTGCCGTGTTCGTGCGCGGTGTCGTCGGCCCATGCGAACATCGCGGCGCGGTCGCCGACGTCCAGCACGCGCGTCGTCACGCTCACGCCCGGCGCGACCGTGCGGACGATCCGTTCGGTTTCGGCGAGGCCGACCGCGTTCTTGTCGGCGAGCGCCACGTGGCAGCCGGCCTGCGCGAGCTGCACCGCGAGCGCGCGGCCCATGCCGGAGCCCGCGCCGGTGATCGCGGCGACCTTGTTGGCGAAATCTCTCATGTCTGTTGGGCTCCTGTTCGAGGCTCAGGCCGCTTCGGCGGAAGCGGAAGCGGCGGGCGCGGCGATCGGCCGCGCGGCCGTGTCGTGTTGCGGGATGCCGTACGCGTGGTAGTCGGCCATCGAGAAGCGCGCGGTCGCCTGCCGGAAGCGCCACGTGAAGCCCGGCCACAGCGTCGTGTTCTTGCCGGTGCGCGGGTCGAGATACCAGCTCTTGCAGCCGCCCGTCGACCAGATCGCCTTCTTCAGCCGGCCCTGCAGGTCGTGGTTGAACCGCGCCTCGACGAGGGGGCGCACCTCGATCGCGTCCGCGCGCTCGCGGCGCATCGCCTGCAGCGCGCCGAGGATGTACTCGATCTGCGACTCGATCATGAACACCATCGAGCTGTGGCCGAGGCCGGTGTTCGGGCCGACGAGCATGAAGAAGTTCGGATAGCCGGGCAGCGTCGTGCCGAGATACGCATGCGCGCCGTCGCGCCACGCATCGACGATGTCGAGGCCGCCGCGGCCGACGATCGCGCCGCGCGGAAACGGATCGGCAACCTGGAAGCCGGTGCCGTAGATCAGGCAGTCGACTTCGTGGCGCTTGCCGTCGGTCGTGACGACTGCGTTTTCCTCGATCCGCTCGATGCCGGTCGTGACCACGTCGACGTTCTTGCGCGACAGCGCCGGGTAGTAGTCGTTCGAGATCAGCACGCGCTTGCAGCCGAGCGTGTAGTCCGGCGTCACGGCGCGGCGCAGGTCCGGATCGGGAATCTGCTTCCTGATATGGCGCAGCGCGAGCTTCTGCACGTTCCTCATCAGCGACGGATGGATCGCGAAGCCGAGCACGCGCGATTCGAGCATCCAGTAGATGCCGCTCCTCACGGCCTTCTGCGTGAACGGCAGCGTGCGGAACAGCCACTGCTCGAGCTTCGTCACGTTGCGGTCGGGCTTCGGCATGATCCACGGCGGCGTGCGCTGGAACAGCGCGAGCGCCTTCACGCGCGGCGCGATCTGCGGGACGAACTGGATCGCGCTCGCACCGGTGCCGATCACCGCGACGCGCTTGCCGTCGAGCGAATAGTCGTGGTCCCACTGCTGCGAGTGGAACGCGCGGCCCTTGAAGGTCTCGACGCCGGGGATCGCCGGCAGCGCCGCGCGCGACAGGCCGCCCATCCCCGACACCAGCACGCGAGCTGACAGCCGCTTGCCGCTCGCGAACGCGAGGCGCCAGCGCTGCGCGGTCTCGTCGTACTCGGCGCGCTGCAGCTCGTGGTTCAGGCGCAGGTGCGCGCCGATCCCGAAGCGCTGCACGCAGTCTTCGAGATACGCGCGGATCTCCGGCTGCGGCGCGAACATGCGCGTCCAGCGCGGGTTCGGCGCGAACGAGAACGAGTAGACGTGCGATTGCACGTCGCATGCACACCCGGGGTAATGGTTGTCGCGCCACGTGCCGCCGACCGACGCCGCCTTCTCGAGCACGACGAAATCGGTCACGCCCGTCTGCCGCAGACGAATGGCCATCCCGAGACCGGCAAAGCCGGTGCCGATGATGGCGATGTCGACGGTTTCGTCGGGGCCGTCGTGATCAGGGGGGCCGAAAGGCAACGCGCGAGCATTCATCCGGGTGTCTCCGTTATGGCTCATTTTAGAATGTTACATTGTTCGATGTAACGATAGTGGGTGAACCTGGAAACCGCAAGGGGCTAGACGATGGGCTCTAATGGCCGGAAGCCGCGTGGCAGAAGGGTTTGCGCCGTTTGGAACGGTGTGGTGTTGCGGCGGTGCGGGAGGGCCGCAAGCACCCGCCGGCGGTGTTCGGCCGCGCGGCCAGATGAGAGCCGGTCGGCGGCCGCCCGTTTGAAACACGCTCAGGGCCGGATCGTTGCGCCCGTCGTCTCATGGAAAACCCCGGCGACGATCGTGACCTGCGCGAGCGCATACAGCGCCCAGATCAGGTAGTCGATGCCGGCGAATCCGCCGAGGAAGCGGCCGACGCCGATCAGCGTGTCGGAGCCGACGAAGATCAGGCTGCCGAGTGCGACGAGCGGGCCGCGGGTGCGTGCGGCGAGCGCGAAGCTCGCCATCGCGCACAGCACGAGCATGTAGATGGCCACCGGTACGAGCAGATCGCCGAGGTGTGCGAAGAACGCGACGTAGCAGGCGGCCGCCGCGATCCACAGCGCGATCGAAGCGCCGACGCGCCAGCCGTGCGGGCGCGCGCGCCAGCGCAGGAAAATCGCGCAATAGCCCAGATGCGTGAGCAGGAACGCGCCGAGCCCGCCGACGAACGACGGCGGCCAGCCGGGCAGCGCGAGCAGCACGTCGCCGAGCACGGCGGCCGCGAGCGCCGCGCACAACCACGCGCGTTCGCGCGGCGCGTCGCACGCCCAGGCCGCCGCGAGCAGCAGCACGCCCATCGCGGCCTTCGCGGCGGCTTGGCCGGGATAGGGTGCGGCGGCGAGCGACAGGCCGTACGCGAGCGCGGCGGCGACGGCGAGCGGCCAGAGGCGGCGATAGGCGGCGGGAAGCGTGGCGATCAACGCGGTGTCTCCGGATCGTGGTGGTCTGCGATGGTTTGCGATGGACGGCGCGCGGGCGAGCGCGCGGCTGCACGCATTATCGGGAACAAACGGCGCGCGAAAACCGGCGAATCCCTCTAGGAAACGACGGCGCGCGAGCGGCGTGACCAAGCGGTTTTTTTGCACGTTGCCCCGGTCGCGCCGGGGCAAGGGTTGCGGTCCGCCTTGCTATGCTCGCTTCCGGTATTGACGTTGTCCCGCCCGGCCGTGCGTAGCGATGCGCGCCGGTGCGAGCCCGATGAACCCGTGCCCGGCCCGCGCCATTGCGCAGGACGGCCTCCACGCATTCCACGCATGACAGGTTCCACCATGACCGAACTTCTGCATGGCGACGGCGCGATCCGTCGCACGACGCCGTACGGCTCGTCGATCGAGAACACCTACGCGGGCGTGCTGTCGTTCATGCGCCGCAACTATTCGCGTGTGCTCGACGGCGTCGACGTCGCGATTTCCGGCGTGCCGCTCGATCTCGCGACGACCTATCGCTCCGGCGCGCGGCTCGGGCCGGCCGCGATCCGCGCGGCGAGCGTGCAGCTCGCGGAGCTGCATCCGTATCCGTGGGGCTTCGACCCGTTCGACGATCTCGCGGCCGTCGACTACGGCGACTGCTGGTTCGACGCGCACAATCCGCTGTCGATCAAGCCGGCGATCGTCGAGCATGCGCGCACGATCCTGCGCTCGGGCGCGAAGATGCTCACGCTCGGCGGCGACCACTTCATCACCTATCCGCTGCTGGTCGCGCATGCGGAGCGCTACGGCCGTCCGCTGTCGCTGATTCATTTCGACGCGCATTGCGATACCTGGGCCGACGACGAACCGGACAGCCTCAATCACGGCACGATGTTCTACAAGGCGGTGAAGGAAGGGCTGATCGATCCGGCGACGTCGGTGCAGGTCGGCATCCGCACGTGGAACGACGACTTCCTCGGCATCGAGCGGCTCGATGCCGCGTGGGTGCATGACCATGGCGCGCGCGCGGCGGTCGAGCGCATCGTCGGGATCGTCGGCGCGCGGCCTGCCTATCTGACGTTCGACATCGACTGCCTCGATCCGGCCTTTGCGCCGGGCACGGGCACGCCGGTTGCCGGCGGGCTGTCGTCCGCGCAGGCGCTGGCGATCGTGCGCGGGCTCGGCGCGGTGGATCTGATCGGCGCGGATGTGGTCGAGGTCGCGCCGGCCTACGACCATGCGGACATCACGGCGATCGCGGCCGCGCACGTCGCATGCGATCTGCTGTGTCTGTGGCGCCAGAAGAAGGTGGCTGGACGCTGAGGTGGCGCGTCGTGCGCGCGTCGCGCAGCCGGCAAGGTCGGTGGCCGCGAGCGTTCGCCGATGGCGGCTTGCGTGCGACGTCCGCACAGCAGACGCAGAGCGCGTGTATCGCAGCGCGCGGCACCGATGAAGCACGAAGGCCGACGGGCAGGGCGCCCGTCGGCCTGATTCGAGCGGATGCCGCCGCGTGTATTACTTCGCCGCCAGCGCGGTCGCCACGCGCTTGTCCGTCCACGCATTCTCCGCCACGCTCAGCTTCTGCGGAATCAGCTTCGCTGCATAAAACGCGTCGGCCACGCGCTGCTGCACGGCCACGATGTTCTCGTCGATCGGCACCGCGCCGAACGGCACGCGCTTGATCCACGCCTCGACGAGCGGCTCGGACAGGCCGACCTTCGGCGCGAGCAGCGCGGCGGTCTCGGCCGGATGCCCGTTGACCCACAGGCCGGTCGCGCGCGCCTGCTGCAGGATCGTGCCGACCACGTCCGCATGCTGTTCGGCGAACGTGCGCGTCGCCTCGTAGAAGTTGCTGGTCGGCGTGAGGCCCGTGTAATCGGACAGCGTGCGGACCTTCAGCGTGTCCTGCGCGGCCGCGTAATAGGGATCCCAGATCGCCCACGCATCGACGTTGCCGCTTTCGAACGCGGCGCGCGCGTCGGCGGGCGGCAGGTAGACCGGACGGATCTCGTCGTAGCGCACGCCGGCTTTCTGCAGCGCCTTCAGCAGCAGGTAGTTCGCGCTGGAGCCCTTCTGCAGTGCGACTTTCTTGCCGCGCAAGTCGGCCACCGACTTGATCGGCGAATCGGGCTTCACGACCACCGCCTCGTTGTGCGGCGCCGGCGGCTCCGCGCCGACGTACACGAAGCGCACGCCGGCCGCCTGCGCGAACACGGGCGGCGGCGCGCCGGTATAGCCGAAGTCGATGCTGTTCGCATTCAGCGCTTCGAGCAGTTGCGGGCCCGCCGGGAATTCGAACCACTGGACGCGGTAGCCGAGCGGCTTGAGCCGCGTCTCGAGCGCGCCTTGCGCCTTGACGACCGACAGCAGGCCGGCCTTCTGATAGCCGATGCGCACGACCGGGTCGGCGCCGCCTTGCGCGAACGTAGATGCGGCGGAAACCGCGACGAGCGTCGCGGCAGCGGTGCGGGTGATCCAGCGGGTGAAACGAATCATCTTGCGGACTCCATGCGAAACGTCTTCGGGCGAGCGGCGGGTGTGCCGCTCGGTTGGAAGAATCGTCGCATGGGCGATATCGGCGACCAACGAAGCATTGCCGATATCAATATGACGCCGGCGCGCCTATGCTTTGTCGCCGTCGCCTTGCCGATCGGGCGCGCCGGCCTGCCGCGCGGCCTCGTCGCTGAGCTTCCTGTCGAGGATGGTCGCGACGCGGCCGCCGAGGTACGCGCTCGCCGCGGTTTCGAGCGCGCGGTTCATCTCGCCTTCGACGAACACGGCCGCGAGCGGGCGCAGGCGCCAGATCGCGTCGACGAGCGCGGGCACGTCGGTCGGCGGCGGCAGCGCGCCGGCGTCGTAGCGGTCGAGCCGCTTCACGACGAGATCGACCAGCAGCCGCGCGATCGCGTCGAAATGCGGGCGCGCGACGCTGATCATGTCGAGCAGCTCGCGCGGCGGAATGCCTTCCTTCGCCATCGCGGCCGCCGCCTCGAGCAGCGCGGGGCTCTTCGCGACGAACGACAGGCCGTGCCGCTCGAGCAGGCCGAGCTCGGTCACGCGCGCGAGCTGCGCGGGCGTTTGCGGGCCGAACATCTGCGCGAGCGCGGCGAGCGAGTACGTCTTCGGCCGCTCGTGCGACCAGCGGCCGCCGATCGCGTTTTCCAGGCCGAGGATCGAGCGCAGGTCGTGGCCCTCGTCGATCGCCATGATCAGGTCCTGGATGTTCGACAGCGTGTAGCCGCGCGCCAGCAGATGGTTGATGACCTTCAGGCGGGCGACGTGCGTGTCGTCGTAGATGCCGACGCGGCCGCGCTTCTCGGGCGGCGCGAGCAGGCCGCGATCCTGGTACGCGCGGACGTTGCGCACGGTGGTGTCGGACACGCGCGCGAGCTCGTCGACCGTGTACTCGTTGCGGGTCTCCGCAGCGGCCTCGTCAGGTGTGGTGTGAGTCGGTTTTGGCATGCGGCCATTCTAGCGCGACGGGGTGCGCTTCGGAGATGACAGGCCGGCGCGGGCCGGTTACGGGCGGGGGCGGGGCGCGTCGTGCGCGCCTTCGCCGAGCGGCCGCTGCAGCAGCGCGGTGTCGATCCAGCGGCCGTGCTTGAAGCCGACCGCCTTCAGCGTGCCGATCGGCTCGAAGCCGAACGCGCGATGCAGCGACGTCGAGCCGCCGGTGCCGCCGTCGGCGATCACCGCAACCATCTGCCGCCAGGGGCCGGCTTCGCAGCGTGCGATCAACGCCGCGAGCAACGCCCGCCCGATGCCGCGTCCGCGCCGTGCGTCGTCGATGTAGATCGAGTCCTCGATCGTGTAGCGGTAGGCGCTGCGCGTACGGTACGGCGTCGCGTACGTGTAGCCGGCGACCCGGCCGTCGTGCTCGGCGACGAGGTGCGGCAGGCCGTGGCGCAGCACCGTGTCGCGGCGTGCGCGTAGCTCGGCGACGTCGGGCGGGGTCTCCTCGAACGACGCGACACTGTGGCGCACGTGGTGCGCGTAGATCGCTTGGATCGCGTCGAGGTCGCCGTCGGTCGAGTCGCGGACGATGCATGAAACGGTGTCGGGAGTGGTGGGCATGGCGGTGTGATGGCGCGTGAGGCCTCTACTATGAGTTCGGACGGCAAACCGGTAAAGGGGGCCCGGGCGCTACAGCGCGCCGTCGGCCGCGCGGATCGCGTCGGCGATCGCGTCCGCGACGGTCTGCACGCGCGGCGAGCGGCGCACGTCCGGGTGCACGACGAGCCAGATCTCGCGCTCGATGTCGCAGCGGGGCGTCGACGTCAGCTCGACGAGCGACGCGGGCGGGGGCGAGGCAGTTGACTCAAGCGAGCCATCAATTAGAAAGCGCGGCAGCAGCGCAATGCCCGCGCCGGCCAGGCACGCGCGGTGCAGCGTCGCCAGATCGTTCGACACGAACGCGAAGCGGCGTCCGGCCGCGAACCGTTCGAGCCATTGCTGCTGCGGCGTCTGCGCGAGCGCGTCGTCGTAACCGAGAAACTGCCACGTGTCGGGCGGGGCGGCGGCCCAATCGGGCGTCGCGCACAGCACGAAGCGCATCGTGCCGAGCCGGCGCGCGGCGAGCCCCGGCTCCTGCGGACGCGACAGGCGCACCGCGAGGTCGGCTTCGCGCGCGTACAGGTTGGCCGCGTGCATCTCGCCGATCAGGTCGATCCGCAGCCGGGGCCACGCGCGCTGCGCCCGCGCGAGCCGCGGCGCGAGGAAGTGGCTCGCGAAGACCGGCGACGCCGACACGCGCACGACGCCGTCCAGGTCCGCCGCGCCCTGCGCCGCGCGCGCGAACGCATGCGCGTCCGCTTCGAGGCGCGCGGCGTGCGCGGCCAGATGCAGGCCTTCGTCGGTCGGCGGCCAGCCGCGCGGCAGCCGATCGAACAGCCGGATGCCGAGCGCGTGCTCCAGCGCGTCGATGCGCCGCGCGACCGTCGAATGCTGGACCCGCAGCGCCCGCGCGGCGGCCGACAGGCTGCCGCCGCGCATCACCGCGAGGAAGTAGCGGATGTCGTCCCAGCTCATCGCCGGCGCGGAACCGCTGGATGGATCGGTCGAATTTTGCACAGGAAGTGGGCGGGAAATGGGAATTCCGCTCGATTATGCACGATGGGATCATCGCGTCACTTCATACGAACGCGAGGAATGCCATGACCCGAACTGAAACCGCGATCCGCATCGGGATCGACCGCCATGGCGACGCCGGCGTGCTGCGCCGCGTGGAGGCGCACGTTGCGCCGCCCGGCGCGGGCGAGGTGCGGATTCGCCAGACCGCGGTCGGCGTGAATTTCGTCGATATCTATTTCCGCAGCGGCGCGCATCCGCTGCCGGCGCTGCCGGGCGTGCTGGGTGTCGAGGCGGCGGGCGTGATCGACGCGGTCGGGCCGGGCGTGGACGCCGTCGTCGCCGGCCAGCGCGTCGCATACGCGGGCTTGCCGACCGGCAGCTACGCGAGCCTGCGCACGCTGCCCGCCGAGCGCGTGGTGCCGGTGCCAGACGGCGTGAGCGACGAAACGGTGGCCGGCGGCCTGTTGAAGGGGATCACCGTCTACATGCTGTTGCACCGCGTGCGGCAGGTGGCGGCCGGCGACAGCGTGCTCGTCCACGCGGCGGCCGGCGGCGTCGGCCTGCTGGTCACGCAGTGGGCGAGCGCGCTCGGCGCGCGCGTGATCGGCACGGTCGGATCGGCGGCCAAGGCCGCGCTCGTGCGTGCATGTGGCGCGGAAGCGGTGGTGGCGTATCGCGACGACGATTTCGTCGCGGCGGCGCGCGCGTTCGGCGGCGGCGCCGGCGTCGACTACGCGATCGACGGGATCGGCGGCGACGTGCTGACCCGCACGCTCGGCGCGGTCAGGCCGTTCGGGATGGTCGCGAGCATCGGGCAGGTTGCCGCGGTCGGCGCGCGCCAGACGATCGATCTCGACGAACTCGGGCCGGCGCGCTCGATCGCGCTGGCACGGCCGAGCGTGCTCGGCTTCATCGCGCGCGACGTCGCCGGCTACCGGGAAGCCGCGCGCGTGACGCTCGAGCGGCTGGCGGGCGGGATGCGCGTCGAGATCGGCGCACGGCTGCCGCTCGGGCAGGCGGCCGATGCGCACCGGATGCTGGAAGCGCGGGCGACGACGGGGGCGGTGGTGCTGGTGCCGTGACGGGGCGTGGGCAAGCCGGCAGGCCCATGCCCGCTCCCCCGTTCACGCGTGCTTGCGCAGCGGCGCGTCCTCGACGAACCACGCGAGCACGAACGCGATCGCGATCACGGCCGCCGCCGCGAGATACACGACGTGCAGCGACCCCGCGAACGCGTGCAGGTACGCGTCGCGCACCGCGTCCGGCAACCGGTGCACGGCGGCCGGGCCGAGCGACGGCGGCAGCTCGGCGCCGGCCGGCAGCGTATTCGCGAGCCGCGTCTGCAGCCCGTTCGAGAACAGCGCGCCGAATGCCGCGACGCCGAGCGAGCCGCCGATCGAGCGGAACAGCGTGACGCCCGACGTCGCGACGCCCATGTGGCGGAAATCGATCGTGTTCTGCACCGCGAGCACGAGCACCGGCATCACCATCCCGAGCCCGATGCCGAGCAGCGCCATGTAGCCGTACATCGTGCTCAGCGGCGTGGCGAGCGACAGCGTGGACAGCAGCGCCATCGCGACGCCGCCGACGAGCGTCCCCGCGATCGGAAACGCGCGGTACCGGCCGAACCGCGAGATCAGGCGGCCGCTCGCCACCGACATCGCGAGCATCCCGCCCATCATCGGCAGCAGCTGCATCCCGGCCTGCGACGGCGTCGAGCCTTTCACGACCTGCAGGTACAGCGGAATGAACGTGACCGAGCCGAACAGCGCGATGCCGACGACGAAGCCGATCAGGCTGCACAGCACGAAAGTGCGGTGGCGGAACAGCGCGAGCGGCATGATCGGCTCCACGGCGAGCCGCTCCTCGTAGACGAACCCGCCGATCGCGACGATGCCGAGCACGAGCGTCATCCACAGCTGCGGCGACGACCACGGCAGCAGCGAGCCGCCTTCGCTCGTGAACAGGATGATGCAGGTGAGGGCGGTCGCGAGGAACGCGGCGCCCAGGTAGTCGATCCGGTGCTTCACGTGCGCGGCGTTCGGCTTGAACGCGACGCCGATCACCGCGAGCGCGACGAAGCCGAGCGGCAGGTTGATATAGAAGATCCAGCGCCACGACAGGTGCTCGACGAGGAAGCCGCCGAGCAGCGGCCCGACGATCGTCGCGAGGCCGTACACGCCGCCGAGCATCCCCTGGTAGCGGCCGGCCGCGCTCGTCTGGCGGGATCAGGTCGCCGATCGCGGCCATCGTGACCACCATCAGGCCGCCGCCGCCGAGCCCCTGCAGCGCGCGCAGCACGATCAGCTGCGTCATGTCCTGCGCGACGCCGCAGAGCACCGAGCCGGCCAGGAACAGCACGATCGCCGCCTGCAGCACGATCTTGCGGCCGTACAGGTCGCCGAGCTTGCCGTACAGCGGCAGCACGACGGTGGACGACAGCAGGTACGCGGTCACGACCCACGACAGCTGGTCGAGCCCGCCGAGCTCGCCGACGATCGTCGGCAGCGCGGTGGACACGATGGTCTGGTCGAGCGCGGACAGCAGCATCACGAGCAGCAGCGCGGCGATGATCAGCCCGACGGGCGTGTCGCGGCGGGCTGTGTCGGCGGCCGGCGAGTGGGGGACGGTTTCGGTTTGCATGGGGATATCTGCCATGGCAGTGAATTGTTCGGGAATATAGAGGCTAAAGGTTGCCTGGTCAATTTCTGCTCATACCTTAATTGTTTCAGGCGTAACAGGAAGACGATGCAGGGCGCCGAATTTGACGTAAATCACGGAACGAAAGGGGCCGGACTCAAGTTTTCTGCAGGCAATCCGTAATACAAAATGCTGCGCACCGATCGCCGCGAGACTTTTTTTACCGCCCACGTTCCGTCATGAACCTGAACGCCCTGTTTTCCCGATTCACGATCCGGACCCGGATCTTCTCCACGCTTGGCCTGGTCGCGGGCCTGCTCGTCATTTCCGGGCTGATCGGCCTTGCCGGCATGCAAAGCTCGAACCGCGCGCTCGAAGAGGCGTATTCTGGCCAGCTGGCCTCGAAGACGGCGCTGTCCGCGGCGACCCTGAACCTGACGATCGTGCGCACGACGCTCGACCGCGCGATGCTGCATCCCGAGGCGCCCGAAGTGCCGGATCTGCTGTCGAAGGCGGACAACTACCTGGCGAAGGCGGACGCCGCGTGGCGCGCCTACGCGGCGATGCCGCACGACGGCGACGAGAGCGGCTTGCCGGCCGCATGGACGCCGCGCGCCAGGCGCTGATCGGGCAGGCGCTCAAGCCGATGTCCGACGCGATCCGGGCCGGCCGCCGCGACGAGGCCGACCGGCTGCTGATGACGGTCGCGCCGCCGCTGTCGGTCGCGCTCACGCAGGCGACCGATGCGCTCGACGCATTCCAGGTGGCGCGCGGCAAGGAGGTGTTCGACACGGCGCAGACGTATTACGAATGGCTGCGCATGGGCGCGGTCGCCGGCATCGCGTTCGGCCTCGCGGCATGCCTTGGCTGCGCGATCGGCCTGCATTTCGCGATCTCGCAGCCGCTCGCGCGGCTGCTGGCGCACTTCCGCCGCCTGTCGGACGGCGACCTGACCTCGGAGGTGCGCTGGGCGTCGCGCGACGAGATGGCCGAACTGGTCAAGGGCGTGCAGGGCATGCAGTCCAGCCTGGCCGACACCGTGCGCCAGGTCACGCGAGGTTCCGAGGCGATCGTTACCGCGACGCATCAGATTGCCGCAGGCAACACCGACCTGTCGCAGCGCACCGAGGAGCAGGCCGCCGCGCTCGAGGAGACGGCCGCGAGCATGGAGCAGCTGACGGCGACGGTGAAGCAGAACGCCGACAACGCGGCCGAAGCGCAGGCGTGCGCGGACAGCGCGTCCGAGATCGCGGCGAAGGGGGCGACGGTCGTCGGCGAGGTGATCGGCACGATGAACGAGATCGACCAGAGTTCGCAGAAGGTTGCCGACATCATCGGCACGATCGAAGGGATTGCGTTCCAGACCAACATCCTCGCGCTGAATGCCGCCGTGGAAGCGGCGCGCGCGGGCGAGCAGGGCCGCGGCTTCGCGGTGGTCGCGGGCGAGGTGCGCACGCTCGCGCAGCGCTCGGCCACCGCGGCGAAGGAGATCCGCACGCTGATCGGCGAATCGGTCGAGCGCGTCGCGAACGGCTCGCGGCTCGTCGGCGTGGCCGGCGCGACGATGCAGGACATCCAGCAGGCGATCGCGCGCGTGACCAGCATCATGTCCGAGATCGCGGCGGCGTCGAACGAGCAGCGCGACGGGATCGAGCAGGTGAACCTCGCGGTGTCGCAGATGGATCAGGTGTCGCAGCAGAACGCGGCACTCGTCGAAGAGGCGGCGGCGGCCGCCGCTTCGCTTGAAGAGCAGGCCGATGGCCTGCGCCGCGCGGTCGGCGCGTTCCGGGTCGCGTAAGCGGGTTTGCCAGTCCCGGTCCGGGCAACCCCTTACACGCCCGTGAGCTGCGCAGCCGCGCGCGCCGATGCGACGAGCAGCAGCTTCATCGTCGCGCGGGTCGCGCCGACGAACAGCTTGCGGGCCGCGCGCGCGTCGAGCGTGTCGAAGTCGATCTCGGTGAGGATCACGCACGGCGCCGACTGTCCCTTGAAGCGATAGATCGAATCGAGCAGCACGTCGCCGTCGTGGTATTCGGGGTTGCCGAACAGGTCGTACTTGCCGGTGAAGCGCTTGACCTGGTGCGGCCCGAGCTGGTCGAGCGCCGCGAGCGCCGAGCCTTCGCGCCCGCGGTACGACAGTACCGCGATGTCCTGCTTGCGGAACCCGAGCGACAGCGCCTGCGTGATCGCGCGCTTGGTCGCGTCGATGCACGCGTCGGCCAGCGCGGCGGGCGACGCGTTCGCATCGCCGTAGGCGGACACGACGAGATCGGAGCCGTCGAACGGGCTGCCCGAGCGCAGCTCGGCCGCCAGCGGCTCGACGCGGCCGACGACGTCGCGCACGAAATCGAGCAGGTCGCGCGGGCTGCGGTAGTTGGTGAGCGCCTTCAGCGAGACCCAGCCCGGCAGCGCGACCGGCTCGCGCATGTAGAGGTTCTGCAATGGATCCTCGAGCCACCACCACGCGCCGTCCGGCGCGAGCAGCCGCTCCAGCGCGGTCGCCCATGACGGATGGAAATCCTGCCCCTCGTCGACGATCAGCACGTCGAAGCGCCAGCGCTCGGGCACCGGCGTTTCCGCGAAGCGGGCCTCGAGCCGCCCGAACGCGTCGGGCGCGTCGAAATCCGGCGTGTAGCCGCCGTCGCGCGCGACCCAGTCGCACAGCTGGTGGTAGTTCGCGATCTTCGCGCCGGGCGGCGCGATGCGCGCGATGTAGTCGGCGAGCGGCCGGTTGAAGCAGACGTAGAGCACGCGCCGGCCCGCGGCGATCGCGTCGCGCATCGCCTGCACCGCGAGCTGCGTCTTGCCCGAGCCCGCGGTGCCGATGACGCGCAGCCGGAACGGCGTGAATTCGAGTTGGCGCGCCCACGAGGCGAGGCCGCCGGACAGCCGCGTGACGAGCGTGCCGGCTTGCCCGACGAGCGCGCTCGTATCGGGCGTGAGCGCCAGCTCGTCGGCGAGGAAGTGATGGATCTTCGGTGCGTTCGCGACGCGCGGCTCGTCGGCGGGCAGGATCTGCTGAATGACCTGCGCGAGCTGCGTCTTGCGCGTCGCGTCGACGATGCGCTCGGACGGGACGCCCGCGATCGCGGCCTGCCGGATCGTGTAGTCGGGGCAGTAAAGCAACGCCTCCACGCCGTAGACGCCCGCGCCGAGCGCGGCGGTCAGGCGGCGGTGCAGCGTCTCCTGCGTGCGCGCGAGCTGGATCGGCACGTTGCGCTCGGTCTGCAGGTAGACCTTGACGAGCCCCTTCGGCGTCTCGCGCAAAAAGCCCGCCTTCTGCTCGATCAGCAGGACGCGCCCGGCCGGGCTGACGACGACGAACGCCGCTTCGCCGAACACCGAGAAGCCCTGTTCGGCGCGGGTCCAGTGCACGCCGTGGTACACGGTGTAGCTGTCCGGCAGCGCGTGTTCGAGTGCGGCGAGCGTCTCGCGCTCGCGTTCCGCCGCGCCGGTCGCGGCGAGGCTTTTCCAGTCGTCGGGGATCAGGCGGGCCATGAGGTCGGACGCGGCGGTTGCCGGCGTGGGCGTGAACGGGTGCGGCTATTGTACTGAGGAACCCGCTCGCGGCCGCGATGCGGCGCGTGCGCTGGCCATCCGGCCGATGGGGGCGGGCGCGGTGCTCAGCTCCGCGCGAGCCGTTTCGCGAGATCCGCGCTGAGGATCGCCATGCGCGCGGGTTTCTCGTAGCAGACCACGTCGAATGCGCGGATCACTTCGCTGATGTCCGCCTCGCTCGCGCGGCCGGTGAGCAGGTCGCCCGTCAGCACGAAAATCGGCGCGCCGGGGTTGTCGGACGTGCGCACCGCCTTGATCCCGGTCGCCGCCGTGCAGTCGTCGAACAGCCATTCGGTGACGACCGCGTCGAACGCCTGGCCCTGCAGCGCGTCGACGAATGCGGTGAGGCCGTCGAACGTGGCCGTCGCGAAGCCTTGCCGTTCGAGATAGCGGCACAGTTCGGTCGCGCTGACGCGATCGGGGTCGATCACGGCGACGAACAGCTTGTCGCTCTCCGCGCGGCGCGGATAGATTTCGATCTTGTGCACGTCGTACGCGTTCTGATAGAGCACGCCGCTATGGCGCAGCACGCGCCAGTGGCCGTTCTGCTCGTACGCGACGAACTCGGGCCGCGCGCCGGCTTCGAGCGGTGCGCCGATCCACGCGGTGCATGGAATCTCGGCCACGCCCGCGTACAGCACGGCTTCCTGCGAATACGCGCCGACCATGCCGGGGTCGAGCGTCTGCGCGCCGAACAACTGCGCGGCGGGCTCGCCGTAGGCTTCGGCGACTTTCTTGATCTGCGCGAGCGTCCACGGGCTGCTGCCGCGCAGTTTGCGGTGGCCCTGGGAAAAGCTGAGATCGAGGATACGGCACAGCTCGGTGGTCTGCTGCCGCTTGCCGATGCCGTTGCGGGTCATCAACTCGCGCACGCGCTCGGCGACCGCGAGGGAATCCGTGGTTATTGCTTCAGTGGTCATGCTACGGGAGCGGATCGGTTCAAGACGACGCCTTGCGGCGGTACTCGTCGGACAATCTCGGGGAGGTTCAGTAGCGAGCCGACCGGCCACGCGCGGAAAAGATAACTTTACCGCAAAACTGCGGCCATTCCGTGGCCGAAAAGATGGGTTTCTGTGAAAGGTGTGTCACGACGTTACGCGATGCGCACCGCTTCGGGGCATGCATAACGGTCGGCGCCGGGCCCGGGTGCGCCGCGTAGGCCTCGGCGCGCAGCGGCGCAGCATGCGGCCCTTTTTCGATGAAATCCTCTAGCGCAACCGATGAAGTTACAGTTGCCGGGCGCTGCGTGCACGAGCCGCACGCCATGCTACGATTTCGCTCGTCTCAAAACAGATCGAAGCGATGCAGAAAAAGTTTGTGATGCGCGGGTATGAGATGAACTGCGAGCCGCGCGTGACCGAGAACGGCAAATATGCCGCGCAAGTCGAGGTGACGAAGCTGGGTTTCAGCCGCGAGGCCGCATTCCGCAAGCTGGGCGAATTCGACACCGAAGCGGAAGCCGTCGCGTACGCGAAGAAATTCTCGGAAGAATGGTTGAGCCGCTACGCATAGCGTGCCGACGGGTTGCGGAACCCTCGGGCAGTACGCTCTCCTGACAGCCGAACGCGTTCAACGAAGCCAGCCATGCCAGGCGTGCCACGTGCGATCGCCTTGATTCATTCCATATGGTTGCGAATGGCGACGTAAATTTGTAGATTGCTCAGGTGAATCGCCGGTATCGGCCGATGATTGGTAGAACGACACGCAACGGGAGACCGTCAATGTCAGCCTTGTGCATGCAGACCATCGTTCACGGCAGGACCGTCCAGGTCGTGCTCTCACCCGAGCGGCGAACCGCCAGGATCCACATCGTCGACGACGAATCGGGCAGCTATCCCCCGCGCACGATCAGCATCGAACAGTATTTGAGCGCCGGGATGACCGACGAGCAGATCGCGCGGCATGTTCTCGAAGTCGTCACGATGTCGGTCGAGCAACTCGCCAGATTGCAGCCGTTCGACCGCGCGAGCGGAAACCGCAACCGCACGCGCCATAGCCACTGATTCGGGCCGCGCCCGACTGCCGGCGTTTGCCGCCGGAGACCCTTTCCACGATTCACGCGCATCGCCGTATGCGGCACCGCATACGGCGAGCATTGCCGCGACTATCAGGTCTGCGTCTGCGGCTGCGCGCTGCCGGCATCGGCGGCCGCCGCGCCGAACCATTGACCGCACTGCGCGTCTGGCTCGTCGCGGTCGTGCGCGAGCGCGGGCGGACGACCGCTCGCGCGGTGGCGGCGGGCGCCACTCGCGCCGAACGCGTCGAGCATCGCGTGCCCGCGCGGCGTCAGATGCACGCGCCGATCGCCGTCGGCGCGATGTTCCAGCATGATCAATTGGCGTGCGAGCAGCGTGTCGATTTCGGCACGGCCGTTGTCCAGCTGATCCGGCGCATGACGGATCAGCATCAAGGTCGCGAATTCGTGTGGACTCAGCATGTTCGTCTCTCATGTCAAAGCATCGCCTGGCGGCAACCCGATGCGCGACGAACCGGTGCGCTACCGTGCCGTTGCCTGCCTGGCCGATAACCCATCGAAGCACGCAGCGCGAGAACCGCGACTGCGTCGAGCGACACCTAAAATAGGTCACGCGTTGCGAATTTCAAGGGGCCGTCCGCTTTCGAAAGAATGGGAGGTTTCATGGACCTTTTCGACATCGTGAACGAGCAGATCGACGCCGTTCGACTGCCGCTCTATGCCGTGACCGTGACCGCCGCCGCACGTGCCGACACGCCGTTGATCGCGATCCTGCACTGGCATGGCTTGCTGCGCGAAACGCCGCTCGCGCTGCCCGGCATCGACGTGCCGCTGCGCCCGGTGCCCGGCAGCGCGATCCAGTTCGAGCGTCCGGGGCCGGCGCTCGAATCCGTCGAGGCGATGCTGCTCGATGCGGCATGGCGGTTGGGCGCGTGGGAGGTCGAGCGCGTCGAGCGGCGCGCGTGCAATACGCTCGGCGCGTCGGCCGGCGAAGCGCTCGTGTGTCGCCAAGCGTTCGGCGACTACGGCGATTACGGTGCCGGCGCATGCGCCGAACGTCATCTCGTCGACGGCGCGCCGGAGCGCGACGCGCTGATGCAGCTGGCGGCCGCAAAGGCTACGCGCGCTGGCTGTTCCGGCCCGTCAAGGGCGGCCTGTGGCGCACGCTCGATGAGCCGGACGACACCCTCGATGCGGACGGCGGCCGGCAGCCGCCGTGCCCGATCCCGCCGCGGCCGTGGCGGCCGTCGCTGCAGCGCGCGGCGCCTGTGCGCTACCGGCTGGGTGAGGTGCGCCGCATCCTGATGCGTTGAAACATTTTGTTACAAACGCATCGTGCGCGCGGGTCTTGAAGCGCGTTCGCTCGCCACTATTTCGCTTTTCGCCGATCGACGGCACGGCAGCGCATCGCGGCTTTCGCCGGTGGCTGCGCTGCCGGATTCCCTTATTGGTGATCCTTTAATCGCTCAGGAGATGGAAATGCAGATTCGTCCCCTCTACGACCGGGTTATCGTCAAGCGAATCGAAATGCAGCGGACGACGGCTTCGGGCATCGTGATACCCGATTCAGCAGCAGAAAAACCAGAACAAGGCGAAGTCGTCGCGGTCGGCAGCGGCCGGCTGCTGCAGGATGGAACGCTGCGCGCGCTCCAGTTGAAAGTCGGTGACCAGGTTCTCTTCGGCAAATACGCAGGCCAGACCGTCAAGGTCAATGGCGAGGAACTACTCGTCATGCGCGAGGAAGACGTCATGGGCGTCCTCGAAGTGGCATCGCCGGCTGCCCGCAAGGCGGCCTGAAGCGCGATGCGCCCGCGCCGCGCCGGCAGGCGGCCGGTGAGCGCGGCATTCCGTTCAACGACTTTACCCGGAGCAACGAAATGACTGCAAAAGACGTGAAATTCCGCGACGGTGCGCGTAGCCAGATCGTCAAAGGCGTGAACGTCCTCGCCGATGCCGTGAAGGTCACGCTGGGGCCGAAAGGCCGCAATGTGCTGATCGAGCGCAGCTTCGGCGCACCCACCATCACGAAGGATGGCGTGTCGGTCGCGAAGGAAATCGAGCTGAAGGACCGCTTCGAAAACATGGGCGCGCAGATCGTCAAGCAGGTCGCATCGAAGACCGCCGATGTGGCCGGCGACGGTACCACCACGGCCACCGTGCTCGCGCAGGCAATCGTGCAGGAAGGCATGAAGCACGTTGCCGCCGGCATGAATCCGATGGACCTCAAGCGCGGCATCGACAAGGCCGTGGCCGCCGTGCTCGACGAGCTGCGCAAGCTGTCAAAGCCGATTTCCACGAACAGGGAGATCGCGCAGGTGGGTTCGATCTCGGCGAACGCCGACGAGGCGATCGGCAAGATAATCGCTGACGCCATGGAGAAGGTCGGCAAGGAAGGCGTCATCACGGTCGAGGATGGCAAGTCGCTCGAGAATGAGCTGGACGTGGTTGAAGGGATGCAGTTCGACCGCGGCTACGTCAGCCCCTATTTCATCAACGATCCGGAAAAGCAGGCCGCGTATCTGGACGACGCGCTGATCCTGTTGCACGACAAAAAGATATCGAACATCCGGGATCTGCTGCCGGTCCTCGAGGCGACCTCCAAGGCAGGCAAGCCGCTGCTGATCATTGCGGAAGATGTCGACGGCGAAGCCCTGGCCACGCTCGTGGTCAACGCGATGCGAGGCATCCTGAAGGTGGCGGCGGTCAAGGCGCCCGGTTTCGGCGACCGGCGCAAGGCCATGCTCGAGGACATCGCCATCCTGACTGGCGCGACCGTCATCTCGGAAGAAACCGGCAAGCAACTGCAGAAGGCAGCACTCGAGGATCTCGGCCGTGCCAAGCGCGTCGAGGTGCGCAAGGACGACACGATCATCATCGACGGCGCGGGCGACGAGAAGCGCATCGAAGCGCGCGTGAAGTCCATCCGTACGCAGATCGAGGAAGCCACGAGCGACTACGACCGCGAGAAGCTGCAGGAACGCGTGGCGAAGCTCGCGGGCGGTGTAGCCGTGATCAAGGTCGGCGCGGCGACCGAGATCGAGATGAAGGAGAAGAAGGACCGTGTCGACGACGCGCTGCATGCGACGCGCGCGGCGGTCGAGGAAGGCATCGTGCCGGGCGGCGGCGTCGCGCTTCTGCGCGCGCGTTCGGCGGTGACGAGCCTGAAAGGCGCCAACAGTGATCAGGACGCCGGTGTCCATATCGTGCTGCGCGCGCTCGAAGCACCGCTGCGCGTCATCGCCTCGAACGCGGGGGATGAGCCTTCGGTGGTCATCGCGAAGGTGCTCGAAGGCAAGGGCAACTTCGGCTACAACGCGGCCACCGGCGAGTATGGCGATCTCGTCGAGGCGGGTGTGGTCGATCCCACCAAGGTCACGCGCACCGCGCTGCAGAACGCGGCGTCGATCGCCGGCCTCGTGCTGACGACCGATGCGACCGTCGCCGACGCACCGAAGGACGAACGCGCTGAAGCCGCGCCGTCCCCCGAGCTCGGTTACTGAACGCGCCGACACTGGCGCCGCCGCTGGCCGGCGCGGCACGGTTCGGTGCGCGCGATAGGCGCGCGCACCGTCTTTTTCATGTTGCAGAGACCGATCATGAAACTTCAGCTGTCGATCGATTCGAAGCCGCTGCACATCGAGATCGACGATGTCGTCGCGGGGCTGCTCGCCGCGCGGCTCGGCCTGCCGCCGGACGGCGACCACCGCGATGCGGTGGCCCGCTACCTCGGCGACGCGGCCGGCCCGTGGACCCTCGACGACGCGCACATGCGCAAGCGTGTGATGCGTCGCCTGATTCTCGACGTCGCGGATCCGACGCTCGTCATTCAGTACCTGATGGCCGACCAGTCCGAGCCCGGCGCAGCGGGCGCGTGATCGCGAGGCTCGGCGCCGTCAGCGTTTCGCGGGCGCGTCGGTCTCATCGCGGGCGAGATAGGTGCGCACGACGCCCGCCATGTTGTGTTCGAGCCACGCGGCCATCGCCTGCTCCTCGGGCAGGATCCGCTCGCAGATCGTCATCGTCTCGCGGTCGCCGACGAAGCGTGCCGCTTCGATCAGGTTGCGATACGCGGCGATTTCGAAATGCTCGAAGGTGTAGCTCGCCATGCCGCCCTTGACGATCTCGTCGGAGGCGAACATGCCCGCGAGGCCCTGCACCCACGCCATCGTCTTGGCGCCGACGTCCTTCATCGTCGACACCGATCCGCCGCGCCGTTCGATGCAGCCGCGTATCAGGCGTGCCTGCTCGCGCGTTTCTTCGATGTGTTGCTCGATGCGCCGCTTCAGATCCGGATAGTGGTCGATCCGACCGGCCATCGACGTGAGCATCGTCTCAGCCTGTTCTTCCATCGCGTGCGCGTCGCGCAGCCAGTCCATCAGGTTTTCCTCTGCTGCGGTCGTGTCCGTGGTCATTGCGTTCTCTCCGTTCGATTGGGTGAAGCGGCGTTCCGCTCGCAAGCGCACGTCCGTCGCGTGATGGTTCATGCGTCATCGGGTTCGTCGGCCGCGCCCGGCTGCGGCGTCGGTGCGCCAGAGCCGAGCTCCGCGCCGGTCAGCGGATCGCTGTTGCGGTCCGATGCCAGCCGTTGCGACATCGCGTCGATCGCGTCTGCCTGCTCCGGTTCCAGCATGCCCTCCGCAATGCCGGTGCCGCCGTCGACCGCAGGCTCGCCGGGACGAATCTCCAGGCCGGCGCCGTGATTCCACGGGCCGACCAGCGCGGCAGCGTCCGGCTGCATGCGGAAGTACACGCGGTCGTAGGGCTCGACCGGCGGCAGCTTGCCCGGCGGGAAGTTCGCGGTGATCGCGTACAGCGCCTTCTCGAACGACTTCTGATGCGATACCTCGCGCGTCATCAGGAAGCCGAGCGCGTCGCGGATGCCGGGATCGTCGGTCACGTTGATGAGCCGCTCGTAGATGATTTTCGCGCGCGCTTCGGCCGCGATGTTCGAGCGCAGGTCGGCGGTCGGCTCGCCGATCGTGTCGATGTACGCGGCCGTCCACGGCACGCCGCCCGAATTGGTGAGCGGCGTGCCGGCGCCGTACAGCAGCTGCGTCACGTGGCTGTCGTTGCCCGCGCCGTGCAGCTTGCGGTACAGCTCGGCCTGCTCGTCGACGGCCTCGGCGAGTTCGCCCTTCGCGCCGCGATTGAGCATCGCGACCAGCGAGCCGATCACTTCGAGGTGGCTCAGCTCCTCGGTGGCGATGTCGAACAGCATGTCCTTGCGGCCCGGATCCTCCTCGGTGACCGCCTGCGTGAAATAGCGCATCGCGGCGGCGAGTTCGCCCTGCGGGCCGCCGAACTGTTCGAGCAGCAGGTTCGCGAGCCCCGGATTGGGCGCATCGACGCGCACCGTGTACTGAAGCCGTGTGTTGTGAATGAACATGAAGTCTCCATGAAGTGGGTTGCGCGTGAAGATCCGCGATGGCCGTACAGCAGGAAGCGATCCCGCAGTCGATCGAGCGGCCGGTTCGTCGCTCGAGCGGTTGCCGCGCAGAGCGTCTGCGCTCGCTGCGCGACGAGCGGCGTGTTCGCGAACGTAGGTGCGGTTCGACGGAGCTTGAGCGGCGTGTGCGGCGTGTGATGCCGCGCGAACGCGTCGTAGTGATGCGCGTAGCGATCGGACGATGACGGTGCGGTTCGGCGCAATGACCTGTGCGGGCCGACAAACGCTTGTGCCGCTACGGCAAAGTTCGTGGCCGTTTGAGGCGCTTTCGCGATGCGGGGAAGACGAGACGCGAGCGGCGCTTTCGCGATGCGTGCAAGCGTCGGCGGATTTTTCAAGCGCTTGTCATTTCGCTTACGCGCGGCAGAAGCAGCTTTATTGGAAGAGAGTCGATGCGGGGTTGCGTGTGGCCGGGCACGGCAGCCGGCCGGTGGGAAGGCAAGCCCGCGGTTTTCGCAGGCTTGCGTGCTTATCGCGCCTTCAGCATTTCGTCGGCGAGCCGATAGGCGGTAACGGCGCGCTTCGATTCATAGTCGGCGATCGACGACACGTTGCGACCGGCATCGCGCGACAACAGTCCTTGCAGTGCCGCGGCTGCGAAAAAATCGCGCAGATCGGGCATCGGCTGCTGCTCCGGTTGCGGCGCAGGCACGTCGATCGGCGGCGCGGGCTTCCAGAAGGTGGGCGAAGGCTCGGCGGCTTTCGCTACGGAAGCGGGTTTTCTGATGCTCACATCCTGGGACGGCGGCGTCATTTCTTCCCCTTCGATCGGATATCAGTTCGCGAAACAACGTAAGTCCTCGTTTTGCTCGGAGAGCGGCGTATTTTTTGTGTTTTGAAGAAGTACTAACCGATGGATCGACGCGAATATTCGCCGGTTATGCCGATCTCGTCAAAGAAAATAAATGAGTCCCGGCAGGCGGTGTGGCGCAGCACGTTTCGTTCCCGGCCGCGGCAAGGACGACATACGGTGCGCCGCGCGTGATTGATGGTATGGCCGTGCGAGTGACGTCGCTGTGACACGTGCAACGTGCGATGGCGAACAGACGTGTGCGCGATTTTCGTGGTGATGTGGCGGCCGCGAGCGGATGCATCACCGTACGAACTCGCGCTACGGGACGAACGCGTCAGGACGGCAAGTACGTGAACGGCTCGCCGTCTTCGCGCTCGACGGACAGCAGCCGCCTGAGCTGATCGAGCGCGAACAATTGCTTGCCGTCGGCGGCGGCTTCGTCGATCGCGTCGTCGACCAGTTTGCGCGCACGCGCGAGTATCACCACGCGCTGTCGCGCGATCTCGAGCACCATGCGTTGTTCGAGGCTGTAGTGGCTCGATTGCCGGTCGCTCGAGCGGCGCCAGCGTTCGCGCAGTTCGGCCCACGTGACGCGCTCGAACGCCGGCATCGTGCGTACGCGTGCGCCGGCTTGCGCCGGCCCCGGTTGCGCGCGCAATGCGCAGCGCAGCGCTTCGCGAGCACGCCATTCGTCCGAAAACGGCGCATAGACGTCGCGCGAGCGGCCGATCGGATTGGCGCGTTCGATTTCCTTTTCGAGCAGGTAGGTCAGCCGCCGCAGCGCGGAGCCGTGCGCGAGCATGTCGGGATCGAGCACGCGAATCCGGCGCGATGCGTCGGCGACATGCGCCTTCAGTTCCCATAGCGTCAGACGCAGATGCTGGACTTCCAGAATCAGGCGCTGCACGTCCGCATAGGTGCACTTCGTCCACCATTCGGCGAGGTCGTTCAGCTTCGGAGGATCGAATGGGGGGAGGATCATTGCCACTGCATAAAACACTGTATGGATGTACAGTTTAGCGCGCGGTAACATAGCGCCGTCAAGACGAAAAAATGGGGACGGCCGCTCGCATGCCTTGCCGTGCGTTCGCGCACGATCCGACCTTCGACAGCCCGATTCGGCGGCGACCATCGCGAATGGCGATGCGCGGCCGGACACCTCACGCCACCGAGAACGATGACGACCACTTATCCGTTGCACGATGCATTGACCCGCGCCGACACGGCATTTCCGACCGATGCCGACGTGGTGATCGCGGGCGCCGGCATCATGGGCTGCGCGGCCGCGTACTACCTGGGCTTGCGCGGCCTGAAGGCCGTCGTGCTCGACAAGTCCCGGCTCGCCGGGCAGCAATCCGCGCGCGCATGGGGCTTCGTGCGCCAGCAGGGGCGCGAAGCCCCCGAAGTGCCGCTGATGATGGCCGGCATGCGGATCTGGGAAGGACTGGAGGCCGCGCTCGGTTTCGATCTCGAATGGCGGCAGGGCGGCTGTCTCTATATTGCGGACAACGAAGCGGCCTGGGCGTCGTTTCAGGCGTGGCTGAGCGTCGCCCGCGACCACGGGCTCGACACGCGCACCGTCACACGCGCGGAGATCGACGGGCGCGTGAGCGGACTCTCCGCGCACGTGCGCACGCTCGGCGGGCTATATACGGCTTCGGACGGCCAGGCCGAGCCGCAGCGCGTGGCCGCCGCGTTTGCCGCGCGCGCGACCGAGGCCGGTGCGCGCTTCTTCGAAGGCTGCGGCGTGACGGCCATCGAAACGGCGGGCGGCGCGGTCGTCGGCGTCGCGACCGAGCGCGGCACGATCCGCGCGTCGCGCGTGATCTGCGCGGCCGGCGCGACGAGCTTCCGGCTGCTCGACGGCGTCGGCATCCGGTTGCCGCAGCAGGCCGTGCGCGGCACCTGCATGCGCACCAACGTGCTGCCGCCGGTGTCCGCGTCGACGCTCTGGGGGCACGGCCTCGGCATCCGCCAGCGCAGCAACGGCGCGATCAATCTCGCCGACGACATGCAGGCGGACGTCGACCTGACGCTCGGCCACCTGCGCGGGCTGAGCCTGTTCTGGCCGGAGTTCTGGTCGCAGCGCGAGAAATTCCGCCTCCACCTGAACGGCGCCGCGTGGCGCGACCTGGCCGCGCGGGTCAACGGCGGGCCCGGGCCGATCGAGCCGCGCGATCCGCAGCCGCAGCCGAACCCCGCGCATGCGCCGCGCGCGCTCGCGAAGCTGAAGGCGATCTTTCCGGCGCTGAAGGACGCGCAGGTCGTCGAGGCGTGGGCCGGCCTGATCGACGTGCTGCCCGACGGCATCCCGGTGATCGACGCGCCCGGCACGCCGGCGGGGCTCGCGATCGCGACCGGCTTCTGCGGCCACGGGTTCGCGATGGGGCCGATCGTCGGCCGGCTGCTCGCCGAATGGGTCGACACCGGTGCGCCGTCGCTCGATCTCGCCGCGTTCCGCGCGCGGCGTTTCGTCGACGGGACGATGGTGCGTCCGCGCAGCGTGCTGTGACGCGCGTGGGCGCGCACGCTCGCGTCGTAGGCCGTCGTAGAATCGAGCCCGCATTGTTCAGGAGAATCCCGTTGGCAACGCCTTCCGACCAGCGCCGGTCGTTGCGCTCCCGCCTGCGCCGCGCCCGCAATCCGTGGCAGGCGCCGCGCGCGCGCACGCTGTTCACGCGTCCCGCGACGTCGCCGCATCGCACGCTGCTGTTTCGCCTCGCCCTCGTCGTGTTCCTGTGCGCGCTCGCGTTCCTCGTGCTGTATCTCGATCGCGACGGCCTGCGCGATTCGACGAAGAGCACGCCGATGGGCATCGCCGACCTCGTCTATTTCACGATGGTCACGGTCGCGACGGTCGGCTACGGCGACATCGTGCCCGTCACCGCGCGGGCGCGCCTGATCGATGCCTTCTTCATCGTGCCGATCCGCATCGGCATCTGGTTCATCTTCCTGGGCACGGCGTATCAGTTCGTGATCCAGCGCGTCGTCGAGGAATTCCGCATGAAACGCCTGCAAAAGCAACTGACCGATCACATCGTCGTGTGCGGCTACGGCCTGTCCGGCTCGATCGCCGTGCGCGAGCTGCTCGAAAGCGGCGTCGATCCGGCGACGGTGATCGTGATCGACTCGCAGCAGCAGGCGCTCGAGGCCGCGACCTCGCTCGGCGTGACCGGGCTGCTCGGCGATCCCGCGCACGAGGACCTGCTGCAGCAGGCGCAGGTGCGCGCCGCGAAGGCGGTGATCATCTCGGTGACCGACGATCCGACCGCGATCCTGCTGACGCTGTCGGTGCGCAGCATTGCACCCGACACGAAGATCGTCGTGCGCATCCAGGAGAACCTGTACCAGCGGCAGCTGCGGCAGGCGGGGGCGGACGTGATCGTGTCGTCGACGAAGATCGGCGCGCTGCTGCTCGCGGATGCGGTGCAGAGCCGCTATATCGTGCCGTTCGTCAACGACATGCTGTCGACCCGCGGCCGCGCGACGCTGGTCGAACGGCCGGCGATGAAGCACGAGATCGGCTGCATGACGAACGTCGTGCCGGGCGCGATCGTCGTCGGGCTCGACCGCGGCGGCAAGATCCACTCGTTCTACGAAGACCCGCCGTGCCGGATCCAGGCCGGCGATACGCTCGTCGTGATCCAGTCGGCGCGGATTCCGGAGGGGGATGGTTGAGGGATGCTGCCTCTGATTAAATCCAAATTCGCTCGCAAAAAAGATTGAGTTGCACCTTGCGCGCATGAGGTGGCGATGCATGCGCGGTCCAGTAGTGACATTTGGCCCACGGGCGCTGCTTCCGGTTGTTCAACGTGATTGAAGATTTCAACCGCGAAGCCCTTGATATCGAGATCGACTTTTCGCTGCCGTCAGAGCGCGTGAGCCGTGCATGGCGAGGCCCAAAACGCTGCGGTGTGGTAACGCGCCGGAGTCTCTGAGCGCGGCGATTTTCGAATGGGCTCGACAGTACGACATTCGGCTGGACTACAGCCGTCCGTGCAAGACGCAGCAGAACGCATACCTCGAACGATACAACCGAACCGTTCGGTACGAATGCTGCCGGTTTTCCGCTCCCCGCGGATGAGATCGATCGCCTTCGCTGTCGGCACTTCATCGATCTTCACGAATCGATGAGGGTTTATCTGCCGTATCCGCGGACGTTGCAACGACGCGGAAGAAAGATTCATCGATTCCCAATTTCATCTGACGATTTAAACATTTCTCATTACGTCCAACACAATATTTTTCTCATCAGCCAATAAAAAAATTAATTCGCAGTTGATCGTTTGCGAGGGCTGGCAGTCACGCTGACGCGTCCGCGTGGCAGGGCAAGCGAACCGATTTATTCGGCCGTCTTGAGAAATGTCTCCTTGGCCGGCGAGCGCATCAATTACAGTAAGTTTGCAATGTGCCGACATACCGGTAAGAAGCGGAAGAAGAGCACGGGCAGGCGTGTACCTGGGTATCGAGCGACCGGCGATTGTCCGGAACATTTCGTACAGATGGCCCGCACCGCAACGCATCCGAACCGCCCATCGATACGTATACGTTGCAGGAACCGCGCAGCGCAGCCAGCGACAGCAATAAGAGACGAAAAAAAACGGGGAATCAGGGAATGATCCAGGCTTGGCAACGGGTACTCAATCAGGGCGCATCGACGTTCGTCGCACGCCAGCCTATCGTCGACCGGGACGGCCGGACCGTCGCCTACGAACTGCTGTTCAGGAACGGCCACACGGCCACCGCCGATGTCGTCGACGGCTTCGGCAGCACCGCACATGTCGTCGAGCGTACCGTGGGTGCGTTGGGCCTCGATACGGTGCTCGCGGGCCTCGACGGATACCTGAATTGCACGTCGCATTTCCTGCACTCCGATGTGCCGCAGATCTTGACCGGTCCGCGATTCGTGCTCGAAGTCCTCGAATCGTGTGAACTCGACGAGTCGCTGAAAAAGCGCTGCAATGCATTGCGCGCAGCCGGCTTTCGCGTGGCGCTCGACGATGTCGCGAAGCTCACGCCCGACATCGTCGCGTTTCTGCCGGCAGTCGACATCGTCAAGCTCGAGTGGCCGGCATTCGACGCGCCGAGCGCGCGCGCGATGGTGGGCGATCTGAAACGCGCCGGCAAGATCGTGGTTGCCGAGAAGATCGATAGCCACGAACAGTGGCATGCCGCAATTGGCAGCGGCTGCGACATGGTCCAGGGCTTTTACTTCAGCAGACCGCAGGTGATGGAGGCGCGCCGTCTGGTGCCCGACCTGGGGCAACTGGTGGATCTGCTCAACCTGCTGATCGAAGACGCTGGCGATCATCGCGTCATTCACGCGCTATCCGACATGCCCGTGCTGGTGGCGCAGGTTCTGCGCCTCGCCAACTGCTCCGGCAACGTGAACCCGAAGCGCACGGCCATCGCTTCGCTGCATCACGCACTCGCTGCGATCGGCACTACACGGCTATTCCAATGGTGCAGCCTGCTGCTCTACAACCATCCCGATCCGGAGACGGTTTGTCGAGATCCGCTGATCGCGCTAGCGAGACAACGTGCTTCCTTCATGCTGGACGTCGCGCTCTTCGAGTCCCCGAACGAGACGGCCTTCGCACAGACCGCTTACCTGACCGGCATGCTGTCGCTGTTGCACGTCGTCTACGGCCGGCAACAGGATGAGTTCGCAGAAGAACTGCCGCTCGAGCCGGGTATGAAAGCGGCTCTTACCGGGCGGTCCGGCAAGCTCGGAGAGCTGCTCGGCGCTGCCGAGATATTCGAGCGCGGACGGGATTCCACATCGGAGGGGCAAGGACAGAGATAGCCGATGGCACTTCCTTTGCCCGGCACGTCTGCGAAGGCCGAATGCGTCTCGCGGACCCCTCGCCGGCCGAAGGAAGTCGCCAAGCGACCCGGAATACCGGGCGCAACTGCAGTGATTTCGATGGCGATCGGATGCGTCGATTTTGCGCTCGATCGCCGGTCGGCTTGATGAGACTAAGTCGTTATATGGAACGTCAAATGGAGAATGGCTTATGAAGTACTTAGTTAACCTGCGCATTGGAACTCGCCTCAGAGTGGGTTTTGGCATTACGTTGCTGCTGCTGATGGTGACGGGCGGACTCGCCATGTTGCAGGCATCGCGAATTTATGAGGGCACCCGCGAGATCGCCGACAACTGGCTCGTCAGCGTTCAGACATTGGGTGAAATCAGGGCGCTCGCCAACGGCGTCCGGCGGGCTACCCTCCGGTCCGTGCTGGAAAGTGAGGCTTCGGCGAAGAATAGCCAGCGTAGTCAGCACGATGCCGCGCTGGCATCCATGAAAGCTGCGATGGCCAGCTATGAGAAGCTCGTTTCTTCGCCCGAGGAGCGACAGCTTTTCGACAGTATGGGTAAAGCATGGAGCGCATTCCTGGCCTCCGACGCTAAACTTCTGGCGCTGTCGGAATCGGGCGATGCCGGATTTGCTGCGGCCAGATCGCTTGCGACAGGGGAGTCTGCAATGCTGTTCGCGCAGGCATTGGACCTCGTCGAGCAAGATGTGAAGCTGAACCGCGCGGGCGCGGGCGTCGCGACGGCCGAAGCGGCAACCAACTATCACTCGACGCTCCTGTTGACCGGTGTGTTGTGCGGCACGGCGCTACTGCTGTCGGTCGCTGTCGCATGGTTGATTACCCGTTCCATCGTCACACCGCTCGGTCGCGCAGTCGGCATCGCGGAGACGGTCGCGCGCGGCGATCTCACGTCCAATATCGAAGTATCCGGTCGCGACGAGACGAGCCAGCTTCTGCTGGCGCTGCGGAATATGAACGCGCGGCTGCAGGACGTGGTGGGGCGCGTGCGCTCGAGCAGCGAAAGCATCGCGTCGGGCTCCGCGCAGATCGCTGCCGGCAACACCGATCTCAGCCAGCGTACCGAGGAGCAGGCGGCCTCGCTCGAGGAAACCGCGGCCAGCATGGAGCAGTTGACGGCGACGGTCAAACAGAACACGGAGAACGCGCGGCAGGGGAACACGCTCGCCGGCAATGCTTCTGAGGTCGCGGTCCGAGGCGGGCAGGTGGTGGCGAAGGTCGTCGATACGATGCACGACATTTCCCACAGCTCGGCAAAGGTCGCTGAAATCATCGCCGTCATCGAGGGCATCGCCTTCCAGACGAACATCCTCGCACTGAACGCGGCCGTTGAGGCAGCCCGGGCCGGCGAGCAAGGTCGCGGCTTCGCGGTGGTGGCGAGCGAAGTGCGGGCGCTTGCGCAGCGAAGCGCATCGGCGGCCAAGGAGATCAAGGAGCTGATCAGTCAGTCGGTGGCCAAAGTGGAGGCCGGCACGTCTCTCGTCGACAACGCCGGCGCCACGATGAACGAGGTCGTCGTCGCGGTAAAGCGTGTCACCGACCTCATGGGCGAAATTGCGTCGGCGTCGGTCGAGCAGCATACCGGCATCGAGCAGGTCAATCAGGCGGTCATGCAGATGGACGAGGTCACGCAACAGAACGCCGCGCTCGTTGAGGAGGCTTCTGCAGCGGCGCAGTCGATGGCATCGCAGTCGAACGCGTTACGCGAACTGGTTTCGATCTTCCGCCTGCCTGACGGGATGGCGGTCGCGGCCAGCCCAACGGAGCGAGCGGCAGAGGTCCAGCCGCGCCCGAAGCCGGCCGTGCGAAAGACGGTTCAACGCAAAACCGAGGCCGCAGTCGTGGCCAATGAAAGCGCCGCGAGCTGGCAGTCGTTCTAGTCCGTGACACGTTCTGATTTTTGATGGACCGCCGGCGGGCATGCGCCCGCCGGCGTCGTTTCTTGTTGAACGGGTCGCTGTGACTCGGTCCAGTAAAAATTGCCGACTTCAAAGTCGAAATTTCCGGCGTGATGTTGTCATCGAGACGAGGAATCACGTCGTGAAAGCGGGCAAGTTCACCGAACAGCAAATCCGCTGCGCGTATTAACCCCAAAGCAGCGGCGGCCATGGCCGCTTAGTTTCTGCTTCTGAATCCCACGTAAAGCGGGGATTATCACGCCAGCTTCCTCGGGGACAGCATTCATCGAATCCCGCTGGCTTCGTTTGCCGCGTGCATTTCCCGAAAAATCCCGCCGAGATGGCGTTCCTGGCTTTGCGATTCAGTCCAATCATCGGTCCCGCGACGAATTCGCGACACATATCCCCATGCAGTCCGGCACGAATTCGCGACGTATCGTTCGACCATTTGAGGCGCACTTAAGGTAATCTAACGACGCATGACTGCACTCGCCGGTGAGGACAGAACGGCTTCGCGCGTCACTGGCGGATGCTTCCCCGGCGTGGTGCAACGTGCTTCAGAACGCGCGTGCGGTATCTCTCCAGCGGGAAAGCCGTCGTTTCGCATCAGATTCCCAACCTACGATTGCGACACATGTCTTCTTCAAACTCGATTACGGTTCGAGGCGCGCTGAATTCGGCTGGGGCCGAAGTCGTTCGATCCATGCAATTGCCGTCGGGCATCATCCTGTCAGAATGGACAGGTCAGAACACACTGACCGAATATAAGAGTTCGTCCGAGAACGTGCTGAGCGTCTATTTGTCCGGTGGCGAGAATTGTGCGCAGGTCGATGGCCGGCACATCGTACGCCGAGGCTTTAAAAGCGCGGTCTGTCTGTTCCCGGTCGGCGAAGGCGAATCGCAGTGGCGGATTACCGAGCGCCTCAATTTCCTGCATATTTATTTCGATTTGCCCAATCTGGAGCCGAGCCTGATCCGGTCCTTGCGCCAGCCGGCGGAGGCTTACCGGTTCCGCGAGGTATTCCAGGAGGCGTCCCCCGTCATCAGCGCGGCCGCGACCAGCATCGCGCAGGCCGACTGGAACGACGACACGCTGTCGCTCGGCATCGATAGCCTGATGAGCTGGATTCTGCTGAATGCGATCAGCCGTTACGCGATGGCCGACCTGGAGCGCGTGGATGCGCGCGGCCGGCTGTCGGCGAAGCAGGCCGAGCAGATCCGCGAATATTGCAACGCCAATCTCGGTGAGGCCGTGCGGCTCGAGCATCTTGCCGATCTGGTCAATCTCAGCCGCTATCACTTCCTGCGCAAATTCAAGAACACGTTCGACCGGTCTCCGCACGCATTCTTGACCGAATTGCGGATGCTTCGCGCGCACGACCTGCTGAAACATACCGATCACAAGATCATGAGCATCGCACTCGAGTGCGGCTACGCCCAGCACAGCCGGTTCTCCACCGCGTTCAAGCGGCATTACGGCTATTCTCCCGGCGCGGTGCGCGGCAAGTGACAACGCCGACGTCAAGCGACGGTTTTCGCATCGTTGATCAGGCCGGCCAGATCGGGTGACCTCAATTTTCGATGCGAGAGCGCGGGAACGCCAAGTTCGCTCGCGAGACTACGCACCTGCTGCTTGTGCGCGCCCTTAAGGTTGTCATGAAACGCGATCGCATCGACACCGCCCTTGATCGATCGGGCACACGCGAGCAGGTCCGCCAGGCGTTCGGGCGAATCGTAACCGTACGCGACCAGCCAGTGATTGGGCAGCACGTGCGATAGCGCGAGTCCTTGCGTGTCGCCGTAATCGCGCAGCAGTTGCGTGAAGCCGGGCTCGAAGTGGACGCCGCCGATACAGAGCAGCGAGATCGCCGGTCGAGCGATTCGCTCGCCTACCGTCAGCAACGCGCGTGCCAGCACGTCGACGGCATCGGGGCACGCCCATGCGTCCGTGGTGCTGCCGATTTCCAGATCGATGACCGACGGCTCGACGGCGGAGACCAGGCAACCGGACTGCGCGCCGTAGAGCGGGCCGGACCAGTGCGTGGCCTCCATCCAGGTCGAATACGAATCCAGGCCCGCTTGCTGGCGCGCGTGCTCGACAGCCAGAAACAGGCTGCGTGTGACGGCCGGGTCCACCGGGCTGAACGTTCCGCTTTCCATGTCGCCGGTGGTCTGGATCGTGAAGATCCGGTCGGGCGCGTTCTTCCCTTCATGCCAGTTGACGATCACGATCGCGTCGGCGTCGGCGAAGACGCTGTTCGCCAGCGGGGCGTAGCGCCGATAGTCGTGGCTGAACACGTTGTCGAGCTGCAGCAGGCTGTAGCGCACCGCGCCGGATTGCATGTGCAGGATAGGGCGCCCGTCCACGACGCCATCGGCGTGCCAGTCGATGCCGGATGCCAGAAGTCGCGCGAGCACGCGCGACGACACCGGGTCCTTGTCGAGATCGGTACAGAATGCCAGGACGATGTGATTCACGGTCGAGCGTTTCCTTGAGGGGCGAGCGAGTTCAGAACAGCAGGAACACGATCGAAGAGGCGGACAGCAGCGCCATGATGCGCTGGAGCGTCTTGCCGTGCAGCATGCGGTGCATCATGAGACCGCATACCGCCCAGATCGAGTTGCACGGGAAGAAAACGATCCCGAGCGTGAGCGACAGGAGCGTCGCGTCGACGTAGGCGTTCCCCGTCAACGGCAGGAACGTCGACGCCGCGCTGGCGCCGAGCAGCCAGATTTTCGGATTGACGATCTGGAGCAGGGCTGCCTCGCCGAACGTGATGGGACGCTCGATCGAGCGGCGTTCGGCGTGTTCGGACTGAGCCGTGTAGAGCTTGTAGGCGAGGTACAGGATGTACGCGGAGCCGACCACCTTGAGTGCGTGTTGCAGCAACGGGTGACGGCTCATCACGCTGAACAGCCCGAGCGCGACGACCATGAACAGGACGACCACGCCGACCGAGATGCCGGTCAGCGATGGCAGCGTGCGCCGATAGCCGAATTGCGCGCAGTTGGCGGTCGTCATCAAGTTGTTCGGCCCCGGCGAAATGATCAGCGGGGTCGAGAACAGGATGATCTGCAGCAACTTGCCGACAAGTGCATCGTCAACGTTCATCTAACTGGTCTCCTTGCCGCGATTCGGGCCTGCCGCCAGCCGGCGGCGAATGGCGCCGAGGTGATGCACGAGTTCGACGAGCGGGCCGCGGTCGCGCATGCGATAGGTGGAGCCGACGTTCGGCTGCGGCTCGCTGCTCCATGCGGCGATGTCGGGTTCGCGCTTCAGGCGCGCCACGAGGCTGTCGATTGCGGCTCGTTCGGCGCGCGAATAGAGCGTTTCCGAATTGTCGTCCGCGCAGAACCGAACCGAATGGCGGCTGATGATGGCGCCGGTATCGAGGCCCGCCGACACGCGGTGGATCGTCGTGCTCAGCTTGTCGAGTTCGCCGTGGTGCAGCGCAAAGAAGAAGCAGTGATTGCCTCGGTAGTACGGCAGGTGGCCACCATGGATGTTGATGATGCGGTCGGCCGGGACGAGCGACAGCAAGGCCTCGCCGATCTTCTTGGTGCCCATCACGATATAGACGTCGGAAAGGTCGTCGCGCAGCGCATCGAGCACGGTCGTGTCGTTGATCCATGACGTTTCCAGATACCGCACGCCCGCATGACGTCGAAGCGCGTCCCATGTGCGCGGTTCCCGCTCGCGAACGAAGTAGCGCCGCCGGTACGCGTCATAGCCGAACAGCCTGCGTCGCCATTCGTGATAGCGCGTCCACAGATACGCGCGATAGTGGCCGTTGCGCAGCAGGCGCGATGCCTGTTCTCGCCCGGGCTCGACGATGACGCGAACGCGTCCGAACGCGTCGAGGATTTCCGCGGCGAGATACAGATGATGCGGGCCGTCCGAACAAAGCAGTGTGATGTTTGTCATGCTTGCACATTCATGAAGCACCGATCGAGCGCCTGCCTTACCGCAGTCTCGCGCGATTCGCACGATCGCTGGCGTCGGCGCTGCTCCAGCAGGCGGGCGGCGAGTATCGTCAGCGCGGCGTGCGTGTTGCGCGTCGACGGTCCGCTGCCGCCGTCGAGCCGGTCGAACACGTGCGCCCCTTCGAATTCGTCATGGAGACGCCCGAGCAACGCGGCCGCGGCGGAGCCGAGCGGATCCGCTGCGGCATCCGGCGCGGCATCGGGCGGGCTCGACAGTGCACGACCGACCGCCGCGTGGGCGTCCCTGAACGAGGCCATGCGTTGCTGCACCAGCGATTCCGCAACGAGCGTTGCGCCTGCGTTGCCCATGTCGATCGCGCGGCGCGCGGCGTTGGCGTCGAAGCGGATGCCGTCGATCGAATAGACGAGCACGCTCAGCATGTCGATGACGAGTCCGCTCATCTCGCTGACGGTTTCCACCGCAGTGCGGCTTGCCTGATAGGAGTTGCCGGTCGGCAGATGCGATAGCGAAGAGAGCGCCGTGGCGCAATATCCGGCGATGCGATCGTGGCCGAGGCGCAGCCATTCGAGCAGATACGGATTGCGTTTTTGCGGCATGTTGGACGACCCGCCGTACATGCCGTCGGGCAGCGTGACGATCGCGATTTCGCGCATCGACCAGAGCTGAAGATCCGTCGCGATACGGTTCAGATTGCTGCTCAACTCGGTCAGCAGGCAGGCGCAGCGCAGCGCCGGATTCTTGTCGGTGATCGCGCTCAGCGAGTTGAGCGGCCCCGTCGAGAAGCCGAGCAAAACCGCCGTGCGCCGCGGGTCGGTGACGAACGTGGTGCCCGCACCGGCGCACGCGCCGAGCGCAGAAGAGCCAAGACCGTCGCGCAGTGACGCCAGCGCGTCGAGCGTGCCGAGCAATATCTCGCACTGCGCGACGAGATAGTGGCCCGCCGACCCCGGCATCGCGGTTTGGTATTGGCTGTAGATCGGCAGCAGGACCTCGGCCGAATCCGCGGCGCGTCGTGCGAGCGTCTCGCCGAGATCGACGACGCGCCGCGTGACATGCGACAGCGCCTGACGCACGGTCAGCAGGAGGTGCGTGGCATTGATGTCATTGCGTGAGCGCGCCGCCTGAATCATGCCGCCCGTGTCTCGTCCGCAGCGGTCGATCACGTACTGCTCGTAGTCGAAGTAGTCTCCGCGACCGGAAACATGTTCGCTCAACAATGCCGGATTCGCCTCCAGCGTCGTTACCGCTTCTCGCAGCGAGCGAAACTGTTCCGCGCTGAGAATCCCTTGTTCGCGCAGCATGATCAGATGGGCCTTCTCGATCGCGAGCAGATTGACCGTGAGCTTGCCGAAGCATGGGGGAGAGGATTCGTAGACGATGTCGTGAATCGCGTCGCGGCCGGGAATCGTCCGCTCCGGATCGTCGTAAAGCACGCGCGAACGCATCCGCAGCGACAGCGCTTTCCGGAGCACCGAGGACGCGCTGCGGCCGAACGAAATCACGTAGCCGGCGCGATCCGAAAAGTCGAACTTGCCGGCGTTGACGCCTTCGTCGCGAAACAGCCCGGCATCCGCGCAGCCGTCCGGAAAATCGATGCCGACGTAGCGGCGCCCGACTTCCGGCACGACGAACGCAACGGCGCTGTACAGCGCGGGTGTCGGTACGACGAACTGGCTGCGACGCGACAGATGGCTGCGCACGTACAGGTCGGCGATCGACCATCCATACGCACGTTCCATCAAACGGGGAATCATGCCGCCGGCCAGGCGCGCATTGATCTCGATGATGGTGATCGTGTCGCCGTGGACCTTCAGTTCCGTGTGCGCGGGACCGAACGCGTAACCGACCGCATCGAGCGCCCGCCGCACGGTATCGACGATGCGGGCCTGGGTCGCCGCGTCGAGGTCGGCGGGCAGGACGTGCGCCAGCTCCAGGAAATGGGGCGGTTTGGTCAGGAACTTGCGTGTGACTGCGAGCACATGGTGTCCGTCGGCGTCGCTGAACGATTCGACGGAGAACTCCGCGCCCGGAATGAAGCGCTGGCAAATGAACGCGCCGCCCGATGTGTCCGGAAAGTCCTGCTCGCGTTCGACAAGGCGCACGCCGATGCTTCCGGTGCCCTGCCTGGGCTTCACGATGACCGGATAGGTCAGCTTGCGCGCGGCATCCGCCGATTCGATCGCCGTCGTGTACGGGTACGGGACGCCATGGTCGCGCAGCGTATCCTGAAGCCGCAACTTGTCCCGGCATAATGCGACGGCCTCCGCGGGCGTGCCAGGCAGGCCCAGGCGCTGCGACAGTCGTGCGGCGTTCTCGATGAACGCGTCGCTCGTCGACGCGATATAACGCACGTCCGGAATCTCGCCGACGACGCGCTCGAGCGCGTCGACAGACTGCGTGTCGCAATCGATCACCCGAACCGCAGGCGACAGTCTCGCGAGAAAGGGGTAGCGCGCGCGGTCGCGCACGAGAAAGCAGGTTTCGTCATGGTTCAGCGACGCGTCGAGCAGGCTTTGCCCGAACCCGGTGGTGTTCGATTCGATGTAGACGATCGCCATGATTCATTGAAACCGGTGAATGTCGGAGCGATCCCATTTCATCCACGCCCATTCCGTATTCGCGTCGTACGCGGTGGGGTGCCCGATCTCCACGGGTCGCAGCTGATCGTAGGCCGGGCTGTCGTCGTTGCTGGCGAAGGTCGTGTCGACATAGCGGGAGCCATCGTCCGGGCTGAGGAATACGATGGGTGCATCCGGATATCGGTTGCGCACGAAGCGGACGACGGCGAATGCGGCGCCGGTGGTCGGCCCGCGAAAATGGCCGGTGGCCTTGTAGAGTTTGCGCGTGAAATGATCGGCGAGTTCGGAGCTGACCCAATGCACGTCGTCGAACAGCGTGTGCTTCAGGTTGCCGGGCATGATGGTATTGCCGAGCCCGCGCAACTTGCGCGGGCCGTCGATCTGGCCGAACAGGACGCTGTTGAATGTGTCTACGCCGACGAGCGTGCAATCCGCCCCGCCGGCGCGCAGCGCGGCTGCGATCCCGCAGCTCGATCCGCCGGAACCGACCGGTGCGACGAGAATCAGGCGAGGGCCGATGATTTCGAGCAGCTCGCGCGCGATGTTTGCATAAGCGAGCCCGTTGTTCTCGTTGTCGTACTGGCGGCACCAGAAGGCACCTTGCTCGGCGGCGAGAATCTCTTGCAGCCGGTCAAGTCGTGCCTTTTGGTATCCCTGGCTGCCCTTCTTGTCCGTGACGATTTCAACCCGGCCGCCCAGCATTTCGAGCTGGCGTTTGAACGCCGGATCGATCGCGGGATCGCCGATCGCCACGAACGGATGGTTCAGGCGGTTGCATACGATGGCCATCCCGAGCGCAAAGTTGCCGCTCGACGTTTCCACCACGGTCTTGCCCGGCTGCAGGTCGCCGCGATCGCGCGCCTTGCTGATGATGTAATGGGCCGGCACGATCTTCATCGCTTTGAACGACACCATGTGCAAGGCTTGCCCGATCGGAAACAGCACGGCGTCCCGCATCGCATCCAGCGACGATTCGTATTGAAGCATGTACGATTCCTATACCGTTGTGTATTGAATGGATTCGATTCGACGGACCTGCAGGCGCGCTTGGGCATAGGCGGCCGCGGTCGCCGTTTCGGGAGCGTTCGCGTCGTAGAGCAGCCCGACGCACGTGCCGGAATGGGTCGCGACGAGGCCGAGCGCGTCGGTCTCGGCGCGCAGCTTGCGCAGGACGTCGATGTGCGGATGAGGATTGAATGCCTGCGACAACTGGCAGCTGCGCGTCGCGATCTCGCCGAGCTCGCGCAGGTCCTGGGCGCGAACCGCCGCTTTCATCCGCATCAGCATGCCGCGATATTCGTCGCGCACTTCCGCGGACGGATCGCGTTTCTTCCGGTTGAACTCGATCGTGTCGCATTCGCCGCCGCGATCGGCGCTGACGATCACGAGCGCGGGGGTCTTGCCGAGTCGCTCGTCGAGCTTTACCTCGCGGTGATAGAACGACACGACGCCGTCGTACATCACGCCGTCCGTCGGTTCGATGGCGCGCAGGATCGACTCGATGGTCTCGGGCGCCGGTGTTCGGCCGTACGCGTATGCGGCCGCACGGATCGCCGCGACCATGTCGGCGGACGAACTCGCCAGCCCCTTGCCGACCGCGAACATCGACTTGAAATGCAGCATGCCGCCCGGTGGCAGCCCGTGCAGGCGCAGATAGTCCTGAACCGCGCGACATGCCTTGGTCTTGAATCCGACATCCACGGCAACGCGATCGGCGCCGGTGATCTCGAACTCGACGACGCTCTTCAGGTTGACCGGCAACGTGACCAGGAAATGTCGATTGTCCGGCAACACGCCTTGCATCAGCTCGCCGAACGTTCCGTGACATTCGCCTCTGGGGAAAAGCGACAGGAACGCGTCGTTTCGTAGCGCATCGTCTTGCTCTGACAGAACGGCCATTTTCTCCTCTCGGAATGAAGGCAAATCGTGATGTCGAGCCCAGAGCATAGCGACGGCCGCTCGTCCGCTTCTTTATGAAAATTGCGCACTAGTATCGAAATGTTGCTCAGCCGCGCGTGGCGGCGCGAGCCGGATCGATTGAAAAACGCGTGCGGCCGGAGCGGATTCCGTCTCGCCAAAAGCGCCGACGAAGCGCTTCGGATCCTTGCTGGGTATGGGTTTGAGGCCGGGTGAGCGGTGCAGCGTCAGGGACGCTGAGATCGCGCGGCGATGCCGGTGGCGTGGCGAGCTCGAGCGAGTCGACCACTCTTTACGTACGCGGCCGGTGCGGGATAGAGTGTTTCCACCACGGAAGACGGCGTGCCCACTCTCGTTGCAACGAGGCGGTGCGCACGGCATCCGTCATTGCCCGAGTTTCGTCGAAGTCGACATCGCACGATCGAACATGGATCGGACCGCCGTGTCGATGCGTAGTTATCCGATTCAATTCAATCGAAGCTTCGTTTGCGGCGTCGACGCGTCGACGGGTTTTGACTTTCGAGTCAGGACGCGTCGGTTCGCGGGCACGCGGAAATCACTCAACCATTCTGGAAACGTGAAATGGAAACGGTATTCGCTGGCCGGTTTATGACATTCGACGGACAAGGCGTCGACAGGCGCATGACGCTGCGCGAGGCCGCCGAGTGCGTGCGGGATCGGGAAGTTGCCGTGGCATTGCTGGATGTGGTCGGCCCCGACGAAATCGATGCATGGTGGAACGATCGCGGCTTCCCCGATTTGCGCAACCATCAGTACCACCGCGCGCTGAACGCAACCGGGATAACGCTCGGTCAGCTTCAGCGTTCCCATCCCGAATCGTTGGTGAGCAATATCGCCGAGTACTTCGGCCATGCCGGCGTCGCGAATATCCCGATGCGCGACACGCGCTTCATTCAGTTGTTCATGAAGGAGCTGGGCGCGGAAACGCTCCAGTTCGGCAACTGGAGTCAATTCATGCTGGCGACGAAGCGCGAATATCCGCCTTTCGAAGGCGATCCGTTCAGCTTCGCGCCGCACTGCGACTGCATCGACTTCGGGCGCGACGTCGAACGGTGGCCGTTCCGGCTCAATCTCGAGCAGCTGGGCGCCTTCATCACGATACAGAAGGCCGAGAACGAAGCGGGCTTCGTTCTGTGGAACATCCGCCCGGAATCGCGTCGCCAGCTCGACCAGTGGGCCGAAGAGTATGCGCAGCACAAGACGCTGGGCGTGCTCGACGGGGTCGATGCGCTGACGGTGCGGCCACGCAGCGGTCAGCTGTGTGTCTTCAATAGCCGCAATCTGCATGCGGTCGAGCGCTGCTCGTCGCTGCGCCGAACGATCGGCACGTTCCTCGTGTATCACGAGGCGGGCTGGAAACTACTGCACTAGTCCGGTCGACGTCCATCACGCCCGCTCGTCCATCGCAAGATGCATCCAGTCTCGACGAAAACCCTGTCTATGTACGAATCGTTCATTACCGCGTCCGATGGAAAGCAGCTGCGCGTACTGCATGGCGACTGGCTTGAAACGAGGCCGTTCCTGACGTTGATACTTCCGTTCGGGCTTCGCGTCGATGCCGCGCGCACGCTGTTCGCGCTGTTGGCGAGCGAATTCAATGTGCTCACCTGGCAAGGGCGCTCGTTGTGCGATCGGCCCCTCGCGCCGCACGAGAGCGGAATGACGCCGGAGGCGCATGTTCGGGACATGTGCTCGGTGCTGGACGCATTTGACGTGCGCAAGACGGACGTCGTCGGGTTTTGCTCGGGCGCCGGCATCGCGCTCGTCGCCGCAACCATCGAGGGACATCGCATCGATCGTCTCGCGCTGGTTTGCGGAGAGTACATGCTGAGCCCCACGGTCTGCCCGCAATCGAATTTTCAACGGGAAGTCGACAGCCTGTTGCCGCTGGCGGCGCAAAGCCTGAATCATGCGGCCGCCTTGTGCGAGAAGCTCACGGCGAGCCGCGTGCGCGCGCCGGCCAGGACCGAATTCGACGAGGAGGTTCTCGTGCCGTTCTCGTCGGCTGCACGTCTGCATCGCCACGGGTTGAATTACCTGACGTATCGCGGCACCGATTTCATGGCGTTGGCCGGCGGCGTACCGCACCCGACGCGGCTGATCTCGACCGACCGCGACGAACAGGTGAGTGCCGCCAGCTCGCGGGTCATTGCGGCGCTGTTGCGCAATGCCGAGCAACACGTCGTGGTGCCGGGCGATCACTACGAGATCCTGCGGGGCAGGAACGCGGTCAACGATTCGATCGTCGAGTTCCTTGGCGGTAGAGGAGCGGCATGACGACGTGCGCCTTGGTTCGCTACGGACGATTCGTCGGTCCCGAAGCGAGTGTCTGTTTGATGTCGAGCCGGCAGGACTGGAGATGAGCATACTCGAGCGATTCGGACAGATGGTCCGGCGTCATGCCGAGCACACCGCGCTTGCCGCGGAAAGTGCGCGGTACACCTACGCGCAACTTGACGCGCTGTCCGATCGGTTGGCGGCGCGCCTCGCCCTATCCGGCGTTACCGCGGGTTCGCCGGTCGTGCTGCTGTTGCCGCGTTCGCCCGGCGCAGTGATTGCGATGATTGCCGTGCTGAAGGCCGGCGCCTACTACGTTCCGGTCGATCCGGCCGGCCCGGCCTCGGTGCTGAACGAGCAATTGCGCGAACTCGGTGCGCGCGTCGCACTGACGTTGCCCGAGTCCGTCGCGCAGGTGCGGTCCGATCTGGATCTCGCCGGCATCGCGCTTGTCGAGATCGGGCGCGACGGGGTCTTGCCGGACCGGAGCGACGGTGCGCAGACGAGCGCACCCGCGCAGGCGCCGATCTCGCCGGCCTACGCGATGTTTACCTCCGGCAGCACGGGCAAGCCGAAGGGCGTACTGGTGCCGCATCAAGCGGTTCACCGTCTGGTCGTCGAGACGAACTACATCGCGCTGAGTCCGCACGATCGTGTGCTGCAGATGGCGCCGATCACGTTCGACGCATCGACGTTCGAAATATGGGGGGCGCTGCTCAACGGCGCGACGCTGGTGGTCGAGGAATCGCCGGTGCTCGATCTGAACGCGCTGGGCCGTCTGTTGCGCGACGAGCGCGTGACGGTCATGTGGTTGACGGCTGCGCTTTTCCATCTGGTGGTGCGCAATCGGCTGCCGCTGCTATCGGAACTTCGCGTGCTCCTCGCGGGCGGCGACGTGGTCCAGGCCGACGCGGTCGCACGCGTGCTCGCCGCATTTCCCTCGCTGACCGTGATCAACGGATACGGACCGACGGAAAACACGACATTTACCTGCTGCCATGTGATGACGGCCGCTGCACCGCCGGTCGCGACGGTGCCCATCGGCAGGCCGGTCACCGGTACCACGGTGTGCGTGCTCGACGCGAGCGGGCAGCCGGTGCGCCCGGGCGAGGTGGGCGAGCTCTATGCGGGCGGTATCGGCCTCGCGCTCGGTTATCTGAACGATCCGGAGAAAACGAGGGCCGTGTTCGTCGACGATCCGCACGACCGGGATCGCAAGGTTTACCGGACGGGCGATCTCGTGCGGGAAGGCCACGACGGCGCCTACGAATTCATCGGTCGCGTCGACAGGCAAGTGAAGATACGCGGCTATCGCGTATCGGTCGAACAGGTGCAGCAGGTGCTCGCGACGGCCGACGACGTGGAGGACGCGATCGTCGACGTCGGACGCGACGAGCTGGGAGAAAAGCGTCTCGTCGCGTTCGTGCAGTCGTCGCGGGATCCCGCCGAGGTCAGGGCGGCCGTCCGGCGCCACCTCGGGCGACATCTGGCGAGCTACATGATTCCCGACGTAATCGAAGTGCAAGTGGCGCTGCCGTTGACCGTCAATGGCAAGGTCAACCGGCGGAGCCTGATGAGTTCGCAGGAGAACCGCAATACCGGAGATGAACATGAGCGAATCGCTGCAATTCAAGGAACCCATTCGGAAACGACTGGCCGAGTTGTTGAAGGATCGTGAGATCGGCGACGACGACGACTTTTTCGACCTGGGCGCCAGTTCGCTGTCGATCGTCGAGCTGCAAGTCAAGATCGAGGAGGATCTGGGCGTGACCGTACCCACGGCCAAGCTGATGCTAGCGCCGACGCTGGCCGGCTGGACCGGGCTTTATCGAGCGGCAGCCGTTGCCGCAACCGCCGTAGAGAAATAGCGCAAAGCGACTCAACCGAGAGGATCGACATGACGCAGTTTTCACTGACTCCAGACGAACTTGCCCGATTCCGTGCACAAGGCTTTTTCGGGCCGTTTCGCGTGTACTCGCCCGACGAGGCGCGCGAGCGATACAGGGCGATTCGCGCCGAGCTGTTCGACAGGGAACACGCTATCTACGATCTGCCGCCGACGAGCCCGATCGCCAATTACGATCGTCACCTCGACGTGAACCTGCTCAGCGAGCACATCGGCCGGCGCGAGATCGTCGATCGCGTCGCGAGCATGCTCGGGCCGGACCTGTTGTGCTGGCGATCGGAGATGTTTCCGAAGTACCCGGGCGACGAAGGGACGGACTGGCATCAGGCCGATACGTTCGCGCATGCATCGGGCGCGCCGCAGATAGTCTGGCCCGGCGAAAGCCGTTTCGGCGGGGCGATTACCGCCTGGACCGCGTTCACCGATGCGACCGAGGAGAACGGCTGTCTGCGCTTCATTCCCGGCACGCACGAGGAAATGTTCTACGACGAGTCGAAGAAGATGGCCTACGACGCTTCGAAGATCAATACCCAGGAGAAGGACGGGATCAAGCGCGGTTTTTTCGGTTACGACTACCGCTCCCTTCAGAAGGATCCGTCGTGGAAGCCGGATGAGTCGCAGGCGGTGTCGATCACGATGCAGGCCGGCGAGTGCGTGATCTTCTGGTCCACGCTGATGCATTCGTCGTTTCCGAATTCGACGGCCGACGTGACGCGGCTCGGCTACGCGAGCCGCTACGTTCCGACCGGCGTGAAGGTGTATCCGGATACGAACGTCGTCGAGGAGTACGGCAGCGCCATTTCGCTCGACAAGTATGGCGTCGTGCTGGTCTCGGGTGAGGACCATTACGGTCACAACCGGCGCGCGCTCAGCAATGCGCGAGGGCGGGCGTTTGCTTTCGACGACCGCGGCTGACGGCCGACGGCTCGATACCAGCGATATCCGGATCGTCGCCGCGCGCGCGGCGACGGCGGTGGCGATCCGATTCACGTGATGGAGTGAACATGCAGACAACCAGGGCACTCGTGAAGCGCCTGTTTTCCGAAGCGCTCGGCGTCGAGCACGTCGCGGCCGATGCGGACTTCTTCGTGCTCGGCGGCGGGTCGCTGGCCGCGGCGGTGCTGGTCACGAAGGTCGAGCAGGCGTGCGGTATCGAAGTGTCGTTGCTGGACTTCATGAATCATTCGACGGTCGACGGTTTCGCCGCGGTCGTCGAACAACGGCTGAGCAACGTCGCATGAGTCACGCAGCCTGCTTGTCGAACCCGATGGACGTAACGCGCGGCGCGATCGACGCGAACGGCATCGAGATTCATTATCTGCGGCAAGGCAGCGGCCCGCTGGTCATCTGCTCGCACGGCTTTCCGGACCATGCGCGCTCGTTCCTGCCTTTGCTCGCCGAGCTGGCGCACGCGGGTTTCACGGCCGTCGCACCGTACCTGCGCGGCTACGCGCCGTCCGGCACCGCCCCGGCGGATCAGTACCACACCTGCTACATGGCGCATGACCTGCGCGCGTTGATCGACGCGCTGGGTGTCGAACAGGCGATCCTGGTCGGGCACGACTGGGGCGCACAGGCGTCCATTGCGGCGGCCATTCTGTTTCCGGAGCGCGTCACGAAGCTGGTGGCGCTCGGATGGAGCCGTCCCGACGCGGCGCAGCGGCTGCACTACGACTACCTGAAAGGCATCTGGCACACGTTCTTCTTTCAGTCGCCGTCGGCCGAGCAGGTGCTGGCCCACGACGATTTCGCGTTCATCGAGGCGTGGTGGCGCGATGCTTCGCGCAACTGGGACGTGCCGCGGGACATCGTCGAAGCGGTCAAGACCACGTTTCGCCAGCCAGGCGTGCTAGACGCGGCGCTCGCGCAATACCGCTGTCGCCATGTCGCGTTGCGCGACCCGGAGCGTCGTGAACAGCAGGCCCGCATCGCCGCCGGGCCGGTCACCGTGCCGACGCTCCTGATGCACGGCACTCACGATCGCGAAGGGCGTCTCGAAGCATTTTCGGGTGACGGCGTGCCGGAATATTTTTCAGCGGCGCTCACGCGCGAGATCGTCGACGGGGCCGGGCATTTCCTTCACCTTGAAAAGCCGGCCGACGTGAACCGATCGATCATCGATTTCATTGTGGCGCGATCATGAACAGGATTCATTTGCCGGATATCCGCGTCGACGATTTCGCCGAGCAAGACATCGGCCCTTGTCTCGACTACTGGTATCGGTCGCCGCCGGCGCTGATGGAGTCGATGAACGTCGACGTCGACAAGCTGCCGAGCGAGCGACGCATGCGCGAGTTGCTGACGATTCTGGTACGGCGGGCATGCGGCGGTGTCGCGCCTGCGCCGATATTGACGATCCGTCACATCGGTGAGGCGATCGGCGTCCACGAGCTGACGCACCTCGACCCGGGGCGCAGTGCCGTGATGCACGCCCATATCTGGCAGGCCCGATACCGCGGCGCCGGCATCGGACCGGTGTCGTATCTGGCAGCCATGCGCATCTTCTTCGATCGATTCGATCTGGAGAGCATCCGCTTCGAGACGCCTGCCGAAAACGTTTCGGCGCAGCGCGTCAAAAGCAAGCTCGGGATCGAGCCGCACGGCGAGGGCGTCATTGACATGCCGATGCTGCGCAATCCCGTCAAAACGGTCAGCTATCGCGTGCTGCGCGCAGAACTCGACGCCATCGAGAAATTCGTCAGATCGACCGCACGCTGATCTCGATTCGCCGGCAGCGCGTGCTGTCTTCGTAACGCCGTTGAAATGTCCGTCAGGGGGACCTCATGTCGTTTGCTCTTGCATCAGGAATCGAACAATTCAAGCCGCTGGCCGTCGCCGCGTATATTCTCGCGCTCTCGATTACGCCTGGCCCGAACAACGTGATGCTTGCCGCGTCCGGCGCGAACTTCGGATTCGTGCGCACGTTACCGCATTTGCTGGGCATTACGGTGGGCGCAACCGTTCTGGTCGCGCTGAGTGCGACCGGGCTCGGGGTCGTGTTCACCGAATATCCGGCGGCAAGACTGGCGTTGTTCGTGGTTGGCGCGCTCTATCTGGCATACCTCGCGTTCAAGATCGCGAACGCCGGGCGGCCCGCGGCCAAGGACGCGCAAACGAAGCCCTTTTCGTTCGTTCAGGCCGCGACGTTCCAGTTCGTCAATCCGAAAACCTGGCTGATGGCCGCGAACCTGATCATTCTGTTCTCGGTCGACGGTCAGGGCTTCATTTCATCGGTAATCGGAATCTGCATATTGATGGTGGCGATCAATTTTCCGGCCGTGTCGGTGTGGGCCGCGCTCGGCGTCGGGATGCAGAAGCTGCTGCATACCGATCGTGCGCGCGTGATCTATAACCGCACGATGGCGCTGCTGCTGCTCGCATGCGTGCCGTTGCTGTTCTGGAAATAGGCGCGCGCGGATATGCCCGTCATGCCCGAAACCACGCGGCTTCCCCGCGGTATCGTGTCCTTTCCCACCGACGGGCACGCGGACGCCCGGATTTTCTGTCTGCCCTACGCGGGCGGCAGTGCCTCGATCTTCGCCGGCTGGCGACACGCGCTGCCCGCGAGCCTCGAAGTCTGTGCGATCGAATTGCCCGGGCGCGGCAGCCGATTTGCCGAACCGGCGCTGACGCATATGGATGCCGTGGTCGACGAGCTGGTTCGCATGGTCGGCGACTGTCCGCCTGCGCCGTTCGCGTTGTTCGGCCACAGCATGGGGGCCGTCGTGGCGGCTGAGCTGGCACGTCGGCTGGTCGAGCTCGGGCGGCCTCCGATCGCCCTCGTCGCGTCGGCATGTGCCGCGCCGCACCTGCCGATTCGGCGTGAGCACGTGCTGCATTTGCTGCCGCGCGACGCGCTGATCGAAGCGTTGATCCATCTCGACGGGCTGCCGCCCATTGCGCGCGAGCGCAGGGATTTCCTCGATACCTTCATGCCGACGATTCGCGCCGACCTGCAGTGCCGGGAAACCTGGCGCAGCACGCCGCACGATCTGCGCATACCGGTCCACGTGCTGACCGGCGCGGACGACGGGCTGGTATCGGAAGCGGATGCGCTGGCGTGGCACGCCTTCACGTCGACGGAGTTTTCGATACGTCGTTTCGACGGCGGACATTTTTTTATCCATTCGGCAATGCAAGCCGTACTGGATCACCTGGCTGCGATCGTCCAGCATTCGCTGGCGCTTCGTCACGGCGAATCCGTTGCGCCGGCACGCCAAGCGTGTGCGCCCGATCACGACAGAGGGATGAAGTGACGCATCTAGAAAATTGGCAGATCCGCAAGGCCGCGATTTCCGCATCGGGCGGCATCGTCGTGAGCCAGCACTACAAGGCATCGAGCATCGGCGCGGCGGTGCTGGAGGACGGCGGCAACGCGGTCGATGCCGCGATAGCCGCGAGTTTCGCGATCGGCGTGCTCGAACCGTGGCAAAGCGGGTTGGGCGGCGTCGGGCATATGGTCGTTGCGCCGGCCGGCCGAACTGCATTCAGCATCGACTTCGCAGCGAGAGCGCCGTTGGCGCTCGAAGCCGACGACTATCGCCTGACCGGAGAACCGGCGCGGGGCATGTTCGGGTGGCCCGCGGTCGTCGACGACCGCAATCTGGAAGGTCCGTTCTCGATCGGCGTTCCGGGGCAGGTCGCCGGCATGACGCTGGCACATCGCGAATGCGGCTCGTTGCCGTGGCGGCGGCTGGTGGAGCCGGCGGTTCGTTGCGCGCGGGAAGGACTCGAAATCGATTGGTACTTGACCTTGAAGATCGCGTCCGTTGCCGCGGGGCTCGCACGTTATCCGGGAAGCAGTGCATGCTATCTGCGGGACGGACACGCGCCTGCGTCGGACTGGGCGGGCGCGGCGTCGCCGATCGTGCTGGAGGATCAGGCGGCCACGCTGGAGGCGATTGCCGAGCGCGGCGGCGACGATTTCTATCGTGGTGCGCTCGCTCACCGAATCGCCGCCGATTTCGCAACCGTGGGGTCGCGTCTGAGCTTCGACGATCTCGCCGCGTATCGGGCCGAAATCACGCCGATCGAAGCGCTGCGCTACCGCGATGCATCCATCCTGACCTCATCGGCGCTCACGGCAGGACCGGCGCTGACGCGCGCGCTGTCCCTGTTCGCGCGGCAAGCGGACGCCGACGGGACGGCACGTCCGGACGCGCGATTCTTCTCGCGCATCGCCGACGCGCTGACGCAGACCTATGCCGAGCGGATCGGCGGCGCGGCGCCGGGCGACGATGCGCGACGCGGGACGTGCACGACGCATATCAGTGTCGTCGATCGACACGGCAACGCGGTCGCGCTGACCCAGACGCTGTTGTCGATGTTCGGCTCCAAGGTGACGTTGCCGCAAACGGGGATCGTCATGAACAACGCCGTCATGTGGTTCGATCCGCGACCGGGAAAGGCCAACTCGATCATGCCGGGCGCCGTGCCGCTGTCGAACATGTGCCCGACGGTGGTCAAGCGCGCGACCGGAGACGTACTGGCGCTCGGTGCGTCGGGCGGCCGACGGATAATGCCGGCCGTCATGCAACTCGTCGCGTATCTGGTCGATTGCGGCATGTCGATCGAGGACGCGATTCACTTCCCGCGTCTCGATGCGAGCGGCGACCCGTGGGTCACGATCGACGATCGCTTCGACGCATCGGTTGCGCAGGCCATCGGAGCGGCTCACGAAGTCAGGCGGGCCGCCAATCTCGTCGCACCCAATCTGTTCGGTTGCCCCAACGTCGTCCTGCGCGATGGCCAAACCCGCCAGCTGACCGGGGGCGCGTTCGTCTCGTCCCCGTGGTCGGCGGCGGTGGCCGAGCGCGACGCACATTGAGGCGGCCGCGATTCAGTTCACGTCCGATCACACCATGCACGAAGACTTCAATTATCTGACCAGTATCCTGAACGCTCCCGTCTACGACGTGGCCGTCAAGACCCCGCTCGAATCCCTGTCGCGGCTGTCCGAACGCCTGGGCAGTCGCGTCTTGCTCAAGCGGGAAGACATGCAGCCGAGCTTCAGCTTCAAGGTCCGGGGCGCCTATACGCTGATGGCGCGGCTGTCCGCGGAGGCGCTCGCCCGCGGGGTGGTGACGGCCTCCGCCGGCAATCATGCGCAGGGCGTGGCGCTCGCGGCACACACGCTCGGGTGCCGCGCGCGCGTGTTCATGCCGCACACCACACCCGACATCAAGGTCCAGGCCGTCGCCCGCTATGGCGCCGAGGTCGTGCTGTACGGCGACAATTTCGACGATGCCTGCGATGCCGCGCTGGCCGATGCGCGCGAGCGTGGCAGCACCTTCGTGCCGCCGTTCGATCATCCTCACGTGATTGCCGGCCAGGGGACCGTCGGGATGGAAATTCTCCAGCAGACGACCCAACTCGATGCGATTTTCGTGCCGGTCGGCGGAGGAGGGCTGGCCGCCGGCATTTGCGCGTACGTCAAGCGCGTGAAGCCGCAGATCAGGATTTTCGGTGTGGAGCCGAGCGACGCCGACAGCATGTATCAGGCGCTCGAGGGCGGCGCGCCGGTGCGGCTCGCGCACGTTGGCCGATTCTGCGACGGCGTGGCGGTGCGTCAGGTCGGCGCCCACAGCTTCGAGCTGTGCAGGCAGTATCTCGACGGCGTCGTGCGCGTCGACAACGACGAGGTTTGCGCAGCGATCAAGGACGTCTTCGTCGATACGCGCTCGATTCTCGAGCCGTCGGGCGCTCTGGCGCTCGCCGGATTGAAGGCGTGGCAACGACGCGAGCAGAAGGGCGGGACGCTGGTCGCGATTGCATCCGGGGCCAACATGAATTTCGATCAGCTGCGCTACATCGCCGAGCGTTCGACGCTCGGCGAAAACCGAGAGGCGCGCTTCGCTGTTTCGATCGCCGAGCGTCCCGGGAGCTTTCGCGCGCTCATCGAGCAACTCGGCGATTGTGTCGTGACCGCGTTCGACTATCGCCGCGCAACGGGCGGCGACGCGCAGGTTTTCGTCGGCGTGCGGACGCCGGGAGCCGAGGGCGCGCGCAAGATCGTACAGGATCTGGCGGCGGCCGGATACCGGGCCACCGATCTCGGCGGGAGTACGCTTTGGCGCACGCATGGTCATCAGCTCGTCGGCGCGGAGGCGTTCCGCATCGACGACGAGAAGCTCTTTCAGGTGATGTTCCCCGAGCGCCGCGGCGCCTTGCTGGAGTTTCTGCGCAAGCTCGACGATGCGTGGGACATCAGCCTGTTTCACTATCGTAACGAAGGGTTCGACTACGGGCGCGTACTGATCGGCATTCGCTGCGGCGAGGCGGATTCGGCCCGCCTGTACGGTGCACTGGAGGCGACGAATTTCGAGTTCAGCGAGCAAGCCGATGCGTCGCCGTATCTGGCTTCGCTGCAGGGCGAGCGACGCTGAAAGACCGGTCACTATCGCGGGCGAGGCTACGTTGAACTCCCATCAATTGATGACGATGTGCTTCTACACGATCCTGGTATTGATCGTTCCGGGGCCGACCAACACGCTGTTGTTTTCGTCGGGAATCAGCGTGGGCCTGGCGCGCACGCTGCCGCTCGTGCTTGCGGAAGCGGCCGGGTACGTCATCGCCATTTCCGTCTGGGGCGTTTCGCTGCTGGCGTTCGCGGCGCAGCATCCTCACGTCCTGAGCGTGATCAAGCTCGCCTGTTCGTCGTACCTGCTGCTGTTGGCCGCCAAGATGTGGACGCGAGGCAGGCTGGAGGAAGATCAACGTCCGAAAGCGGTGACGTGGCGGAACCTGCTCGTCGCCACCTTGCTGAATCCGAAAGCCTTTCTGCTCGCAAGCACGGCGTTTCCATGGCAGACGTTTCACGATTCGAGCAGCGCGGCCCAGGCATTCGGCGTGTTTCTGCTCGTGCTCATACCGGTTGGGACCGGATGGGCCAGCCTGGGGCGCGCAACGCGCATGCTGGCGTCCGGCTCACACCATGTCACTGCCGTGCTTCGCTTTTCATCGATGGTACTGGTGCTGTTTTCAGGGACCCTGCTGTATTCGCTCGTCAAATGAGTTGCTGACGTTGCAACGCGACGATGAACGGCGGGACGGGGCCGGCGGTGATCGAACACGGCTGCTATTGGCGAGGCGGTGTCGGACGGCGCGGTCGTGGGCAACGTGAAGATCCTGACAGTTGCGCTGGGTGCCGGTCGAGCGGGCTTTCTGCCGACGTTCAACGGCAACTGCCGACGGTGTCGGCGCAGCGCCGAACGGCTTGCTCGTAGCCCCCGCGCGATGCTCGACTCGCCACATATCGTCCGAACAGATATCCATCTAAAAAATAACCATTTGGTACACGCTTCGGCGCGCATTACAGTTTCGCCTCCTGCCGGCTGCGACGCCGGTCGTTCCGACGTTATTTCAGAAATTCGCCACATGAATCGTTTGATGCGTTCCAGGGGCCGCCGCGCCGCGGCCGCGCTGTTCGTGCTCGGCCTCGTGCCGGCTTCCCATGCGGCCCAGCCGACGTTGCGCGTAGGCATCGACGCCGAGTCGTATCCGCCGTTCTTTTCGAAGGACGCGGCCGGCAAGTGGAAGGGCTGGGAAATCGACGTGCTCGATGCCGCGTGCGGCAAACTGAACGTGCGGTGCGAGCTCACCGACATTGCGTGGGACGGCCTGATTCCGGCGTTGCAGAACCGCAGGATCGACGTGATCTGGTCGTCGATGACGATCACCGGCGAACGGCAGAAAGCGGTCGATTTCAGCCGTGCGTATTACGAATCGCCGACGGTGTTCGTCGGCGCGAAAAGCGACCGGCGCCGTGTCGACTGCGCGGTGCCCGCGAGCTTCAAGGGCCGCGTGATCGGCGTCGAGGCCGGCACGAACTTCTCGGCGTTCCTCGATTCCCGCTTCAAGCAGGATGCGCAGATCAAGGCGTTCGACAAATTCGACAATGCGCTCGCGGATCTGGTGTCCGGCCGTGTCGACTACGTGCAGGAAGGCAAGGGATTGTTCACGGCGTTCCTCGCGTCGCGCGACGGCAAGGACTTCGAGGTCAAGGCCACGTGCGCGGACAATCCGGTGCTGGGCCTCGGCATCGGCGCGGGCGTGCGCCACGGCGATGCGCTGCGCGGCAAGCTGTCGACCGCGATCGCGCAACTGCAGCAGGACGGCACGTGGGATGCGATCACCGCCCGCTATCCGAACTTGAAGGGCACGATCGAGAAGGGCCGCTGACCGATGGCCGCGGACGATTCGCTGCTCGCGTTGCTCGCATTCGGCGACGGCGGGTATGGCCGTGTGTTCGCGAGCGCGTTCGCGCTGACGTTTGGCGTCGCGGCAGCGTCGTTCTGCACCGGCGTGCTGCTCGGCATCACCGGCGCGCTCGGCAAGCTGTCGCGGTACGCGCCGCTCGCATCGCTCGCGCGGCTCTACACGATGCTCGTGCGCGCGCTGCCCGAGCTGTTGTGCCTGCTGCTCGCCTTCTATACGGTGGCACCGGCCGTCGAGCATGCGCTTCGCGACAGCGGGATCGTGTCCGACGGCTTCGCGTTCGATCCGGTCGTCGTCGCCGCACTGTCGCTCGGGTTCATCCAGGGCGCGTATCTGACCGACATCTTCCGCGCGGCGCTCGTCAACGTGCCGGCTGGCCAGGTCGAAGCCGCGCACGCATATGGGATGACGCCATGGCAGACATTGATCCGCATCCGGCTCCCGGCCGCCGCACGGCTCGCGCTGCCGGGCGTCGGCAACGTGTGGCTGAACGCGACCAAGGATGCGTCGTTCATCAGCGTGCTCGGCTCGTTCACGGATCTGCTGAAGGCGAGCCAGCTCGCGGCCGGCGCGACGCGGCACCACGTATTCTTCTATCTGGTCACGGCCGCGCTGTTCCTGCTGCTGAGCATCGCGTCGACGGGCATCTTCGCGGCGCTCGAGCGGCATGCGAACCGTGGCACGAGGCGCGCAACCGCATGATCTTCTCGCTGCCGTTCCTGCTCGATACGGTAATGCCGAAGCTGCTCGCCGCGGTGCCGACGACGCTCGCGCTGACGCTTTTGTCGGGCGCGGCCAGCGTGCTGCTGGGCGTGCCGCTCGCGCTCGCCGCCGGTGCGCGCCATGCGCCGCTGCGCTGGTCCGCACGCGGCTGGCTCATGCTGATTCGCGGCACGCCGCTGCTCGTTCAGCTCTATCTGCTGTACTACGGATTCGGGCAGATCGTCCCGCGCGAATGGATGCGCGACAGCTGGGCATCGCCGTTGCTGCGCGACGCGTTCTGGTACGCGATCGTCGCGTTGAGCGTGAACGAGAGCACGTATGTCGCGACGATCCTGCGCGGCGCGATCGCCGGCGTGCCGGCCGGCGAGATCGAAGCCGGCCACGCATACGGGATGACACGCGTGCAGGTGCTGCGCCGCATCGTCGGCCCGCGCGCGTGGCGGCTCGCGCTGCCCGCGCTCGCCGGCGAGGCGATCCTGCTGCTGAAATCGACCGTCCTCGCGTCGACCGTTACCGTGTTCGACGTGATGGGGACGGCCAATACGGTGCGCTTCGAGACGTTGCGCGTGTACGAACCGCTGGCCGGCGCGGCTATCGTCTATGTTGCGCTGGTCGCGCTGCTGACCATTCCGGCCGCTCGTCTCGAGAAGCGCGTCAATCGCTATCTGACGCGCGTGCCCGACGCTCGCATGCCTGCCCGGCGCCGCCGCGCATCGTCGGGCGCATGGGCGGCACCCAACTGATTCATGTCCTGGTAACGAATTCCACGATGTCCGATCCTCGCCCCTTGCTGTTTTCCCTGTATGAACAAGCCAGCGTCGGCTGCGGCGGTGCGCCGAGCCTGTGGACCCATCCGGCCGACGAACGGCTCCGCGCGAATACGCTCGCGTTCTGGTCGAACCTCGCGCGCACGGCCGAGCAGGCCGATCTCGACATGCTGTTCTTCGCGGACGTGCTCGGCCTGTACGACGTTTATGGCGGCTCGGCCGACGCGGCACTGCGATGGGCGGTGGAGTCGCCCGCGAACGATCCGATGATGCTGATTCCGGCGCTCGTCGCGCAGACCGAGCGGCTCGCGTTCGGCGTGACCGCGAGCACGACCTATGAGCATCCGTTCGCGCTCGCGCGCCGCTTCAGCACGCTCGATCACCTGAGCAACGGCCGGATCGGCTGGAACATCGTGACGTCGTACCTGACGAGCGCGGCGCGCAATTTCGGGCTCGACCGGATGATCGGCCACGACGAACGCTACGCGCGCGCGGACGAGTTTCTCGACGTCGTGTACAAGCTGTGGGAAGGGAGCTGGGCGGACGATGCGGTCGTCGCCGACAAGCACGCGCCGCGCTATGCGCGCGGCGATCGCGTGCGGCCGATCGCGCACGAAGGCACGCACTATCGCGTGCAGGGGCCGCACGTCTGTGCGCCGTCGCCGCAGCGCTCGCCGGTGCTGATCCAGGCCGGCTGGTCCGGGCGCGGACGTGAGTTCGCGGCGAAGCACGCGGAGGTGGTGTTCGTCGCGAAGTCGAATCCGCACGAGATTCGTGCGGGCCTCGACGAGATTCGCCGGCTCGCGGCGGAGCGCGGCCGTGCGGCGGACGACGTGAAGTCGCTGACGGTGCTGCGAATCGTGACCGCGCGCTCGTCGAGCGACGCGAAGGAGAAATACCACACGCTGCAGCAGCACTATCACCGGCACGCGCAACTCGTCAGCTATGCGGGCGACACCGGCATCGACATCGATCGCTATGCGGACGACGAACCGCTGACGACGCAGACGGAAGGGCTCACGTCCTACGTGGTGCGGCCCGACGGCAGCGGCAAGCCGCTCACCGCCGGCGACGTGCGGCGCAAGTTCGCGAGCGTCACGCGCGGCACCGACCTGATCCTCGTCGGCTCGCCCGACGAAGTCGTCGATCGGCTCGCCGAGCATGCGCGGCAGTCGACGACGAGCGGCTACATGCTCAATCCGCTGATCAGCCCGGGAACGCTCGACGATTTCGCCGAACTGATCGTACCGGAGTTGAAAAAGCGCGGCTTGTACCGAACGACGCCGCCGGCCGGCACCTTCCGCTCGCGGCTAAGCGGCCGCGACAGGCTGCCGGATACCGCGCATGGCGCATCGTTCCGGCAATCGGCATCCGGCGGACGCTGACGAACGGTTAGCGACGGAGCAAAGATCGGCGCGTTGCGCGGCATGGATCGTGACGCGCTGTTCCGATTGCGAATCCACCGCTCGCGCGAACCGATTCTACCGGTGTCGCTAGCGTGGCGAATGAGCGGAACGGTCCGATGCGTGGCGGTCGATCACATCGGCCGCCATTGCAGCCCATTCTCGCGGCGGCGAGCATCTGACGGTACGCTGACGAGCGACAAGACCGACGGGTCGTGCCGACGATCAGCTGCGTTTCCGTGAGCCGCACGGCGGCACTGCTCGTCGGCCGTGGCCGCCGCGATTAGCCGGCCCACGCAGCGGTGCCGGTATGTGCCGCGTCGATCCATGCGTGCCGACGGTGATCGGCGCGGTCCAACGAATCCCGCCACGATGCGCAGGCCCGGCGGTTTCTCTCACAGCGCACCGTGCAATGCGACGTGACGCACGCTCCCGGCGAATCTGCCGCCCTGAATCGATGACGCTGTCAAACGAGAAATCTGGAAATCCATATAGATAAAAAGCGGATCGAGAGCTGTGGCTTGCACCGTATGGACACCGATGCGTTTGATGCACGCGACAAAGGACTCTTCCAGCTTTTGCACTATATCGAAACGTGCGTCGTCGCGAATATTTGCCGACTGGCAATCTTGCTTGCGGCAGCCGTGCTGCGTGGCCAGTGACAGAATCGTTCAAGCATGAATTCGTATTTACTAATTCGTAACCCGAATTGACGGTGACCGGAAGGCAGGCAGCGGAAGATGACACAAGCAGCACTTTTCAGAACGAGCCATACCATTGCATTCGCGGGCGCGTTGTTGGCGACGACAAGTTCCGCGACGCAGGCGCAGAGCGCCGTCCAGCTGTCGGGGATCATCGACGCGGGCATTGCGTACGTGAGCGATAGCGGCAATACCCACGGGCATCAGAGCGCGTGGCAGGCAAAGAGTGGTGACATCAACGGTAGCCGCTGGATCCTGTCGGGCAGGGAAGACCTCGGTGGAGATCTGAATGCGGCGTTCATGCTGGCGAACGGCTTTGCGCCGATGACGGGCACGGCTTCGCAGCAGGGCCGGTTGTTCGGCTTCCAGTCCTGGGTTGCGTTGCAATCGCAACAGCTCGGCTCGCTGATTGCGGGGCGCCAGTTCGACGAGGTCGTGCAGTTCGTCGAACCGTTTTCCCTGGGAGGGACGCGATATGGCGGCACGGCGTTCGCGCACGTCTTCGACAACGACAACCTCGACAACTGGACGCGCATCAACAACTCGGTCAAGTACGTGAGCCCGCTGCTGGGTGGCCTCAAGCTGGGTATGCTGTATGGATTTTCGAACCAGGCTGGCGGTTTCGACAACAACCGCGCGTATAGCCTCGGCGCGTCGTATCAATACGGCAATCTCGATCTCGGCGCGGGCTATGTGCAGTTCAACAACGCATCGAATCTCTCCAGCGCCAACGTGAACGGCGCGGCACCGGCCGGCGCACCGTTCAACGCGGCGCGCCAGCGCACCTGGGCTGCGGGCGGGCTGCTCCATTTCGGCAACGGTGCGGCCGGCCTCGTGCTCAGCGAGACGCGTCTCGATCATGCCACGTCGATCAACGACGTCGTGGATACCGCAGTCAGCCTGCCGGGCGACGACGTGCGGTTTCAGAACGTCGAGGTGAACGTGCGCTATAGCGTGCTGCAGAACTGGGACGTTTCGGCCGGTTATACGTTTACTGCGGGCCGCTTCGCGACGCCGGCGGGCGTTCGTTATCCGAAGTGGCATCAGGTCGGCATCGTCAACACCTACTTCCTTTCGCCGACGACGGACATCTACGCCGAGGCGGTCTATCAACGGGCCAACCAACTGGCCGGAACAGGTATCCGTGGCGCGCAGATCGCCAATTTTTCACGGGCGTCCGGCGCGAACCAGCTCATTGCGTCACTCGGTTTGCGACGCCGGTTCTGATCGTCTCGCCGGATGGGCACCTGTGGTGGATGCCGCGCGTTTTTCGTCGGCGGCTTGCATCCTGCGGCGAGTGGATACGCGAAGCGCTGCCGATTATGACTAAGGCCGGTACACGACGCCGGATCCATCTACGCCGCGAGCGGCACGCCGTCGTCGAGCGTGGACCGGTTGGCGTGCAGCGTGATGCAAGGTCGCCGATCATGATCGCGCTCATGTAACGCGTATTCGACGCTATTTCAGTATCGGTCGAGCGCTGCCTGCAGCATGCGTAGCCGCGTCTTCCCGTCCGGCATGAAATTCGTGCCGAAGCGCACGAGCCCTTCCCGGTGCAAATGGCAGGCCATCGTGAAGCTGATCAGCATGCCCGGTTCAGGCGGGTGAATCTCGATTTCCACTTTCTTCAGCCGCGGCTCGTAGGTGAGCAAGGTTGCCTCGATGGCGCGTTGCAGCTTGTGTGCCGACGATGGCAGATGCCGATAGATCTCCGACAGGTCGTCGAGCCCATAGTCCGGGAGATGGGCGAGCGATCCGCGCCGGCTGTTCAGGATGCGCTCGATATTGTCGCGCACCGACAGGAAAACCTGCACTTCTGACGCGAAGTCGTCCACGCCAGAGCCGTCCGCGAAGTGTCCGGTGATCCGCTCGAATAACCCGGGACCCACCCACATCGTGGAGTTCCTTTATTGCGCGATCTGAGCAATCGACGCGATGAACCATCGATCGACCATGAACCAGGCGACGCCGACGGCGACGCACGAGGCGACCACCCAAGTCAGCGGAGAAATGCGCTGCGGGCGGGCGTCGGTGCTGTTCACCACGATCGAAGCGGCCGCTGCGGGGTTGTCCTCCGCCGCAGTCGTGCGCCCAAGCCGTTCGTCGAGGGTGCGAATAAGCGCCGCACGCGCTGTACTCCCGTCCATCGCAAACCGTCCGGTGAAGCCAAGCGACAGCACCGCTGCGAATATCGCGAGCAGCACCCGCGGCGACCGTGGCTCGAGCAAGCGATCCTCGATGCGTCGTACCAACTCCTCGCCGGCATCGTTTCTCGAGAAACGTTCCTCCTGGAGCGGCCGCTTCTCCCAGCTTTCGCGAGCTTCTCCCGTGAGGTGCTTCAATGCGGCCTCGTCGAGCAGTGCGCACAGCGCGTAGACCGCATCGTTGATCACGTGATCCGGGAGGCCCCGCAAGCCCAGATCGGAGCGCAGTTGGTCGATCTGCGTGTTGCATTGGCCTCGAAGCGTGTCGAACGACAGCGGCTCTTCGGCCAGTGCGGTGACCGTGCGCGCCGTGTCACGTAGCGCGACGGGGAGCAGAGGGGAATCTGCGACGGTCATCGTGCTCATGACGGCAGCACCGCATACAGTTCGAGCGACGCCTCGGGAATCGATGCCGGCACATAGATCTGGCAGGCGTGCGCGTCGATCATCCGCTTGAACGCGGCATCATTGCTGTCCAGCGCGAAGTACTGGTTTTCGATCCGCACGGGAATCGCGGCCGGCAGCCGCGACATCGGCCGCAAGGCGATGCCCGGCAGCGCGGAATTGACGATCTGCTCGACCTCGTCCGGTGCGCCCACTTTGCATAGACGCGGCAGATGATCGATGAGGGCGTGTGCCGGCATCGCCGCTTGCACCGAAAGATAGTATTCCGCGCCTTCGGTCAGCCGTTCGTCGTTGATCCGGCCGAGCCATGTGGTCGCGCGTACGCGTTCCAGCGCAATCGGTACGACGCGGGACGGAATGACCGCATCGAGCAGCGTGCGAATCAGCGATTCGAGCTCGGCAAACGTCGGCTCTGGTGCGCGGTGATCGTACAGTGGAATCGCCTGGAGCGATTCGGTCGTGGAGAACGTCAGCAACGAGCCCGCCAGTCGGGCGAGCACCGCGTACAGTCGCTCGGGATGTTGATCCGGCGCCTGTACGAGGCGTGCGAGCTCGGGCCAGGCGCTATTGACGCTGTGGAGCAGCCAGAACAGCGCCACGTCGGACACGGCGAAGTCGGCGATCTGGTCCGAGCGCTCTTTGCGGCGCACCGCAAGGCTGGCGCTCTTGGCTAACAGAATCTCCGACAGGCGCTGCGCGCGATGCATCAGGCGATCGCTCGCGGACAGAAACAGGCACGGCGGGACAAACGCCGTGTCGGGCTCGAAGCGTCCTTGCGGGGTGCGCACGAGTCGCGCGACCGGACACGTCACATAGTCGCCGCCCTGCTCGAAGTCGAACAGCAACGTCACCACGTTACGTTCGACACTGATTTCTTCCTGCCCGTCGCCGTTCAGATCGGCAACATGCTTGTACTCGCGGGTCACGCGGCGAGGGCGGGCCGGCTTTTCGCCGGGTTCGACGCAGTTGCCGCCCTGCGCGTCCATCAGCGCCACGCCGGCCAGCACGGTCACGGTGTCCACCGTTGCAGGCACGTCGTCAAGACTGCGCGCCGCGGGAAGCCAGTCGGCGGTTTCGCTGTCGATCAGCGTACCGTCCGGCAGGCGCAGCGCGAGCGCCGTGCATTGCAGGCGATTGACGCTCAGCGCCTGGTCGTCGAGTGCCACATGCACCGCGCCCCAGGCGTCGGGGCTCGCGATGCGTGCAACTTGGTCGTGGACGTACTGTTCCCATATCGCCTGCTGCTGGAAGTGCTGCGGCGTCATGAAAATCCCCTTGGCCCACAGCGGTCTGGTTATCTTCATCTTATTGGCTGGTCTTGAATAAAAGGCGCAATGCGAAAATGTGCATCGGTGCGCGTGTCACTGCTTCGCCTTCGGCATCTGCGAAACGAGGGAGAGGTTGATGTCGACGCCTTCGATCTGAAAATGCGGGACGATGAACAGCTTGATGCGGAAGAAGCCCGGGTTGTCCTCGATATCCTCGACCGTCACCTTCGCCTCGCGCAGCGGATGTGCAGCCTGAAGATCGTCGCCCGGATCGGTCATTTCCGTGACGAGCGATTTGATCCAGTTGTTCAGCTCGAGCTCGAGCAATCGGCGGTCCCGCGTCGTGCCGATGTTTTCACGCTGGATCAGCTTCAGATAATGCGCGATGCGCGACAGCAGGAAAATGTACGGCAGGCGCGCATTGATTCGGCTATTGGCCGAAGCGTCGCGCGCATCGTACGTTCGCGGTCGCTGTGTCGAATGCGCTGAGAAAAAACAGGTCTGGTCGTGATTGCTGGTGTACGAAAGGGGGATCAGGCCAATATCGGCAAATTCATTCTCGCGTGTTTCCGAAATCAATGCGTCCGTGGAAATCTTACCCAGTTGCCCGGCGCCGAGGTCGTACCGATGCGCGGGAATGTCATTGATGACGCCACCCGCTTGCGGGCCGCGAATCTGCACGCACCAGCCGTTGCGTATAAAGCTGCGTACGATGTTGACCGCGAAGGCGAATGCCGCGCTCGTCCACAGATGTGCGCTTCGCCCGGAATCTCGTACGTTCTCGGTGTAATTGAACGTGCGCACGGACAGCGTATCGGGCCCGTAGGGCAATCGGGCGAGGAAGCGCGGCATCGTCAGCGCGACGTAGCGCGCATCCTCGGTTTCACGGAAGCTTTTCCATTTCAGGTATTCGGCCCGCTCGAACCAGATCGGCAGGTCGCGGATGCCTGCGACTGCCTCCATCGTGGGTTTGTCGAAGAAGGCGGGCGAGACCGCGCCGATGAATGGCATGTGAGCAGCCGCGGCGACTTTCGATATATTGCGCAACAGAGCGACGTCCTGCGCGCGATGATCGAATTCAAATGCCGAAATAATCGCGGCGATGGGTTGTCCACCCGGCATGTCGTACTCGCCGACATAAGTCAGTCTGAACAAGCCGCTCTGGATGATATCGGGCGTATCTTCGAAGTCTTGATGGAGTGCTTCCTTTGAAACGTCGAGCACTTCGATTTTGACGTTTTGACGGAAATCGGTGCGATCGACCAGGAATTGCAGGCCTCGCCAAGTCGATTCGAGTGCCTGAAATGCGGGGTGGTGCAGGATGGCGTCGAGCTGCCGGCCGAGTTGTTCGTCCAGTTCCGCCAGACACCAATCGAGCAAATCGGAATCGATGCACGCAATCGTATTTATGCGCATTTCTGAAGATAATTTGGCGTCGGTGTATTGGTCGCACTGAGCGCCTTCACTCATCGGACGTTGCATCTGGCATGGCCGGATAACAGAGGAATGCGACATATAGCATGGCGAACATCTTAAAAATAGCGAAATACGTGAACAATTGTCAGACTTCGGACAAATACAACAAACGGCCTGAATAATGCACGCTCGCTCTTCCACGACAAGGGCGAGTGTAGTTACTGTTCTTCCTCGGCTCTGAGCGCGATGCGGGTGTTTGGCAGCGCTATCTGGACACGGGGTGAACAACAATGGCCAGCCTGTTTGACGATGCGAAGCGGTTCGTATCGGACTTGACCGGGGTGTCGGGGCGCCAGGCATATTTCTTCGAGGTGCCGGGGACCGAGAGCGCAGTTGCACTCTCGGTCGTGTCGGTGATGGCGGTCGAGCGGATGGGATATCCCACCGAGGTGCGCGTCGTGCTTACGCATCCGCTGCGGCTCGCGCGCACCGAGTACCTGAATCGCGACGCGGCTTGCACGATCGTCCCCGACGACGGCGCGCCCCGCCGGTTCTCCGGCTTCATCGCCCGCTTCTCGACGCTGCAGACCACGCGCGACTTCACCAAGTACGAAATCGTCCTGAAGTCGCACTTCGCGCGTCTCGAGGCCGTCACCACCAGCCGCATCTACCAGCACCAGAGCACGCCGCAGATCATCGAAGCGGTGCTGCGCAGCCACGGCCTCGAAGGGCACCAGTTCGCGTTTCGCCTGCGCCGCGAATATCCGCAGCACCTGTTCCGCTTCCAGTACAAGACCGACGATCTGTCGTACGTGCAGATGCTGATGCAGAAGGCCGGCATCTACAGCTATATCGTCGAGACCGAGCACGGCGATCAGGTCGTGTTCGCCGACGACGTCGACCACTACCTGTGGGATCCACATCTGACGGTTCCTTATCGTGAGGTGGCAGGGCTCGAGGCGGCGGGTGCCGAGGCGGTGACGGCGCTCAAGACCCACACGGTGACGGTGCCGCAGGCGTTCAGCGTGGCCGACTACAACCCCGAGCAGGCGTGGGAGCGCTTCAAGGACGAGGCCAACGTCGCGCCGCAGGACCAGACTACCTATGGGCGGCCGTACGTCTACGGTACGAATCACCTCGATCAGGCCGGCGCGAAGTGGGAAGCGCAGTTGCGCCACGAGGCGGCGATCGCCTGGCAGGTCGTTTACGACGGCGAGAGCAACGTGCTCGCGCTGCAGGCCGGCCGCGTGCTGGACCTGGACACCGTGCTGCCCGACGCGCCCGACGGGCAAGTCGTGATCGAAGTGACGCACAGCGGCGCACGCGATCGGGCCTACACGAACAGTTACAAGGCCATCCCGGCCAACCGGCGCTTCCGGCTCCGGCTCGAACCGGAGAAATGGCCGAAGATCGCCGGCACGCTGAGTGCGCGGGTCACGTCGCCGGACAAGTACAAATACGCTTACCTGACGGCGGCCGGCTACTACGCGGTGCGGTTCGACGTCGACTTCGCGGACTGGCCGTCGGGCGGGGAGAGCGTGCCGCTGCGGCTGGCCAAGCCGTTCGCGGGCAAGTTGCAGACGGGTTTTCACTTCCCGGCGCTGGACAACGACGAAGCGGTCGTTTCGTTCCGGGATGCGGACCCGGACAAGCCGGAGATCATCGGTTTCCATCACCACAGTCAGGCGCGGGATCTGGTGACGAACGATCGCCGCTGGCTGTCGCGCAATGTGATCCGCACGCAAAGCAACAACAAGCTGCGGATGGAGGACTGGGCCGGGCAGGAGGGGATCAAGCTTAGCACGGAACACTCCGGCACGAGCCACCTGGACCTGGGCTATCTGGTCGACGAGAAACTGGAGCGGCGCGGTGAGGGTTTCGAACTGCGCACGTCGGGTCACGGTGTCGAGCGCGCGGGCAAGGGGCTGCATCTGACGGCCTACGACCGCCCGGGTGCGAGCGGGAAGCAACTCGACATGCAGGAGACGATCGCGCAACTGGAGCAGGCGCTGGCGTTGGCGAAGTCGCTGGGCGACGCGGCGCGTACGGCGAAGGCGATGCCGGCCGACACGGATGCGCAACAGCAGATGAAGGACGAGTTCGACGGGCTGAAGCAGCCGGGCTTACTGGCGAGTGCGCCGGCCTCGATCGGCGTCGTGGCAGGTGGCGGCGTGCAGATGGCTGCGAAGGAGAGTATCTCGGCGGTGGCTGGCAAGAACGCTGACTTCAGCGTGATGAAGCGTTTCACGGCGGCCGCGGGCGAGGCGGTCTCGTTGTTCGCGCAGAAGCTTGGAATCAAGATCTTTGCGGCTAAGGGGCCAGTCGAGTTGCAGGCGCAGAGCAACGCCATGGCACTCACGGCAGAGAAGGATGTAAGCATCGCCAGTGCGAACGGAAAGGTGAATCTCTCCGCCGCGAAAGAACTCATTCTCGAGTGTGGCGGGGCGTTCATCAAGATCGCGGACGGCAATATCACACTGGGCGGCCCGGGCGACCTATTCCTGAAAGTACTCACCATTCAGAAGCAGGGAGCGCAGTCTCTGAATCTGCCGGTTCCGCAATTGCCCGTCCCCGCTGGCGTTGAAATGTTCAGCCAACGGCTCGATGTCAGTCCGCTGCTCGGCAAGGAATTCTCGCTTCCCTTGCACCATATTCCGTATGCGGTGAAAGACTCAACCGGGCGGATCGTTGATAGCGGCATGCTCGACGAAGCAGGGTATACGGGGCGTACGTTCACCAAACAGTCTTCAAAGCTGAAGTACCACATCGGCAACGATCCTTGGCGTCTGTTTCTCGACTCGAAGCACGCCGAGATCGACAACGAGCCTCAGGAATAGGGAAGCACGCACATGGCAACGACTTTTGACGATGCAGCAACGGGATCGACAACGGTTCTCCCGGTCGATGGTGCCGCTTCCAACGCACAAGTGCCTGTTCAAGAATCGGCGACGACGAACGAAGCAGCATCTGAAATCACGACTACATCGACGGGCGCTCCCGCATCGGGAGACACGACCACGTCCGCGGTTGCCCAGGCCGACAAATTTCCTGCAACCCAGACAGCATCGACTGCTTCGTCTAACGACGGGCCGTTGCCGGAGGCCACGACGACGCAGGACTCTGCGCCACGCTCGGGCCTGGAGTCGGGCGCGCCGGTGCTCGATCACGTGTTTGTCGGCCTCGACGGCACGCCGATCAATGGGCTCAAATACCGCTTCGAATCCGACGGCGCAATCATTGACGGGGTGACGGATGGCGATGGCAAGGCCGCTCCCGTCAATTCGTTCTCCGCGGGGGCGGACTGCGCGGTTTTGGTATTGACGGACAGTGGCGCTTACAAACAGGTCGCCTGTTACACCGTGCCAACAGCCGACACATCGGCGACGCTGATGAGCGGAAGCATGGTGTTGGAAAGCGAGACGCAGCCACACGCTGGTTCGTCCGACGACGCGGCGCGTGAGCCATCGCCACCCGTCGATGACACGCGTAGCTCGCAATCGCATCCAGCCTATTCGTCTCAAGATGAGTCGACGGCGGGCGGGGCTTCGAGTGCACCAAGTACCACAAACGACAACACCCCGGCCGCTGCGACGTCGGGAAATTCCGAAACGATAAAGGCCACGGACGGGAGGCCGGGTGCGGCGGCGTCCTCGACGCCGCCAGTCGGTTCAGCAAAGCCGTCGACGACTCCCTTGCCGAAGAAAGGCACCACGATCGCTAAAGGGAGTTCCGGGAAACGTGCGCCGTCGACCACTACGACCGCCGCTCGGGACAAACTTGGACATCCGCAAGCGGCACCGACCGAAACATTTACCGACTGGGCAAGCCACAAGGTACATGCGGCATGGCACTTCATCGAAGACATCTTCGGGCTCGACTCGAACCCGGTGGCAGGGACAGTGGTCCGGCCGCAAACACCGGCGTCTGCACAGGGCGGTGCTGCCAACACGAGTAGTGCGCCACGAAATCTCACTGCGGTGCAATCGCTGATCTCCATTGCGGAGGGCCAGACGGAGCACTCGATGCCGTCGTCGGCCACGGTCGTCAATCTGAAGAAGATCGCGGATGGTTCGATTACGTATGGAAGCAAGCCTTCCAAAAAATCGAAGGGGCAATGCTACATGTATGTGAAGATCGCGCTGTGGCGAGGCAACGCGATCAAGTTCATAAAAAACAAGAAAGGAGATTTTGACGCGGCGGGGGGTAGCTATGCGAAGGTGGCGGGAGAATTCTTGATGTCGCAGGGATTCGTGAATGTCACCGATCAGCTTCCGGATGCGAGATGGGCCTTACCCGGCGACGTGATCGTCTACCACGTCAAGGGTGACGCGGAAACGGCTGACGGTCGTGGCCAGCCCGGTCACATTGACATACGCACGTACCACTACTATGTCAGCGACTTCAAACGAAACTATCTTTGCTTCAGTGGAGGCGGGGGTACGCATTTCTATGAGGTGAGCGGGATCTATCGCAAGCCTGGATACTTCGATCCACTTGCCCTTGCGCGCATGAAAGCTTTTTTGAAGATCATCCGGTCACGGGAGGCCAAAGCGTTTTTTTCATTCGGCGATGAAAAGACCTATTTTGCATCGCAAGGCGTCTACAAGATTCAGAACGGGATCAAGGATTTTTCAACCTATCCATCCAATCCCCAAAAAGCGGAAGACCACCAAGGTGCATACCAGATTGCCAGGTCATCATGGAAAAGAGGACACGCTCTGGGCACCGGCGCGTTACCTTCAGACTTCACTCCCCAGACCCAAGACCGCTATGCGGTGTGGTTGATGGAGGGCGAGCCGGGACGTTTTGGCCCGAAACCGGAATGTCTGCCCGCTCCCAGTGCTTTGGGTTATATCCGGCAGGGTGATATCGATCAGGCAGTGAGTCTGCTTCGCAAGCGTCAATGGCCATCGCTTCCTGGTGGAGGGCAAGACCAAGGCTACACGATGACCGATATGAAGGCGGACTTCGACAAGTACCTGAGAGAATACGGAGGCTCCTAGAATTTGATCGGAATACGAAAAACGAAATTTCTATGGGCCATCAAAATCAAATGAAAAGCAGACTTTTAAAAATCGTTGGAACCGCTCTTCTGGTGACGTCAATTTCGGTCTTTTCGGAAACATCGATCCGCGATTACGTTACCTCGAGAAACAACGCGGTCGAAGCCGTTCATGCGAAATACTCCGATCAAGGGAGCGAACGGTTGAGTCGGGCCGCCGATAAAGCGATGCAAGACGTGCGGATCAAATTGCAAAGACTGGTGGGCGCGGTCAATGCGAAAGGCTTTCCGAGAAGCGGCAAGAGCGTTATTGGTTCAAGGTCGGACGACGAGTACGATGGATTGGACGGAGTCGAGGTGAAATCATTCGATGCCAAAACACTACTTTTCGTTACGACTGTGCCGATTATGGAGTCATGGTTGGCGGTTCATCGGAAAGATTTCAAGCATTATTCGACGCTTCGGAAAATGCTGGGGACTGAAGAATTTTACAATGCGACCGCAACGCTCAACGGAGATGCAGCCGTTTATTCCTATGGCGAAATACCGGTGGCTGCACGAGGCGGCGATTCAATCGCGCGGGCGATTGTGTTTGCCGTCGGACAGGATGACCCCGCACCTAGTCCCCCCGACAACCTCGCCGTGACGGTCATGCAGGGCGATCGCATTTTCATTTTCACCGAGAAAGCTACGGTAAAGGGTATGCCGGCGTGTTCTGTGTCGAATCAACAGACATCGATCACCTATGAGCAATGCTTTGCGAAAAAACTGCCCTCCCAAAGCGAGTATCCCAAACTGGTCAATCAGGCGCAGCGATTGGTTGATCTTGTCTCTCCGCAGTTGCAGCGCTGAAGGTACGTATCGATCGTCGTCTGGTTACTTCACTATGTCCTGGCCTATTCCAACGCTGACCTCGGTTTTCTACCCGAAGCCGCTTGAACTTCGAGTATGGGTGCCCGGCCTCTTGGCACTCGCGGTCGGCGCTGCGGGCGCCTTATTGCTGCTGTGGCCTCATGGAAAATCCACGCACGGGCTTCAATTCTGGGGACTGCTCATCGGCGCTCCGCTTGTGTCTTGCGCGATAGCGCTCGGCATTCGGCTGGACCGCTGGGAGCGCGAACAGACGGTTGCGGAAGAACTGGAGCGTGAGCAAGAGCGGATCATGTCTCTTTGGCAATCATGGTGCCGACGCCACGTTTGTGTAACGGCTTCCGTGGCCATCCTACCGATACCTGTTCCAGCTGCTGGGATGAGGGAGCCCGATGCGGAACTCCCAGTGAATAGAGGGCGGGCGAGCGCGTTTCCATGGTCGAAGAACAAAACGCTTAAGCAACGACGCGAGAAGTTGCTCAATCAAATCGCAGAAAAGTTGCAGGTGGCGCTTGCTGGGCGGAAGGAGTTGCGCGTCAAGCTGGTTGTCGCCGACGCACCGGAAGAATCTCTGCTCGGCTGGAAAGCGGATGCGGAGGACGCGCTTTGCAGGGTCGCGCCTGCTTGCAAATTCAAGATTGACACCGAACCGGCAATGGCTTGTGCATCGTTTCTTGCGCAGCAGGTCGACCTTGTCGGTACCGAGCCGCATCTGATCATTACTGCACAAATTTGGCCAGACAGTGCGACCAGGCATACCTTCAGCGAGGGCGCCGCAGCACTCCTGATGGAATCGGCCGACGAGGGGCCGGGCCGTGTCTTGCGTCCGATGATCAGCACGGCCGGCACGCGCGACGCAGACCTGAAGCAACTCGCGCAGATGCAGCTCTCACCCGATCACATCACTCACGCCTGGTTCACCCGATGCGAAGCGGAGTCCGGTGCGATTACGGCGGCGTTCACTACCGACACTAAGGTGAGACCGATCGAGAGATCCTTCGATCACATCGTGGGCGAGCCGGGGCCAGCCACCAGCTGGATTGCGCTTGCCACTGCGTATGAAGCATCGCAGGAAGGGGAACCACACCTCGTCGCCTGGCGTGAGCCGGGCGCCGAGGTGCTGCATCTCTGCATCGTTCGCGGTGCCCAGCCGCAAAAAAGACAAAAGGAAATCTGAGGTGACGTTGAAAAGACGCATATTGGGCCGGTGCCTGCTCGTCATCGCGGCGATCGCGGCCGTGACGGCGTTGATTCTGTACACCGTCGATCTCAAGGATCTGAAGGCGTGGTCCTCCCAAAATCGGCTAGCTATCGTCGGCGCTGGAGTGATGCTGTTGGCAGCGATCGGTGTCACTTTGCAGCGACGCGGGCTCGTGCAGCTCGGTGCGCAGCAGGCGTCCAAAGATCATGGGCTCGAGCCTCCTCCTCCGATCAACCCCGCTGCCGACGCCGGGAAGAAGCAGGTTGAATCGGCCGCCTTGCAGTTGAAGGACCTCCGCTTCCAGATGAAGCAAATCCGATGGTTTCGATGGGCTTATACGCGCCCCTGGCTGCTGTTGACGGGCGACGAGACAACTATTGGCCGCCTGTTGCCCGACCTCAAAGAACGCGGCTGGCTGCTCGCGGATGACGCGGTGCTGCTGTGGGGGCGCACCGGATCGGACGGTCGGCCCGACGAGATGTGGCTGAAGCAGATCCGTCGCTTTCGCCGCGCGCGCCCGCTCGATGCGATCATCCTGATGGTCGACGAATCGACATTGCTGCCCGACGCAGTTCGCGGCACGACAAGTCCATGGGGCCTCCACCTCGCGCGCATCACGCACCTCCTGCGCTGGTCTGCGTCGGTATTCGTCCTCGATCTCGACGGCACCGACACCGTTCACCGTGTGGATACGCCCGTCACCGGTTGTGAAATCCCGCACGCTGCTGATGCGCCTGCAATCGAAACCGCGCTACTCGAATTACGCAATCGATTGGCCCACGTCAGTGTCGGCCAGCTCGCGCACAACCCTGCCGACCGCTACGCATCGGACCTGTCGACCCGGCTCGATACGCGCAGCGGGCCGCTGGCGCGCTGGATCGCGAGCTTGTCCGACTGGCAACGTCGTGCCCAACCGGTTGCCGGTGTGATGTTCGCACCGTGGCCGGCATCCGGAGCGACGACAACGGGCACCGACAGTCTTCACTTTCCGTTGTGGCGCTATCTGACCGATGCAGCCAGGCGTACGCCGGGCCGCCGTACGGCGACGCATCCTCTCACGATGGTCTCGGGAATCGCGCTGGCGGCCGTCGGCTTGTGGGGCGCAGGCATGCTGACCTCCGGCTTGACGAACGCGCGCGGCCTCGCGTTCACGCACGACGTGCTGCGCACGTTCGACGGCGCCAACAATCCGGCGACCCGTCTGCGCGCGTTGCTCGCGCTCCAGCAGCGCATCGAATTTTACGAGGCGCGCACACAGCACCCGACGCTCTTCTCCCGCTTCGGCCTGAATCATGATCAAGACGTGCTGACCGCGTTATGGAAGCCCTATGTGCGCGAAGCGCGCCCGCAACTGCTTGCGCCCGTGCAACAGGACATCGAGGGGCAACTGGTCGATCTTACCCAGATGCCGACCACCCAAGTCGATGACCAGGTCAATCGTCTCGCGCTCGACGGTCACGCCGCACTCAAGACGTACCTCATGCTGGCCGAGCCGACGCGTGCCGATGCCGCGTTCCTGACGCCGCAACTGGTGCGCCATTGGAACGGCGGCATCGGACTGTCTTCGGGCGAAAAACTCGACCAGTCCCAGCGGCTGCTGTCGTTCTACGCGCAGCACCTGAGCGCGCATCCCGATTGGCGTCTCGCACCGCGTGACGAACTCGTTGGCGGCGCTCGCCAGACGCTGCTCGCCGTGATCGGCGTCAAGAACTCGGACGACACGATTTACCAGGGGATCCTCGATTCGGTCGGACACAAATACCCCGATCAGACGCTCGCGTCGCTGACCGCCGGAACCGACACGCGAGGCTTGCTGCGGACCTCGGCGAGCGTCCCCGGTGCGTTTACGCGCCAGGCGTGGGACGGCACGATCGAGGCCGCGATCGATGCATCGGCCAAACGCAACGGCGTGACCGCCGACTGGGTGCTCGGCTCTACCGGTGCCAATCGCAACGCGTCGGCGATGACGCCGGACGCATTGCGCGCCGCGCTGCGCGCGCGGTACTTCACGGATTACGCGGAACATTGGCAAACCTTCATGAACGGCATCGTGTGCGAGCCGGCGCGAACGCTGCCGGCGGCCATCGCGCAGTTGAAGCTGATCGCCGATTCCCGGCAGTCGCCTGTGATCGCACTGATGAAATCGGTCGAATACCAGGGCGGCGCCGGCGCAGTGCGGACCTCGCTGTCCGACACGCTGGTGACCAAAGCGCAGAGCATGCTCGCCAGCAAGGACAATGGGCCGCAGCCGGCCGCGCCCGATCCGGCCGGACCGCTCGGCGTTTCATTCGGCCCCGTGTTGCATCTGATCGCACCGGGTAACGCGGCGACGGCAGGCGCAACGAGCGACCTGAGCCTGCAGCGCTTCACCGAGCGCATCACGATGCTGCGCCTGAAGCTGCAGCAGATCGCCGACAGTCCGGACGCCGACAGCGAAGCCCGGCAGGTCGCGCAGGCGCTGTTTCAGGGCAGGAGTTCGGAACTGGCCGATACGCTCGCCTATGCCCAGCTGGTCGCCGCCAGCCTCGGCGAGCAGTGGACCGGGATGGGCCAGGCGCTGTTCGTGCAGCCCATTGCGCAGGCCACGCAGGCCGTGCTCGAGCCGGCCCAGGCCAGCCTGAACGACGCGTGGCGGCAGACGATCGTCGCGACCTGGAATCGGTCGTTTGCCGGCCGCTATCCGTTCGCGAACACGGCCAACGACGCGTCGCTGCCCGAACTGGCGCGCTTCCTGCGTCCGCGGGGCGGGCTCGTCGGTTCATTCCTGGCGACCCAGCTTGCGGGCGTGCTGACGCTGCAAGGCGATCAATGGGTGCCGGCGTCGAGCGGGTCCGGCGCGAGTCGTGCGGCACGCACGATCGATCCGGCCTTCCTCAACGCGATCAACATGTTGCAGCGGATCGCCGCTCACCTGCTCGCGCAGGGCGAGCCTCGGTATGCGTTCGACCTGAAGCCCGTTCCCACGTCGGGCGTGACCGATACGCGCCTGAGCGTCGACGGTCAGACACTGCACTACTACAACCAGCAGGAAACGTGGCAGACGCTCACGTGGCCGTCGAACGAGCCGCAGAAGGCGGGGACGCGTCTCGAATGGCAGACCGAGCGGGCCGGCACAAACCTGAATCTGGAGTTCGGCGGACGGTGGGCGCTGGTGCGCCTGCTGGAACGGGCCCACGTGAGTCCGGTGGATACGGCCACCTACCAGATTACCTGGCAGGCCGTGCCGCCGGCGCCGCCATCCAGGTCAGCGACCGCGACGACGGACGATCACGATGCATTGACGGCACAGGCGCCGCTGACTCCTGCGCCGGCATCGTTCACGTATCCGCTGACCTATCTGATGCGCACCGACGTAGGCAAGGGGCCGCTCGAGCTGCTGTCGCTGCGCGGGTTCGCATTGCCGTCGCGCATTTTCGTGCCCCGAGCTACGACGCCCCGTGCGGGCGGGTCTGCCTTGCAACCGCCGCCACCGCTGCCGCCGGGCGCACTCGCCGCGGCGCGCCACGCGTCCGTGCCCATCCCGGGCGGGTCGCTGCCCGAATGACACAACAGGACACCGAATGACGAATCCGATCAAGGATAACGAGATCCTGCGCTATTACGAAGCGGAGATGCGCTATCTGCGCGAAGCCGGCCGGGAGTTTGCCCACGCGTTTCCTGATCGGGCGCGCGAGTTGGGGCTGGACCGCGGTGGTGAGCGCGACCCCCACGTTGAGCGGCTGCTTGAAGGCTTCGCGTTCCTGATGGGGCGGCTGCGCCACAAGCTTGACGACGAACTGCCCGAGCTGACCGAAGGGCTCGTCAGCATGCTCTGGCCGCACTACCTGCGCATGATTCCGTCGCTGTCGATCCTCGAACTCACGCCGGACATGGGCGTGCTGCAAAAGCATGAGACGCTCTCGGCCGGGCTCGAGGTGACGTCCGGACCGATCGCGACGGGCACCGGCGAAGGGGCGGCCACGCACGTCGAATGCGTCTACCGCACCACACAACCGATCGACCTGTATCCGCTGACCCTCACCGACGCGGGGGCATGGGCGCGCGAAGACGGTCGTTCCGTGATCCGGCTTCGCTTGGCGATCCAGCAGCAGGCCCAGCGCGAGCGACTGCATGTGCCGCGCCTGCGGCTGTATCTCGACGCGGATCGTCCCGTCGCCCTCGCGCTGCACGCGGCGCTCACGGGGAAACCACTCGCGATGCACGTACGCATACCCGGCTTCCCGGCGGATCGTCCCGGCGCGCCGCAGCAGATGCCGGGCCTGCGGATGGAGGCGGCCGGCTTCGCGGGTGACGAGCGCCTGTGGCCGAAGGCCGACAGCGCGTTCGGCGGCTATCAGTTGCTGCTGGAGTATTTCACGTTCCCCGAGAAGTTCATGTTCGTCGACCTGCTCGGGCTCGACATCCAGGCGCTTCCCGCATCCGCCCCGTACGTCGACGTCGAGATCGTGCTGGCGAAGCCGTGGCAGGACAACATGCGCTTCACCGCGGAGAACGTGCGGCTGTACTGCACGCCGATCATCAACCTGTTTCCCGTCCAGGCCGATCCGGTCAAGGTCACGCAGTTCGAGACCGAATACCGGGTGCGGGCGCGCGAGCAGCATGGGCCGCTGGTCGACATCTACTCGGTCGACGCGGTGCACGGGATCGAGCGCGGCCGACGCTTTGAATATGTGCCGTTCGCAGCATTCCGCCACCACGGCGGCATGCTGCGCCATGCGATGCCGGAGCGGTATTTCCACACGCACGTGCGGCGCGCGCCGTCCGGACGCTTCGATACCTGGGTCGTGCTCGGCGGCCATGCGTGGGAAACCGAGCACGCGTTGCCTCAGGAAACACTGTCGCTGTCGGTCACGGGCACCAACGGCATGCTGCCGCGCAAGGCGTTGCGGGAAGCGAGCATCACGCGCATGCGGGCAGGATTCACGAACATCGCGTCGGTGCGCAACGTGACCGCGCCCACGTTACCGGTTTATCCGCCGACAGCCGATCGCTTCCAGTGGCGGGTGCTCTCGCATCTGGCGCCGAATTACCTGTCGCTGCTCGATGCGGAAATCCTGCGCGGATCGCTGGCCCTGTACGACTGGACCGACGGCGAGCTGAATCGCCGCCGGATCGAGGCGATCGTCGACGTGCGGCACCGGCCGCTGCAAAAGCTCGTGAAGGGTGGGTTGATGCGCGGCGTCGAAATTACCGCGACGGTCGACAGCACGCACTTTGCAGGCGACGGCGATCTCGAATTGTTCGGCGCCATGCTCAACCGGTTTCTGGGCCTGTACGCGACGGTCAACCTGTACACGAAGCTGGTGATCGTGTCGCAGCCGACCGGCCAGCGCCTCGAATGGCCCGATACGAAGGGTGGAGGAGCGCCGTTTTGAACGACTCCGCGAAAGCGCCCGAGCGCAGTCTGACGACTTTGCCGCCGGCCCGGGCGGACCGTACGTTGCTCCCGGCGCTGCTGAATCAGGCGCACCGGATGAATTTCTTTCGTTTCTGCGCGCTGATCGAACTGGCCGCAACGGATGCCGCGCCGCTGGGTACCACCGATTCGCCTGCGACGGATCCGGTTCGCTTCCGGTCCCGTGCGCAGTTGGGATTTCCGGCGCGCGAGATCGATGCGGTCGAATGCGATCCCGACGATCCGGCGAGGCCGCCCGCCGTTCGCACGACATTCCTCGGCCTGTACGGCGTCGATGCCCGCATGCCGGCGTATTTCGTTGACGAGGTTGCGCAGAACCGCGACGGCGCCGAGCCGTTGTCTGCGTTCCTGGACTTGTTTCACCATCGCATTGCCACGCAGTTCTACCGGATCTGGCGCAAATACCGGTATCCGGCCGGCTTCCAGCCGGATGGCTTCGATACCGTCTCGCGCGGCGCGCTCAGTCTCGTCGGACTGGGGTTCCGCTCGCCTGAAACGCGCGCGCCGGACTGGGGGCTGCCGCGCGACGTCGGCGCGCGCGCACTGCTGTCGATGCTGGGACTGGCCGCTCAGAAGACGCGCACCGCGGAAGGGCTCGCCGGCGTGCTGAGCCCCGCGATTCCGGACGCCGCCATTGCGGTCGAGGAGTTTTATCCGGTGTGGCGTACCGTCAGCGACTTCGAACCGGCGGCGCTCGGCGAGCAATGCTTGCTCGGACGCGGGTTCCGCGATCGAGCGAACACACTGCGTATCGTGTTCACGCCGCACACGCGCGACGCAGTCGCGGCGCTCGTGCCGGGACAACCGGCTTACCGCCAGATCACCGCGTTGCTGCGCTTCTACCTCGGCTACGAAAGCGAAGCGCTGCTGGAGATGCAGGTGCACCCGGACCTGATGCCCGAGCCGTTGCTGGCGTCCGGTCAGGCGAAGCTGGGTCTGACCACGCAGCTCGGGTCGCCGCCTGCGGTAGGGCACGGACCCACTCGCGTGACACGGGTGCAGCTGGGCCGCTGGCGCGGCGCGACGGAAGCCGCATAAGCCCGCAGTACGAATCGCTGGCACAACGCGACGCAGAACTCGAAACATGGACAACAATCAGATGAACATTTTAAGGATACCGATTGGACGAAGCCTGGCCGGTGCAGTGGCCACCGTGGTGGTCGTTGCGACCGCCGGCTGCGGCGTCGGGCAAGCCGTGAAGGACAGCACGGTGGGCGCGGCGAAATGGGTCTTCACGACGCAGGTGAAGACGATGAATGTGGACCTCGTCGCCCGGTCGTCGTTGAACGCAAATGCCGCTGGACAGCCTTTGTCGACGGTCGTGAGGCTCTACCAGTTGAAGGACGCGAAAACCTTCGACCAGCTCGACTACACCCGGTTGCAGACCCATGACCTGGACGCGCTCAAGGCCGATCTGCTCGCCACCAAGGATGTGGTGCTTCGCCCCGGTGCGAATGCCAGCGTGAGCGAACCGATGCACCCGGATGCGCAGGTGGTGGGTGTCGTGGCGTTCTTCCGCGAGCCGGGTGAGCGTGCGGTCTGGAAGCTGGCCGTGCCGAAAAAGCAATGGAAGCAGACCGATCCGGTCAAGGTCGAAGTGCGCGACAACACGCTTGTGCTGGTCGACGCGAAGGACCGGCCGATCGTGCGATCGGCGCCGCAGCAGAGCGCGCCGGCGCCGAAGCCGAAAGCGTCGGTGCAGCCCGGTACGCAGGATGAGGGTTGAGCAATTACGCTATTCGATCTTGAGCGGCGCAACGAGATGCGGTGTATCGGGCTACCGAATGATCCTGGATCGGCCGGATAGCAGATGACTGGGCTTGGAAAAATCGGAGGTAGCGGGAAATGCACAAAATGATGGCGCTGAAAGGCAATGCAACGACAACGGGCGGTCACGTGCTCGATGGTGACGAGTCCGATCTGGACCACGGACAACCCTATGCTTATCACATGGGCCGAGCGTCCTGCGGCCGTTGCGGCCAGACCGGGTCGATTTTCGGTACGGCGAAAACGTGGGGTGTAGGCAATACACACGGTGTACTCGACGGCGACATCGTCATGTGCGCATGTCCGCCCGGCGAAAATCGCGTCATTGCCCGGTCGACGTCGTACTACGGCGAATAGCCTGGCGGCCGGGAGTCTCACTTAGTCATATGCGGCCCCGGTAGGCATGGGTGCACCAAACGCCATCGAAACCGATCTGCATCAGCCCCCCGAAGTTCAACGCTTACCCGCCCACCCCGCACAGATCGCCCGCTTCACGCACTTGAACGATTTTCGATCCGCGTGAAAAAAATACAACCGGCGCCGGCCCCAACGCGCAACCCTCGCCCACGCACCAACTAACTCCGCCGCTTGATCTGCGCCCGCACCTTTTTTAGTATGAAGTAATCGAGGCATGCGCGTACGCACCCGTTCCGTCGCAAAGGAGACACATGCAGTCGAGGCCGGCGGCTCCCATAACCATCGTCGTGATCGGCATCGCGGTTGCCTGCGTGCTCATGGGCCTGTGCGTGCTGCAACTGTTCCAGAGCCGCACCGACGCGCTCGAGCGGGCAAGCGAAACGTCGCGCAACCTCGGCCTGATCGTCGAGCGCGACATCCAACGCAACTTCGAGCTCTACGACCTGTCGCTGCAGGCCGTCATCGACGGCCTGAAGCGTCCCGACGTGATGAATGCGCCGCCGAGCGTGCGCCGCGCAGTGCTGTTCGACAACGCGATGACCGCGCGCTTTCTCGGCTCGATGCTGGTGCTCGATGCCGACGGTAACATCGTCCTCGATTCGGCTACCGACGTGCCGCGCCGCGGCAATTTTGCCGATCGCAAGTACTTCACCGTCCACCGCGACCATCCGGATGTCGGGCTCTATGTCAGCGATCCGTTCGCGTCGCGGCTGCGCGGCGGCGCGCTGAGCATCGGCCTCACGCGGCGGATCTCGAATCCGGACGGCTCGTTTGCCGGCGTCGTCCTCATCGCACTGAACCTCGAATACTTCCACCAGCTGTTTGCCGGCCTGTCGCTCGGACAGCACGGCTCGATGTCGCTGATCCGCGACGACGGCGTCATGGTGATGCGTCAGCCATACGATGCGCAAACCATCGGCCGCGACGTCAGCCGCGGGGCAACCTTCGGGCGCTTCCAGGCCGCGCGCGACGGCGTGTTCTCGGAAAAATCGTCGCTCGACGGCGTGCGCCGTCTGTACTACTTCAGGCATCTGCCGAAGCTGCCGCTGATCGTGATGGTCGCCGAAGCGGAGCAGGACATCTACGCGGCGTGGCGGCACCGCGCCGCGACGATCGGCGCGCTGGTCGCAACGTTCGGTGCGGCGTTCATCGCGGTGTCGGTGATGCTCGGCGCGCAGCTGCGGCATCGGATGCGCGCGGAATCGGAACTCGTGCTGCTCGCGCGCACCGACGGTCTCACCGGCCTCGGCAATCGCCGCAGCTTCGCGGAAGTCCTGGAGCGCGAATGGCGTCGCGCACGGCGCGCGCGCTCGGTGTTCTCGCTGTTGTTCGTCGACGTCGACCGTTTCAAGGCCTATAACGACACCTATGGTCATCAGGCCGGCGACGACGCGCTCGCGGCGGTGGCGCGCTGCATCGGCGACAACATTCGCCGGCCGGTCGACAGCGCAGCCCGCTACGGCGGCGAGGAGTTCGTCGTGCTGTTGCCCGACACGCCCGAGCCGGGCGCCGCGCGGATCGCCGAGCGCATTCGCGCGGCAATCGACGAGCTGGCGCTCGAACACGTCGGCAGCGAGCATGGGCACGTGACCGCAAGCATCGGCCTGGCCAGCTGGACGCCCGAGCGCGATGAGGAAGCCGACAACATGATCAAGGCCGCGGATCGGGCGCTATACCGCGCGAATGCGACCGGGCGAAACAAGGTTGCGGCGTTCCGGCCGTCGACATGACGCTGCGCGACAGTGGGCTACAGTGAGCGTCAACCGCCTTGACCCAAGGGCGAACACGAGGATCAGACGATGCAACTTCACACCGGCAACCTGTTCAGTCCCGAAGCAAGCCGCGGCAGCGACGAGCAGGTCGACGTGCTGGTTCACGGCGCGCGCGTCGATATCGAGCGAATCGTATCGATGGGTCACGCGAGTCCCGCGGGGTTCTGGTACGACGATCCGCGCGCCGAATGGGTGGCGTTGCTGTCCGGCGCGGCGGTGCTCGAGTTCGAAGCCGATGGGTCGCGGCTCGAGATGCGCGCCGGCGACTACCTGCTGATCGAACCGCACTGTCGTCATCGGGTCGCATGGACGCATCCGGACGAGCCGTCCGTATGGCTCGCCGTCTATCACGAACGCTGACGCGCAGGTCTGCCGCAAGCGATCGGCCCGTGACTGCACCCACCGGTGCCAGCGCCGATGCCGGGCGGCCCGCGCAAGATCCCGCGTCCTTACCTCACGCATTCGAGCACGTATCTCAGCCCCTGGCCGAGCAGCCCGCGCCACACGTCCCACGTATGGCCGCCGTCGACGATGCGCAGCTCGGCCGGGTTCTGCGCGCGGCGCAGCTGCGTATACAGCACGCTCGATTCGGCCTGGATCGACAGGTCGTCGTCGCCGACGGCGATGAACATCGGCACGCGCCAGTTCCGCGCGAAGTAGCCGCGCAGCAGCGCCGGGTAATTCAGCTCGTGCCAGACGCGCGAGTCGAACTGCTTGTCGCCGAACACGCCCACATAGCGTGCCGCCGAGTTCAGCGGCGGCTCGTTCGCATAGATGGCCGGGCTCAGCAGCATCGCGCCGCAGAACAGGCCCGGCTCGAGCAGCGTGAAGCGCAGCGCGCCGAAGCCCCCCATCGACACGCCGCCGATCGCGCGGCCCGCGCGCTGGTTCGACACCGCGAAATGCGCCTCGACGTCCGGCAGCAGGTCGTTGAGGAACGCGCTCTGCATCCGCTCCTTGCGGTCGACGTACCAGTCGGTGCCGCCTTGCGGCATCACGATCACGACCGGCGGGATGTCGTGCCGCTCGATCAGCGAGTCCGCGGTGACCTGCAGCCGGCCCTGCGTGATCCAGTCGTTCGCGTTGCCCGCATTGCCGTGCAGCAGGTACAGCACCGGGTAGCGCGCGCCTTCCGGGTTGTAGCGGGGCGGCAGGTAGACCGTGTACGACCAGTCGCGCTGCAGCGACGCCGAACGGAACGTGCGCATCACGACGCTGCCGTCGTCGTTGATCGGGGCGGCCTGGGCCGCCTGGGCGGAAGGGGTGGCTTCGGCGGAGTCGGCGAAGCCGATGGTCAGCGCGGCGGCAAGCAGGAGGAGAAATCGGCGCATGTCGAGCGGGTTCAGGAGTGTCGCCGCCTATCGTAGCAGCGGCGGATGACGGCCGTGCGGAGGTTTAGCGCCGCGCGCGGAACGGCAGCCGCGACGTCAGCGGCGCGTAGAGCTTGGCGACGAGATACAGCAGGCCCATCGCGACGACGTCGGCGGTCAGCCCGAGCGGCACGTCGAGGTAGCCGTCGGTCGCCTGGTACAGCAGCGAATCGACCGCGAGCGAGATGGCGGTGCCGGCGACGAAGCTCAGCAGGCCCTGGCGGCCGATCGTGCCGATCCACGGCATCGCGTGCGCGACCTTCTTCATCCAGCCGAGGTGCACGAGCTTGGCCGCGAGCCACGCGATCGCGAGGAAGTTCACGAGCCGCAGCGCGCCGAGGTTCTGCTTGATCGACGGATCGGTCGGGAACGGCTCGATGCGCAGCCGGTAATAGGCGCCCGCGGCGACGATCGCGAGCGACGCGGCCGTCAGCAGCCAGCCCTGCGGTTTCGGCGCGAGCGTCTGGTAGACCGGCTGGCAGCGCGAGATCACGCCGAGCACGAACAGGAACTGCCACGCGAACGGATTGAAGTCCCACGGCGTGCCTTCGACGGTCGGCAGGTAGCCGGCGGCGTGCGGCGCGGCGAACCACAGCGACGTGCTGAACGCGAGCAGCAGCCACGGCTGGGTGCGCGCGAGCGGCAGCGCGAGCGGGGCGAGCAGCGCGAAGAACGCATACATCGGCAGCACCGACGCCAGGTACGGCTGGCGCCGGAACAGCAGGATGTCGCGCAGCGCGGCGAGCGGCTTCTGGATCAGCCCGTCGAGATCGTTGGTCGGCATGTTCGGGCCGTCGATCGCCAGCGCGCTCAGCGCGGCGGTGATCAGCAGCATCAGGCCGGCCGTGACGAGGAACGCGCGATAGATCTCGAACGCGCGCCGGATGAAGCGCTGGCGCGCGGCGGCCTCGTCGTGGCGCTCGGCGAGCGAGTTGTACGCGATCGCGGTCGCGAAGCCGCCGAGGAACACGAAGACCTCGGCGGCATCGCACAGCGCGTACGCGTGCAGCGTGACGCGCGACAGGATGCTGCCGCCGATGTGGTCGATGACGATGACGAGCAGGACGAGTCCGCGGAAGAAATCGAGTTCGGCGTAGCGGCCGGGCTTGGCGGGGCGGCGCTCATCGGCCCGGCTCCCGGCGTCCGCCGCGTGCGCGGCAGGCACACGCCGCGCATGAATCGGGGTCAAGCATGAATTCGTGAGGAAATGTGACAAACAGATGCGCATTGTGCCATCGATGCGACATTTTTCGGGTTTACGCGAATGGCATAGTCGCCGCCCGCGGCCCGCAAGGCTTGCCCGGCAATCGGCACAATGGGGCCAGTTGGAAGGGCGCAACGCTTGCCGAAGGGGAGCCGCTCCCCGGTAGACGATTGGTTTCCGACGTGACACCATTTTGGACATTGCGCGGCGTGCCACTCCGCGCCGCCCGCCGAGCGGGCCATACAAGACTCACGCCGGAGCGCCTCGAGGGTGCGCCCGGCCATCCGGTTCTGGAGATTCGCCATGAAGAAGCACGTCATTTCCGCCGCCGCGCTCGCCGCCTTTGCCGCCTTCACTGCCTTCACTGCGCCGGCGTTCGCGCAGAACAGCGTGACGCTGTACGGCCTGATCGACGAGGGCTTCAACTATACGAACAATGTCCGCGTGAACGGCGTCGGCAAGACCAACTACCAGCTCGCGAGCGGCTATGCGCAGGGCAGCCGCTGGGGGCTGCGCGGCTCGGAAGACCTGGGCGGCGGGCTGAAGGCGGTCTTCGTGCTGGAAAGCGGCTTCGACGTGAACAACGGCCGGCTCGGCCAGGGCGGCCGCATGTTCGGCCGCCAGGCGTACGTCGGCCTGTCCGAGTCGCGCTTCGGCACGCTGACGTTCGGCCGCCAGTACGATGCGCTCGTCGACTATCTCGCGCCGCTGACCGCGAACGGCAACTGGGGCGGCACGCTGTTCTCGCATCCGTTCGACAACGACAACACCGACAACTCGTTCCGCGTCAACAACACGGTGAAGTACGCGAGCCCGGACTGGAACGGGCTGCAGGTCGGCGGCACCTACAGCTTCAGCAACAGCACCGGCTTCTCGACCAACCGCCAGTACAGCATCGGCGCGCAGTATTCGCTGGCCGGCCTGCAGGTCGCCGCGGCCTACCTGCAGGCGAACAGCCCGGGCAACGGCAATGCGGGCGCGATCGCGGCCGACGACGCGAACTTCGTCGCCGACCGCCTGCGCATCTTCGGCGGCGGCATCAACTACACGTTCGGCCCGGCGACCGTCGGCTTCGTCTACACGAAGACCGACGTGAAGAACCCGGTGTCGACCGTCTATCTGCCGACGGCGACGTTCTCGGGCCTTGGCCTGACCGCGACCAAGTTCCAGAACTTCGAGATCAACGGCAAGTACCAGCTGACGTCTGATTTCTTCGTCGGCGCGCAGTACGTGTACACGGACGGCAAGTTCGACGCCGCGACCGGCTCGATCAAGCCGAAGTACCACACCGTGGGCCTGATGGCCGACTACAGCCTGTCGAAGCGCACCGACGTGTATCTGCAGGGCGCGTGGCAGAAGGTCGCCGGCGACCGGACCGGCACGGCCGCCGACGGCGGCTACGTGGTCGGCACCGACGGCCCGTCGTCGTCGCCGAACCAGTTCGCCGTGCGCGCGGCGATTCGCCACAAGTTCTGAGCGGGCAGCGCAGTGCAGCGCCGGCCGCCGCTGCGCCCGCGGCGGCGCGCGACCATCACAGCTGCGCTTCGATCGCGGCCTTGTCGATGACCGACCAGACCTGCCGGATCCTGCCGTCGTCGAACTCGTAGAAGACGTTTTCGGCGAAGGTCACGCGCCTGCCGTCGACGGCCAGCCCCATGAACGTGCCGCGCGGCGCACACGCGAAGCGCAGCCGCGCCGCGATGCGCGGCGGCTCGCACACGAGCAGCCGGATCTCGAAACGCAGGTCCGGGATGTCGCGGAAATCCTGCTCCAGCATCGCGCGGTAGCCGGCCAGGCCCAGCGGCCGATCGTTGTGGATCACGTTGTCGGCGACGTAGTCGCCCAGCGCCGCCCAATCCTGACGGTTCAGGCAGTCGATGTATGCGCGATAGCGGATCGCGAGGTCGGATTCGGTCATGATGGCAATGCCTCCTCGTATGTCCTCCGGTTGCTTCGATGGCCGCGCGTCGCTCAGCGCGGCGGCGTGTCGTTCGACAGAAACGATACGAACGCCCGCGTGTACTTCGGCAACGCATCGAACGACCGCGCGCACAGCGTGAGCTTCCGATGGCTCCACGCATCGGACAGCTCGACCATCCGCACATCCATCGTCTGCATCGCCCGCGACGCCGCATGCCGTGACACGATCCCGATCCCCACGCCGCTCTCGATCACCCGGCAGATCGCATCGAAGCTCTTCAACTGCACGCGATAGCGCATCCGCTTGCCGAGCGCCCTGGCCTGATCGGCGAGATGCACCTGCAGCGCGCTGCCGTCGGTGAGGCCGATGAAATCCGCATCGACGATTTCGTCGAACGCGACCTTGTCGCGCGCGGCGAGCGGATGGCCGGCCGGCACGACGGCGATCAGCCAGTCCTCGCGAAACGGCTTCTGCTCGAGCCCGCCGAGGCCGACCGAATCGGCGACGATGCCGACGTCCGCCGTCTTGTTGCGGACCGCGTGCACGATGTCCTGGCTCGACCGCTCCTCGACGCTGATCGACAGCTTCGGATGATGCGGCAGATACTCGGCCAGCGCGTCCGGCAGGTACTCGCTGAGCGACGCGGTGTTGCACAGCAGCCGGATATGGCCGCGCAGCCCCCGGCCGTATTGCTGCAGCTCGCCGCGCATGTGGTCGATCTGCTGCAGCACGGTGCGCGCATGATGCTCGAGCGCGCGTCCGGCGTCGGTGACCTGCGTGCCCGACTTGGTCCGGTGCAGCAGCGGCACGCCGAGCTCGTCCTCCATGCCGCGGATGCGCTCGCTCGCGGCCTGCAGCGTGATGTGCGTGCGTTCCGCGCCGCCCGTGATGCTGCCCGCCTCGCAGATGTGCAGGAAAAGCCGCAGGTCGGTCAGGTCGAAGCGCATGATGGGGACGGATGTCGTTGGGTTTGCCGCGTTGGGTTCGTCGATAAGGTAGCAGGAACGGCGGGCGCGGGCTCAGGCATTGCCTGAGGCAGGCTTCGCCGGTTCCGCATTTTCGGGGCGCGAACATTGCCGGAACATGCCCGCACATCAACCCGAGGAGACCCGTCATGCATGTCGATCCGTCGTGGGGCGTGGCGTTCAAGATCGCGCTGCACCTGTTCTTTCTGTGCGTCGGCGTCGCGCTCGCCTGTTCCGACCTGGCCGAATGGTTGAGGTGACGCCGGAATTTTTTGCGCGAATCCTGTCGCCAGGCGTCAAGTTTTTCCCGATTTGACCGTATTACCGGTATCGAGTCTGCGCCGCCGCTCGCTCCGTGATCGTTTGTCATCAATGTTTGCAACCGGTTACACGTCGGCCGCGCCGTTTTTGAGATGCTTCAAAGATTGTCAAACCGGAGTCGTGTCGACCATGAAACAGCGCGAGATCAACGTCAGGACGGCATGGCTGTCGGCCCTGGGCGCCGTCTTCGTCATGGCCGGCTGCGCCAGCACGCCGCCGGTGCCGCCGAGCGATACGCTCGCGGGCGCGTCGGCGCAGAATGCGGCCCCGGCGGAGGCCGCCGCCGCGTCCGCGCCGCCGGCAGCCCCGATCCTGGTTGCGCATCGCTATATCGTCAAACGCGGCGACACGCTGTCGCGCATCGCGTCGGCGAACGGCTGCAGCGTGGCCGACCTGCGCACGTGGAACAGGCTCGGCGCGCACAGCCGGCTGCGGGCCGGACAGGCGCTGCGCATCGTGAAGCAGCAAGCGCCGCAGGCGCCGGCCGCGGCGGCTGCGAGCGGGGCGGCGTCGAGCCCGCCGGCCGCGCTGTCGGCGAATGATCGCCAGGTCGTCAAGGACATGAAACGGCATGCGAGCGGCGTCGCGCTGTCGTGGCCCGCGCGCGGCAGCGTCATCGAATCGTTCAGGCCCGGCCAGAACCGCGGGATCCAGATCGCCGGCCAGCCCGGCGACCCGGTGCGCGCGGCCGCCGCCGGCCGCGTGATGTATGCCGGCGTCGGCCTGAACGGCTACGGCAGCCTGATCATCGTCCAGCACAACGCGGACTTCCTGACCGCCTACGCGCACAACCGCAAGCTGCTCGTGAAGACGGGCGACGTCGTTCGCCAGGGCGACGAGATTGCCGAGATGGGCGATCTCGACAATTCGCGCGTCGCGCTGCTGTTCGAGGTGCGGCGCGACGGCAAGCCGGTCAACCCGCTGCCGTACCTGCCGTCGACGCAAGGCTGAGCGCGGCGCACGGCTGCCGCTGGAATGCGCGCGCGGTCGCTGCTACGCTTGTCGCCAGCGCACGAGCACGCGCGCGGCGGTTCGCGCAAGCGTGAATGCTCGTCCCGACAGGCCGCCACCGATAAGCAGTCGACCCGCCATCCATGGATCACTCTCCGTCACGCCGCTCGCTGCTGCTTGCCGCCGTCGCCGCGCCGTTCGTCGCCGCGTGCGCGCCGGCCCCCGTCGGCGATCATGAACACCTGCGTGCCGCGCAGTCGCAGCTCGACGCGCTCGAACAAGCGTCGAACGGCCGGCTCGGCGTCGCCGCGCTGGACACCGCGACCGGCGCGCGGATCGCGCACCGCTCGCGCGAACGCTTCCCGCTCTGCGGCACCTTCGCGGTCGTTGCCGCCGCAGCGATGCTCGCGCGCAGCGCGCTCGACGCATCGCTGCTGCCGCGTCGCATCCTGTATCGGCGCTACGAGCTCGCGCCCGGCTCGCCCATCACGGAGCGGCATGCGGATACCGGCATGACGATCGGGCAGCTGTGCGAAGCGATGCTGCAATCCGGCGACAAGTCCGCGGCGAACCTGCTGATGAGCGTGCTGGGCGGCCCGCAGACGGTCACGGAGTTCGCGCACGCCAGCGGCGATACGCTGTTCCGCCTCGATCGCTGGGAGCCCGAGCTGAACACGGCGCGGCCCGACGACGAGCGCGATACGTCGACGCCGCTGGCGATGGCCGAAACGATGCGCCGGCTGCTGCTCGGCGATACGCTCGGCGCACCGGAGCGCGCGCAACTGACGAAGTGGCTGCTCGGCAGTGCGAACGGCGTCAAGGGCATTCGCGCGGGCGTGCCGTCCGACTGGCGCGTCGCGGGCAAGACCGGGACGGGCGGCTACGGCACGACGACCGATGTCGCCGTGCTGTGGCCGCCGTCGCATGCGCCGCTCGTCATCGCGGTGTCGTTCACGCAGCCGGGCGCCGATGCGGCGCCGCGCGCGGACGTCGTCGCCGAGGCGGCGCGCATCGCGGCCGCCGCGCTTGCCGCCGGCTGATTTCACCGCTGCCCGATTCACCGCTATCCGACAGCCCGGGGCGCCGCCTCGCGCGAAACCGGCGTTTCGCTTATCGTGTCGGTCTGCGCGCGCCGAAGGCGGCGCGCGCTCCGTCCGCTCACTTCGCCTCGCCATGCGCCGACTTCCGCCCTTGCACGCGCTGCAGATCTTCTCGACCGTCGCTCGTCACCGCAGCTTCACGCGCGCGGCCGAGCAGCTTTGCATCACGCAGGGTGCGGTGAGCCGGCAGATTCAGACGCTCGAGGCGCATTACGGCTTCCCGCTGTTCAAGCGGCATGCGAAGGGCTTGACGCTGACGGCGGAAGGCGAGCAGCTGCTGCCGGTCGTCAACGAGAGCTTCGCGCGGATCGAGGACATCTCGATGAAGCTCACGCGGCAGCGCACCGATCTCGCGCTGAAGGTGCCGACCTGCGTGATGCGCTGGATACTCCCGCGCATCATGCGTTTCCAGGGCGAGCATCCCGATCTGCACGTGCAGATCACGACCGCGTGGCAGCATGACGTCGACTTTGCGACCGAGCCGTTCGATGCGGCGATCGTCTACGGCACGTCGCCGGGCGCGGACGTTTGCGCGCTGCCGCTGTTCGATGAGCGGCTCACGCCCGTCTGCGCGCCCGGACTGCGGCAAACGGCGCCGCTCGCCGAGATCGGCGATCTCGCGCGCCACACGCTGCTGCACCCGACGCGCGACCATCGCGACTGGCGCGCGTGGCTCGACCACGCCGGCGTGCGCACGGTCGATGCCGATCGCGGGCCGAGCTTCGACACGCTCGATCTCGCGACGAACGCGGCGATGGAGGGCTTCGGCGTCGCGATCGGCGACGTGACGCTCGTCGACGACGACGTCAGCGCGCGCCGGCTCGAACGGCCGTTCGACGTCGTGCTCGAAACCGGCGCACGTTATTTCTTCGTCTATCCCGAGAGCGCCGGCAGCCAGCAGAAAATCCGCGCATTCAGCGACTGGATCGCGCGCCATCGCGACTGACGCGCGCAGTATCGGGCGACGCTTCCTACTGGTAGGTGACGACGGCGATCAGCGGCGCATGGGCGGTGCCGGCGCGCTCGGGGACGACGATCGTGCGCGAACCCTGGGAGAACGACGTGGTGGCGACCGTGCGCAGCGTGGCCGCGTCGACGAACGCGACTTGGCCGGTGGCCGGGCGCGGGCAATCGGGACGCATGCGCGCATGCTGCGCATCGGCGCTGTCAACCGTGAACGAACAGGGCGGCTCGACGATCATGCCGCTGAAGCGAACTATGCCGGACGCGCCGGCCGCGAAGGAAGACGATGAAACCAGAAGCGCGGCAGCGAGGGCGAACGAGGCGGTAGCACGGCGATGCTTCATGACAGGCTCCAGGGTAGAAGCGCGTCGCAGCGAGGCCGCTCGAATGGCAGTCCGTCAACGCTGCGAAGCTAAGTGCGTAAACGGCAAGTTCATCGAACCTCTTGAGTGAGAACGGGGAGACGACGGCACGCAAGGGACGTCGGGTTCCGGTGATCAATCTATCTCGAACTTGTACTACTGCAACTCGGGGTAGTACGGATGGCGCATGCAGCGCTGTGGAAGGAACGGCGGTTTGCCGGCCAATCGTTGGGGAGTCAACCAACGGCGATCGTGTGAATCGCAGTACCAACAATGGGTTCGTCGTGGTCGCCGTTGGTCAATTGCGCAGGTGGGCACTCGCGTGCCGACGTCGTGCACGCTCAAAACAAGCCTTCGCGGCGTACACGGCCGAAGTGAACCGATGAGAAGACACCTATGACCAGCACGCCGGCGAGCATCGCCGCGCTATCAACGTTCACCCCGGGCGGGAACGGATGCTGGAGCAGCAGCGCCAAGCCGATCAGTGCGTTCAGAAAGCCCCAAAGGACATTGACGAGCGGCGACGATGGCCCCTTTCCGGGCGGCTGCGAAAACGGAGACGGAAAAACTTCGCCGCGCAGACCGGCAGTCAGGTGCGGCATCGCGTTGCACAAGAAGGCACCTGCAAAGAAGGCTGAAACGAAGCTCATGACTCGTCCTTTCGAAGGGAGTGAAACGCATGAATGGATAGGGACGCGCGGAATCGCCGAGTCGGCAGCCGAAAGGATTGGCAGCAGCCCGGGTCGCGACGTCGTGAGGCTCGAACTGTCTCGATCGACATCTGCGAGGAAGGCTCTCGCGGTCCAGGCGGGCAAGCCCGCTGGAGCGCGACAGATTCGGTTCGCCGGAATCGATGAACCACGACCGGTGCAAGAAAACTGGCCGACCGCCAACGTCAGGTCAGAGGCGGCACCTTCCAGCGCAAGGCGGCGCTCCCGAGCGCGGCCTTGCGAAAAGCATAGATCACGACAGTCTAACTTGCAAGTTTAGCTGTCGAATTTCGTGCGTGCGCCTTCGTAGTGACGTTTCATGAAGTCCAGGAGCGATGTCGGCCGCACGGTCGGATATTGGTCATTTGCGATGTCGCGCAAGGTGCCTTCGCCCGACATCATCGGCAGCAGATACTGGAGCGGCAGCATTGCCATCGGATGAGCACCGGCCTTCGCCATTCGCCGTAGCTCGGCATAGCCGTCCGCGATCGAGCCTCGACGCACCCGATGAAGCTCCTTGCCGGTCGCTGCTGCATAGTCCGCTGCGATCTGGGCAATGGTGCGGCAGTCGCCTGCCACGGACACTATCCTGTTAGCCGCCGCCGGATCCTCGACGGCAGCCACGGTCCAGGCTGCAACGTCGTTCATGGACGTGAAATCGAGGGGCACCTCGTCGTCGCCCCAGTAAGCGATCGTGCCCGCTTTGGCGTCGATCAGACCGGGGTTGGAGAACACGGCCTCCATGAAGCCACCGTTCAGGATGTGGGTGTGGCCGATGCCGCTCGGCACGACCTTGCGATCGAAGGTCCGCCGCATGTCGAGGTAAGGGTTGATGCCTTCCGGAATCGAGAACAGGTTCTCGGAGAAGTCCGACGGGACCAATCGCCGGACGCCTGCCGCGAGCGCTGCCTCGAGCAAACGGGCCTGGCCATCGACGATGATGTCGGGGCCACCCTGAACTGCCGAAATAACGGTATCGACGCCGGCACAGGCTTGCTCGAGGCTGAGCGGGTCGTCCAGGTCGGTATTGACGACGGTTACGCCGTTCGCAAGCCACTGCCTTGCACGATTGCCGTGTTTACCTGCTGAACCGCCGCGCACTCCCGCGCGGATCTCACCGGCGGGTCGCGTGCGAAGTAACGCATCGATGATTCGGTGCCCAAGATTGCCGGCGGCGCCGACGACCAAACAGCTCGTGTGTGTATTGTCCATGACTCCCTCGGTTCGTCACGACGCTCGGTGGACGGCGTCGAGGAGAAGTCTAGGTCGTGCCGAATTTGAATATAAGATGGCTGAATCGAGACTCCGCGTTCCGGAAAACGACACGAAATGGACCAGGCCGACCTCATCATATTTCTTCGCTTAGCCGATAGCGGAAGCCTTTCAGGCACGGCACGCACGCTGAAGTCGCCCAAATCGTCCGTAAGCCGGGCACTCGTCCGGTTGGAGACGGAGATTGGATCGGCGCTCTTCGACCGGTCCACCCGACACTTCCGGCTGACCGATGCGGGAAAACTGCTGCTGCCCTACGCGTCGCGGGCAGTTCACGACCTGCAGGAAGCGCAGGCGATCATCGATGGCTACGCGGGGGAACCGCGCGGGCTGCTACGCATCAACACGACGCAATCGTTCGCACAGGGGCTCGTTGCGCCCATGCTGCCCGAGTTTCTCGACCGCTATCCGGCGCTCACCGTCGAGCTGACGACGGACTCGAACTACGTCGACATCGCGCGCGAAGGTATCGACGTAGCGGTGCGCGTCGGTACACTTCCCGACTCGTCGCTCGTCGCACGCAGGCTGCCGCCGGTCGAATTGTGGCTGTGCGCAAGTCCATCCTACCTGTCGCGGTCGGGCGCGCCGATGGCGGCAAGCGAGCTTCATGGACATCGGCTCGTCGTTCGAGAGGCGCCCACGAGCTGGGTGTTTCAGGATGGCCAGGCGGAATTGACCATACGGCCGCGTGGTAGCGCAATTATTCCTGATGCGGCTGCGCAGAAGATCGTGCTTGAAGGCGGGGGCGGGATTGGTTTTCTTCCAAGCTACCTCGCTGCTCCCGCCTTGAGGGCAGGTACCTTGGTGCGGGTGCTTCCGTCATTGAGACGAGAACCCATCGAGCTTCACGCGCTGTATCCGACTCACCGCAGTATGTCGGCAAAGGTCCGCGTTTTCATCGATGCCCTTGTTGGTCACCTCGAGACAGTCGGGCTAACGTCCTCGCGCGTCTAGCGGCTGGGGTGTACCAGGCGAGCGCCAGGCAATCGATACAGGCAATTGAACTGGCCGATCACCGACGTGCCTCTTCTGCACTCCACGAAGAACCCAAAAAAACGGCCGCCCATTCCGGGCGGCCGCCTCGTGCTACCGCAGCTTCGCTCAGCCCGCGCGCTTGCGCACCGCACCGACGATCACCAGCAGCACGATCGCGCCGATGATCGACGCGATCCAGCCTGCACCCTGGCCAGGCGCATACCAGCCGGCGAGGTGGCCGACGTAGCCGGCGATCAGCGAGCCGACGACGCCGACGACGGTCGTCATCACGACGCCCATCGTGTCGTTGCCCGGCTTGAGCGCGCGTGCGAGCAGGCCGATGATGAACCCGACCACCAGGGTTTCGACGAATTGCAGCATGAACGCCTCCCTGTTGCCATTGAGTTGTTGACGAACAGCAATGGACCAGCGCGCGCTGCGCAGGTTCCATTGCTCGGCACACCGATGCACCGGCGCGCGGGGTGCCGAGCATTGCACGCCCATGCGTCGCGCGCGTGTCAGGCCACCGGATCGATCCGGCGATAGCCCTCGGTCGCGCGCAGCAGCGTGCGCGTGTAGTCGCGCGTGACCTGCCCGGCGCGCACGTGCTCGACCGACAACTGCTCGACGATCTCGCCGTGCTGCATCACCGCGACGCGCTGGCACAGGAAGCCGACCACCGCGAGGTTGTGGCTGACGAGGATCATCGTGAGGCGCCGCTCGCGATGCAGGCGGCGCAGCAGGTTCAGGATCTCGGCCTGCACCGACACGTCGAGCGCGGAGGTCGGCTCGTCGAGCAGCAGCACGCGCGGCTCGACGATCAGCGCGCGGGCGATCGCGACGCGTTGCCGCTGGCCGCCCGACAGTTGATGCGGGTAGCGGAAGCGAAACGCGGGCCCGAGCCCGACTTCGGCGAGCGCGCGCGCGATCCGCGCATCGGCGTCGCCGATCCCATGGATCGACAGCGGCTCGCGCAGTGTCTGGTCGACCGTGAAGCGCGGATGCAGCGACGCGTACGGGTCCTGGAACACCATCTGCACCTGGCGGCGGAACGCGCGGTCGAGCTTGCCGCCGACCGGCCGGCCGTCGATCGACAGGCTGCCGGACGCCACCGGCACGAGGCCCGTCAGCGCGCGCAGCAGCGTCGACTTGCCGGAGCCGGATTCTCCGACGAGCCCGAACACCTCGCCTTCGCGCACCGCGAAGCTCGCGTCGCGCACGGCGTCGACGTGACCCGTGCGGGTCGGGAAACGGATTGATGCGTGATCGACGTCGATCATCGGGCAGCCTCAGTGAGCCAGGCCGGGTCGCGCTGCAGCACCGGCAGTTCGTCGGGCGGGTTCGCGAGCGGCGGGGTCGCCGCGAGCAGGCCGCGCGTATACGGATGCGTCGCGTGGCGCAGGTCGCGCGCCGCGCAGGTCTCGACGACGCGCCCCGCGACCATCACCGCGACGCGGTCGCAGAACGACATCACGAGCGGCAGGTCGTGGCTGATGAACATCAGGCCGGTGCCGTGCCGCGCGATCATCGCGTCGAGCACCGCGAGCACCTGCATCGACACCGCGACGTCGAGCGCCGAGGTCGGCTCGTCGGCGATCAGCAGGCGCGGGCCGGTCGACACCATCATCGCGATCATCACGCGCTGCCCCATGCCGCCCGACAGCTCGTGCGGATACGCATCGGCCACGCGCGCCGGGTCGCGGATCTGCACGGCCGCGAGCGCGTCGACGATCCGCTCGCGCAGCGCGCGGCCGCGCAGCTCCGGCTCGCGCAGCCGGAACGCCTCGCCCATCTGCTTCGCGACCGTCATCACCGGGTTCAGCGAATACTTCGGATCCTGAAGGATCATCCCCATCTGGCTGCCGCACAGCCGCCGGCGTTCGCGCGGCGCCATCGCGAGCAGGTCGTGGCCCGCGAAGCGCAGCGTGCGCGCCGACCAGCGCGCGGCCTCGGGCAACAGGCCGAGCAATGCGCGGCCCGTCAGCGACTTGCCGGAGCCCGATTCGCCGACGATGCCGAGCCGCTCGCCCGGCGCGAGCGTCAGCGACAGGTCGCGCACGGCGTCGGTGACGGCGCCGTCGTGGCCGCGAAAGCCGATCCGCAGGCCGTTGATTTCGCACAGCGGCGTGGAGTCGAGATTCGTCGTCATGTCACGCTCCATGTCGCGGATCGAAGACGTCGCGCAGCCCGTCGCCGAGCAGGTTGAACGCGAGGCTCACGAGCAGGATCGCCGCGCCGGGCAGCGTCGCGACCCACCATGCGTCGAGCAGCACGTTGCGCCCCGACGCGACCATGAAGCCCCATTCCGGGCTCGGCGGCTGCGCGCCGAGGCCGAGGAAGCCGAGGCCCGCGACGGTCAGGATGATGCCCGCCATGTCGAGCGTCGCGCGCACGATCACCGACGACATGCACAGCGGCACGATGTAGCGCAGCAGGATGCGCGGGCCGGACGCGCCCTGCAGCCGCGCGGCATGGATGTAGTCGGCCTGCGCGATGCGGATCGTCTCGGCGCGCGCGAGCCGCGCATACGCGGGCCACGCGGTGATCGAGATCGCGACGACCGCGTTGATCACGCCGGGCCCGAGCGCGGCCGCGAATGCGAGCGCGAGCACGATCTTCGGGAACGCGAGCGCGACATCGGTGATGCGCATCAGCACGCTGTCGACGAACCCGCCGCAATAGCCGGCCGTCGTGCCGATCGCGAGGCCGATCGGCACGACGATCGCGACGACCAGCAGCGCGATGCCGAGCGTCAGGCGCGACCCGCCGATCAGCCGCGAGAGGATGTCGCGGCCGAGCTGGTCGGTGCCGAGCCAGTGCGACGGCGAGCCGGGCGGCAGCAGCCGGTCGGCGAGCACCTGGCGCAGCGGGTCGTGCGGCGCGATCAGCGGGGCGACGATCGCGACGGCGAGCAGCGCGACGAGGACCGCGAGCCCGAACAGGTTGAGCGGATTCGCGGCGAAGCGGTGCCAGCGGCGGTATGCGAGGCCGAGCGCGGCCTGCGAGCGCGAGGCCGGCGCGTCGCAGAGCAGCCACGCGCGCAGCGTGACGCGTGCGGCGTTCATCGGCGGCCTCCGGTCGGCGCGTGGGCGAGAAGCGTAGGAACAACGAACAGTGAAGCGGTCATGAGGTAACGGTCCTCAACGCGCGCGCGGATCGAACACGCGGTACAGCGCGTCGGTCAGCAGGTTGACGGTGATGAACATCGCGCCGATCACGAGCGTCGCGCCGAGCACGGCGTTCATGTCGGCGTTGAGCAGCGCGCCCGTCAGGTACGAGCCGAGCCCCGGCCACGCGAATACGATCTCCGTCAGCACCGAGCCTTCGAGCAGGTTGCTGTAGGTGAGCGCGATCACGGTCAGGAGCGGCACCGCGATGTTGCCGAACGCGTGGCGCCAGATTACGCGGGCTTCGGACAATCCCTTCGCGCGCGCGGTGACGATGTATTCCTGGCCGAGCTGGTCGAGCATGAACGAGCGCGTCATCCGGCTCAGGTAGGCGACCGAGTAATAGCCGAGGATCGCCGCCGGCAGCGCGATGTGCGACAGCGCGTTGCGGAACACGTCCCATTCGCCGGCGAGTGCCGCATCGATCAGCAGGCTGCCGGTGCGCGTGTCGACCATCCCGTCGAATACAGGGTCGAGCCGGCCGGGCCCCGCGACCCAGTGCAGCCGCGCATAGAACAGCAGCAGGCCCATCAGGCCGAGCCAGAACACGGGCACCGAGCTGCCGATCAGCCCGACGAAGCGCGCGACGTGATCGATCGGCCGGTTGTGCTTCACCGCGGCCGCGACGCCGAGCGGCACGCCGATCGCGATGCCGATCAGCGTCGCGAGCGTCGCGAGTTCGAGCGTGGCCGGAAACACGCGCTTGATGTCGTCGAGCACGGGATTCGCCGTCAGCAGCGACATGCCGAGATTGCCGTGCAGCACGTCGCGCGCGTAGATCAGGAATTGCGTCGCGAGCGGCTTGTCGAGCCCGAGCGCGATGCGTTCGGCCGCATATGCGTCGGCCGACGCGCGATCGCCGAGGATCGCGAGCACGGGGTCGATCGGCACCTTGCGGCCGATCACGAACGTCAGCGCGAGCAGCCCGGCGAACGTGACGGCGAGCGTGAGCGCCCAGCGCAGCACGCGCAGCGCCCAGCGCACGCCGGGGCGCCGCGCGGGGAGCGTGCGGAGGGATTCGAGGGAGGAGGCGGGGGTCGACATGCGGCGAGTGTTATTGCTTCTTCAAGTTGCGGTACGACACGAGATCGTTGATCGGCCCGACCTCGAGCCCGCTGACGCCGGGCCGCGTCGCGACCTGCGCGACCTTCTCGAACAGGATCACGAACGGCGCGCGCGCGAGCAGGTCCTTCTGCATCGCCTGGTAGCGCTGCGCGCGTTTCGCGGCGGACGGCTCGGCCAGCGCGGCGTCGGTGTCCTTCGTGAGCTGCGGAATGTCCCAGCCGTTGCGCCAGGCCAGCATTTTATAGCTCGACCTGTCGGAATTGTCGGGATTCCACGCGAAACCCTGCGCGTTGCTGTGCGGATCGATGTAGTCGGCCGACCATTCGCCGATGTAGATGTCGTGCTGGCGCGCCCGGTATTTCGCGAGCGTCTGCTTGTTGTCGCCCGGAATCAATTGCACCTTGACGCCCGCCTGCGCGAAATTCGCCTGGATGGCCTGCGCGATCTCGGTGTACGGATAGTCGTTGCGCACGTCCATCGTGATCGAGAAGCCGTTCGGCACGCCGGCCTTCGCGAGCAGCGCCTTCGCCTTCGCGACGTCGAGCCGGTACGGGTTCGCGTCGAGCGTGCCGATGAAGCCGTCCGGCATGAAGGTCTGGTGCACCTTGTAGGTCGTCTTCACGACATGGCCCTGGATGCCCGCGTAGTCGACGAGCCATTTCAGCGCTTCCTGCACGTCGGGCTTCGCGAGCGTCGGGTTCTTCGTGTTCAGGCCGAGATACAGCAGCGTCGCCTGCGGCGACGGCGCGACCTTCGCGCTGCCGGATTTCGCGACCGCCGCGAGGTCGTCGGGGCTCAGGTCGCGCGCCGCGTCGACGTCGCCGTTTTCGAGCAGCAGGCGCTGGCTGGCCGCTTCGGGCACGTGGCGCAGCACGATGCGCTTCATCGCGAGCGGCAGCCGGTAGCCGTCGTAGCGCTGCAGCACGAGGCTGTCGCCGGCCGTCCACTTGGCAAGCTTGTAGGCGCCGGAGCCGGCTTCGTTGGTCTTCAGCCAGCCGTTGCCGAAGTCGTTGCCCTGCTGGTGCGACAGCAGCAGCGTCTTGTCGACCACCGACGCGGGCCACGCGCCGAGCACGTTCAGCACGAAGGTCGGCGCGTATTTGCGGTCGGTCGTGACCGACACGGTCAGGTCGTCCAGCTTCTTCACGTTCGCGACCACGTTCGCCTTCGTGAGGCCGATGCCGGCGAGCACCGCGGCCGCGCCCTTGTCGAGCAGCACCGTGCGCTGGATCGACCACGCGACGTCGTCGGCCGTCAGCGGGTTGCCCGAATGGAACCTGAGGCCCGGGCGCAGCCGGAACGTGAAGGTCAGCCCGTCCGGGCTCACGGTCCACGACTGCGCGACGTCGCCGTTGAATTTCGACGGATCACGCAGGTCGACGCGGACCAGGCGGTCGTAGGTGTTCGCGACGTATTCCTCCGGCACCAGCTCGTAGATCTCGCCCGGATCGAGCGTCGTGAATTCGTCCAGCAGCGTGGCCATCACGAACAGGTCCTTCGGGGTTGCCGCGCGTGCGGCGGACAGCGGGGCGGCGGCGAGGACGGACGCGGCGGCGAGCGCCGCGACGAGCCGGGAGATCGGGAGTTTCATGGGCGCTTCTCCATCTTTCGTTGAAGTCGTTGAAGTCGTTGCACGTGCATCGAAACGGCGGCGTGCCTCGCCGCTACATCAGTTGCCACGGGCCGCTCGCGGCGTTGTCGATCTGCGGCAACGCGCGTGAGCCGGGCAATTCGTAATGCCACCACTCGCTGTCGATATGCGCGAAGCCGGCCGCGTGCATCACGCCGAGCAGCAGCAGCCGGTTACGCTGCACGTGCTCGGGCAGCCCCGCATGGAAGTGGCCCGACGCGGCCACCATCTCGTCGAAGCCGGTGCCCATGTCGAGCGGCGCGCCGTCCGCGCCGACCAGCGTCAGGTCGAGCGCGGTGCCGCGGCTGTGGTTCGAGCCGCGGCCGAGGTCGGCGACGAAGTTCGGATCGGGCAGGAAATCCCACAACACCTGCTGCGCCTGCGGCGGCCGATACGCGTCGTAGATGCGCAGCGTGAAGCCGGCCTGCGCGGCGACGTCGATCGCGCGACGCAGCGCGGCTTCCGCCGGTTCGAGCAGCAGGCAGTGCGTGTGGCGGTAGATCGGCTTGCCGGTCAGGTTGCGCGCGCTCGCGTAGACGAGATCGATCTCGACGCGATGCGTGGCGGGGGTGATTTCGACGAGGCGGTGAGGGTTCATCGGCGGTCCGGTTTGCTCAGGATTCGAATTGGTCGAACGTGCGCTGCAACTCGCGGTTGCGCGCGACGCGCCGGTCGATCGCCGGACCGAGGCGATCGACCACCGCGGTGATCAGCAGGTTGAACAGGCAGGTGAGCGGCGCGAGCGAATCCCAGAACTGGCCGACGTCGGTCTTCACCTGCAGCAGGTCGGCCGGCCATTCGCGCGCCCACGGGCAATACAGGTCGGTGACCAGCGCGAACGGCTGGCCGCGCTCGGCGGCTGCCTGGCAATAGCGGCGCGCGCTGCGCGAATACGCGCGCGTGTCGGTGACGATGCAGTACGGCCGCTCGAATTCGGAGTTCAGCGAATCGACGTACGAGCCCGACTGGCCGTCGGAATAGAACACGCGCGGGCGCAGGTACTCGAGGTAGCTGCTGAATGCGTTGCTGATGCCGCGCGTCGACTGGATGCCGAGGATGAATACGGCATCGGCATCGGCGATGCGGTTCGCGACCTGCGCGAACACCGGTTCTTCGGCAAGCCGGTACACGTGGCGGATCGCGTCGAGCTCGCGCTCGAGCGACGCGGCGAGCGGGCTGCCGCTGTGATCGCCGTCGCGCGCGTCGGCGGTCGTCGTAGGCGCGGCGGCGGCGCGGCGGTACTCGTCGAGGCGGTCGGTGATCATCCATGGGCGATCGTTGCCGCCGCCGCGCAGTTCGCGTTTCAGGTCGTCGAGGTTCCGGTAGCCGATGCTGCGCAGGAAGCGCCCGACCGAGATGCCGCTGGTGCCGGTCTGCTGCGCGATCTGGTCGGCGGTTTCGAGGCCGAGCCGGTCGAGGTTCGCGAGCATGTAGCTGGCGATGCGTTTCGCGGTCGGCGTCAGCTCGGCAAAGTGCGCTTCGACGGTGTGGGCGAACGTGCAGGTCATCGGCTGTTAGATCGTTGTCATTTGACGATTCGGTGTCATCTATCTGACAAAGCCAAAATCATCGGCGCCAGCGAATAAAAACTATGGGATGACGATTGGCGATAGGGATTTGGCGTACGCGCAACGGCTGGCAGCAACGCGCTGTACGGTGAAAATATTCCTGACAGGGATATTGTGTGTTTATGTCTATCAGAGATAATTTGCGTTTATGCCTGTCAGAGATATACTGCAACGATTGCATCGAGGACGCCCGCCGTGAATCTGATCGTCAATACCGCTGCTCAACTGGGCGAAATCCTGTCGTCCGCGCGTCAGGCCAAGGGGCTGACGCAAGCCGAGGCGGCGGCACGCATCGGCGTCGGCCAATCGCGCCTGTCGTCGCTGGAAACGATCCGCACCGAAAGCCTGTCGCTCAAGCAGTTGCTCGAACTGACCGCGCTGTACGGTCTCGAGCTCAGCATCCGCACGAAGGACGGGCGCGACGCTGCCGACGTCGAGTGGTAATCGATGGGACGCAAATCGCGCAGCCGCGCGCTATCGATCTGGGCCAACGGCGTGCGGGTCGGAATCTGGCGGATTCCCGCGCGCGGCGACATGGAACTGCTGTACGACGCCGGCTGGAAACAGTCGGATGCCGGCCGCCCGCTGTCGCTGTCGCTGCCGTTCGGCATCGGCGCTGCGCCATTGCGCGGCGAACGCGTGAATCACTATTTCGACAATCTGCTGCCCGACAGCGACGCGATTCGGCGCCGGCTTGCGTCGCGGTTCGGCACGGCGACGACCGAGCCCTTCGATCTGCTCGCCGCACTCGGCCGGGACTGCGTCGGCGCGGTGCAGTTGCTCGGCGAGGATGAAACGCCGAGCGGCCATGACCGGATCGACGGTACGCCGTTGTCCGACGACGACGTGGTGCGCGTGCTCGATCAGGCGAGCGGGGCGGCGGGCGGTGCGCAGGACGACGACGACTTCCGCCTGTCGCTGGCCGGCGCGCAGGAAAAGACCGCGCTGCTGTTTCACGACGGGCGCTGGATGCGCCCGCATGGCTCGACGCCGACCACGCATATCCTCAAGTTGCCGCTCGGGCTGGTCGGCAACAAGCGTGCGGATCTGACGACATCCGTCGAAAACGAGTGGCTGTGCCTTGCGATCCTGCGCGCGTTCGGCCTGCCGACGGCGCATGCCGACATCCTGCGTTTCGGCGCACACAAGGTGCTGTCGGTCGCGCGCTTCGATCGCGCGCTGCATCGTGACGGCGGATGGCTGTTGCGCTTGCCGCAAGAGGATTTTTGCCAGGCGCTCGGCGTGCCGCCGCATCTGAAATACGAATCGCAGGGCGGCCCCGGCGTGCCCGATCTGGCCGGCATCCTGCGCCGGTCGGAAACGGCGCAGGCCGACCTCGACACGCTGTTTACCGCGCTGGTGGTGTTCTGGATGCTCGCCGCGCCGGACGGGCATGCAAAGAACTTCAGCCTGCGCCTGCTGCCGGGCGGCCGCTTCCGGCTGACGCCGCTCTACGACGTGATGTCGATCTGGCCGGTCGAGGGGGACGGCGCGAACCAGTGGTCGTGGCACAAGGCGAAGCTCGCGATGGCCGTGCACGGCAAGCGCAAGCACTACGCGATGCGCGACATCACGCGTCGGCACTTCACTGCGATGGCGGAGTATTGCCTGCTCGGCGATATCGCCACGCCGATCGTCGAACGACTCGTAGCGATGACGCCGCACGTGATCGAATCGGTCGGCGCGGCGCTGCCGGCCGGGTTTCCGGCGCGGATCGCCGAACGCATCCTCGGCGGATTGCGCTTCGCTGCGCAACGACTTGCCGACCTGCCGCGGGAGTGACCCGGCCGCCGTCCGGACTCGGCAGCTGAAAGCCGGCGCATTCGCACTTTCGCGTTCCCGTCGATGGCATCGAGCCGCCATCGCGCGGCGCGCATCCCGCTATCTTCTCCTCGACATTCATCGGCTGCTGCATCGCAATAATTACAAAATTAAAGTCGATCAGTTTTATTCATTAATTAAGCTTAATAATTCATTTAATTTTTAGATGAATATGGATTTAACTTGCGTCACGGGATGTTCGATTTTCGATGATTCGAAAACGGCCGGTATTCCGTAATGGGAATTCTCTCGAATGTAAAAATGAAGAGGAAATCATGACGAATCTGTCCCGACGCAGAATGTTGACGAGTACGGTCGGCGCAATTGCCGCCGCGGGCATTGCGGTAACGGCGAAGGCCGCCTCGTTCGGCAATCCGGACAGCCCGCCGGAAGGCGCGGTCAATGCGCGCAATCGCCAGAGCCTGACCGATCCGGGGCCGAAGAATCCGGCATTGGCGAATCAATTTCCGTCGTTTCAGGATCCGCCCGCGACCGATATCAACGGCATGCCGTTATTCTGGGCGTCGTTCAATAATGCGCACAAGCGCATTCAGAACGGCGGCTGGGCACGCGAAGTCACGCAGGACGATTTCGCGATTTCGGAAACCATTTCAGGCGTCAATATGCGGCTGACGCGCGGCGGCATTCGCGAGATGCACTGGCATCAGCAGGCCGAATGGGCGTTCATGCTCGACGGCCGCTGCCGGATCACCGTGCTCGACGAACAGGGGCGGCCGTCGGTGCAGGACGTGAAGACGGGCGACCTGTGGTATTTCCCGCCCGGCCTGCCGCATTCGCTGCAGGGGCTCGGAAGCGACGGCGCGGAATTCCTGCTCGCGTTCGATAACGGCCGCGCGTCCGAATTCAACACGCTGCTGCTGACCGACTGGATCGCGCATACGCCGCCCGACGTGCTCGCGCGCAACTTCGGCGTGCCGGCCGACGCGTTCCGGAACATTCCGCTCGACAACCTGTGGATCTTCCAGGGCGACGATCCGGGCCCGCTCGCGCAGGCGCAGCGCGCGGCCGCGTCGTCGCGCGGCGCGCCGCCGCAGCCGTTCATCTTCTCGCTCGGCGACCTGAAGCCCGTCGTGAAGACGCGCGGCGGCGAAGTGCGGATCGCGGACAGCAGCAACTTCAACGTATCGAAGACCGTCTCGGCGGCGCTCGTCACCGTGCATCCGGGCGGGATGCGCGAGCTGCACTGGCACCCGAACGCGGACGAGTGGCAGTACTACATCCAGGGCGACGCGCGCATGACCGTGTTCGACACGGGCCCGAAGGCGCAGACCGCCGATTTCCGCGCGGGCGACGTCGGCTACGTGAAGAAGAGCCTCGGGCATTACGTGCAGAACACGGGCAACACCGATCTCGTGTTCCTGGAGATCTTCAAGTCCGAGCGCTACGCGGAAGTGTCGCTGTCCGACTGGCTCGCGCATACGCCGCCGCAGCTCGTCGAGGCGCACCTGAATCTCGCGCCCGACGTGATCGCGCAGATTCCGCGCAACCGCCCGGACGTCGTGCCCGTGTAAGCCGGTGCGGCCGGCAAGCGGCGCGCCGGTCGCCTTCGCCATCCTCCGCCTCCTTCTTTCGAACCGAACCCGACCATGCTTCCCATTTCGAGCAAACCCGCCGGCAGCCTCGCGCTGCCGGGCCTGTCCACCGAACGGACCGAGCACGCGGCGCGCGCCGCCCTGGAAGGGCGCCGCACCGGCGCCGCCGCGCTGCTGCCGTTCGTCGGTCCCGCCGTGATCGCATCGATCGGCTACATGGACCCCGGCAACTTCGCGACCAACATCCAGGCGGGCGCCGCGTACGGCTACCGGCTGCTGTGGGTCGTGCTGGCCGCGAACGCGATCGCGATGCTGTTCCAGGCGATGTCGGCGAAGCTCGGCATCGTGACCGGGCGCAATCTCGCCGAGCTGTGCCGCGAGCACTTTCCGGCGCCGGTCGTATGGGGGATGTGGATCGCGTCGGAAGTTGCCGCGATGGCGACCGATCTCGCCGAATTCCTCGGCGGCGCGCTCGCGTTCGGGCTGCTGTGCCATCTGTCGCTGCTCGCGGGGATGGTCGCGACCGGGTTCGCGACCTGCGCGATCCTCGCGCTGGAGAAGCGCGGGTTCCGGCCTCTGGAAGCCGCGATCGCGACGCTCGTCGGCGTGATCGGCGCCTGCTATCTGGGCGAGCTGCTGATCGCGCCGCAGGATTGGCCGGCGGCGGCCTTCCATCTCGTCGTGCCGCAGCTTCCGGATCACGCGGCGCTGACGATCGCGGTCGGCATCATCGGCGCGACGATCATGCCGCACACGCTGTACCTGCATTCCGGGCTGACGCAGGGCCGCACCGCGCCGCGCAACGACGCCGAGCGCCGCCGGCTCGTGCGCTTCTCGAATCGCGAGGTGGTCGCAGCGCTCGGCCTGGCGGGCGTCGTGAACCTCGCGATGGTGATGATGGCGGCGTCGGCGTTCCATCGGAGCGCGCCTGGCATGACCGACATCGGCGACGCGTATCACACGCTGATTCCGGTGCTCGGGCCGGCGGCAGGCGCGTTGTTCCTCGTCGCGCTGATGACGTCGGGCGTGTCGAGCTCGGTCGTCGGGACGATGGCGGGGCAGGTCGTGATGCAGGGCTTCATTCGACGCCGGATGCCGGTGTGGGTGCGGCGCGCGGTGACGGTCGCGCCGGCGTTCGTCGTGGTCGCGCTGGGGTGCGACGTCACGCACGCGATGGTGCTGAGCCAGGTCGTGCTGAGCTTCGTGCTGCCGATGCCGATGATCGCGCTGCTGATGCTGTCCGCGCGCGGCGACGTGATGGGCGCGCACGCGATGCGTGCGCCTCTGCGGATCGCGGCGGGCGCGGCGACGGTCGTGATCGTCGCGCTGAATGCGTATCTGGCGTGGGCGGCGCTCAATTGAGCGCACCGCGCGCGCCGGCGTCGCCGGGCGCGCGGGCGAGGGGCCTTACTTCTTCAGCGTCCGGTACGACACGAGATCGTTGATCGGCCCGATTTCCGGGCCGGTGACGCCCGGCCGCGTCGCGACCTGCACGACCTTCTCGAACATGACGATGAACGGCGAGCGCGCGAGCACCGCCTTCTGCAGCGCCTCGTAGCGCTGCGCGCGCTTCGCGGGCGACGGCTCGGCCAGCGCGGCCTCGGTGTCCTTCGTCAGCTGCGGGATGTCCCAGCTGTTGCGCCACGCGAGCAGCTTGGTCGTCGACTGGTCCGAATTGTCGGGATTCCACGCGAAGCCGCGCGCGTTGCTGTTCGGGTCCATGTAGTCCGGCGACCATTCGCCGATGAAGATGTCGTGCTGGCGCGCGCGATACTTGCCGATCGCCTGCTTCGCGTCGCCCGGAATCAGCTTCACCTGGATGCCGGCCAGCGCGAAGTTCGCCTGCAGCGCCTGCGTGATCTCCAGGAACGGGTAGTCGTTCGGCATGTCCATCGACACCGTGAAGCCGTTCGGCAGCCCGGCCTTCGCGAGCAGCGCCTTCGCCTTCGCGACGTCCTGCCTGTACGGGCGCGCGTTCGACGCGCCGAGAAAGCCTTCCGGCAGGAACGTCTGGTGAACCTTGTAGCTGGCGCTGACGATGTTGCGCTGGATGCCGTCGTAGTCGACGAGCCACTTCATCGCTTCCTGCACCTCGGGCTTCGCGAGGTTCGGGTTCTTCGTGTTCAGGCTCAGGTACATCAGCGCGGACACCGGCCACGCGGCGACCTTGATCTTGCCGGCCTTCGACAGCGCGGCGAGGCTGTCGGGGCTCAGGTTGCGCGCCGCGTCGGCGTCGCCGTTCTCGAGCAGCAGGCGCTGCGCGGACGCCTCGGGCACATGGCGCAGCACGACGCGCTGCATCGGGTACGGCGTGCGGTACGCGTCGAAGCGCTGCAGCACGATGCTCTCGTTCGGCGTCCACTTGACGAGCTTGTACGGGCCGGAGCCGGCGTCGTTGGTGCGCAGCCAGCCGCTGCCGAGATCGTTGCCCTGCTGGTGCGACAGCAGCAGTTTCCGGTCGAACACCGAAGCCGGGCACGCGCTCAGCACGTTGAGCACGAAGCTCGGCGCGTACTTGCGGTCGGTTTCGAGCACGACGGTCTGCGGATCGAGCGCGCGAACCTTCTGCGCGACGTTCGCCTTCGTGAGGCCGAGATCGCCGAGCACGCCGGCCGGGCCCTTGTCGAGCAGCACGGTGCGCTGCAGCGACCACGCGACGTCGTCGGCGGTCAGCGGATTGCCGGAATGGAACGTGAGGCCGGGGCGCAGCTTGAACGTGTAGGTGACGCCGTCCGCGCCGACGCTCCACGATTGCGCGATCTGCCCGTCGAAGCGCGTCGGGTCCTTCAGGTCGACGCGCACGAGCCGTTCGTAGGTGTTCGCGGCATACTCGGACGGCACGAGCTCGTAGATCACGCTCGGGTCGAGCGTCGTGAACTCGGCGAGCTGCGTCGCGACGACGAAGATGCCGGGCGGCGTCGCCGCGTGGGCCGGCGCCATCGGCGCGAGCGCAGTGAATGCGGCGAGCGTGGTGCTGACGAACAGCCTGGACAGCAGATGCTTCATGCGGGCTCCATCGGAAAGAGATCGTGGTGCGATTCTCTCATCGACGGACGCCCGGGTAAAAATATTCGGCGCGCGCGGATCGGGCGATCGCGCGCGGGGCGCGCCGGATCAGATCGCGCAGCGCGCGATCGCGAAGCGCATCGCTTCCTCGGGCGGCTCGCTCGCGGTGCCGCGCACGACCTTGATGACCGAGCCGGAGCCGGACGGCGTGAGCGTGACGAAGTACGAGCGCGAGCCGACCGTGATGTCGGTCACGCCGCCGTGGTGCGAGCGCTGCACGTCCGACAGCCGGCTGTCGAGGCAGTTGGCGATCGCGTCGGCGGGGCGCTGCGACGACACGTAGATCATCGGCGCCGAGCCGGACGAATCGGACGTCGGCGCGGAACCGCAGGCGGCGAGCACGGCAACGGTGGGGAGGAGCAGCAGGAATCGTTTCATGGTCGGGATCGTCGTGCAGGTCGTGTCGGGGCCGGCGAGCGGGGGACGCGAAACGGGCGGCTTCGCGACGAAACCGCCGGCATCGCGCCGACGGTGACGGTCGACACGGCAGGCGGCTGGATTGACGTCGGAGTATACCTGCGGCATACGACGCGAGTTGACTGCTGAAACGATTCGATACAACCGGCGCGGCCGCATCACGTGAGCCGATACGACGGCCCTGGCGTCAGCTCGTCCGGCAGCGGCTCCTGATTCAGCTCGAGCAACGAGCGCTCGATCGTGCGCGCGATCGCATCGAGCGCGAGATGGTTCGGGCCGGCGCCGAACGGCTCGGCGATCGCATGGGCGATCGCGTCGAGCGCAATCAGCGTGTACGCGACGAACACCGTGACGAACGGCGTGGCGGCGCCGATCGAATCGACGAGGCCGAACGGCAGCAGCACGCAATACGCATAGATGGTCCGGTGCAGCAGCACGTCGTACGAGAACGGGATCGGCGTCGACGCGATGCGCTCGCAGCCGCTCACCATCGCGACCAGCTCGTCGAGCCGCGCGTCGAGCATCCACAGCCGCGTCTCGGCGAGCTTGCCCGCGTCCGCCCGCGCGGCGAACGCGCCGCGCAGTTCATGCACGAGCGCGACCGGCCCGAAGCGCGCGGCGGCGATGCGCGCGCAGGCTTCGTCGTCGAGGCGCGCGCGCAGGTCGGCGGCCGGATCGGTGCCGCGCAGCTGATGCTTGAGCGCGTACACGAACGCGACGACCTTGCGCACGAACGCGTGGCGCGCGCCCGCGTCGTCGCCGATCGCGCCGTAGCAGAGCGTCTGCGACGCCAGCGTGCGCGCGGCGGTCAGCACGCCGCCCCACAGATGGCGCGCCTCGCGATAGCGGTCGTAGCTCGCGTTGTTGCGGAACGCGGCGAAGATCGCCAGCGTGAGGCCGATCAGCGTGAACGGCGTCGGGTTCAGCGGCACCTTCTCGCCCATCACGCGCCCGCCGGTCCACAGCGCGACGATGCTGACCGCCAGCGTCAGCGCGAGCTGCGGCAGGATCGTCTGCAGCACCGAGCCGTTCCACACGAACAGCATCCGCAGCCAGTGCTCGCGGGGGCGGACGATCATCGGTGGTTCTCCTTCAGGCGGCGGCCTGCTGCGCCGTCGGCGCGGCGGCGCGATGCAGCAGCACCGGCAGCGATTTCGACGTCGGCGTGTTGCAGACGTCGCCGACGCTGTCGAGCGGCACGAGCGGGTTCGTCTCCGGGTAATACGCGCCGATGCAGCCGCGCGGAATATCGTAGGCGACGAGCAGGAAGCCGTCGGCGCGCCGCTCGATGCCGTCGTGCCACACCGTCTCCATGTCGACCCATTCGCCCGCCTTCAGGCCGAGCATCGCGAGATCGTCCGGGTTCACGAACACGACGCGGCGCTGGCCGAACACGCCGCGATAGCGGTCGTCGAGCCCGTACACGGTGGTGTTGTACTGGTCGTGGGAGCGGGTCGTCATCAGCGTCATCAGGCGCGCGCCGTGCAGCGCGCGGGCGCGCTGGATCGGCGTGTCGGACGGCAGCGCGTGCGCGATGAAGTTCGCCTTGGCCGTCGGCGTCAGCCATTCGCGGTCGCGCGACGCGACGCGCAGATGGAAGCCGCCGGGCTTCGCGATGCGCGCGTTGTAGTCGTAGAAGTCGTCGAGGGTCGCCTCGATCGCGTCGCGCACCTTCGCGTAGTCGTCCTTGTAGGCGAGCCAGTCGATCTTGCCGCTGCCGAACAGCGCATGGCCGATGTGCGCGACGATCGCCGTCTCCGACATCAGGTGCGGCGACGCCGGCTTGTTCATCCCGTACGACACGTGCACCATGCTCATCGAATCCTCGACGGTCACGCCTTGCGGCACGTTGTCCTGCAGGTCGATCTCGGTGCGGCCGAGCGTCGGCAGGATCAGCGCGTCGCGGCCGTGGATCAGGTGGCTGCGGTTCAGCTTCGTCGTGATGTGCACGGTCAGGTCGCAGCGGCGCAGCCCTTCCCACGTGCGCGGCGTGTCGGGCGTCGCCATCGCGAAGTTGCCGCCGAGGCCGATGAACACCTTCAGGCGGCCTTCGAGCATCGCCTCGATCGTCTCGACGACGTCGTAGCCGTGCCGGCGCGGCGGCTCGAAATCGAACACCTCGCCGAGCCGGTCGAGGAACGCCTGCGACGGCTTTTCCTCGATGCCGACCGTGCGGTTGCCCTGCACGTTCGAATGGCCGCGCACCGGGCACAGGCCCGCGCCGGGGCGGCCGATGTTGCCGCGCATCAGCATCAGGTTCGTCAGCATCTGCACGGTCGCGACCGAATGCTTGTGCTGCGTGAGGCCCATCCCCCACGTCGCGATCACGCGTTCGCTGCGCGCGTAAAGCTGCGCGAGGCCGTCGATCTGCTCGTACGGCACGCCGCTCTCGGCGGTGAGCGCCGACCAGCTTTCCGCGCGCAGGTCGGCGGCGAACGTGTCGAAGCCGGCCGTGTGCTCCGCGATGAACGCGGTGTCGAGCACGCGCGCCGCGCCGTTCTTGCGTGCGTCGTCGTCGAGTTCGAGCACGCGCTTCGCGATGCCCTTGATCAGCGCGAAATCGCCGCCGATCGTCGGCTGGATGAACGTCGACGCGATGTTGGTGCCCGACATCGTCAGCATCTCGAGCGGGCTTTGCGGGTCCGCGAAGCGCTCCAGGCCGCGCTCCTTCAGCGGGTTGATCGACACGATCGTCGCGCCGCGCTTCGCGCATTCGCGCAGCTCGCCCATCATCCGCGGATGGTTCGTCGCCGGGTTCTGGCCGAAGATCAGCAGCGTGTCGGCCAGCTCGAAGTCGTCGAGCGTAACCGTGCCCTTGCCGACGCCGACCGACGGCGGCAGCCCCCGGCTCGTCGCCTCGTGGCACATGTTCGAGCAGTCGGGGAAGTTGTTCGTGCCGTAGCGGCGCACCAGCAGCTGATACAGAAACGCCGCCTCGTTGCTCGCGCGGCCGGACGTGTAGAACGCGGCCTGGTTCGGGTCGGGCAGCGCGCGCAGATGACGGGCGATCAGCTCGAACGCGTCGTCCCACGCGACCGGCACGTAGCGGTCGGTGCGCGCGTCGTAGATCATCGGCTCGGTGAGGCGCCCGTGCTGTTCGAGCGCGTAGTCGGTCTGCTCGAGCAGTTCGGTGACCGTGTGCGCGGCGAAGAACGCCCGCGTCACGCGCTTGCCGGTTGCCTCGGCCGCGACGGCCTTCACGCCGTTCTCGCAGAACTCGAAGGTCGACGCATGCTTGCGGTCCGGCCACGCGCAGCCGGGGCAGTCGAAGCCGTCCGGCTGGTTCTGGCGGAACAGCGTGCGGTAGTTGCCGCCGGAGACCTTTTCCTTGATCAGGTTGATCGTGACGGCCTTCAGCGCACCCCAGCCGGCGGCGGGATGGGTGTACGGCTCGATGCGTGCGTTGGCGGGCTTCTTTTTCATGATGCGTGTGTCGGGGTTGGTGCGTGCAGGGTACGCGCGGCGCCGTGACCGCTGTGTGTACACCTTCTCATATCAAAAAAGAGTACAGTTGCGGCCATTCGGGCCGTACGAGTCATTCGGGCCCGCGACGGCATCGTTGAAGGGAAGCTGAAAGGAGCGCGCGTGAAGCGATACGAACGACTCGCCGACGATCTCGAGGCGCAGATCGACGACGGCGTGTACCGGCCCGGCGAGCGGATTCCGTCGGTGCGGCAGGCGAGCCGCCAGCACCGGCTCAGCATCACGACCGTGCTGCGCGCGTACCTGGTGCTCGAAAGCCGCGGGTTGATCGAGAGCCGCCCGCAGTCCGGCTATTTCGTGCGCGCATCGCGCAGGCCGCCGTCGCGGAGCTGCATGCGTCCACGCCGACGGCCGCGCCGTCGTCGGTCGACGTGAGCCGGCTCGTGCTGTCGACGCTGCGCTCGATCGCGCGCGACGACGCGGTGCCGCTCGGCTCGCCGTATCCCGACGCGGCGCAGTTTCCGGTGCAGCGGCTCGCGCGGCACGCGCAGACGATCGCGCGCCGGCGCACGCGCTGGGGCGTGATCGACGACCTGCCGCCCGGCAACCAGGAGCTGATCCGGCAGATCGCGCGGCGCTATCTGGAGAGCGGGATCACGGTGGAGCGTGACGAGATCATCGTGACGATCGGCGCGACGGAAGCGATCAACCTGTGCCTGCAGGCGGTCGCGAAGCCGGGCGACACGATCGCGGTGGAGTCGCCGACCTTCTACGCGATGCTGCACGCGATCGAGCGGATGGGGATGCGCGCGATCGAGGTGGCGACGCATCCGGGCGACGGGATCGATATCGACGCGCTGGCGCGGATACTCGAACGTGAGCCGATCGCCGCGTGCATGGTGATGCCGAATTTCCAGAATCCGCTCGGCTTCCAGATGCCGGACGCGCGCAAGCGCGCGCTCGTCGAGCTGCTCGCGAAGCACCGGGTGCCGGTGATCGAGAACGACGTCTATCAGGAGCTGTACTACGGCGATGCGCGGCCGAGCGCGCTGAAGTCGTTCGACCGGGACGGGCTCGTGCTGCACTGCGCGTCGTTCTCGAAGAGCCTGTCGCCCGGCTACCGGATCGGCTGGGCGATGCCGGGCCGCTATCGCGATCAGGTCGAGAAGCTGAAATTCCTGAACACGCTCGCGACGCCGGTGACCGAGCAGCTGGCGATCGCCGAATACCTGAAGCACGACGGATACGACTTCCACCTGAGGCGGATCCGCAAGCAGTACGCGCAGCAGGCGAACCTGATGAGCGCGATGGTGCGGCGCTTCTTTCCGGAAGGCACGCGGCTGTCGCAGCCGCAGGGCGGCTACGTGCTGTGGGTCGAGCTGCCGCCGCAGGTCGACGCGATGCGCCTGTACCAGCTGGCGCTCGCGCAGCGGATCACCGTCGGGCCCGGGCACATGTTCTCGACCAGCGGCGACTACCGGCACTTCATCCGCCTGAACTACAGCTATCCATGGTCGGCGCAGATCGAGCAGGCGCTGAAGGTGCTCGGGCGGCTTGCGGCCGAATGCGCGGTGCGGTGAGCGGCGGGATGAGCGCGCGCTGTGCCGCGCCGCGCGATGGCGGGCGGCGGCCCGTTGCCGGCCGCTGCGTCGAACCTCAGCGCGTGCCGCCGGGCGGCCGTTCGCCCGCACCGCTTGCCCGCAGCGGCAGCCGCAGCGCCGTCGCGAAGCTCGCCGCATGCAATGCGCACAACAGGCCGAAGGCCCACGCGTACGCGACGCTCGGCGAGCCGCTCGTCGCCGTCTCGACGTGCAGCCGCCACGCGAGAAACAGCGTACAGAGCGTCGTGAAGGTCGGCCCGCCGAGGCGCTGCACGATATTCAGCGACGTCGTCGCCATCGGCAGGCTGCGCCGTTCGACCGACGCATACGCGGCGGAAATCGACGGCGTGCCGATCGCGCTCTGACCCATCCCGCGCAGAAACAGCGCGGGCATCAGCACGTCGCGATCGAAGCCGTGCAACGCGAGGTACGCGAACGGCAGCGTCGCGATCAGCGCGAGCAGCGCGCCGGCGGCGGCGACCCGCCGCACGCCGAACCGGCTCGTCAGCGCGCCCATCGACGGATAGGTGACGAGCATGCCGAGCCCGAGCGGTGCGAGCAGCCAACCGATCTCGCCGGGCGAGCGGCCGCACGCCTGGATCAGAAACACCGGAATCAACATCTGGCCCGCGTAGACCGCGCCGTTCGACAGGAACTGGGTGGCGGCGGCCGCGCCGAACACGCGCGAGCGAAACAGCGCGACGTCGATCAGCGCCCGTTCGCGCAGGCGCCGCTCGACACGCAGGAACGCGGCGAGCAGCAGCATCGCGGCCGCGACGGCGGCGATGCCGGGCGCCGCTTCGATCCGCTGCGCGCCGTACAGGAACAGCACGAGCGCCGGCGACAGCAGCGCGAGGCCGACCCAGTCGAGCGCGCGGCGCTGCGTCTCGTCGCGGTCGGCGGGCAGCAACCAGACGGCGAGCCCGAGCGCGAGCACGCCGACCGGCAGGTTCACGAGAAACAGCCAGCGCCACGAGGCGTGCTGCAGGACCGCGCCGGCGACGACCGGGCCGAGGAGCGGTGCGAGCAGAACCGGCACCGCCGCATAGCCGATCACGCGCGCCATCTGCTGGCCGGCCGCGCGCGCGATCATCATTTGCGCCATCGGCGCGAGCAGCCCGCCGCTGACGCCCTGCAGCACGCGGAACGCGATCAGCGACGCCGCCGACCACGCGAGCCCGCACAGCGCCGACGTCAACATGAACGCGGAGAAACACCACAGGTACAGCGCCTTCGCGCCGATGCGCCCGACCAGCCAGCCGTTCAGCGGCAACACCAGCGTGAGCGCGAGCAGGTAGCCGCTCGTCACCCATTGGATCGTCGACAGGCTCGCGTGCAGGTCGGTCGCGAGGCTCGACAGCGAGACGTTGACGATCGTCGCGTCGAGCTGCGACAGCAGCGCGCCGAGCGTCGCGACCGCGCTGACTTTCCAGACCGTCGGATCGAGCGGGGCGGCCGGGCGGTTCTCCACCGGCTGCGCGTGTCGCTCGCTCACGCGTCGCGGCGCGCGAGCAGCGCGACGATGTCGCGCGTCGAACCCGTTTCGCCGAGGCGCGGAAACACCCGTTCGACGCTGTTCGCGTGCGCGTCGGCGCTGAGGTCCGTCATCGCATCGACGGCGAGCGTCACGTTGTAGCCGAGCTCGAACGCCTGGCGGGCGGTGGATTCGACGCCGATGCTCGTCGCGATGCCGGCCACCACGACCTGCGTCACGCCGGCGGCCTTCAGGTGCGCGTCGAGACCGGTGCCGGTAAACGCGCCCCAGGTCCGCTTCGTCACGACATGGTCGCCCGGCTGACGGTCGAGCTCGGGCAGCAGTTCGGTCCAGTCGGGTGGCAGCGCCGCGGTGCGCGGCGGTTGTTGCGTGCGGCCCGGCGCGCCGCCGGCCACGTTCACGAGCACGACCGGCAGGCCGCGCCGGCGAAACGCGTCGAGCAGTTCGCGCGCGTGCGCGATCACCGTGGCGCTCGGATGGCAGGCCGGCAGCGCGACGATGCCTTTTTGCAGATCGATGACGACGAGCGCCGTGTTCGGGTCGAGCCGGGTCGTGCTCATGGTGTCGATGCTCCGTGAAGGGGACGATGGAACGCATGCGCGCGACGGCCGCGCGGCATGCGGGCGGCGGTCATTGCTCGCCGAGACGCCGGATCAGCGCGATCGCGTCGGCGAGCGTGCGCATTTCGTCAGGTTCGAGCTTGCCGATCGCGGCGCCGAGCCACGCGTGCTTCGCCGCGTTGCGCTTGCGCCGCGCTTCGCGGCCGGCCGCGGTCAGCTGGAACAGGATCTGGCGTCCGTCGGTCGGATGCGGCTTGCGCGACACGAGACCTTCCTCCTCGAGGCTCGCGAGGATGGCCTTCATCGACTGCGGCTTCATCGATTCGGTGCGGGCAAGCTCGGCGGTCGTCATCGGCCCGTTCTGATCGAGCCGCGCGAGCGCGCTGATCTGCGACATGCCGAGCCCTTCGGAGTCGATTTCGGAGCGCAAACGGCGGATGAGCTGGCCGACAGCCAGCGTCAGGTCGGCGACGACGGTTTCGGCGGTAACGCCGGGTGTGCGTGGCGGATTCATGCGGCCAAGCATAGAACACGACAGGCTAACTTGCAAGTTTGACTGTCGATATGGGGCGGCATGCGGCTACGAGTTGAGGCAAACGAGAGGGCGTCGCGTCGCGGCTTTGAATCGGCGAGACGCGCCGCTACCCGCCCGCGGGCGGCGCAACGGGCACGACGTCGGGGTACTTCGGCGATGCATGCTCGTGGAGCAGGTCACCGAGATATTGGGCGAGTTCATCTGCCGCGAGCGTCGCCGGAATCTGCAGGCCGGCCGACCTGCGCTTGCCGTCGGCGCCGAGATCGAACACGCGCCAGCCGTCGCCTGTGCGGACGACGGCAAGCAGGCGGCCGAACGCGTTGAACCGGTACTCATGCTCCATCGCATCGCTCCTGCGCCGGAAGAGCGGCGCTTACTGAATCGAGCAGCTCAGCCAGCGATGGATTTTCAGCGCATCGCTGGACACGCCCGCGCGCGTCGGCGAGCCGAGCAGCACGATGGTTTGCGGCCGGCCGCGCACGAGCGCGCGCATCACGACGCCATGGCCCGCTTCGTTGATGAAGCCGGTTTTCTGCAGCTGGATCGGCCACTGGCCGTAGCGCACCAGCGGATCGGAGTTCACGTAGAGCAGCTTGCCGTCGCCGGGATGGACTGTGCCCGACTTCGCGGTCGAGAAGCGCCGGATCAGCGGGTCGCGCGCCGCGGCGTCGACGAGCAGCGCGAGTTCCTCGGCGGTCGACACGTTGCGCGGCGACAGGCCCGTCGGCTCCCGGAAACGGGTGCGGCGCATGCCGAGCCGCCGCGCCTCGCGATTCATCGCGGCCACGAACGCGGGGCGCCCGCCCGGATAGTCGCGGCTCAACGCGGCCGCCGCGCGGTTTTCCGACGACATCAGCGCGATGCGATACATGTCGCGGCGCGACAGCGTCGAGCCGACCGACAGCCGCGAATGCGTGAACTTGATCGTGTCGCGATCGTGCGAGCTCACGCGCAGCATGCCGTCCAGCGGGCGGTCCGCGTCGCGGGCGACGACCGCCGTCATCAGCTTCGAGATCGATGCGATCGGCCGCACGGTGCGCGCGTTGCGGGCCAGCAGCGGCGTGCCGGAGTCGACATCGACGACGTACGCGGCGCGCGAGTGCAGTGTGCGCACGGCGCGCGGCGTGTAGCCGCAGCTTGCGAGCAGGCGTGGCGGTTCGATGCGACGCGGGCGGTTCGCGTTCGTGCGGGGCTTGCGATGCGTGCCTTTGGCGCGGCGATGCTGCGGCGCGGGCGCCGCGTGATGCTTGACCGGATGGTGCGTGACGCGCGGCCGGCGGTGCTTGATGGCCTTGTGCGCGCGATGCGCGGCCTTGCTCTTGACGACTTTGGGATGCGCGTGCGTCGACGCGGTCCGATGCGCGTTCGCGGCCGACGCATTGGCCGCGAACGCGAGCGTCACGAACGACAGCGCGATGATCAGAGGGGTGCGGGCGCGGCGCAGGCGCGCGATGAGGCCGATCAAGCGAAGTACTCCTTCTCGCGTGCGCGACGGCAGCGCGAAACACGTGGACAGTGGACGGGAGCGGGAAATTATACGGTCGATCGCAGGGCGATGACGATCGATGCATGCGGGTTCGTGAGGGTTCCTGCGATGCGTCGCGGCCGATCGGAGCGGAACGTGCGAGGTAATCGTCGGCGACGTCAGCGCGGCCAGTGTCGCCGCGACACGACGGCGAAGCTGATCGCGATCGCACCCGTGACGCGTTGCGGCGGCGCGTCGTCGGGCACGTCGCCGAAGCGGACGCGGCGGCCGCGGCCGCCCGCGCGCGCCGCGCGCCGCTCGTTCGCTGTCGCGTCGGCGTCGGGCTTTGCTGCGGATTCGCCGACGACCGCCGTGTCGGATGAATGATCGGCCGCGCATGCGGCCGCAGGATCGAAGGTCATCGCGGTATGTTCAAGGAAGGGCATGTGCGTATTGAACGCCATCGGATTCGATCAGTAAAATGAATGTTTTGACCGATACGATTCTTTTCCGGAATGGAACTGAAACTCCTCAGGACGTTCCTGACGGTGACCGAGCTGCGTCATTTCAGCCGCGCGGCGGACGCGCTGCACATGAGCCAGCCGGCGCTCAGCAAGCAGATCGGCGCGCTGGAAGCGAGCCTCGGCGGCAGGCTGTTCGAACGGGGGCGGCACGGTGCGGCGCTCACGCCGTTCGGCGAGCGCTTCCTGTCGGATGCGCAGGCGCTCGTGCGCGACGCGGACGAGATGCTCGCGCGTGCGCGCGAGGTCACGAGCGGCCAGCGCGGGCAGTTGCGGCTCGGCATCTGCCTGTCCGTGCTGACGCTCGTGCCGAAGCTGATCGCGGAATTCCGGCGGTGCAATCCGGGCATCGCGATCACGCTGAGCGACCTGTCGTCCGCCGAGCAGGCGCGCCGGCTGCGTTCCGGCAAGCTCGATGCCGGCTTCCTGCGCTTGCCGGCCGACGAAGGCCTGTCTTCGTTCAGGGTGACCGACGAGGCGCTCGCGCTCGCCGCGCCGCCGCATCTCGGCTTCAAGCGCGTGCCGGCCGATCTCGACGCGCTCAATGAAATCGGCTTCATCGCGTTGCAGCGTGCGCGCGGCGCCGGCCTCGCCGCGCAGGTCGACCGGTGGTGCATCGAACGCGGCTTCGTGCCGAACGTGACGCAGCAGGCCGAAGACGTCCAGTCGGTGCTCACGTCGGTCGCCGCGGGCGTGGGAGTCGCATTCATTCCTTCGCGCGCGCAGCACCTGCTGCGCGACGCGACGGTGCTGCCGCTCGCCGGTCGCGACGCGAAATGGCGCGTCGGCCTGGCGTGGTTGTCCGGCCGCGACGATCCCGTGACCACGCGCTTCGTGTCGTTCATGCGCGCGGCGTTGAAGGGCGCGTGAGCGCACGCAGCGCGTCCGCCACGCACCTGCTGCCTGAATGCCGGTCGGCACCGGCGCACCGATCTCGATCCATGACTTCAGAACCTGACGACTCCCCGCTGGACCCCGCGCTCGTGGCGACGCTCGCGACGCTGAACGAGGCCGCGCACGCGCCGTCCGGCGGTACGTGGTCGCTGCCGAAGATCGCGAAGCGCGCGCAGTTGCCGATGAGCATGCTGCGTCGCGTGCTGACGCAGCTCGACGCGGCCGGGATCACCGCGACGACGTTGAACGACGACGGCACCGGCCGCGCCGCGTTGACCGACGAGGGCCGCGTGCTCGCCGCGCAGCTGTTCGGCGCGAACGATGCGCGATAAAAAGCGGGCCGCCCGAAGGCGGCCCGCTGCGCTACGTTCGACGCGGTTCAGAACCACTGCTTGTACCGGCGCACGTAGATCGTCTTGACCGTCTGCGCGAGCAGGATGTAGCCGACCATCGTGGCCGCGAGCCACAGCCAGTAGCTGCCGGGCAGATGCATGAAGCCGAGCGCGTCCGCGAACGGCGAGAACGGCAGCCAGCAGCCGATCGCGATCGCGGTGACCGTCGACAGCAGCACCGGCAGCGCGGCCGTGCTCTGCAGGAACGGAATCTTCTGCGTGCGCAGCAGGTGCACGACGAGCGTCTGCGACACGAGGCTCTCGATGAACCAGCCGGAATTCATCACGATCTGGCCGCTCGCGCCGCCGTGCAGGTGATACAGCGCGCCCGCGCCGAACACGGTCCACATCAGCAGGTACGTGGTGATGTCGAACACCGACGACGTCGGCCCGACCCACAGCATGAAGCGCTTGATGTTGCCGGCTTCCCACTTGCGCGGCTTCTTCAGGAACTCGGGGTCCATCCTGTCCCACGGCAGCAGCATCTGCGACGTGTCGTAGACGAGGTTCAGCACCAGCAGCTGGGTCGCGAGCATCGGCTCCCATGGCAGGAACGCGCTGGCGACGAGCACCGAGAACACGTTGCCGAAGTTCGAGCTGGCCGTCATGTTCAGGTACTTGAGAATGTTGCCGAACGTTTCGCGGCCCTTGATCACGCCTTCCTCGAGCACCATCAGGCTCTTCTCGAGCAGGATGATGTCGGCGGTTTCCTTCGCGATGTCCGCGCCGCTGTCGACGGAGATGCCGACGTCGGCGTCGCGCAGCGCGGGCGCGTCGTTGATGCCGTCGCCGAGGAAGCCGACGGTGTGGCCGTTCGCCTGCAGCGCCGTGACGATGCGCGCCTTCTGCAGCGGCGTGAGCTTCGCGAACACGGTCGTGCGTTCGACGGCCTGCGCGAGCGTCGCGTCGTCGAGCGCGTCGACCTCGGCGCCGAGCATCGGCTTGCCGGGTTCGAGTCCGACCTGGCGGCAGACCTTGATCGTGACGGTCGGGTTGTCGCCGGTCAGCACCTTCACGGCGACGCCGTTCTCGCGCAGCGCGGCGAGCGCGGGCGCGGCCGATTCCTTCGGCGGATCGAGGAAGGTCAGGAAGCCGCGCACGACGAGGTCGCGCTCGTCGGCGGTGCGGTATTGCTCGCGCTCGTCGCCGCGCGGGATCGCGCGGGTGGCCAGCACCAGCACGCGGAAGCCGTCCTCGTTGTACGCGTTCGCCTGTTCGAGCAGCCGCTTGCGGGCGACGAAGTCGAGCGGCCGCACGCCGTCCTCGTCCTGCACGTGGGTCGACACGGCGAGCATTTCCTCGACGGCGCCCTTGCAGATCAGCGTGTGCGTGCCGCGCGTGTCCTCGACGACGACCGACAGGCGGCGCCGCACGAAATCGAACGGCAGCTCGTCGATCTTCCTGTAGCCCTGCGGCTTCACGCGCTCGCCGATCTCGTTCGCGCGATTGACGACAGCGATGTCGATCAGGTTCTTCTGGCCGCTCTGGTGGAAGCTGTTCAGCCAGCCGAGCCGCAGGATCTCCTCGTTCTTGTGGCCGGACAGGTCGAGATGGTGTTCGAGGATGATCCTGTCCTGCGTGAGGGTGCCGGTCTTGTCGGTGCAGAGCACGTCCATCGCGCCGAAGTTCTGCACGGAGTTCAGCCGCTTGACGACGACCTTGCGGCGCGCCATCGCGACCGCGCCGCGCGCGAGGTTCGCGCTGACGATCATCGGCAGCATCTCGGGCGTCAGGCCGACGGCCACCGCGAGCGCGAAGGTGAGGGCGCTCAGCCAGTCGCCCTTGGTCAGCCCGTTGATCATGAACACGATCGGCACCATCACGAACATGAACTTGATCAGCAGCCAGCTCACGCTTGCGACGCCGCGGTCGAAGCTGGTTTCGATGCGCTTGTGGCTGACGACGTTGCGCGCGAGCGACCCGAAGTAGGTGTCCTCGCCGGTCGCGACGACGACCGCCGTCGCGGTGCCGCTCACGACGTTGGTGCCCATGAAGCAGACGTTCTCCAGATCGAGCGGCGACGCCGACGCGTCGTTCGCGCTGGCCGTGTGCGCATTGGCCGACTTGCCGGCGACGGCGCCGAGCGTGTCGTATTTCTCGACCGGCAGCGCTTCGCCGGTCAGCACGGCCTGGCTGATGAACAGGTCGCGGGATGCGAGCAGGCGCACGTCGGCGGGGATCATGTCGCCGGCCGACAGATGCACGATGTCGCCGGCCACCACTTCGCGCATCGGCACTTCGCGCCGCGCAGGCTCGGCGGTGTCGGTCACCGCGCGCTGCACGGTCGCGGTCGTGCGCACCATCGCCTTCAGCTTCTCGGCGGCGCGCAGCGAGCGGAATTCCTGCACGAAGCGCAGCAGCGCGCTGATCGTCACCATCGTCAGCAGGATCGTCATGCCGACGTAGTCGCGATCGTCGGGCGCCGCGAACCAGACGTCGGTGCAGAAGCTGATCGCGGCGAGCACCAGCAGCACGTAGACGAAGGGATTGTGGAACGACATCAGCAGCTGGCGGGTCCAGTGCGGCGGCTTGTCGTGCGCGATCTCGTTCGGGCCGTGATGTTGCAGGCGGTCGGCGGCCTGGCCGTGCGTGAGGCCGCGTGCACCGGTACGCAGCGCCTCGAAGGTCTGCTCGAGCGGACGGCCGGCTTCCTGCGCGATGCGCATGATGCGCGGTTCGTTCTGCCGGCCGTTGCCGGCGCCGACGAAGCCGCGCTGCGGGTTCCTGGATGGGTTTCGTTGTGTCATGACTCGCTCCTGGCGCATGCGGCGGCGCGCCGGGAGCGGTCGCGACGTTATCGACGAACGAACGCTCCCCGCCGCGTCGCGTCAGGCGCGATCGGCTGTTGATCGGTGAAGAGGGGACCGCTCGCCGGCGCGGCGACTGCGCGCGCAGAGCCGATGCGCGACGCCGCGCCGGCGAGCGGTAATCGACTACTGTCGTCGGAGTTCATCTGCGCTCCTTCGGTCGTGGATGGGCGGCACGAGCGATCGGCGGCCGCGCACGCGAGCGTGCGCACGGCCGGTCGGCACGTGAATGAAATACGCGCGGCAGCGCGCAGTGCGTCGCGCGAATGCACGCGCGCGTCAGCGTGGCGCTGCGCGGCGACGCGCTTCGGCGTCAGCGAAAAATCGGGCGGGGATTCTGGCCGGTCAGGCCGGAAGGACGCCGCATCCTGCTTCCCGGGATGCGGCAGAAGACGAGGCTCTGCGCAGTTTCCTCAGGCGGCAGTCATGTTGGTCAAGCACCAACTACAACTCGCATCGGTGTTCACAGAACACTCCATGTGTTTAGACGGGGGCGATGGTAATGGTTCGTTGCGCGAAGCGTCAACCCTTTACCCGCTTTACCCGCGTTTTTACGGCGTTTTCATCGATGCATCGGCGTGCAGCCGCAACTCGCGGCGATGAAAAAACGCGCGCACGCCGGGCCGGCATGCGCGCGTTCGTGTCGCGGCGACGCAGCGCTTATTGCGCGGCGGCCGTGACGGCCGCGCCCGCATCGGCGATACCGGCGCCGGCCGGCAGGGCGGTGCACGACGTCGTGGCGGCGGGCAGCATCGCCGCGCGTGCGCCGCCTTGCAGCTTCTGCTGGATCTGGGCCGGCGTGAGGTTGCCGTTCACGGCGAGCATCAGCGCCGCGACGCCCGCCACCTGCGGCGCCGCGAGGCTCGTGCCGTCCGCGAGGCCGTAGACGTCGGTGCCGGGCGTGGTCTTGCCGCTGTTCGACGTCGACAGGATGTTGACGCCGGGCGCGCTCAGCGCGACGTCGCTGCCGAAGTTGCTGAAGGACGCCCGCCGGCCGGTCGCGTCGTTCGCGCCGACGGCGATCACGCCGCGGCAGTTCGCGGGCTGGTCGAACGCCGTCGAGACACCGTCGTTGCCGGCCGCGACGACGACGGTCACGCCCAGCGCGGTCACGTCGTCGATCGCCTGCTGGAACGTCTGGCTGCACGCGCCGGTGCCGCCGAGGCTCAGGTTGATGACTTTCGCCGGATTCGAGTTCGTCGGTACGCCGCTGACCGGAATGCCGGCCGCCCAGCGCATCGCGTCGGCGATGTCGCTCGTCGTGCCGCCGCACTTGCCGAGCACGCGCACCGGCAGGACCTTGCCGAGCCACGACACGCCGGCGATGCCCGTGTTGTTGTTCGCGACTGCGCCGATCAGGCCTGCGACGCGGGTGCCATGCCAGCTGCTGTCGCTCGGGCTGCTCGCGCAGTGATAGAACGGGCCGCTTGCGTCGTCGAGCTCCTGCTGCGTGACCCAGTCGCCCGGATCGGTCGCGTCCCGGTCGCGCCCCTTGCCGTTGTTGCTCGTGTTGACGTTGGTGATGAAGCTGTAGCCCGGCAGCAGGTTGGACGCGAGATCCCCGTGCGGACGGAAGCCGGTGTCGAGCACGGCGGTCACGACGGTCGGCGCGCCCTTGGTGCGGGTCCATGCGGGCGGCGTGTTGATGCCGACCGCCGGGTCGGACAGATACCATTGCTGGCTGTACGAGGGGTCGCTCGGCGTGTCGCGGACGTGCATCGGGTGATCCGGCTCCGCGTAGTCGACGTCGCTGTCGGCCGCGAATGCGGCGGCCAGTGCGGCCGCGTCGTCCGATGCGATGCGCTGACCGATCGACAGCACGGCCGCGCCGCTCGCCATCGCCCGCTCGACCTGCACGTTCAGCGACGTCGTCGCGGCCGCATAGGCACGCGCGGCGCCGGTGGTCGTCGGCGCGCTCCAGCGCGTCATCGAGCGCTGGATCACCGCGTCGAGCCGCGTGCCGACGTCGAGCGCGGCCATCGCGCGCGTTCCCGTCGACGGCTTCAGCCGGACGATCAGATGATCGACAGGCGGCTCGGTCGGCGCGACCGTTTGCGCGGCCATCTGCACCGCGGCCTGCTGGGCCGCACAGGTGGTGCCGTTGGTCGGCGCGGGCGCGGGCGCCGGAGCAGGTGCGGGAGCCGGCGTCGGCGCGGGGGCCGGCGCTGCGGTCGCCGGGCTCGAGCCGTCGCCGCCACCGCCGCCGCAGCCGGCGATGGGGAGCAGGGCGGCTGCCGACAACATGCCGGCGAGCACGCGCGCGTGAGCGGAGCGGGCCAGTGCGAAATCGAAACGATTGGCTCTCATGGTGAAACTTCGTCCTCGTGGATAACCGTCGTGCCGGCGGTAGTGCATGGTCCGGCCGATGCCGGATCTGGTCTTTTTTGTCTGGCGATTGCAGCGGCTTGCTGCGAAGCGCCACGCATTGGGTAACGGCCGTCCAGCGGGGTTCTTGAGTATGTTTTGGTAGAAAAGGCAGCGTTTGCGCAAACGATTTCGTTGCTGCATCGCAGCGGTGTTTGCGATTCCTGTCGGGCCGCGCGCTCGCCCGTGCGCGACCGGATGCGCTGCGGCGGCCCTGATGACGGAGAGGACGAGGTTTGCGCGCCACGGCAACGCTCGCGCCCGCGCGGCGGGCCGCCGGCTCGACGCGTCACTACGCGTTGGCCGATGCGGCGCGAATATTGTCGGGCGTAGGATCGCGATTCGATCAACGTTTCGTCAGGAGAAAAGCATGGATCGCCGCTTTCGTTGGCTGGCCCTCGTGCTGGCCGGTGCGCTGGCCGGCGCCGCGCACGCGCAGGCGCTCACGGGCACGCTGAAGAAGATCAAGGACACGGGCGTCGTGTCGCTCGGCATCCGCGAATCGTCGGTGCCGTTCTCGTACTCGGACAACCAGCAGAAGAACATCGGCTATTCGCGGGACATCGCGTCGCGCATCGTCGAGCAGCTGAAGACGGAGCTGAACCTGCCCGGCCTCGCGGTGAAGGAGATTCCGATCACGTCGCAGAACCGGATTCCGCTCTTGCAGAACGGCACGATCGATTTCGAATGCGGATCGACGACGAACACGCTCGAACGGCAGAAGCAGGCGGCGTTCTCGAACAGCATCTTTCTGTACGGCATCCGCTTCAGCACGCGCAAGGATTCGGGCGTGAAGGACTTTCCGGACCTGGCGGGCAAGACGGTCGCGACGACGGCCGGCACGTCGGACGAGCGCCTGCTGCGCAAGCTGAACGAAGAGAAGGGCATGAACATGACGATCATCAGCGCGAAGGATCACGCGGAAGCGTTCATGAACGTCACGACCGGGCGCGCGGTCGCGTTCGTGATGGACGAGCCGCTGCTCTACGGCGAGCTCGCGAAGGACCGGAATCCGGGCGCGTATACGGTCACGGGCACGCCGCTCGTCCACGAGAACTACGCATGCATGATGCGCAGGGACGATCCGGCGTTCAAGCGCGTCGTCGACGGCGTGATCGCGAAGATGCAGACCTCCGGCGACGCGGAGAAGCTCTACAACCGCTGGTTCACGCAGCCGATTCCGCCGAAGGGGATGAACCTGAACTATCCGCTGTCGGCCGAAATGCGGCAGCTGTTCAGAAACCCGACCGATCGCGCGCAGTACTGAGCAGGCCGCGGCGACACGGTTGCAAACGAAAACCGCCGGCGCGGCGGCCGGCGGTTTCGGTTTTGTTTTTGTGCGGGGTTGCTCGCGTCAGGCCTTGATCTCCGGCCCGCGCGCCGCGGGCCTGGCCGGCGCCGACGGTGCAGGCGCGACCGTACGTGTGGACGGCTGCGCCGGCACGATCACGACGACCGGCTCCGGCATTGCCCACATCGGCATCGCGAAGCCGACGGGTTGCGGCGCCGGCATCGCGAACAGGTTGGCGAGCGCGGCGTGCTGCAGCGCCATCATCTGCTGCATGGCGGCCATCTGCGCCTGAGCGGCCTGCATCCGGTACTGCGCGGCCTGCATCTGCCGCCATGCGGTTGCGGGCGCCACGTCGCCCGACGTCGACGACGTCTGCATCTCGAAGCTCGCGCCGCCATGCGGGCTGTGCCAGCTCCACGTGCTGACCTTCATCGGGCCGAGCGCCGTCTGGACGACGCGCGTATCGGCCTTGACCGGCACGGCCTGCCCATCGACGTTGACGAACACCGGTTGTGCGGCCGGCGCCTGCGCGGCTTGCCCGGCGATCGCGAGCACGGGCATCAGCGCTACCGCGCCTGCCGCCATATACGAACGGAATCGCATATTCGTATCTCCATCAAACGATACTGATCGAATCAACATTGAACGAATCGTGCGGCTCACGGACGGAGCCATCGGCGACTATGCGTGGGTCGGCTTAAAACAGGATTAAAACCGCGGCGTAGCCGGTCGGATGGACGTAGGCGGGACGCTGCAGCCGACGCCTGCAACGCCGAGCCGACAGCTCGCAACGTCCAGCCGACAGCTCGAAGCTCGAAGCTCGCGGTGCACGGCGCACCGTGCCGCCATGCCACCGGCGCCCATGTCCCCCCGCGCCGCCGCCCCATTCAACCTCTCCCGCGCCAGGGGATTCCGGCCGGCGCGCGCAACAAAGGGCACAATAGGCGCTTCGCCGCGCACGGCTGTTCGCTATCCGAACGCGCCGGCATGCAGCGATGCCGCCGCCCGTATCCTTCCCGCCCGTCATGAACGCCTCGCTCACTTCCGCGCGCGCAACGAATTCACCGCGTTTCCTGCTGCTGCTGATCTGCCTGTTCGCGTCCGCCGGACAGGTCGCGATCGACATCTACGTGCCCGCGCTGCCCGCGATGGCCCGCTATTTCGCGACGTCGCCGCAGGCGATCCAGTCGAGCGTGTCCGGCTACCTGGCCGCCTACGCGTTCAGCCAGCTCGTGTTCGGGCCGGTCGCCGACGCCTTCGGGCGCAAGCGCGTGCTCGCGTTCGGGCTCGTCGTCTATACGATCGGCTGCCTGCTGTCGCTCGGCGCGACGAACCTGGAAACGTTCCTCCTCGCCCGCTGCCTGCAGGGCTTCGGCATCGCGACCACCAACCTGCTCGCGAAGACGATCATCACCGATTCGTTCACCGGGCAGGCGCTGATGCATGCGTTCACCTACATGTCGATCGCGTGGGGGCTCGCGCCGATCGTCGCGCCGGTGATCGGCGCGCACCTGCAGACGTGGTTCGGCTGGCAGGCCTGCCTGGTGTTCCTGCTCGCGTACTCGCTCGTGATGTGGGCGCTGCTGTGGGGCTATCGCGAGACGCTGCCGCGCCCCGTGCCCCTCGCGCCGCGCACGCTGATGGCGAACGCCGGCAAGGTGCTGTCGAGCCCGGTGTTCCATAGCTGCTTCCTCGCGCAGGGGCTGTGCTACAGCATCCTGCTCGTGTTCAACATCGTCGGGCCGTTCATGGTGCAGACCACGCTGCACGAGCCGCCGACCTTTTTCGGCTATCTCGCGCTCGGCATCGGGATGATGTACTTCCTCGGCGGGCTGTCGAACCGCGTGCACGGCCCGCGCCTGCCGAGCGCCGAGCGGCGGCTGCAGCTCGGCGCGCGCGTGATGGCCGGCGCCGCGATCGCGATGCTCGTGCTGGCGCTGACCGTCGGCCTGCGCGTGTGGACGCTCGCGACGCCCGTGCTCGTGATGGGGTTCTGCGCCGGCGCGATGTATCCGACGCTGATGGCGAAGGGCAATGCGCTGTTCCCGCACATCGCGGGCCTGACGAGCGCGATCCTCGGCTGCGCGCTGCTGCTGGTGTCGTCGGCGATGATGGGGCTCGCCGGCTTCGTGTCGGTGCAGGTGCTGACGCCGCTCGCGGTGTTCTTCGTCGTGCTGGCGTTCGTCGTCGTGTGGATGGTGACGAAGCTGCTGCGCCATCTGACCCAGCAGCAGCCGGTCAGCGTCGCGTGCGCGAGCGGGGAAGCGACCTGAGCGCGGCCGGCGCGTGACTTGAGACTCGAGCGCGGCGCGCCGCCCGCTCACAGCGGATGCGCGGCGCTGGCCTGCGCCAGCAGCGCAACCGCGGCCGCGGCTGGCATCCCGCTGGCGTCGATCGCCCCTGCCGCCGCCAGCGCGACGAGGTCGCTGTCGACGCCGGGCTGGCCGACCACGAACGGCGTCGTCAGGAACGCCTGCGTCGTCAGCGTGACCGCATAGCGCTGCTGGAGATTCGCGACGACCGCCGATTGCGCGGCCAGCACCGTGTTCGCGCTGCCCATTGCCTGCTGGAAATGCGTATTGCGCGGAAAATTGCCGATCAGGCCGGCCGTGGTCGTGCCGAGTTGCGATGCGAGGTAGACGAGCATCAGGTCGGTCTCGGGCGTCGTATTGAAGGTGCCGCCGGCGAACGCGAGCGAATGCAGGGTCGTGCCGCCGGACGTGACGGTGAGCACGCACGGCAGCGCGGCGTTGAGGGCGACGCGGTAGTTGCCGCCGCCGTCGGTCAGCGTGGTGGCCGAGCCCTGCACGCAGCTCACCGTCACCGCCGCGCTCGCGAGCGGCGCGCCGGTGGCGGCCGTGCCGGACAGCGCGACCGATGGCAGGGTGTCGTTGGAGCACACGTCGACGCCGAAGCAGGCTTCGCCGTTGCAGCCCGCCAGCGTGGCCACGAAGGCGGCGCCCAGGATGGGCCGGAGCAAGCGCGGAGGTCGGAGGTTCATGGTCGGGCGATCGGCGGATCGTGAGAGGGGACGCGGCGCGCCGACGCGCCGGCGCACGCTTCGTATTCTAGGTCTGCGATCCGCGTACTGCTTACCCTTTCGTGCGCTGCCGGCGCAGACGGCATCACGGTTTGCGCGCGCCCTTGCGCGCGAACGCGCCCCGCACCTCGAACCCGATCGCATCGGCGACGTTCCCGCGCGCATCGACGAGTTCGAGCCGATGCCGTCCCGGCCACGGCATCCACGCGACGCGGTCCGCGCGCCCGATCACCTTGTCGTCGAGCCGCCACGAAAACTTCGCCGCGTGGCCCGCGGTGCGCTCGAACCAGATCCGCTGGTTCTTCGGCGGAATGTCCGGATCGATCGCGAAGATCGTCCCGTCGGTCGGCGCGCCGATCGTCAGCGGCGCGCGCGGCCCGTCCTTGCCGGCCGTGACGGGCGCGGCGAGCCGGATCGCATCGACCGCGGTGCCGGCGAGAAACCATTCGCCGCGCGCCGGCTCGAGATCGCGCTCGAACGTGATGCGGCGCTGCTCGACGCCGGCGGGCGGGCGCGGTGCGCGGCTCGCGAGATCGCGATGCAGGTAGCCGACCACCGCCGACCAGACCGGGGCCGCGCCGGTCACGCCCGAGATGTCCCACATCGGCGAGCCGTCCGCGTTGCCGACCCAGACGCCGACCGTGTAGCGCGACGTATACCCGACCGCCCAGTTGTCGCGCATGTCCTTGCTGGTGCCGGTCTTGACCGCCGAGAAGAAGCGCGTCGCGAGCGGGTTGTCGAAGCCGAACGTGCGCACGCGCGCGTTGTTGTCGGCGAGGATGTCGGTGACGACGAAGCTCGCCGCGTCGCTGAACACGCGCGTGCCGTCGGGCGCGCGCGCCGGCGTCGGCGCCGAAGCCGATGCGGACGAAGCCGGCGCCGGCAGGTCGACGGCCTTGCGCGCCACGCCGCCGTTCGCGAGCGCGCGATACGCGTTGGTCAGCGACAGCAGCGTGACGTCCGCGCTGCCGAGCGCGAGGCTGAAGCCGTAATAGTCGCCTTCCTGCGCGAGCGGCAGCCCGAGCGCGGTCAGCGTGCGCGCGAAGCGGTGCGGCGTCACGAGCACGAGCGTGCGCACGGCCGGCACGTTGAGCGAGCCGCCGAGCGCGCTGCGCACGCTCACCCAGCCCTTGAAATCCTTGTCGTAGTTCTGCGGGATGTACAGGCCGCCGCCCGTGGCGAGGTTGATCGGCGCGTCGTCGAGCAGCGACGCGGCGGTCAGCCGCTTCTCGTCGATCGCCTGCGCATACAGGAACGGCTTGAGCGTCGAGCCGGCCTGGCGCGGCGCGAGCACGGCGTCGACGTCGCGCGCGCCCGACAGCGCGCCGGACGAGCCGACCCACGCGCGAATCTCGCCGCTCGCGTTGTCGATCACGACCACCGCGCCGTCCTGCACGTTGCGTCGATGGGCGGGGGCGTTGAGCTCGGTCAGCGCGCGGGTCAGCGTGTCGCGCGCGAAGCGCTGCAGCGGCGCGTCGAGCGTCGAGCGGACCTGCGCGCCCGCGCCGGGCTTCGCCTCGGCCGCGATGCGCCGCGCGAAATGCGGCGCGAGCGCCGCGCCGTCGTCGCGCGCGGCGCTCGCCGGGCGCGCGGTCACGAGCTGCACGTAGCCGTCGAGCGACGCGCACTGCTGCGCGGCGCGCATGTCGCGCAGGATGCGGCACGCGCGCTCGGCGACCCTCGCGGCGTTCGCGTTGGGCGCGCGCACCAGTGCGGCGGCGACCGCGGACTCGCGCACGTCGAGCCCGGACGGCGCCTTGCCGAACAGCACGCGCGACATCGCGTCGAGCCCGATCGTCTCGCCGCGGAACGGCACGAGGTTCAGGTAGGCCTCGAGGATCTGGTCCTTGCGCCAGCCGCGTTCGAGCAGCAGCGCGTTCATCGCCTGCGTGGCCTTCTGCGGCAGCGAGCGCTGGCCCGAGCGGCGCGGCGAATCGCCGAGCAGGCCGGCGAGCTGCATCGTCACGGTCGACGCGCCGCGCGTGCGCTCGTTCCACAGGTTGCCCCAGGCGGCGCCCGCGATGCCGCGCCAGTCGACGCCGCTATGTTCGTAGAAGCGCCGGTCCTCGGACACGACGATCGCCTCGCGGAACGCGGGCGACACGTCGCCGAGCGCGACCCAGTCGCCGCGCCGTTCGGCGTGGTCGACGCGGGTGCGCTGCAGCGGCGTGCCGTCACGGGCGAGCAGCACCCAGTCGGAACTGCGCCAGCGGTGGCGCACGTCGTCGTACGACGGCAGCGCGTGCGCGACCAGCGGGGCCGCGAGCAGCGCGGCGATGAAGAGGCGGCCGGCAGCACCGGCAATCTGCGCCGGCCGAGGTGAGGCGAGTCCCTTCATCGCGCGTTCACGGCTTGCCGGCGTCGGCCGGCTTGACGGTCATCGGCGGATTCGGCCACAGCCCGTACACCGACGGCGCGTACAGCGCCTCGACGCGCGTCGGCGGCAGCCCGAACGTGCCGACGTTGTTCAGCCGCACCGTGTATTCGACCGACAGCTTGCCCTTCGGCAGATAGTCGTAATACGCGCGATAGCCGTCGAAGTCGCGTTCGATGAAGGCGGGCCATGCGCCGTCGGCCGTCTTCTCGCCCTGCGTCGCCGCCTCGGAGTCGCGGCCGAGGCCGGAGCCGAGGATCGTCGCGCCGGCCGGAACCGGATCGTTGACGACCACCCACGTCATGTCGCTCTGCGCGTCGATGTCGAGGTGCACCCGCACCACGTCGCCGCGCGTCAGCACGCCCTTGACCGCCGGCGACACCGGCGTGACCGTTTTCGTGATCCGGTAGCCGGCCGCGAACGGCGCGCGCAGCGGCACCGCGGCGAGGCTTTCGATCGTCGCCCACGGGCGGCCGGTGCCGTTCTGCACGACGCTGAGCGTGCCCGGCTGCGCCGCGCGCGGCCACGGCAGCATCACGCTGCGCGCGGCGGCTGCACGCGTCGCCGGGGTCGCCGACGCCGCTGCGGCCGATGCGGCCGGAGCTGCCGATGCAGCCGGCGACGACGACCACGCGATCGACCGCTCGTCGCCGCCGAGCGTCACCTTCGTCGTGCCGCTGACGGGCGTGCTTTCGTAGACGCGCGAGAAACGCTCGACCGCGAGCAGGCCGAGCGCGTTCGACGTCGTCGTCTGCCACGCGCCGCGCTGCTGCAGCGCGAGCAGGCCGGACGTCACGCGCGGCATCTCGTCCTTCCAGGCAGGGTCGCCCGCGAATTCCAGCGCGAGCCGCGCGGCGTTGGTCTCGTTGCTCGTCATCAGCCACCACAGGTCGTCGTCGCGCGCGGTCGAGAACACGAGCTGGGTGCCCTGGTAGGTGAGCCGCGCGCGCAGGATCTGCTCGACCTGCGCACGTTTCTCGTCGCGCTGCGGGATGTCCTTCACGCGCGTCAGGATCGCGTGATAGTCGATCACGGCCGACGTCGGCCACTGGTTCGGCGCGATCTCGAGCGAGCCGAGCATCCGGCCCTGCGCCGCGCCGTAGCGCGACAGCGCCTCGATCGCGGCGAGCTTGCGCAGGTCGCGGTCCTGGCGGGGCGCCCACGTGTCGCGCTGGATGCGGCCTTCGACGAAGCGCGCGAGCCCGGCTTCGAGCTGCGCGCGCACGTCTTCGGGCAGCGCGAAGCGCGGGTCGAGACGGCTCGCCTCATCCGACAGCACGAGCAGGTAGGACGTCAGCGTCGGGCTGCCATAGTGCGAATCGTCGGATCGCGGCGGGAAATAGCTCGCGAGCCCGTCGCTGTCCAGATAAACCGGCATGCGCGCGGTCAGCGCCTGCCATTGGGCGGCGTCGCGCAGCCCGATCGCGCGCGACGCCTGCTGCTCGAGGCAGCGGTACGGATAGCGCTCGAACCAGCGCCGCACGCCCGGCAGGCCGTCGGCCAGCTTCGACTGCAGCGACACGGCGATGCCGCCGCGCGGCGCGCCTTGCGCATTCGGCGCCGCGCCGGCCGGCGCCGCGACGGGCAGCGCGAGCGTGCCGTCGACCTGCGCGAGCGTCGCCTGCTGCACGGTGACCGGCAGCGCGGGCACGACCTTCTGCGTGACCGCGAGCGCGTCGGCCGCGCGTGCGCCGCCTTGCTCGGCCGCCTCGATGCGCCAGTTCAGCGCGCCGTTCGCATCGAGCGCCTGCTCGGGCACGGTGATCGTCCACGCGGCTTCGCCGGCGCCGTTCGGCGCGAGGGAAACGGTTTGCGGCGCGACGTCGAGGCCCGTCACGCGCGGCGTGACGACGACCCGCATCGTGCGCTCGGTCGTATTGCGCAGCGTGACCTGCGCGCGGAACGCATCACCTTCGCGCACCAGCGGCGGCAGGCCGGAGATCAACTGCAGGTCCTGCGTGCTGCGGATCGACGTGCTGCCGGTGCCGAAGCGGTCGGGGCCGACCGCCGCGATCGCGACGATGCGGAAGCGCGTCAGCGCATCGTTGAGCGGCACCTCGACGGTCGCGCTGCCGTTCGCGTCGAGCGTCACGCGCGGATTCCACAGCAGCAGCGTGTCGAACAGCTCGCGGGTCGGCGCGCTGCCGCCGCCGCCGCCCGCCGGCACGGCCTTGCGGCCGAAATGGCGGCGGCCGACGATCTCCATCTGCGCGGTGGCGGTCTCGACGCCGTACGCGCGCCGCCGCAGCATCGCGTCGAGCAGGTCCCAGCTGTTGTTGGGCATCAGTTCGAGCAGCGCCTCGTCGACGGCCGCGATCGCGACCTGCGTGCCGGCCGGCGCGGGCCGGCCGCCCGGCAACGTGACCTTCACGTGCGCCTGCGCCTTGCCGCGCACCGTGTAGCGGGTTGCGTCGGTCGTGACCGTCACGCCGAGCCGGTGCGCGCCCGTGCCGACCTTGATCTCGCCGAGGCCGTAGCGGAACGCGGGCTTCGACAGGTCGACGAACGCGGTCGGCGCTTCATAGTGACGGCCTTCGCGCCAGAATGCGCGCGCCCATTCGAGCGGCGCCTTCCAGCCCCACGTGAAGAACGAATACCACGGCACCTCGCGGATCCGGCCGCGCAGCGCGAGCACCGATACGTAGATGTTCGGCCCCCACGTGTCGCCGACCTTCAGGTCGACGGTCGGGTTCTTGCCGTTCAGCTCGACGATGTGCGTCTCCATCACGCCGCCGCGCTCGACCGCGACGAGCGCGGTCGCATAGCGGAACGGCATCCGCACCTGGAAGCGGGCGGTTTCGCCCGGTTCGTACGCAGTCTTCTCCGGAATCACGTCGATCCGGTCGGTGTTGTCGCCGCCGAACCAGAGCTCGTCCTCGCGCGTGACCCACACCGACGTCGATGCGTTCGACGTGCGGCCGTCGCCGTCCTTCGCGACCGCGATCAGCTGCACGTTGCCGGCCTGCTCGAGCGTCGCGTCGCACGACATGCGGCCCTTGTCGTCGGTCTTGCCCGAGCACAGCACGCCGAGGTCGCGCGTGTCGCTCTGGTTGTCGTATGCATAGAAGCCGCCGACCATGCGCTTGCGCGAAGTCGTCGTGATGCGCGCGACGCCCTTGATCTCGATCGGCACCGACGCGCGCGGCTTGCCCTGCAGGTCGACCGCGAGGGCCTGCACGGGCACACGCTGGCCCACCGACACCCAGCGGCCCGCCTTGATGCCGGCGACCACCGCGGCCGGCCACAGCATCGCGTCGCCGCGGATCGTCTGGACCTCGCCGTTCGGATCGGCGAAGGTCGCTTCGAGCGCGACGCGCTTCGGCGCGTCGACGGCCGGCAGCCCCTTGAGCGTGACCGAGCCCGCGCCGTTGTGGTCGAGCGTCAGCGGCAGCTTGTCGGCGATCAGCTTGGCCGCGTCGGGATCGTTGCTGGCGCTGCCCGATGCGTTGTCGCCGTCCTGCTCGTCGTCGGCGGCCGTTTCGCCGCCGGTCTCGGGGCGGTACGGCGAGAAGCTGAACTCGGAATAGGTCTCGGCGAACGGCGGCGACGCCCATTTCATCAGCGCCGACACCTGCACCGGCAGGTTCGACGCGCCGCCGCCCGACACGTAGTCGATCTGCACCGCGAGCGGCGCTTCCTTCGCGGCGATGAGCGGGCTCTTCTGCGCGTCGCGCGCGCCGATCGTGCCCTTGAGGACGGGCAGGCGGAACGCCTCGACCCGGAAGCTGCCGCTGGCGTAGCTGGCGGTCGGCTCGTCCTCGGGGCCGCCTTCGAGCTCGACGCCGTATTCGCCGAGCTTCGCGGCGGCCGGCAGCGTGAAGCGCGTGTCGGCGCTATGGTCGGCGGCCCAGGTGAGCGGCAGCTTGTACGTCTGCCCGGAGCCGAGATGGCGGATCGTCACGCGGGTCGGGTATTGCGACGGGAACGCGAGGCTCTGCAGCGTCTCCCGGCGCAGGAAATGCTTCATCGACACGGTTTCGCCCGCGCGCAGCAGCGTGCGGGCGAACACGGTGTGCGCACGCAGGGTCGGCTCGCTGCCCATGTCGGTCGGCACGTTGAAGCGCCACGCCTCGATGCCGCGGTTCCAGTTCGAGCTGACGAACGCCATGTCGGGGCCGGTCTTCGGATCGTCGACGCGGGCCGACACGAAGTAGTCGTCGAAGCGCTCCGACGTCCGGCATTCGTGCTTCGGCTCGAACTGCCCATCGATCTTCAGCAGGCCCTGCGCGTCGGTCTTGCCGGCGGCGATCTCGTCTCCGTTGCAGTCCGACACGCGCACCTGCGCGTTCGGCACCGGCTTGCCCTTGTCGAGCGTGGTGACCCACACGACGCTGTTCTCGCGGCCCTGCTTCAGGTGCACGCCGAGATTGGTGACGAGCACCGCGGTGCGCACGTACATGCTCGACGGCTTCGCGAGCAGCGAGCGGCCGAGCGCCGGCGACGCGAGCTCGAGCACGTAGAAGCCGGGCTTGTCGATCGGCACGCCGACGGTCTCGAACGGCCGCAATGTCTTCGGATCGGCCTTCGGCAGCGTCATCGCCTGGACCCCGGACTCGCCCTTGAGCAGCGACAGCGAACGCACGTCGATGCGGCGGTCCTTCGGCGCGGGCTGGCGCTCGCCGGCCGCGAGCGGCACGTAGACGGGATGCTGCCCGCGGCGCCGGAGCAGGCCGGGAACCTGCTCGTCGATCCCCTCGACGCTCATCGACCAGTTGTCGAAACGCTCGACGAGCCGCATCCACTGGCGGATCGACGTGTCGTTCTCGACCTTCAGGTTCGCGAACTGCGCGCCGCCGGCGTTGAGCCCCGCGATGTGCAGGTCGGCCTCGACGTTGCGCAGCGTGACCGGCACGAGCGCCGGCATGCCGGGCTCGGCGAAGCGCTCGACGATGCCGAAGGTGCCCGACGAGAATTTCGCGAGCGGCGGCATTGGCGCGGTGCGCGTCGCGAGCGGGAACAGGTCGGCGTTGCTCAGCGTGCGCCCGGTGACGTCGCGCAGGCCCGACGGCAGCTCGATCGTCAGCGCGGCCTGCTCGGGCAGCGGCGGGTTGAACGTGACGGTCGTCACTTCCTCGCTCTTGTCGTCCGCCGCGAAGTTCGGCGCCTGCGAGCCGTCGGGGCCGCGCAGCCGGATCGCGTCGGCGTTCTTGCGCGGGATCGGCGCATTGAAGGACAGGGTGAGCGGCCGCAGCGGCGTGCACGGCGCCTTCGCGTTTTCGCGTTCGCACGAGAAGCTCGCGGCGAACGGCGCGCGCACGGTGAAATCGAAGCGCCGCTCGGTGTCGTTCGCGATGCCGCTCGGGCTGGCGACGCCCTTGCCGTAGACGAGCTGCATCTTCGCGCTCGACGGCAGCGCCTGCGCGCACGACAGCGTGAGCACCCGCGCGGCGTCCTGCTTCAGGTCGAAGTGATCGAGCAGCGCGCGGCGCGTGTCCGCGTCGGCGTTCGCGACGGGGATGCGGTTGCCGATGCCGGCCGCCTCGCACCAGATGTTCGCGAGCGACGAGCGTTCTTCGGCGGGGCCGTTCAGCTTGATCACGAACACCTGCCGTTCCTCGATCTCGCGCGAGCCGGGCCGCACCGACACCGGGAACGGGCCGCCCGTCTGGAACGTGAAGCGGCGCGGGCCGCTGGCCGCGTTGCCCGCGACCGAGCGCAGCCCGTCGTTGAGCGCGACCGCGCAGCGCACGCCGGGCGGCAGGTCGTTCTCGAAGTCCCAGATCCAGGTCTTGTCGTCGAGCCAGCGGCCCTGGCCGCGCCCGGCGACGGAATCGTTGCAGGTCATGCGCGCGGGATTCGGCGCGGACGCCGAGCCGAACGCGACCATCGGTTCGTCGAACTTGACGACGGCCTGCCGCACCTCGGCGACGGTGCCTTGCGGCGACACGCTCACCGTGCGCGCGGCGCCGGCCTGCAGCGACAGCACCGCGGCGGCCCCGAGCGCCGCGACGGCGCCGGTGCGCCAGATCCATCGCGTGATGTTTTGAAAGGTTGGTTCGTGCTTGTTGTCGTCGCGCTGCTTCATCGCTCGATTGCCCTCGGAGGGAAGCTTTCTGTTTGATTGGACGCGATTCTAACCGACCGGCATGACCGTCCATCCGTCCGGCGGATGTCGCCGTCGCGCGACACGAGGCGAGGGCATCGCGGATTTGTCGCGCCGCCGACACAAAAATCCAGCGAAATTTCGATTGTGTCGGAATGCGGAATATTTAATGGACTATAAAAAGATTGTCCGATCCGATTTGTACGCGTACATTTCAGGCCCGCGCCAAAGTTTGAGAAATATCAAGACTGGTTTTCCCGAGTCTGGCGTCAGAGAGAAGGAAGCATGCACAACGACAACACCCCCCACTCGCGTCGCGCAGGCGACGCCGCCGCCGGCCTTACGCGGCGCCAATGGCTGCAGGGCGCGCTCGCGCTGACTGCCGCGGGCCTTGCCGGCTCGCTCGCGCTGAAGGCGCTGGCCGACAACCCGGCCGCCGCGCCGCTCGACACCTTCATGACGCTGTCCGAATCGCTGACCGGCAAGAAAGGCCTGAATCGCGTGATCGGCGAGCGCCTGCTGCAGGCGTTGCAGAAGGGCTCGTTCAAGACGGCCGACAGCCTGCCGCAACTCGCCGGCGCGCTGTCCGCGGGCACGCTGAGCCCCGATCAGGAGAAGCTCGCGCTCGCGATTCTTGAAGCGTGGTATCTCGGCATCGTCGACAACGTCGTGATTACTTACGAAGAAGCGCTAATGTTCGGCGTTGTGTCGGATACGCTCGTGATCCGCTCGTATTGCCCCAACAAACCCGGCTTCTGGGCCGACAAACCGATCGAGAGGCAAGCCTGATGGCCGATACACAACAAGCCGACGTCGTCGTCGTCGGGTCGGGCGTCGCGGGCGCGATCGTCGCGCACCAGCTCGCGATGGCGGGCAAGTCGGTGATCCTGCTGGAAGCCGGCCCGCGCATGCCGCGCTGGGAAATCGTCGAGCGCTTCCGCAACCAGGCGGACAAGATGGACTTCATGGCGCCGTACCCGTCGAGCCCGTGGGCGCCGCATCCGGAATACGGCCCGCCGAACGACTACCTGATCCTGAAGGGCGAGCACAAGTTCAACTCGCAGTACATCCGCGCGGTGGGCGGCACGACGTGGCACTGGGCCGCGTCCGCGTGGCGCTTCATCCCGAACGACTTCAAGATGAAGACCGTGTACGGCGTCGGCCGCGACTGGCCGATCCAGTACGACGATCTCGAGCACTACTACCAGCGCGCCGAGGAAGAGCTCGGCGTGTGGGGCCCGGGCCCCGAGGAAGACCTGTACTCGCCGCGCAAGGCGCCGTATCCGATGCCGCCGCTGCCGCTGTCGTACAACGAGCAGACGATCAAGGCCGCGCTCAACAACCACGATCCGAAGTTCCACGTGGTGACCGAGCCGGTCGCGCGCAACAGCCGCCCGTACGACGGCCGGCCGACCTGTTGCGGCAACAACAACTGCATGCCGATCTGCCCGATCGGCGCGATGTACAACGGCATCGTGCACGTCGAGAAGGCCGAGCAGGCCGGCGCGAAGCTGATCGAGAACGCGGTCGTCCACAAGCTGGAAACCGGCCCGAACAAGCGCATCACGGCGGCGATCTACAAGGACAAGACGGGCGCCGACCACCGCGTCGAAGGCAAGTACTTCGTGATCGCGGCGAACGGCATCGAGACGCCGAAGATCCTGCTGATGTCCGCGAACCGCGATTTCCCGAACGGCATCGCGAACAGCTCCGACATGGTCGGCCGCAACCTGATGGACCACCCGGGCACGGGCGTGTCGTTCTATGCGAGCGAGAAGCTGTGGCCGGGCCGCGGCCCGCAGGAAATGACGTCGCTGATCGGCTTCCGCGACGGCCCGTTCCGCGCGACCGAGGCGGGGAAGAAGATCCACCTGTCGAACATTTCGCGGGTCGACCAGGAAACGCAGAAAATCTTCAAGGCCGGCAAGCTGCTGAAGCACGACGAACTCGATGCGCAGATCCGCGACCGCTCCGCGCGCTACGTGCAGTTCGACTGCTTCCACGAGATCCTGCCGCAGCCGGAGAACCGCATCGTGCCGAGCAAGACGGCCACCGACGCGATCGGCATCCCGCGCCCCGAGATCACCTATGCGATCGACGACTACGTGAAGCGCGGCGCCGTGCATACGCGCGAGGTCTACGCGACCGCCGCGAAGGTGCTGGGCGGCACGGACGTCGTGTTCAACGACGAGTTCGCGCCGAACAACCACATCACCGGCGCGACGATCATGGGCGCGGATGCGCGCGACTCGGTCGTCGACAAGGACTGCCGCACGTTCGACCATCCGAACCTGTTCATTTCGAGCAGCGCAACGATGCCGACCGTCGGCACGGTGAACGTGACGCTGACGATCGCGGCGCTCGCGCTGCGGATGTCCGACCAGCTGAAGAAGGAAGTCTGACCGTGCTGAAACAACCTCTCTCCTTCCTCCTGGCCGGCTGCCTCGCGTTGTCCGGCCTGGCCCGCGCGGCCGAGCCGGCCGACGCGGCGCTCGTCAAGCGCGGCGAATACCTCGCGGTCGCGGGCGACTGCATGGCCTGCCACACCACGAAGGGCGGCAAGCCGTTCGCGGGCGGCCTCGGGATGCCGGTGCCGCTGCTCGGCAAGATCTACACGAGCAACATCACGCCCGACGCGGACACCGGCATCGGCAACTGGACCTACGACGACTTCGAGCGCGCGGTGCGCCACGGCGTGTCGAAGAACGGCGACAACCTGTATCCGGCGATGCCGTACGTGTCGTACGCGAAGGTCAGCGACGACGACGTGAAGGCGCTGTACGCATACTTCATGCACGGTGTGGAACCCGTCAAGCAGGCGCCGCCGAAGAACGAGATCCCCGCGCTGCTCAGCATGCGCTGGCCGCTGAAGATCTGGAACTGGCTGTTCCTGAAGGACGGCGCGTACCAGCCGAAGCCGTCGCAAAGCGTCGAATGGAACCGCGGCGCGTATCTCGTGCAGGGCCTCGCGCACTGCAGCACGTGCCACACGCCGCGCGGCATCGCGATGCAGGAGAAGTCGCTCGACGAGACGGGCGGCAGCTTTCTGTCGGGCTCGGTGCTGGCGGGCTGGGACGGCTACAACATCACGTCGGACCAGAACGCGGGGATCGGCGGCTGGACGCAGGCGCAGCTCGTCCAGTACCTGCGCACCGGCAGCGTGCCGGGCGTCGCGCAGGCGGCCGGCCCGATGGCCGAGGCGGTCGAGCACAGCTTCTCGAAGATGACCGATGCGGACATCGGCGCGATCGCGACGTACATCCGCACCGTGCCGGCGGTGGCCGACAGCAGCGCCAAGCAGCCGCGTTCCGCGTGGGGCAAGCCCGCCGAGGACGGCCTGCGCCTGCGCGGCGTCGCGCTCGCGTCGTCGGGCATCGACCCGGCGCGCCTGTATCTCGGCAACTGCGCGAGCTGCCACCAGATGCAGGGCAAGGGCACGCCGGACGGCTACTATCCGTCGCTGTTCCACAACTCGACGGTGGGCGCGCCGAATCCGTCCAACCTCGTGCAGGTGATCCTGAACGGCGTGCAGCGCAAGGCCGGCAGCGAGGACGTCGGGATGCCCGCGTTCCGCCACGAGCTGTCGGATGCGCAGATCGCCGCGCTCGCGAACTACCTGACCGGGCAGTTCGGCAATCCGGCCGCGAAGGTGACCGAGCAGGACGTCGCGAAGCTGCGCTGAGCGGTGCGCGACGGCCGCACCAGCACTATCTCGAGAGGAGGGCGCGCAGCGCATCGGGCGGCGGCCCGAGGCAAGGTGGTTGCAGACAGAGCGGGGCGGGCGGCGCGCGTCGCCGCCCGTCCTGGTTCATTGACACGCCGATGCGCGGCCGCCGCGCATCGCATTCGTTGAGCGACACCATGACACCGAGACAATCCTTTCTCGCGTCCCAGCGCGACGTGCTGCTGTTGCTTGCCCGCATCCTGATCGTTATCCTGTTCATCCTGTTCGGCTGGCCGAAGCTCGCGCATTTCTCCGGCACGATCGCGTACATGGGCAAAGTCGGCGCCCCGGCGCCGATCATCTCGGCGGCGATCGCCGTCGTGATGGAGCTGCTCGTCGGCATCGCGCTGCTCGTCGGCTTCTACACGCGCCCGCTCGCGCTGCTGCTGGCGCTCTATACGGTCGGCACCGCGCTCATCGGCCATCACTACTGGACGATGACGGGCGGCGAGCAGATGAGCAACATGATTCATTTCTACAAGAACATCGCGATCACCGGCGGCTTGCTCGCGCTTTGCGCGGCCGGCCCCGGGCGTTTTTCGATCGATCGCGGCTGACCGGGCGCGCGCATGGGGCGCGCGTCGTGCGGTCGAGACTCCGAGGGGGCAATACCTTGCAATTCAAACAAATCGCATTGCTGATGGCGGCGGCCATGCCCGCGGCCGCGAGCGCGCAGACGAGCGTGACGCTGTACGGCCGCGTCGACGGCGGCGTCGAATACCTGAACCATATCGCGACGCCGACCGGCAGCAAGTCGCGCTTCAGCGCCGAGGGCGGCGACTGGGGCACCAGCATGTTCGGCCTGAAGGGCGTCGAGGATCTCGGCGGCGGGCTGTCGACGGTCTTCAACCTGGAGACCGCGTTCCAGGTGATGAACGGCACGACGGGCGGCGGGCGGATGTGGTCGCGGCGCGCGTACGTCGGCCTGAAGAGCAATACGTGGGGCCAGCTGCAGGCCGGCCGCAACCTGTTCATCGACAGCGACGGCGTGTGGGAATTCGATCCGTTCGTCCAGCAGGCGTTTTCATCGGCGTCGCTCGTGCGCGGCCGCAACTGGCAGCAGACCAGCAACAACATCGAATACCACAGCCCGGTGATCGGCGGTTTCGACGTGCAGGCGCAGTACGCGTTCGGCAACCAGTCGCGCGGCTTCAACTACGGTGCGCCCGGCGATTTCGGCCGCTCGGACGGGATCATGATCTCGTACCACTCGCCGTTGCTCGACGTGCGCGGGATGTATGACGAGCTGCGCGACAGCAACGGCAAGTTCAGCAACATCTTCTCGAGCTCGCGCGAATATTTCGTCGGCGCGAACGTGAAGGTGTCGCAGTTCAAGATCCAGGGCGCGTATACGCATTACCAGGCGCCGGACAGCCCCGCGGGCGTCCCCGATCGCGCCGATCACTACTGGCTCGGCGCGACCTGGACCGCGAACCCGCAATGGGCGGTGACGGGCGGCGGCTACTACGTGAAGGTCGGCGACGGCAATAGCGATGCGTCGCACGATCCGTCGGGCCACGCGATGATGTACGTGCTCGGCACGACGTACAACCTGTCGAAGCGCACGTTCCTGTACGGCACCGTTGCGTATGTGCGCAACGGCGGCAATTCGAACTTCTCGCTGCTGGCGACGCCGCGCGACGCGACGCCGAACACGAGCCCGATGGCGGGCGAGTCGCAGACGGGCGCGTATGTCGGGATGATGCATACGTTCTGAACGTCGCGCGAGCCGCGGGCAATGCACGGACGATGATGGGCCGTGCGTTGCCGCGGTCGTTCACAGCAGGCGCGTCACGCGCCGCTCAATCGAGGGATTTGCCGGCCTTTTCGTCCATGCACCGCAGCGCGAGCAGCGTCAGCACGCCGCAGCCGATCGCATACCACGCGGGCGCGTTCGGATCGCCGGTCGCCGCGATCAGCCACGTCACGAAGAACTGCGCGAAGCCGCCGAAGATCGCGACGCCGACGCTGTACACGAGCGCGCCGCCGGTCGCCCGCACCGCGCGCGGGAACAGTTCGCCGAGCATCGCGCCGGTCGCGCCGATATTGATCGCATGCACGACGGACAGCGCCGCGATGATCGACAGCAGCGACGCGGCGCCCGGCCAGCGGTTCAGCGCGACGAACGCCGGATAGATCGCGAGCATCAGCGCGATGCGGGTCCACCAGACGATCCGGTTGCGCCCGTAGACGTCCGACAGGTAGCCGCCGAGCGGCGTGACGACCATCAGGATCGCGCCCGCGACGCAGCCGGCCGTCATCGACAGCCAGCTCGGCAGATGCAGCACCTGCACGCCGTAGATCGCCATGTAGAACACGATGATGTAGTGGATCGACGTGCCGCCGATCGTCACGCCGAGCCCCGCGAACACGGCCTTGCCGTGATGGCGCAGCACGTCCGCGAGCGGCAGCGACGCGACCTTCTCCCGCGGCGCGCTCGCCGCGGCCGGCACTTCCTCGACGGTGCGGCGCAGCCAGTAGCCGAGCGGCACGAACAGCGTGCCGATGACGAACGGCACGCGCCAGCCCCAGCTTTCGAGCTGCGCGACGGAGAGCATCGACGTCAGCGCGACGCCGGTCAGCGCGCCGGCGAGCGCGGCGAGGCCCTGGCTCGAGAACTGGAACGACGCGTAGAACCCGCGGCGGTGCTGCGGCGCCTGTTCGAGCAGCAGCGTCGTCGACGCGCCGACCTCGCCGCCCGACGCGAAACCCTGCAGCAGGCGCGCGGCCACGAGCAGCAAGGGCGCCGCGATGCCGACCTGCGCGTAGGTCGGCGCGACCGCGATCGTCGCGGTGCCGAGCGCCATCAGCAGCAGCGTCGCGATCATCGCCTTCTTGCGGCCGACGCGATCCGCGTACATGCCGATCACGAGGCCGCCGAGCGGACGCGTGACGAAGCCGACGCCGAAGCTCGCCACCGCGAGCATCAGCTGGCCGAACGACGAATGCACCGGAAAGAACAGCTTGCCGATCAGGACCGCGAAGAAGCTGTAGACGGTGAAGTCGTAGAACTCGAGCGCGTTGCCGATCGCGGCGGCGGCGATCAGGCGGCGCTGTTGCGCGGCGGCGCGCGCGTCGGCCGGCGCGCCGGCGAGAGAAAGAGCGGACGTTTCCATGTGGTTCCCCTGCTGAGGCGCAGACTTGCGTGATGAAGGGCCGTCAGGCCGCGAGCCGGCGTTCGGCCGCGCGCACCCGCTCGCTCGTGGCGATCGCGACGATATCGTCATAGAAATCATGGCCGCGGTCGTGCGCCATGCAGCCGCCGAATGCAGCGCTCGCGAGCGTCTTCTCGAATGCGGGGTGCGGGTGAGCGTGGATGCGGCGACGCGCGTCGACCGGCTCGGCGGCGATCGCGGCGATGCCGGGAATGACGGGGTTCACGGCTTGCAGCATGGACTCTCCTGGCGGCGCGGTGGGATGCTCGATACGCATATGACGAGCAAGCATATAAATTTCTGTCGCCTACCAGAAGCTGATAAATTGCTTCGGTGCTCACCCCAGGTTGCCGCCAGGGAATACCCCGAGCCGGCCTGCGTCGCGGGGCGCGGGCTTCCCCGATTCACGCGTGTCCCCATGAAATACCATCAACTCAAAGCGTTCGTCACCGTCGCGGACGAGGGCAGCATCCGCGCGGCGGCGCGCCGCCTCAACGTGTCGCCGGCCGCGCTGACCAAGGCGGTCAAGGAGCTGGAGCATGCGCTCGGCGTGTCGCTCGTCGTGCGCACCGCGCGCGGCGTGCAGCTGACCGGCTTCGGCCAGCAGCTCCAGGTGCGCGCGCGGCTGATCGTCGCCGAGATGCAGCGGGCGCGCGACGACATCGAGCAGGCGCAGGGCGCGACGACGGGCTCGGTGGCGGCGGCCATCACGCCGGCCGCGGCGGTGACGATCCTGCTCGACGCGTTCCGCGCGTTCCGGCGGCGTTTTCCGGTCGCGCGCGTGAGCTTCATCGAAGGTTTCCCGGGCGTCGCGCTGCCGCGGCTGCACGACGGCTCGCTCGATTTCGCGGTGGCGGTGGTCGTGCCCGAGCTGCTGGCGGCGGAGTTCGATCACGCGGAGCTGTATGCGAGCCGCTCGCTGATCGTCGCGCGCAACGGGCATCCGCTCGCGTCGGCGACGTCGCTCGCCGAACTCGTCGACGCCGACTGGCTGATGAACCCGTCGCCGGAAAGCTCGACGCAGGCGCTGTTCAACTGCTTCGTCGCGCACGGCTTGCCGGTGCCGTCGCGCATCGTCGAGTGCCCGAGCTTCGGGCTCGCGCACAGCCTGATGACGGGCTCCGACCTGCTCGCGTCGATGCCGGAGCAACTGCTCGACGCGGACTGGGCGCGCGACCGGCTCGTGGTGCTGCCGATCCGCGACCGGCTGCCTGCCGTGTCGGTGCAGGTGGTGACGCGCCGCGACAGCCCGCTCACGCCGGCCGCATCGATGCTGCTCGATTGCCTGCGCGATTCGGCGCGTCGCAAGGGGCTGCGATGAACCGCATGGCACGTCGCGCACGACGGACTGGAGGGAAATCCGGATGATCCGGTACGGCGGCCGATCGACCGCCGCCTGCGAGCCGGTATCATAGCGGCCGGCCTGCCGCCCCGGCCGGCTTTCGACAACACGCCAACCGGCATCCAGCAACCAGAGGCGTCACATGACCAGTGCAACCCAATTCGACAACGTGTCGGTCGTCAAGCGTGCCAATGTCTACTTCGACGGCAAGTGCGTATCGCATACCGTGCTGTTTCCGGACGGCACGCGCAAGACGCTCGGCGTGATCCTGCCGTGCGCGCTCAACTTCGGCACGGACGCGCCCGAATTGATGGAAGTGCAGGCCGGCAAGTGCCGCGTGAAGCTCGACGGCAGCGACGCATGGCAGACCTACGGCGCGGGCGAGTCGTTCTCGGTGCCGGGCAAGAGCCGTTTCGACATCGAAGTGCTCGAAACGCTCGACTACGTCTGCAGCTACCTGTAAGCGCGAATGCAGGCGCGCCGGCCACGATGCCCGGGTGCGCGCGGCCGGCGCGCAAAAATGACAAGCCCCGCAGAAGCGGGGCTTGTCGCATCGGGACGGCGCAAGGCCGTCCGACTCGCCGTTACAGGCAGGCGTTGATGTCGCCGGCCGATGCCGCGTCGCCGCGCATGCCGACCCACGTCTTGGCGCCCGGTTGCCGCGCCGGGCGCACCAGCGCGGCCGCGCCGTTCGGCGGTTGCTGGCCCGGCGCGTACACGTCGGTCGCGAGGCCATTCGCGAGCACGTACTGCGAGACGACCTGTTGCTGGGATTTGTCTGCCCAGGTCTTCGCGATGCAAGCCGAGACTTCCTGAGCAGGTTTCTGGCTTTGTCCCACGTTTTGCACGGCAGGCGACGGATCGGCCGCGTGCGCGGAAATTGCGATAGTCAGTGCGATGAGCGGTAAGTATTTCACGTTATCTCCCTCGGGTCGTGATTCATTGAGTGGGATGCGCAGCAGAACTGCGTGCTTGTGAGATTGCGTCCGACATATGCGGTTCCGGCGATTGCGCAACAAGATGTTAAGGCGCTTGCCAAACTGCAATCCGCACGTTCGCGGTGTCGCTGCATGCGCAACGATGCGCTGCGTGGTCCGCTCGCTGCCCCGAGGGTGTGGTGGTGTGATACGGCGGCGCGCTGCATGTGCCTGCAAGTCGCGCCGCGTCTTTATTGAATGACGAGTGGAATGGCTGAATGGTGGCCCCGTCGCATGAGCATCATGATGACAAAATTTCGTCTGACGAATTGTTAACGAAGTTTAAACGCGACGATGTTCGGGGCGCGGGACGGCGGGGCAGTGCGCACGCCGCGGCGCTCAGCCGGCGTTGCGTGCGCGGGCGTTGCGCAGGTTGACCGGTACGACGGGACGGAAGCGCTCGCGCTTGTGTTCGTCGTCGAAGTGCTGGAGCGCCGGCTTGATCAGGTCGCTGCGCGACACGAGGCCGGTCATGCGCAGCGATTGCGCGTCGTCGACGACCGGCAGCCGCTCGAGGCCGTGCACCGCGAGACGCGTCGCGACGAGGCGGCACGTTTCATGCGCCAGCGCGACCGCCGGCGCACGCTCGGCGAATACGCTGGCGAGCGTGGCGCCGGGGCCGGCTTGCGCGCGATGCGCGTCGAGCGTTGCACGATCGACGACGCCGAGCAGGCGGCCGTCCTGCACGACCGGATACGCGCGGTGCGTCTGCCGCGCGCCGAAGAACGTTGCGTCGACCTCCGCGAGCGTCGTCGCGGCATCGATCGCGACGATCGCATCGGCGCGCGTCATCACTTCGGCGACGTCGTGCCGCTCGAGCGGATCGACGCCGTATTCGCGATAGATGTGATAGCCGCGGCGCGCGATCTTCTCGGTCATGATCGAACGCTTCATCACGATGGTCGCGAAGCCGTGCGCGACGAGCGTCGCCGCGAGCAGCGGCAGCAGCGCGTTGGTGTCGTGCGTGAGGCCGAACGCGAACACGATCGCCGTCAGCGGCGCGCCGAGCGTGGCGCCGAGCGTCGCGGCCATGCAGACGAGCGGCCACAGCGCCGGGGCGCCGCCCGGCAGCACCGGCGCGAGCACGGCGCCGAGCCCCGCGCCGAGCATCAGCAGCGGCGCGAGCACGCCGCCCGACGTGCCGGAGCCGAGCGCGATCACCCACATCACCGCCTTGACGACCAGCAGCGCGAGCGCGATCTGCAGCGCGATGTGCTGATGCAGCAGGTCGCCGATCACGTCGTAGCCGACGCCGAGCGCGCGCGGCTGCAGCCAGCCGCCGATGCCGATCACGATCGCGCCGAGCGCGGGCCACCACATCCAGTGCACGGGCAGCTTCGCGAACGCGTCCTCGATGCGGTAGAGCGCGGCCGACAGCCCGCATGCGAGCATCCCGGACAGCAGGCCCGCGACCACGCACGACAGCAGTGCGACCGGCGACGGCGCGGCGGTCGTCAGCGGAAACAGCGGCTCGACGCCGAACAACACCGCGCGCGCGAAGCCGGCGACCGCGCACGCGAGCGCGACCGGCAGGAAGCTGCGCGGGCGCCATTCGAACAGCAGCAGCTCGACCGCGAGCAGCACCGCGGCGACCGGCGTGCCGAACACGGCGGTCATGCCGGCCGCCGCGCCCGCGACGAGCAGCGTCTTGCGCTCCGCGGCGGTGACCTTCACGCACTGTGCGATCAGCGAGCCGAGCGCGCCGCCCGTCATGATGATCGGCCCCTCGGCGCCGAACGGGCCGCCGCTGCCGATCACGACGCCGGACGACAGCGGCTTGAGCACCGCGACCTTCGGCGACATGCGGCTCTTGCCGAACAGGATCGCCTCGATCGCCTCGGGGATGCCGTGGCCGCGGATCTTTTCCGAGCCGAAGCGCGCCATCATCCCGACGATCAGCCCGCCGATCACCGGCACCGCGATCACCCATGCGCCGAGCGTGTTGCCGGACGGCGAATGGTCGGCGAACGAGAACCGCTGGAAGAAGAACAGGTTCGTGAACAAGTGGATCAGGCTCAGCAGCACGAACGCCGCGAGCGTGCTGAGCACGCCGATCACGGCGGCAAGCAGCGCTATCCGGGGCAGGCGGTCGTTGGTCGCGAAATCGCGTTTGTGCGGGGCGTTCATCGTGTCGGACGCTGAAGTCAGTAATCGAGTTGGGGAACCTGGAATGCGCCCTTGAGCGATTTCAGCTCGGCGCGGTGCATCGCCGCGAGGCGCGCGAGCAGGGTTTCGCCGGCGGCTTCGAGATGGACCTCGACCTGGCGGCGGTCGGTGTCGCTCGGCTTGCGCTTCACGAGCCCGAGCGCTTCGCAGCGCGACACGAGCGCGACGACGCCGTGATGCTGCGCCTGCAGGCGTTCCGCGAGCTCGCCGATGGTCGCCCATTCGCGCTGCGGATAGCCCTTGATGTGCAGCAGCAGCAGGTATTGCAGCGGCGTCACGCCTTCGCTTTGCGCGGCGCGCTCGGAGAAGCGCTCGAAGCGGCGCATCTGGTAGCGGAATTCGGAGAGCTGCTCGAAGTCGGACTTGTGCAGCGCGCGTCGGGTGTCGGTCATCGTGATGGAGAAGGGAAAAACAGTCGTGTGAATATACATCACAACATGATACAAATGCGCGAATTGCACCGGCGGCGCCAGCGCGGAACGCGCCGCGCGGCGGCGTCAGGTCATGCGGCTTCCAGCATCTGCGTCTGCCGGTACAGGCCCGTGACGAGGTCGGTCTGGGTAATGATGCCGACGAGCCGGTGCGATGCGTCGACGACCGGAATGTGGTGGTGGCCCGAGTGCGTGAACAGCGGCACGAGCGCCGTGAGCGGCAGCGATTGCGGCACCGACGCGACGTCGCGGCTCATCACCGTGTCGACGCTCGCCAGCTGGCCGCCGAACGATTCCGGCAGGCGCGCGGACAGGCGCTGCCACAGCGCCGTCGGGCGGCGCAGGTAGCGCGTCAGGTCGGCGCGGGTGACGATGCCGACCAGCCGGCGGTCCGCATCGACGACGGGCAGCGCCTTCACGCGATGGCGGTCGAGCAGCGTGAGCGCGGCCGTCACCGACGTCGACGGCGCGATGCTGATCGCGTCCTTCGTCATCAGGTCGGCGCAGGTGAGCTGGCCGAACGTGCGCGCGTAGGCTTGAAGTTCGGTTTCGCGCAGCAGCGCCTCGAGGTCGTTCGGATCGACGTCGAGCCATTCGCCGCGGCGCTTGAGCACCGCGTCGAGATCCTCGCGCGTAAAGCCACCGCGGCCACCGCGTGCGCGCGCCGGCACACGCCGCCCGCCTGCGGCTTCGCGTCGGGCCGCACGCCGCCGTGCGGATAGCGGTGGCCCGTCAGCGCGTGGTAGACGAGCGCCGCCGACAGCAGGATCGCCGATTGCAGCGCGATCGGCTCGAGCACGAAGCCGAAGCCGAGCCGGTGGATCGCCGGCCCGCCGAGCACGGCCGTCAGCGCGACCGCGCCCGACGGCGGATGCACGCAGCGCAGCGCGAACATTCCGCCGATCGCGCACGCGACCGCCACCGCGGCGGCCGTGACCGGATCGGCGATCCACTGCGCGCACGCGACGCCGACCGTCGCCGCGACCAGGTTGCCGCCGATGATCGACCACGGCTGCGCGAGCGGGCTCGCGGGCACCGCGAACAGCAGCACCGCCGACGCGCCCATCGGCGCGACCAGCAGCGGCACGAGCCCCGGCACGCCGGGCACGACCTTCATCGTGAAGCCGACCGTCGCGATGCCGACCAGCGCACCGGCGCACGAGCGCAGGCGCTCGCGCCAGCCGAGGGTCATCGGAAGAGGGGTGAAGCTGTGCAGCCATTGCTGCAGCGTGCGACGGGACGTGGAGGGGCCGGACGACATGGAACCTGCCTGGGAAGAAAGAAGCGGACGATGCGCGCGTGTCGGGGTACGGGGGTGCGGCATTATATCGCGTTGTGATATAAATTGCGGCGCCCCATCACGGTGTTGCGTGCGCGCGGCCGGCGAGGCTTTCGGGAAGCTTTCGCCGGATGAAAACTTCGGGCGCAGCAGCGCACGTTCGTCCGCAGCGGCGTACAATTCCGCGCACCGATTTCCCCCGAACGTCCTGACCACGCATGCGATGCCCGCTCTCCCGCCTCTTCTCCGGCATGGGGAATCGCGTCGTCGTGGTTCCCGGCCGTGTTCCGTTCCCCACCTGACGCGAGCGCGGCCGACGCCTTCCCATCTATCTACTTTCCCCAAGCCAATTCAATGGACATGCTCGAAAACATGCGCCTGTTCGTGCGCGTCGTCGAAGCCGGCAGTTTCACCGCGGTCGCGAAGGAGATCGACGCGACCACCGCGCAGGTGTCGCGCGCCGTCTCGAACCTCGAGGCGCACGTGCAAACGCGCCTCCTGCATCGCACGACGCGTCACCTCGGCCTCACCGAGAGCGGCCAGCGCTATTTCGAGCGGGCGAAATCGATCCTCGCGGAAATCGACTATGCGAACGCGGAGGCGCGCAACGCGCTGTTGCGGCCGACCGGCAAGATGCGCATCCACGCGATGACGGGGCTCGGGCAGAGCCACGTCGTGTCGTCGATCGTCCGCTACCAGGAGGACAACCCGGACGTGTCGGTCGAGCTGACGCTCGCGCAGCGGATGCCGAACCTGGTCGAGGAGGGCTACGACGTGTCGATCGTCACCGCGTCGCAGCTGCCGGATTCGGGCTATGTCGCGCAAACCTGCGGCACGAGCTGCAGCGTGCTCGTCGCGTCGCGCGAATACCTCGCGCGGCACGGCACGCCGCAGACGCCGGAAGACCTGCCGAAGCACACCTGCCTGCGGCTCGACACGCCGGCGTCGCCGGCCAGCGAATGGCGGCTCGAGCACAAGGACGGCGACGAGCAGGTGTTCGAGCTGCCGCCCGCGCCGTTCCAGGTCAACGTGCCGGACGCGCTGTGCGTCGCCGTGCGCGCCGGGCGCGGGATCGCATGCGTCGCGTTGTATACGGTGCTCGACGATATCCGCGAGGGGCGGCTGATCCGCGTGCTGCCGGAATACCGGCTGCAGACGCTGAGCGTCTACGCGGTGTACGCGACGCGCCGCTATCTCGACGCGAAGATCCGCACTTTCCTCGAACACCTGCGCACGACGCTCACGCCCGCGCTGGAAGAAGACCTGCGCGAGCTGGACCGGCTGACCGTCGAGCACGCGCCGGACGGCCTCAAGCGCGCGTGAGCGTGACGCTGTCGGCGGGGGCGGCGATGCCCGCGCATCACAAGTCAATCGATCGATCCGGCATCTGAATGATTGAATTGCACCAGCTTCGCTGCTTCGTCGCGGTCGCCGAGGAACTGCATTTCGGCCGCGCGGCGAAGCGGCTCTTCATGACGCAGCCGCCGCTCAGCCGGCAGATCCAGTTGCTCGAGCATGCGCTCGGCATCGCGCTGCTCGAGCGCAGCAGCCGGCAGGTGAGCCTGACCGCCGCCGGCGAGCGCTTCCTGCGCGATGCGCGGCACATCCTCGAGTTTTCCGCGCGGGCGGAGCAGGCCGCGCAGCGCGTCGCGCGCGGCGACGCGGGGCGCATCACGCTCGGGTTCACCGCGGTCAGCGCGTACCGGATGATCCCGATGCTGCTCGCGCACGCCGCGCATGCGCTGCCGGACGTCGACGTCGAGTTGCGCGAGATGGTGTCGACGGTGCAGATCGACGCGCTCGTGTCGCGGATGCTCGACGCGGGCTTCGTGCGGCAGCGCGCGGCCCGGCAGCCGCTCGAATACCGGCTGGCGCTGCGCGAGCCGCTGCTGGTCGCGGTCGCGGAAGGCTCGGCGCTCGCCGCGCGGGAACGGATCGGCCCCGACGATCTCGACCGGCAGCCGTTCATCGCGTATTCGCCGAACGAGGGCAAGTACTTCCACGACGTGATCTCGGGCATGTTCGCGAGCGCCGGGCGGCTGCCGAACTATCTGCACTACGTCGGGCAGACGCACACGATGCTCGGGCTCGTGCGCGCGGGGCTCGGCGCGGCGCTGGTGCCGGCGTCGGCGCGCGCGCTGCACGTCGGCGGCGTCGCGTTCCGGCCGCTCGCGAACGCCGACGTCGCGGCCGAGCTGTATCTCGCGTGGCGTACGGACAACGACAACCCCGCGTTGCCGCGCTTCAACGCGATGGTCGGTCAGTTCCTGACCGAAGGCGCGGCCGACGGTGTCTAGCCCGGCGGGCTGAAGCGGCGAGCGCGCCGCGCGTTGCGGGCGCGGCGCAGCGCCGCCGTTGCGCCGGGCGGCCCGCCGCTCAGTGCGTGACCGACAGGAACAGATAGGCGGCGAACAGCGACAGGTGCACGACGCCGTGCAGCACGGTCGTGCGTCCGGCGCTGAGCGTCAGCGTGCTGACGAGCAGCGTCAGCGACAGCAGCACGGTTTCCATCGCGCCGATGCCGAGCGTGAGCGGCTGGCCGACCCAGATGAACACCGCGGCGACCGTCGGAATCGTGAGCCCGATGCTCGCGAGCGCCGAGCCGAGCGCGAGGTTCATGCTGGTCTGCAGGCGATTCGCGCGCGCCGCGGTAACGGCCGCGAGCCCTTCGGGCAGCAGCACGAGCGCGGCGATCACGATGCCGACGGCGGCTTCCGGCAGGCCGAGCTGCAGCACCGCGTGCTCGACGGCCGGCGACAGCAGCTTCGCGAGCAGCACGACCGCGACGAGGCTGACGAACAGGAACAGCAGGCTGACCAGCGCGGTGCGGCTGCTCGGCGGTGCCGCGTGGACGGATTCGTTCGCGCTGTCGTGGTCGGCGAGGAAGTAGTCGCGGTGGCGCACGGTCTGCACGAACACGAACACGCCGTACAGCACCAGCGACGACACGCCCGCGAACGCGAGCTGCGACCGCGAGAACAGCGGGCCCGGCGCGGCGCTCAGGTAGTTCGGCATCACGAGCGACAGCACCGACAGCGACGCGAGCACCGCGAGCGCCTTGCTCGCACCGCGCCCCTGGAAGTCCTGCTCGCCGTGCCGCCAGGCGCCGACGAGCAGGCACAGGCCGACGATGCCGTTGCAGATGATCATCACCGCGGCGAACACGGTGTCGCGCGCGAGGCCGGATTTCTCGGGGCCCGCGCCGAGCATCACCGACACGATCAGCGCGACTTCGATGACGGTCACGGCGACGGCGAGCACGAGCGTGCCGAACGGTTCGCCGACGCGGTGCGCGACGACCTCGGCATGGTGGACCGCAGCGAACACGGAGCCGGCGAGCGCGGCCGCGAACAGTGCGATGACGAGACCTTCGGCCGGCACGACGCGCGACAGCGCGAGCACCAGCCAGGCGGCAAGCGGGGCCCAGAGGGTCCAGCGCGGGAGCGGGTTGGACGACATCGGCATGGAGGGTTTTCCTTATTCGAGTGGCGGCGCACGACGCGCCGTCACGGGTTGGACGAAGCCCGGCCGGGTGATGCGCCGAACGATGACGATGAAGCTCGACGGATGACAGCACGAAGCCGTGCTGCGTCGGGTCTGCCGCAGCGGGGCGGCGAGGGGTGCGGGCGGGCCGAAGCCCGTCGCTGGATGAAGCGGGTTGATGCGACCGGGTACCGATGACGGGATGCGCGGGCCGACAGGCAGACCGGCCGACGACCGACCCGAACGCCGCCACGGCGACGAGAGGCGGCTGCGCGCGGTTCCCCAGGGATGCTGCAATTTGTCGGATTTTATCACACGTTGAAGGTCTACTGCGCGATTTTCCAGAGATTTAGTGAATTTTCGTTCGATAAAGCGTCCCGTTGCCGCATGATTCCTTTCCTGCAGTTTCCGTAAAGCGGCATTGCCCAACGAATCCGGGCTCGCCCTGACATAAATCTACCGACCGGTCGGTTTATAATCGCCGGCATTCCCACTTCTTGATGGATCGCAAGCGATGGCTGTTTTCTCTGCACAATCGGTGAACCCGGGCGCGCTGGCGCCGGCGGCGGTCGTCGGCGTGATCGGCGCGGGCGCGATGGGCGCGGGCATCGCGCAGGTCGCGGCGGCGGCCGGCCATCCGGTACTGCTGTACGACCTGAACGAAGCGGCCTGCGACAAGGCGCTCGCCGGGATTCGCACGCAGTTCGCGCGTCTCGCGGAGAAGGGCCGGCTCGACCCGGCGCAGGCGCAAGCCGCGGCGAACCGCGTGAGCGCGGTGCGCGCGCTGGCCGACTTCGCGCCCGCCGCGCTGGTCGTCGAGGCGGCGGCCGAGCGGCTCGACGTGAAGCGCGAGATCTTCGCGACGCTCGAGCGCCATGTCGACGACGCGTGCCTGCTCGCGACCAACACGTCGTCGATCTCGATCACGGCGATCGCGGCCGGCCTGCGCGCGCCGCAGCGGGTCGCCGGCCTGCATTTCTTCAATCCCGCGCCGCTGATGGCGCTCGTCGAGGTGGTCAGCGGGCTCGCGACCGCGCCCGAGGTTGCGCAGGTGCTGTACGACACCGCCGCCGCGTGGGGCAAGCGGCCGGTGCTGGCGAAGTCGACGCCGGGCTTCATCGTCAACCGCGTCGCGCGGCCGTACTACGCGGAGGCGCTGCGCGTGCTGAACGAGCAGGGCGGCGCGCCCGCGTCGATCGACGCGGTGATGCGCGAAGCGGGCGGATTCCGGATGGGGCCGTTCGAGCTGATGGACCTGATCGGCCACGACGTGAACTTCGCGGTGACCGAGTCGGTGTTCCGCGCGTACTTCAACGATCCGCGCTTCACGCCGTCGCTGATCCAGCAGGAACTCGTCAACGCGGGCTTCCTCGGCCGCAAGTCCGGCCGCGGCTTCTATTCGTATGCGGACGGCGCAACGCCGCCGGCGCCGGACGTCGAGGCGCCGTGCGACGCGCCCGCGGCCGTCACGCTGTTCGCGCAGGACGGCCCGGCCGATGCGCTGCGCGTGCGCGTCGCCGAACGCGTGGCCGGCGCGCGGCATGCGGATGCCCATCCCGACGACCTGCTCGCGACGGCCGGCCGCGCGTCGATCGCGCTGACCGACGGCCACACCGCGACCGAGCGCGCCGTGCAGACGGGCGTGGCCGACCTCGTGCTCGTCGACCTCGCACGCGACTACGCGCAGGCCGGGCTCGTCGCGCTGACCCGCGCGCTCCAGTGCAGCGACGCGGCCTATGCGGACGCGGTCGGCCTGTTCCAGCAGGCGGGCTTTCGCGTGGTCGGCCTGGCCGACGTGCCGGGCATGATCGTGATGCGCACCGTCGCGATGCTCGCGAACGAAGCGGCCGACACGGTGAACCAGGGCGTGTGCTCGCCCGCCGACCTCGATCTCGCGATGGAAAAGGGCGTCAATTATCCATGCGGCCCGCTCGCGTGGGCTGACGCGATCGGCATCGCGCGCGTGCATCGCGTGCTGTCGCATCTGGCCGCGAGCTACGGCGAGGACCGCTACCGCGTGTCGCCGCGCATCGCCGCGCTGCGCGCGGCCGGCCGCGCGTTCCGGTCCTGACCGCCGCTTTCCCCCGATCACGATAACGACATCACGCCACTGGAGGAGCTCCCCGATGACTGCCCCGACGCACCCGATGGCCGCGCTCGACCCGATCGAGACCGCGAGCCGTGACGAACTCCAGGCGCTGCAGCTGCAGCGGCTCAAGTGGTCGCTGCGGCACGCGTACGACAACGTCCCGCACTACCGCCGCTCGTTCGACGCGGCGGGCGTGCATCCGGACGACCTGGCGACGCTCGCCGATCTCGCGAAATTTCCGTTCACGACGAAAGCCGACTTCCGCGACAACTACCCGTTCGGGCTGTTCGCGGTGCCGCGCCAGCAGGTGGTGCGCGTGCACGCATCGAGCGGCACGACCGGCAAGCCGACCGTGGTCGGCTACACCGCGCGCGACATCGACACCTGGGCGAACGTGATCGCGCGCTCGATCCGCGCGGCGGGCGGGCGTCCCGGCGACACGCTGCACAACGCGTTCGGCTACGGGCTGTTCACGGGCGGCCTCGGCATTCATTACGGCGCGGAGCGGCTCGGCTGCATGGTCGTGCCGATGTCGGGCGGGCAGACCGAGAAGCAGGTGCAGCTGATCCGCGATTTCGAGCCGAGGATCATCCTCGTCACGCCGTCGTACATGCTGAACCTGATCGACGAGATGGTGCGGCAGGGCATGGACCCGGCCGAGTCGCCGCTGAAGATCGGCATCTTCGGCGCGGAGCCGTGGACGCAGGCGCTGCGCGAGGAAGTGCAGGCGCGAGCCGGCATCGACGCGCTCGACATCTATGGGCTGTCCGAAGTGATGGGCCCGGGCGTCGCGTGCGAATGCATCGAGACCAAGGACGGCCCGGTGGTCTGGGAAGACCATTTCTATCCCGAGATCATCGACCCGGTGACGGGCGAGGTGCTGCCGGACGGCAGCGAGGGCGAACTCGTGTTCACGTCGCTGACGAAGGAAGCGATGCCGGTGATCCGCTACCGCACCCGCGACCTGACCGCGCTGCTGCCGCCGACCGCGCGCACGATGCGCCGCCTCGCGAAGATCACCGGCCGTTCGGACGACATGATGATCATCCGCGGCGTGAACGTGTTCCCGAGCCAGATCGAGGAGCTGGTCGTCGCGCAAGCGAAGCTGTCCGGCCAGTACCAGCTGACGATCTCGCGCGACGGCCACATGGACCGGCTCGATCTCTCGGTCGAGCTGCGTTCGGAAGCGGGCGCCGGCGTGCCGGACGGCGAGCGCGCCGCGATCGCGCGCGAGCTGCAGCACCGGATCAAGACGATGGTCGGCGTGTCCGCGGGCGTCACGGTGCTGCCGGCGGGCGGCATTCCGGCGACCGCGACCGGCAAGGCCAGGCGCGTGATCGACCGGCGGCATGCCGCGTGACCCCATTGACTGACCGATTACCTGAGCGACTACCCGAGGAAACCTGTTCGATGGATGGATTGAAGACCCTGGCCGTCAGCGTCGATGCGCGCGGCATCGCGACCGTCGCGCTCGCGCGCGGCGACGTGCTCAACGCGTTCGACGAGACGATGATCGCCGAGCTGACGGATGTATTCACCGCGCTCGGCGCGCGCGACGACGTGCGCGCGATCGTGCTGCGCTCGGACGGCCGCGCGTTCTGCGCGGGCGCCGACCTGCAGTGGATGCAGCGCGCGAGCGCGAACGATGCGGCGGCGAACCTGCGCGACGCGGAGCGCTTCGCGGCGATGATGCGCGCGATCCGGCAGTGCCCGAAACCGACCGTCGCGCGCGTGCAGGGGCACGCGTTCGGCGGCGGCGTCGGCCTGTGCGCCGCGTGCGACATCGTGATCGCGAGCGACCACGCGCGCTTCGCGGTCAGCGAGGCGCGCTTCGGCATCCTGCCGGCCGTGATCGGCCCGTATCTCGTCGAGGCGGTCGGCCAGCGTCAGGCGCGCCGGCTCGCGCTGACCGCGACGCAGTTGAGCGCGGGCGAGGCGGTCGCGATCGGCCTGATCCATCAGGCCGTGCCGGCCGACGGGCTCGACGATGCGCTCGCCAGGACGCTCGCGGAGCTGAGCCGCAACGGCCCGCACGCGCTGATGGAGATCAAGCGCTTCTTCGATGCGATCGGCGAGTATCCGCCGTCGGACGCACGCGCGGCGTTCACCGCGCAGACGATCTCGCGCGTGCGCGCGACGGACGAGGCGAAGGAAGGCTTCGCCGCGTTCTTCGCGAAGCGGGCGCCGGCCTGGGAGGCGGGCGGCGCGTAAGCGCGGACGTTCGGCGCGGCGGCCCGCAGACGCTCATCCGCCGCGCCGCAATCGGGGACGGTTGCTCTACAATGCGTGACCCCCGGCGCGCCGCCGGATCCGACCTGACCGATTCCCCGTCCGATGATCGTCAACCGTCTTATCTCCGAGATCCTGTTCGGCTTCACCGGCCTGATGGGCATCATCAACCCGATCGGCATCGCCTTCCTGTTTCTCGAACGCACCGAGTCGCTGACCGAGCAGGAGCGCGACATGCTCGCGAAGAAGGTCGCGTTCAATTCGTTCATCGTGCTGCTCGTCGCGTTCTTCGCCGGCACGCCGGTGCTGCATTTCTTCGGAATCTCGATGGAAGCGCTGCGCATCGGCGGCGGCTTCGCGGTGGCGGTGGCGGGGTGGCGCATGCTGAACGAGCCCGACGTGCCGGGTGGCGGCGATACGCCGGTCAAGCCGATCGACGTGTCCACCGTGATGAAGCGCGCGTTCTTCCCGCTCACCGTGCCGCTGACCACCGGCCCCGGCTCGATCGCCACCGCGATCGCGCTCAACGCGAACCGGACGCACAAGCTGTCGGAGTTCGCGCTGTCGAGCCTCGTGTCGATCGCGGTGTCCGCGCTCGTCGCGCTGGTGATCTGGCAGACCTACAGCCGCTCCGCGTTCCTCGCGCGCTACCTCGGCACCGAAGGCACCAAGGTCGCGATGCGCGTGTCGGCATTCCTGCTGCTGTGCATCGGCGTGCAGATCATGCTGACCGGGTTCTCCGAGTTCCTGCGGCCGATCGCCGACCAGGTCAAGTAAGCCGCTTCGTCGTGGGCCGCATCGGCCGGCGCGGCGTCGGCCCCGCGTGGTGCGGCGGCGCCGGCGCGTTCGCGCGCGACGGGATACCATCCAGCGTCCGGCCGGCGCGCGATGCGCGTGCGGCCGCCATTCCACTTCAACGACGAGGCGTGCGATGCAATACGTGAAATTCGGATCGACCGGGCTGGACGTGTCGAAGCTGGTGCTGGGCTGCATGACGTTCGGCGAGCCGTCGCGCGGCACGCATCCGTGGACGCTGCCGGAGGCGGACAGCCGCCCGATCATCCGGCGCGCGATCGAGGCCGGCATCAACTTCTTCGACACCGCGAACATGTATTCGGACGGCACGTCCGAAGAGATCGTCGGCCGCGCGCTGCTCGACTTCGCGAAGCGCGACGACGTCGTGATCGCGACCAAGGTGTTCTACCGCATGCGCCCCGGCCCGAATGGCGCGGGCCTGTCGCGCAAGGCCATCCTCACCGAGATCGACCATAGCCTCAAGCGTCTCGGCACCGATTACGTCGACCTGTACCAGATCCATCGCTGGGACTATCACACGCCGATCGAGGAGACGCTCGAAGCGCTGCACGACGTCGTGAAGGCCGGCAAGGCGCGCTATATCGGCGCGTCGTCGATGCACGCGTGGCAGTTCAGCAAGGCGCTCTACACGTCGAAGCTGAACGGCTGGACGCAGTTCGTCAGCATGCAGGATCACCTGAACCTGCTGTATCGCGAGGAAGAGCGCGAGATGCTGCCGCTGTGCGCCGACCAGGGCATCGCGGTGCTGCCGTGGAGCCCGCTCGCACGCGGCCGGCTCACGCGCGACTGGAGCGAGACGTCCGGCCGGCAGCAGAGCGACGCGGTCGGCCAGCGCCTCTATGACGCGACGGCCGACGCCGATCGCGCGATCGTCGAAGCCGTCGCGACGATCGCGCGTGCGCGCAACGTGCCGCGCGCGCAGGTGGCGCTCGCGTGGGTCGCGCACAAGCGCGGCGTGACCGCGCCGATCGTCGGGATCTCGAAGCCGCATCATCTCGACGATGCGCTCGGCGCGCTGCAACTGAAGCTGACCGACGATGAGATCGCGTCGCTCGAAGCGCCGTACGTGCCGCACGCGGTGGCCGGCTTCAACTGAGCCGTCGGCTGAGCCGGAGTGGCGCGGCGCCGCCGCGCGGTTCGGCGTTCAGCGCACGGCGGCCAGCATCGGATACGTGAACAGCCCGAAGTGGACGACGTTCAGCCCCGCATGCGCGAGCGCGGCGGCGAACAGGCCGCCCCGGCGGTATGCGATGCCGTAGCCGACGCCGGCCACCGTGCCGAGCGCGATCCATTGCCAGCCGGCCGCCGCATGGGCCGCGCCGAACAGCGCGGCGCCCGCGGCCAGCGCGGCCCACGGTCCCCACGAGAACGCGCCGAGCGCGCGCGTCAGGCCGCCTTGCAGGTAGCCGCGGAACAACGCTTCCTCGGCGAGCGTCACGAGCAGCACGTTGTTCGCGAGCCAGAGCCAGCCGGCCGCCGGCCATTTGGGCGCCCAGCCGACCATGCCGAGCGCGGTCGCGCCGGCGAGGCAAGCGGCTGCCGTACCGACGGCCGCCATCGCGCCGACGCGCAGCGCGCGCCGGAGGGGCACCTCGGGCGCCACCCACGGCAGCACCCACAGCAGCCACAGGCCGGCGAGCGGCTTGTCGAGATTCAGGTACATCGTGAACGGCACCGCGTCCGGCGTGAAGCGGATCGGGTCGATCACGCGCGGGTTATGGAAGCCCGGCAGCAGGTGCAGGCTCAGTGCGATCGCGAGCGCCGCGAACACGAGGTGCGCGGCGATCCGCACGGCGAGCGGCCGGCGCGGCGCGACACCCCACGCGGCGGCGGCCAGCAGCGCGAGGGGCGCGAGCGCGATCGGCGCCAGCTTGCCGAATGCGAGCGCGAGCGCATAACCGAACCCGGCGACGGCGACGCTGGTACCGTGCAGCGGGCGCAGCCAGGCGAGTGCGGCGGCCGTGAACAGCGCGAGCCAGATCGTGGCGAGCGGGAGCAGCGAGAGGGACATGGGGCGATGCAACGGGCGAACGGGACGCCGCGCATCATACCTCAGCGAAGTCGCGATGCTGCGCCGCAGCGTCGCGGCGCGAGCGCTCAGCGGCCGGCGGGTTCGGTGAAGCCTTCGCGGGTCGGGATGTCGACGCTGTTGCGCGTGCGCATGCGCCGCCGGTACCAGAAGGTCCACATCAGCAGGCCGCCGAACACCGAATAGCCGGCGATCGGCGACACGACCAGCACGCGCTCGACCGGCCAGTTCACGACCATCCAGCAGCGCAGCAGCATCTCGACGCTGAGCCCGGCGCCCCACGCGAACGTCATCAGGCGCAGCGTCTGCCGCAGCACCGGCTGCTCGTCCCAGACCGCTTCGAAGCGCGCGGCGCCGCCCGCCATCTGGCGGGCCACGGTGGCGCGCGTGAGATAGAAGATCAGCGGCCGCTCGCGCACGAGCGACAGCAGGAAGACGATGCCGATCGCCCCCGACGCGAACGATTCGCGCATCAGCAGCGCGCGCGGGCTGCCGCCGAGCGCCATCGCGGCGATCGACAGCGCGATGCCGAACAGCACGACGGCGCTGACTGCATCGACGCGGCGCGCGCGGACGAATTCGACGATCGACCAGACGACGGGCGGGATGGCCGACGCATAAAGCGCGCCGGTTTCGCCGAAATGGGGATGGGCAAAGTGGTAGGCGACCCACGGCAACAACAGGTTGACGACGAGTTCGAGGGCCAGGCCGGCGCGCGCTTTCACGGTGGGATTCCAGATGATGGGTTCGGATGCCCGAACCGGATGGAATCCAGTATATCGAGATTCATGCGCCGCCTGCAGGTGGGGCGGGGCCGGATGGGGAGGTTCCTCCCTGCGCGCGCCGCGTTGCCGCCTGGGTGCGGGTTTCGCCGGGCGGCCGTCGCGGGCCGTCGCGCACGCGTTACATCAGGTCCTTCCGGTACTGGATGAAGCCCGCGTTGGTCGCGAGCCGGTCGTACAGCGCGCGCGCCGTCGTATTGGTCTCGTGCGTGAGCCAGTACACGCGGCTCGCGCCGGCGTCGCGCGCCCGCGCATACACGGCCTCGATCAGCGCGCCGCCCGCGCCGCGCCCGCGCGCGTCGGCGGCCGTGTACAGGTCCTGCAGATAGCAGTACGGCCCCTCCGTCCAGCACGAGCGGTGGTACAGCGCGTGCACGATGCCGACCAGCGCGCCCGCGTCGTCGAACGCGCCGAGCACGAACATCGGTTCGGCGGGATCCATCAGGCGCGCCCAGGTCATCGCGAGCACGGCGTCGCTCGACGCGGTGTCGTAGAACCGCCGATACGCACACCACAGCGGCCGCCATGCGGCTTCGTCGGCGGCCTCGAGCGGCCGGACCGCGATGTGCGTCGCGCGGCTCCCGCGCTCGGCCGCGTCGCGCGCACGGGCTTGCCGCTCGCGGATCGCGACGAGCGATTCGCGTTGCACGCCGTCGGCGTCGAAGTTCGCGGGCGCGAGCCACGCTTCGAACGCGGCGCGCACGTCGGGCCATTCGCCGTCGACGATCGAGTACCACGCGGTGTCGCGGTTGCGGCCCTTGTAGACGAGCGCCTGCCGGAAGGTGCCCTCGTAGCGGAAGCCGAGCCGCTCGGCCGCCTTGCGGGACGGCGCGTTCAGGCTGTCGCATTTCCATTCGTAGCGCCGGTAGCCGAGCGTGTCGAACACGTGCCGCATCAGCAGGTACTGCGCCTCGGTCGAAATCGGCGTGCGCTGCAGGGCCGGCGAGAACGTGACCGAACCGACCTCGATCACGCCGTTGGCCGGGTCGATCCGCATCAGCGCGAGCGTGCCGACTGCGCGGTTCGTCGCGCGGTCGATCACCGTGTAGTGCAGCGGATCGGCGCTCGCCGCCGCGCCGCGCAGGTAGTCGCGGAAGCTCGACTCGTCGGCGTACGGCCCGTGTGCGAGATAGGTCCAGTCGCTGGCGTCGGGCGCTTGTGCGTACGCGGCGTACAGCTCGGCGGCATGGCGCTCGGCATCGAGCGGTTCGAGCCGGCAGTAGCGGCCTTCGAGCACGATGCGCTCCGGGCGCGGCCGCGCGGACCAGTCGGGAACGGGACGGCCGATGGGTTGCTGCAAATCGTTGGTGGGCGTGGACAAGATCGATCTCGCGTCGGTTGGCGGTTGGCGGCCGGCGGCTTGCCGGCATGCAGACGATCGTAGTGCCGGCGAGGTACCATGAAAAGCGCCAGACTCATGCAAATTTATGGTGCCACGCGTGCCGCTTCGCCGTGGTGCGCACCGTGATACCCCGATGCCGCGAGATTCGATGACGACCGACATTCCTTCCCACGACACGCCCGCGTTGCCGCTCGACGCGCCGCTCGCCCGCACGGCCGGCGCGCCTTCGTTGCAGCGGCAGCTTTTGCGCCGCTTGCGCGACGCAATTCTCGGCGGCGCGATGCCGGCCGGCGCGCGGCTGCCCGGCACGCGCGCGCTGGCCGGTACGCTCGGCATCTCGCGCAACACGGTGACGGCCGTCTACGAGCAGCTCGTCGCCGAAGGCTTCCTGCAATCGGACCGGCGCGGCACGCGCGTCGTCGGGCTGTCGCGCCGGGCCGAGCCGCGCCGGCGCACGGCGCCGCCGGCCGTCGCGCAGCGGCTCGGCCGCATCCGCCCGGCCCGCATCGACGGGGGCGGCGAATTTGACGGCTTCCGTCCGGGCGTGCCCGCGCTGGCGCATTTTCCGGTCGATGCGTGGCGCCATGCGATCGACCGCGCGCTGCGCCGCGCGGGGCGCGAGCAGCTCGGCTACGGCGATCCGCTCGGCGAGCCCGCGCTGCGCGAATCGATCGCAAGGCATCTGGCGGTGACGCGGGGCGTGCGCTGCGCCCCCGAGCAGATCGTGATGACCGAGGGCGCGCAAGCCGCGATCGCGCTGTGCGTGCAGCTGCTGACCAACCCCGGCGACACCGTGTGGGTCGAGGAGCCCGGCTACCGCGGCGCGCGCACCGCGATGCAGGCGGGCGACCTCGACGTGGCGCCGATGCCGGTCGACGCGGAAGGCTTGCGCGGGGAGGCCGACGACTGGCGCGACCGGACGCCGCGCCTCGTCTACACGACGCCGTCGAACCAGTTTCCGACCGGCGCGGTGCTGTCGATCTCGCGCCGGCTCGCGCTGCTCGACGCCGCGCGCCGGCATCGCGCGTGGGTCATCGAGGACGACTACGACAGCGAATTCCGCCACACCGGCGAGCCGATCGGCGCGATGCAGGGGCTCGCGCAGGATTCGCCGGTCCTGTATGTCGGCTCGTTCAGCAAGACGATGTTTCCGGCGCTGCGCATCGGCTTCCTGGTGCTGCCGGAAGCGCTGCTGCCCGCGGTGCGGGCCGTGCTGCCGGAGCTGCTGCGCGGCGGGGCGCGCCATCTGCAGCTCGCGCTGGCCGACTTCATCGAGAGCGGCGAATACGGGCGGCACCTCGGACGCATGCGCAGGCTGTACCGCGATCGCCGCCTCGCGCTGCTGGCCGCGCTCGACAGCGCGCTGAGCATCCCGCATCGCGTCGAGGGCGGGCCGTGCGGCCTGCATCTGACGCTGCGCCTGCCGACGCGCTACCCGGATCGCGCGCTCGTCGATGCGGCGCGCGCGCACGGCATCGTGCCGTATCCGCTGTCGGGTTTCTCGATGCGCGCGGAGACGGCGCTCAACGGGCTCGTGCTCGGCTTCGGCAACACGTCGGCGGATGCGTTCGCACCGATGCTGCGGACGTTGTCGACGATCGCGCAGCGTATCGCGCAAGCGCCGCGCAGCGAGCCGGTTGCGTATGCGGAAGATGAGCGGGGAGCCGGCGCTCGGTGAGCGTACGGTGCCGATGCTATCGGCCGTTGCCGTCCTACAAGACGTGCGATGCGCCGAGCAGCGCCGGCATGTCGTGCGCACGCTGCAGCGGACCCGTGCGTTTCGACAGCGCCCGACACTCAGCGCGCCGGTTCCGCGCGCACGATCCGGCGCGCGGCGGCCAGGCCCAACAGCAGCAGAACCGCCACATACGCGACGACCGCGCCCCACGCGCCATGTTGCCAGAACGCGCCGCCGATCGACCCGAGCACGCTCGACCCGAGATAGTAGGCCAGCAGGTAGAGCGAAGCGGCATGTCCCTTGGCGGACCCCGCGAGATGGCCAACCCAGCCGCTCGCGACCGAGTGGGCGACGAAGAAGCCGATCGTGACGAGCACGATGCCGATGATGATCGCGACGAGCGCGTGCGACAGCGTCAGCACGAGGCCTGCTGCGAATACCAGAATACCGCTGACAAGAACCGGGGCCCGTCCGAGACGGTCGGCGAGCGCGCCCGCGCTCGATGAAGCAACCATCCCGAACAGGTACGCGCCGAAGATCAGGCCGCATGCGGTCGGGCTCAGGTTGAAGGGGGCGGCCGTGAGTCGAAACCCGGCATAGTTGTATACCGTCACGAACGCGCCCATCACCAGGAAGCCGATCGCGAACACGAACGGAAGCCGGGCGTGATGCAACTGCTCGTTCCACAGCCGCACGTGGTGGCGCAGCGTCAGATCGGTTCGCTTCACGAAGCGTCGCGATTGCGGCAGCAGCATCACGAAGGCGACCGCGGCAACGAGATCGACGACGCCGATCGTCAGCATGGCCGTCCGCCATGAGAAGTGCTCTTCGAGCGCGCTCATGCCGATCCGGCCGATCATGCCGCCGAACGCGGTTCCGCCGACATAGAGCCCCATCGAGAAACCCAGCCCGTCGGACGCGATTTCCTCGGCGAGATAGGCCATCGCGACCGCCGGGACGCCGCCCAGCGCGAAGCCCTCGAGCGAACGCCATGCCAGCAGCAGGTTCCAGCTTGGCGAGAGCGCTGCGAGCACATTGAACAGTGCGGCAAGCGTCATCGACGCGAACATCAGCCCGCGCCGCCCGACGCGTTCGGAAAGTGCGCCGGCGCACAGGATGGAGAGCGCGAGCATCCCGGTCGACAGCGACAACGAGAGCGAACTGGAAGCCGCGCCGACGTGGAATTCGCGCACGAACGCGGGAAGCAGGGGCTGGACACAGTACAGCAGCGAGAAGGTGGAAAAGCCGGCAAGGAACAGCGCCAGCGCGATGCGCTTGTACGCCGCCGAGCGCGGGGAAACGCCGGCAGGCAGCACATCGGGCGCGGTGGTCGCGCCGCGCGCCGCCGCAGGCGGGTTCGTAGAAGAAGGCATGAGATGCACTGAATGGGCTGGGGAGGCGGCCATTCTTGCGCATGGTCAAACATATGTCCAATATATGAAATGAACCGTAGCAATATGTTTTGCATCTGGCTGCGGCCGCTCGTTGCGGCTGCATCTTCCCGTCCACCGTCGATCGCATTGCGCATGGAACTCAGGCATCTCCGCTACTTTCTGGCCGTCGCCGCCGCGTCGAACTTCACGAAGGCCGCGCAGGCGCTGGGCATCGGGCAGCCGCCGTTGAGCCAGCAGATCAAGGCGCTCGAGAGCGAACTCGGCGTGGAACTGTTCAAGCGGACCGCGCGCGGTGCCGAGCTGACGTTGGCGGGCGAGGTCTTCGCGGAAGAGGCGCGACGCGTGCTCGACGATGCCGAGCGTGCGGCACGAGCGGCCAAGCGAGCCGCGCGCGGAGAAATCGGGCATCTGCGGGTCGGCTTTACCGGAACGGCGGCGTTCAATTCGAAAGTGTCGGATCTGATTCGCCGCTTCCGGGAGGCGTTTCCGGATGCGGAGCTGACGTTGCAGGAAGCGACCTCGGGCGTGCTGTTCGACGCGCTCGAAGCTGGCCGGCTCGACGTCGGGATCGTGCGTCCGGAGCGCCGCATCGCCGATACGCTGCACGCCGCGGACTGGGACGAGGAGCCCATGTTTGTCGCGCTGCCCGTTGCTCATCGGTTGGCGCGGCGGCGGCGAATCGATTTGGCCGAACTGGCCGACGAGTCGTTCGTGCAAGTGCCGCGGGAGGCCGGCAGTGCGCTGTTCGACGACATCGTCGCCGCGTGCAATGCCGCCGGGTTCGAGCCGCGCATGGCGCAGCCCGCGCCGCAAATCGCGTCCGCGGTGACCCTGGTCGCGGCCGGGCTGGGTGTCTCGATCGTGCCGAACGCGATTACGCAGGTGCAGGTGGCAGGGGTGGTCTATCGGCCGGTGGCCGACGACGGCCTGCGCGCGCGGCTCGCGATCGCCTCGCGACGCGACGCGCAGTCGCCGGTGGTGCGCAACTTTCTCGCGTTGGCGTGGTAGCCGGCGTGCCGCGACGCGTTGGCAGAATTGGCATCGACTCGCGGCTGCCTGCACGCCGTGCACCGTGCAGTGAATATGCCGATTGACGAACAGGCGAGTTTGTCCGGAACGAATGCCGTCGCGGTTGCGGCGCGGCGCGCGCCGCCCGCATCCGGGTTTCGATGCGTAGGTCCGCGACGCGGCGTGGACTATAAATGGAGTCGTGTACTGGTGCTTGTCGGGCGTACGCGCGTGCCGCGCGGGTCCGCGCCGCGATCGCCCGGGGGAGGTGCACCGTGGTTCGCCTGACGCTTGTCCGCGCCGTGCTTCGCGCCGCGCTGATCGGCGCCGTATTCGCGTGGTCGTGCGCGCCGTCGCCGCTCGTTGCCGGGACCGTCGCGGCGCCGCGCACGCCGCCCGGCATGAAGGCCAGGACGGCCGCGCCGCCGTATTCGATGCCGGTCGATTTCCCTGCGATCGTCGAACGCTACGGCCCGGCCGTCGTGACCGTCTCGACGGCCGCGGCGGAGCCGCAATCCGGCGGCCCGTCGTTCATGGAACTCGATCCCGACGATCCGCTTGCCGCATTCTTTCGCCGCGCAGCGCCGCCGCCGGCCGCGCCACGCGCGCAGACGCCGGCGCAGCCTTCCGATGCGTTGCCGCGCGCGATCGCCGGCAGCGGCTCCGGGTTCATCGTCAGCGCCGACGGGATGATCCTGACGTCCGCGCACGTCGTTGACCAGGCCACCGACGTGACGGTGCGGCTGACCGACCGCCGCGAGTTCAAGGCGACGGTCCTGACCGTCGACGCGCAGAGCGACGTCGCGGTGCTGCGGATCGACGCGACGAAGCTGCCGGTGGTCCGGCTCGGCGATTCGTCGAAGGTGCGCGTCGGCGAGACGGTGATCGCGGTCGGCTTGCCGGACGGCACGGGGAACACGGTCACTGCCGGCATCGTCAGCGCGACCGCGCACACGCTGCCGGACGGCAGCGCCTTCCCGTTCTTCCAGACCGACATCGCGGTCAATCCCGACAACTCGGGCGGGCCGGTGTTCAATCGCGCCGGCGAGGTGATAGGGATCGCGGTGCAGGTCTATACGGGCGCGGACCGCTATTCGAGCCTGACCTTCGCGATTCCGATCGCGCTCGCCGTGAAGGTGCGCGCGCAAGTACAGGCGCAGATGCGCAGCAATGCGCAGGCGCAGCGCGCGGCGTCGGGGGATGGGGCGGGCAATGGGTCGGCTAATGGATCGGCTAATGCACTGGGTGTGGACGTGCAGGACGTCGGCGCGGGGCTCGCGGCCGCGTTCGGCCTGCCGCGGCCGGCAGGCGCGCTCGTCAACGCGGTCGAGCCCGGGTCGCCGGCCGCCGCGGTCGGCGTGAAGCCCGGCGACGTGATCGTGCAGATCGGCAACCGGCCGATCGGCCGCGCGGCGGAGTTGAACGATCTGGCCGCGGCGTTGCCGGCGGGCGGGAAGGCGACGCTGCGGGCGATCCGCAATCGCGTGCCGAAGACGCTGGTGGTCACGGGCGCGGCCACGGGCGCCGACGACGCGATCGACGATGCGGCGTCGGCAGGCGTGCCAGGTGCTACGGGGCCGGTCGCCGCCGCCGGTGCGACGGCGCTGACGGTGGCCGCCGCGCGGCCGGCCGACGGCGGCGATCGGCTCGGACTGACGATGCATCCGCTGAGCGACGCGGAACGCCGATCGACCGGGCTCGCCGTCGGAATGATGGTGGATGCGGTGCACGGGCCGGCTGCGCGCGCCGGCATCCGGCCCGGCGACGTGGTGCTCGAACTCAACGATACGTTGCTCGAAACGCCGGAAGACGTGCCGGCGCTGGAAGCGCACGGCGGCAACGCGATCGCGGTGCTGATCCAGCGCGACAACGCGCGCAGATTCGTGTCGGTGCGGGCGCGGTAGTGCGTTGACCGCCAAGCGGTCGAGCAACTAACATCGTTCGACATCGCTGCCCGCGATTCGGGCATTCGGAGCCATACGGAATGAACGCGGCAATCTTTTTCGTAGTAGTACACAGGCGCAGGGTCCGGTAGCGACATCGCGCCGGCACCCATGCGCCCCCGACTTGCTCGGGGGCTTTTTTTGGCATCGCGCACGGCCGCACGGCGCATGTGCGGGAGGGCATCCACTTGCAACCAGACCTGTCGAATGCTTCGGCCGCCGCGGCGCCGCGATATGCGACGTTGATCGCGCTGTGCGTGCTCTCGGTGCTGCCGTTGAGCTTGTTTCTGCCGTCGTTGCCCGCGATCGCGCGCGAACTGCGCGCCGACTACGCGCTGGTCGCCCTTTCCGTCGCCGGCTACGCGGCCGTCGCCGCAACGCTCGAACTAATCATGGGGCCGCTGTCGGACCGCTTCGGTCGGCGGCCGATCGTGCTGCTGAGCGTAGGGGCGTTCACGCTCGGCTCGCTCGGTTGTGCGCTCGCAACCGACATTCGCGTGTTTCTCGCTTGCCGTCTGCTGCAGGCCGCGATTACGTCCGTCTACCCGGTGTCGATGGCGACGATTCGCGACACCGGCGGGGGCGAGCATGCGGCCGGGCGGATCGGCTATGCGGCGATGGCGGCGGCGATCGCCCCGATGCTCGGTCCGATGGTGGGCGGCGTGCTCGATCAGACCGTCGGCTGGCGCGCGAGCTTCGGGCTGCTCGCCGCAGCCGGCATTGCGCTGCTCGGCTGGTGTGCGGCCGATCTCGTCGAGACGCATTCGCCCCACGTCCGGACGCTCGCGCAACAGCTGCGCGCGTATCCGGCACTGCTGCGCGCGCGTCGGTTCTGGGCCTATGCGCTTTGCATGGCGTTTTCCACCGGCGCGTTCTACGCGTTCCTGGCCGGTGCGCCGCTGGCCGCCAAAGTGGTGTTCGGTATCCCGCCCGTGCAAATCGGCTTGTGCATGGGTGTGGTCACGGCCGGCTTCATATGCGGCAGCTTCGTCGCTGCGCGACGCGCACACCGGCATGCGCTTGCGACGACGATCCTGTGCGGGCGCGCGGTCGCCTGCATGGGGCCGGCGATCGCGCTTGCATTGTTGCTCGGCGGCGTGACGCATCCGCTTGCATGGTTCGGCCCGTGCGTCTTGATCGGCGTCGGAAACGGGCTGTCGAATCCGGCGGCGCACGCGGGCGCGATGGCGGTACGGCCGGATCTGGCGGGCAGCGCATCGGGGCTGGCCGGCGCCGCGACCATCGCCGGCGGCGCCGCGCTCGCGTCGTTGACCGGCGCCGTCCTGACCACCGGCAATGCGGCGTATGCGCCGCTCGCGATGATGTCGCTGTCGACGCTCATCGCGTTGGCGGCGGCAATGTGCATCCGGGCCTTCGATGCCCGCGCGTGAGTCATGTGCGCCGCCGCGCGCGGCCGGCGCGCCGATCGGGCGCAATGTGCGCGCCGTGCCGACCGGAGCCAAACGACGCGACGCGCAGCCGTTCCCGCCGGCGCCCGCGCATTGCCACTACAGCCGTTACGGCTTCGCGCCGACCACGAACTCGAACGTCGCGACGCCGTCCACCCCGCCGGTCACGCGGTCCCCCGGCTGCAGCGCGCCGACGCCCGCCGGCGTGCCGGTGAAGATCAGGTCGCCGGCCTTCAGCTCGACCGAGCGCGACACCGCCGCGATGATGTCCGGCACCGGCCAGATCATGTCGGCGAGGTCGCCTTGCTGCCGGGTTTCGCCATTGACCGCGAGCCAGATGCGTCCCGCTGCCGGATGGCCGGTGGCGGCGGCGGGCCGCAGCGCGGTCACGGGCCCCGACGCGTCGAAGCCCTTCGCCCAGTCCCACGGCCGGCTCAGCTTCTTCGCGTCGGCCTGCAGGTCGCGGCGCGTCAGGTCGACGCCGACGCCGTAGCCCCACACGTGCGACAGCGCGTCGGCGGGGTCGATCGCGCGTCCGCCGCGGCCGATCGCGACCACGAGCTCGATTTCATGGTGCAGGTCGTTCGTCAGCGGCGGATACGGGACGGCGCCGGCCGCGGGCACGATCGCATCGGCCGGCTTCGTGAAGAAGAACGGCGGCTCGCGGGTCGGATCGGCGCCCATCTCGCGCGCATGCTCGGCGTAGTTGCGGCCGACGCAGAACACGCGGCGCACCGGAAAGCGTGCGGATGATTGGTCGACTGCGACGGAAGGACGCTCGGGAGCGTCGATGACGTATTCGGACATCGGGTGGCCTCGTTCGGGTGGAAGACGGAGCCGGCGCGCGCGTCGCGCGGCGGCCAGCATGCGTGAACGATACCCGACGCGCATCGCGCCGGATGCGACGCAACTGCGCATTTCCGGGACAAAACTACGCGTCGCCGTCCGGCAACGCGGCGTTCGCGTCGCGATACGCCTTCGGCGACACGCCGACCCGCGCGCGGAACCGCCGCGCGAAATACCCTTCGTCGCGAAAGCCGACCGCGCGCGCGATCTCGGCGATGCGCCGGCTGGTGTGCGCGAGCAGCGACTGCGCGAGCGCGATGCGGCGCTCGGTCACGAGATCGGTGAACGTGCTGCCGGTCTCCTTGCGGATCAGGTGCGCGAGATAGTTCGGCGACAGGAACGCGGCCTCGGCGGTGGCGGCGAGGGTCAGGTCTTCGCGGGTCAGGTTCGCGCGCACGTGGCGCAGCACGCGCGCGAGCGCGTCGCGGCGGCCCGCGCGGTGCGCGCCGCGCTGCGCGAGCTTGTCGAGCGCGCCGGCGTACTGCGTGCAGACGAGCCCGATCAACTGCAGCAGGTAGCCGCGCAACAGCGTCGTCGAGCCGAACGTGCGGGCGCGATCGGCGTCGATCATGCACAGCGCGAGACGGCGCGCCTCGTCGAATGCGTCGCCGGTGAGGATGAAATCCAGATGCTCCTGGAAGCGGAACGGCGTCAGCTCGGGAAAGCGGTGCGCGGGCACGTCCTCGAGGTCGAGCGGGTCGACGTCGAGATCGGCGCGCAGGAACGCCTGGCTGAAGTTGATCACGATGAAGTGCGCGCCTTCGGGATGCGGAATCAGGTGCTCGCGGTACGGCAGCACGAACGCGAGCGCGCCGCGCGGAAACGGCCGCGTGACGCCGCCGATGCGCTGCTCGGTGTCGCCGCCGAGGTTGAACTGGATCTGGAAGTACGCGTGCCGGTGCGGCTCGGTGATCGCCTGGCGCGATGCCTGGTCGCGGATGTAGAAATCGAGCCGGTCGCTGCGTTCGGGCATCCCGTACAGGCGCGGCGGGGCGGAGGAGGACATGAAGAATTCGGCTGGTCGAGACGCGGTTGAGCCGCGATGGTACAGCGAACCGGGCGCCGCCGGAATCGGCGGGCGCCGGGCGATGGTCGCGTGGGGCGGCTCGACGCTTCGCGCCTCGCTGCACCGGATCGGCTATGCGTCCGGATGGAAGCCGAGATAGCGCACGCGCGGGCCGGCAAGCGCGGCGGCGCTGCGGCTCGCCCCGCCCACCGCCGCGAGCGCGTCGATCGTGGCGGTGCGATTCGACGTCAGCGTCCACTCTGTCGCTTGCGCGTCGTCGGCGGCCGGCGCCGCGCGCACGGCCGTCAGCGCGGCGAGCAGCGCATCCGCGGGCGGCGCATGAACCGCGAAGCCCTCGTTCGCGACGGCCGCCGTATCGATGCCGAGCATCTCGCACAGCCGCGCCCGCAGCGGCGTCTCGGTCTCGCTGGCCGTTCGCGAACGTGCGACGTGCTCGGCCGTTGCCGCGTCGACGAGCGTGCCGCCGCGCAGCAGCGGCGCCTGCTGCCATGCGTCCGACGGGCATTGCTTGCCGGGCGGCGCGAGCGGCACGAACGGGTTGACTTCGGCCGGGTAGATGCGGCATACGAGCGGCCGATCGTCGTAGATCCCGCAGCGGAGGTCGTCGCGCAGGTTGGGGCACGGCCCGGCATGCGATGCGACGAGCACGGCCGTCACACGCAGCGGCAGCGTGCCGCTCGAGGCGGGCGTCGAGCGCGCCCGCTTGTACGCGGCGAACGCGTTGCCGGCCTCGGGCTCCTCGAGCCACGGCATCGCGTCGCACAGCAGTTCGACGTGGCCGCCGCGGCGCAGCCACGCGATCGCTTCGTCGATCGTCAACGGAATGCGCAGGTCGCGGCAGCAGCCGCCGCAGCCGGTGCACGCGAAATCGAGGTCGGCCGGCGTGTCGTTCATGCGCATGTGTCGGGTGCCGCGTTCAAGCGGGAAAGGATGGCGCCGCAGCCGGCGGCCCGGTTCATGCGTCGCGCGCCAGCAGCGGCGCGACGCGCCGGCGCAGTTCGGGCACGACGTCGGCGTCGAACCACGGATGGTGCTTGAACCATCCCGTGTTGCGCGGCGATGGATGCGGCAGCGGCAGCACCGCCGGGCCGTAGTCGCGCCATGCGCGCACGGTGTCCGTCAGGGTCGCCTTGCGCGCGTCGCGCAGGAAATGCCGCTGCGCGTACTGGCCGACCAGCAACGTCAGGCGGATCGCCGGCAGTTCCGCGAGCAGGCGGTCGAGCCACAGCGGCGCGCATTCGGGGCGCGGCGGGTTGTCACCGCTCGCGCCGCGGCCCGGATAGCAGAAGCCCATCGGCACGATCGCGAAGCGCGATGCGTCGTAGAACGTGTCGGCGTCGACGCCGAGCCAGTCGCGCAATCGCTTGCCGCTCGCGTCGTCCCACGGGATGCCGCTCGCATGCACGCGCGCGCCGGGCGCCTGCCCGACGATCAGGATGCGGGCGTCGCGGTGCGCGCGCAGCACGGGGCGCGGGCCGAGCGGCAGCTCGGCTTCGCACACGCGGCACGCGCGGATTTCGGCAAGCAGCGCGTCGAGCGGCGCGCGCGGTCGGTTCGGCATCGGGGGTATGCGTTGCGGGGATGCGGTTTCGCGGCGAGTTGCGCGCGGATCGAATTCCAATGGGGAACCGGGGCGGGCGCGCGGCACGCGCGCCGTTCATGGAGGCCATTCGGGGACTTACCCCGAACGCATGGCTCAGTCGGCGCGCGTCGCGCCCATTTCGGCGACGGCAGCATCATACATCGCGGTTTGCGCGACCGCGGCAACGCGCGCCCGGTCGTCGTCCTGCGCGCCGTCGCGCATGCCCCAGCGCCGGTACTGCGACAGGAACCACAGGCCGTCGTCGGCGCAAGGCCGGTTCACCGCGCCGTTCGCGTGAAACGCGACCGGCAGCGGCGGCGCGGCGAACGGCCCCGCGCCGTAGTCGCCGAGCAGGCGCGGCGCGATCAGCGCGGCCGGCACGCCGATCGCGTCCGGCGACGCGAGCCAGTCCGCGGCTTGGCGGCGGTGCGCGGGGCTGTCGAGCCACGCGCACGCGTCGACGAGCGTGCGGATCAGCGCGCGCGCGGCGTTCGGATACAGCTCGGTGAAATCGCGCCGGCACGCGAGCGCCTTTTCCGGATGATCGGGCCAGACCTCGCTCGTCGCGGCGACGGTGCGGCCCGCGCGGCACGCCTCGGCGACCGCATGCCACGGCTCGCCCGCGCAAAAGCCGTCGAGCTCGCCTTGCGCGAGCGCGGCGACCATCTCGGGCGGCGGAATCACGACGCTGCGGATCTCGCGCAGCGGGTCGACGCCGTGCGACGCAAGCCAGTGGTAGAGCCACATCGCGTGCGTGCCGGTCGGGAAGGTCTGCGCGAACACGGGCGGGCGGCCGAGCGTCGCGAGCGCGTCGCGCAGGTTGCCGCGCGCGCGGAACGCGTCGGCGAGCGGCCCGGAGAACGTGATCGCCTGGCCGTTGCGGTTCAGCACCATCAGCACGGCCATGTCGGCCTGCGGGCTGCCGATGCCGAGCTGCATCCCGCAGACGAGGCCATACAGCGCATGCGCGGCGTCGAGTTCGCCGGACAGCAGCTTGTCGCGCACCGCGGCCCACGACGGCTGGCGGCTCAGTTCGAGCGTGAGGCCGTGGCGCGCGCCGAGGCCGCGGCGCTGCGCGACGATCAGCGGGGCGGCGTCGCTCAGCGCGACGAAGCCGAGACGGAGATGCGCGCGTTCCGGCGCGGCGGGAATCGGAGGGTTCATGGTGGTCATTGTGAAGGCGCGTCGAGCAGTTGCCGCGCGGCGTCGACGATGCGGATGCCCTGGTCCATCGCGCGCTTGCGCAGCATCGCGTACGCATCGTGCTCGGACAGGCGGCGGCGGTCCATCAGCAGGCGTTTCGCGCGATCGATCAGCTTGCGGTCGGCGAGTTCGCGCTCGACGTCGGCGAGCCGCTGGCGCAGCGCTTCGTCGTGCGAGAAGCGGGCGAGCGCGACTTCGAGGATCGGCGCGAGCCGCTCGGCGGACAGCCCTTCGACGAGATACGCGCTGACCCCGGCGCCGACCGCCGCGCGGATCAGCGTCTGGTCGGCGTCGTGGCTGAACATCAGCACCGGGCGGGGCGCGGTCGCGTTCATCACCGCGAGCTGTTCGAGCGTGTCGCGCGACGGCGATTCGGTGTCGATGATCACGACGTCGGGCCGCTGCGCCTCGACGGCGGCCGGCAGCCGCGCCGGCGTCGCGACTTCGTTCAGCATCTCGTAGCCGAGGCGCGCGAGCGCATCGCGCAGGTCGCCGATCGGTTTCTGCGTATCGGTGACGAGCAGCACGCGCAGCCTGACGGGTGTAGCGGACGCACTCATGATGCAAGCCGATGAAACAGGTGAGCGGCGTCCCGGCGGGACTTCCGCCGGCCGCCGCGCGGGCGGCCGACGCTTTCAATATAGATCGGCGGCATACGCCGCATTGCGCGCCGCATCCTACGCCGCGCGCCGGGCGGCGGAGCCGGCATCGACGTCGTTCGCGCCGGTCAATGCCGAGGCTTCGCCGATCGCCGCGCCGACCAGGATCACCGCCGGGCTGCCGAGCCCGGCCTGCGCGACGCCCTGGGCCAGCGTGCCGAGCGTGCCGGTCCAGCGGCGCTCGGCGGGCGTGCCGGCCCATTGCACGGCCGCGGCCGGCGTCGACGCGGGCAGCGCGGCGAGCAGGCCGGCGGCGATCCGCTCGATGCGCGTCATGCCCATATAGATCGCGAGCGTGGCGCCGGTTGCCGCAAGGCGCGGCAGTCGGGTTCGCCGTGATCCTGCAGGTGCGCGGTGACGAACGTGACGCCCTGGCAGTGGTCGCGGTGCGTGAGCGACACGCCGAGGCTCGCGGCCGCCGCGAAGCCCGACGAGATGCCGTTGACGATCTCGACCGGAATCGCCGCGTCGCGCAGCGTCTTCAGCTCCTCGCCGGCGCGGCCGAACAGCAGCGCCTCGCCGCCCTTGACGCGCACGACGTGCGCGCCGCGCAGCGCGCAGCGGCGCATCAGCCGCTCGATGAATGCCTGCGGCGTCGAGCGGCAGCCGCCGCGCTTGCCGACACGCACGACGCGTGCATTGGGCGCGAGCGTGACGATCTCCGGGTTGACCAGATCGTCGAGCAGCAACACGTCGGCGGCGGCGAGCGCCTTCACGGCCTTCAGCGTGAGCAAATCGAGATCGCCGGGGCCGGCGCCGAGCAGGGTGACCTTGCCAGTCGTCATGTCGTGTTCCTGTGCCGCATGCGGCGGCGATAACGCGTTGTTGCTCGCGGCAGCGGGCGGTCGAGGCGACCACGGCGTCCCGCCGTGCCGAGCACGGGCTGGACGCCGTTGTCCACGTCGGTTCTGCCGGCCCCGCCTGGATCGGCCGGGACGGCATGGGGAAAGACCGCCCACCGGCGCCGTTGCCGGTGTCGATAACGGATTCAGCAATAAACGGGCCAAGCGTCGCGTCGCGGCCCGCGCCCGCGGCGACGTGCGGCGCACGACGCCGCCGCGGCACGCGAACGCATGCACTCGCATGCGGCGGCGCCGCGCATGCGATGCCCGCACGACGTGCATCGCGACGCACCGGCACGCACCGCGATGCCGCACGGCGACAGTGCTGCATCGCACCACAACTGTGCCGCGATGCCTCCCGACGTATCGCGGCCGATTCCGCGCAAGACGGCCGACGGCGCCCGGCGAGCCTTGTACGACAGGGCGCTCGCGGAGATTTCGCGTTGCATGGCACGCCGCTTGCGTTAGCTGGCTCGGGCGAATCAATGGCGATTCGTCCGCAGTACCGAATACTGACGCGCCCGGCAACGGGCTCCCTGGGCAACGGCGTCCTACGCATCGGGTCTCGACACGAGACCGGGTTCGCAGGACGCCGTTTTTGTTTGGTGAATGAGATATGTCCGACAAGGCTACCCGCATCGATCTCTTCAGTTTCGGCAGCGCGCCGATGCGCGCGTTCCATCTGACGTGGATGGCGTTTTTCGTCTGCTTCTTCGCATGGTTCGCGTGTGCGCCGCTGATGCCGCTGATCGCGCGCGAATTCCACCTGAGCGCCGCGCAGGTCGCGAACATCAACATCGCCGCGGTCGCCGCGACGATCGTCGTGCGGCTGGTCGTCGGCCCGTTGTGCGACCGCTTCGGCCCGCGCCGCGTCTATGCGGGGCTGCTCGCGGTCGGCGCGATTCCGGTGATCGCGGTCGCGTTCAGCCACGACTACCTGACGTTCCTGATCTGCCGGCTCGGCATCGGCGCGGTGGGCGCGAGCTTCGTGATCACGCAGTACCACACGTCGGTGATGTTCGCGCCGAACGTCGTCGGCACAGCAAACGCGACGACGGCCGGCTGGGGCAACGCGGGTGCGGGCGCGACGCAGGCGCTGATGCCGCTGATCGCGGCCGCCGCGCTGATGCTCGGCTTCGGCGACTCCGCCTCCTGGCGCGCTGCGCTCGTCGTGCCGGCCGTCGCGATGCTGGCGATGGCGTGGGTCTACTGGCGCTACACGCAGGACTGCCCGCAAGGCGATTTCATCGAACTGCGCAAGCAGGGCGTGACGATCGACAGCGGCAAGAAGGGCGGCTGGGCGAGCTTCTTCACCGCTTGCGGCAACTATCGCGTGTGGATGCTGTTCGTCACGTACGGCGCGTGTTTCGGCGTCGAAGTGTTCATTCACAACATCGCGGCGCTGTACTACGTCGATCACTTCAAGCTGTCGCTGAAGGACGCGGGTCTCGCGGCCGGCATGTTCGGCGTGCTCGCGCTGTTCGCGCGCGCGCTCGGCGGCTGGCTGTCGGACAAGGTCGCCGCGCGCCGCAGCCTCGACGTGCGCGCAACGCTGCTGTGCGCGCTGATCGTCGGCGAAGGGCTCGGCCTGGTCTGGTTCTCGCACGCGGGCAGCGTCGGCGTCGCGCTGGCCGCGATGCTGACCTTCGGCCTCTTCACGCACATGGCGTGCGGCGCGACCTACGCGCTCGTGCCGTTCATCGACCGCAAGGCGCTCGGCGGCGTCGCGGGCATCGTCGGCGCGGGCGGCAACGTCGGCGCGGTCGCGGCGGGCTTCCTGCTGAAGGGCGTCGGCGACGTGCAGCACACGCTGAGCCTGCTCGGGCTCGTCGTCACCGCGTCGGCGCTGTGCGCGATGGCGGTGCGCTTCAGCGAAGAACACAAGGCCCGCGAGGCGGCGCTGCGCGAACGCGCGCTGGCCGCGAGCGGCGTCGCGAACTGATTGAACGTCCGAGGAACACCATCATGAAACTCATCGTCATCGGTCACGGCATGGTCGGTCACAAGCTGCTCGAGTGCGTCGCGGCGGAACCCGCCGGCGCGCTGCAGGTGACCGTGCTCGGCGAGGAGCCGCGTCCCGCGTACGATCGCGTGCACCTGTCGGAATTCTTCTCGGGCAAGTCGGCGGACGACCTGTCGCTCGTCGCGCCGGGCTTCTTCGAGCAGCACCCGCAGTTCGACCTGCGCCTGAACGCGCAGGTCGCGTCGATCGACCGCGACGCGCATACGGTCACGCTCGCGTCGGGCGAAACGCTCGCCTACGACAAGCTCGTGCTGGCGACCGGCTCGCGGCCGTTCGTGCCGCCGGTGCCGGGGCGCGAGCGCGCGGACTGCTTCGTGTACCGCACGATCGAGGACCTCGAGGCGATGCAGGCGTGCGGCGCGCACGCGAAGCGCGGCGTGGTGGTCGGCGGCGGGCTGCTCGGCCTCGAATGCGCGAAGGCGCTGCGCGACCTGGGGCTCGACACGCACGTCGTCGAATTCGCGCCGCGCCTGATGGCGGTGCAGGTCGACGACGGCGGCGGCCGGATGCTGCGCGCGAAGATCGAGGCGCTCGGCGTGACGGTGCACACCGGCAGGAACACGGTCGAGATCGTCGACGGCGAGGACGCGGCACGCACCGGATGAAGTTCGCCGACGGCTCGCACCTCGACACCGACATGATCGTGTTCTCGGCCGGCATCCGCGCGCGCGACGAGCTGGCGCGCGCGTGCGGGCTCGAGCTGGGCCCGCGCGGCGGCGTCGCGATCGACGACGGCTGCCGCACGAGCGACCCGGACATCTACGCGATCGGCGAATGCGCGGCATGGAGCGGCATGGTGTACGGCCTCGTCGCGCCGGGCTACGACATGGCGCGCGTGGTCGCGAAGCAATTGAGCGGTGAAGCCGCGGCGTTCGCCGGCGCGGACATGAGCACGAAGCTGAAGCTGATGGGCGTCGACGTCGCGAGCATCGGCGACGCGCACGGCGCGACGGCCGGCAGCCGCACCTACCAGTACGCCGACGAGCGCAGGCAGGTGTACAAGAAGCTCGTCGTGTCCGACTGCGGCAAGTTCCTGCACGGCGCGGTGATGGTCGGCGACGCGGCCGAATACGGCACGCTGCTGCAGATGATGCTGAACCGCATCGAGCTGCCCGAGCAGCCGGAATTCCTGATCCTGCCGTCGTCGGACGGCGCGGCGAAGCCGGCGCTCGGCGTCGATGCGCTGCCTGCGGGCGCGCAGATCTGCTCGTGCAACAACGTGTCGAAGTCGCAGATCTGCGCGGCGGTCGCCGACGGCGCGACGAGCATCGCCGCGATGAAGTCGTGCACCGGCGCGGGCACGTCGTGCGGCGGCTGCGTGCCGCTCGTCATGCAGATCATGAAGGCCGAGATGAAGAAGAACGGCCTCGCGGTCAACAACCACATCTGCGAGCACTTCCCGTATTCGCGCCAGGAGCTGTTCCACCTGGTCCGCGTCGAGCGCATCCACACCTTCGGCGAACTGCTCGCGAAGCACGGCCACGGCCTCGGCTGCGACATCTGCAAGCCGGCGGTCGCGGGCATCCTCGCGTCGTGCTTCAACGAGTTCGTGCTGAAGAAGGAGCACGCGGCGCTGCAGGATTCGAACGACTACTACCTCGCGAACATCCAGCGCGACGGCACGTACTCCGTCGTGCCGCGCATGCCGGGCGGCGAGGTGACGCCGGAAGGGCTGATCGCGGTCGGCCAGGTCGCGAAGAAATACGGCCTCTACACGAAGATCACGGGCGGCCAGCGGGTCGACCTGTTCGGCGCGCGCGTCGAGCAGCTGCCGCTGATCTGGGAGGAGCTGATCGCCGCGGGCTTCGAGTCGGGGCATGCGTACGGCAAGTCGCTGCGCACCGTGAAGTCGTGCGTCGGCTCGACGTGGTGCCGCTACGGCGTCGACGATTCGGTCGGCCTCGCGATCGATATGGAGAACCGCTACAAGGGCCTGCGCGCGCCGCACAAGCTGAAGTTCGGCGTGTCGGGCTGCACCCGCGAATGCGCGGAGGCGCAGGGCAAGGACGTCGGCATCATCGCGACCGAGAAGGGCTGGAACCTGTACGTGTGCGGCAACGGCGGGATGAAGCCGCGCCACGCGGAACTGCTCGCGGCCGACCTCGACCGCGCGACGCTGGTCCGCTACGTCGACCGCTTCCTGATGTTCTACATCCGCACCGCGGACCGGCTGCAGCGCACGAGCGTGTGGCGCGACAACCTCGAAGGCGGGCTCGACTACCTGATCGACGTCGTCGTCAACGACAAGCTCGGGCTCGCGGCCGAACTCGAGGCCGACATGCAGCACGTGGTCGACACCTACGAATGCGAATGGAAGAAGGCCGTCACCGATCCGGACACGCGCAGGCGCTTCCGTCACTTCGTGAACAGCGACGCGCCGGACGCGAACATCGCCTTCGTCGAGACGCGCGGCCAGATCCGCCCCGCGACGCCCGACGAGCGCATGCGCGGCAAGCCCGTCGAGATTCCGGTGGTGGTCGACACCGAAACCGTTTGATCCGTGTTAATCGTCAGCAAGGAGAACGCCATGAGCAACGATCGTATTCCCGTGTCCTGGACCCCCGTGTGCGCGCTCGACGAGATCGTGCCGAACACCGGCGTGTGCGCGCTCGTCAACGGCGAGCAGGTTGCCGTGTTCCACGTCGCGCATGCGGACGGCGGCGTGTTCGCGATCGGCAACGTCGATCCGGCGTCGCACGCGGCGGTGATGTCGCGCGGGCTGATCGGCAATCTCGGCGAGCGGATCGTCGTCGCGTCGCCGCTGTACAAGCATCACTTCGACCTGCGCACCGGTGAATGCCTCGAAGTGCCGGAGCAGTCGGTGAGCACCTATCCGTCGCGCGTCGAGGACGGCGTCGTGTGGGTCGCGGGCTGACGGACCCGGAGCGAACATGACCGCCACGAACGTGAAGAGCGTGTGCCCGTACTGCGGCGTCGGCTGCGGGATGGTGCTGCACGTCGAGGACGGCGAGGTCGTCAAGGTGTCCGGCGATCCCGACCACCCGACCAACTTCGGGCGGCTCTGCACGAAGGGTTCGTCGGCGCACGTCGCGCTGCGCCAGTCCGGGCGGCTCGAAGGCGCGTTCGTGCGCCGCGCGCGCGGGGACGACCTGGTGCCGCTGCCGGTGCGCGACGCGCTCGGCGAAACCGGGCGCCGCCTGCGCGCGGTGCTCGACGCGCACGGCCCGGACGCGCTGTCGTTCTACGTGTCCGGCCAGATGTCGATCGAGGCGCAGTACCTGATCAACAAGCTCGCGAAGGGCTTCGTCGGCACCAACCAGATCGAGTCGAACTCGCGGCTGTGCATGGCGAGCGCGAGCAGCGGCTACAAGCTGTCGCTCGGCGCGGACGGCCCGCCCGGGTCGTACGAGGATTTCGATCGCGCGAACCTGTTCTTCGTGATCGGCGCGAACATGGCGGACTGCCATCCGATCCTGTTCCTGCGGATGATGGACCGCGTGAAGGCCGGCGCGAAGCTGATCGTCGTCGATCCGCGCCGCACCGGCACTGCGGACAAGGCCGACCTGTACCTGCCGATCCGCGCCGGCACCGATCTCGCGCTGATGAACGGCCTGCTCCATCTGCTGCACGCGAACGGCAAGACCGACGCCGCGTTCATCGCCGAATTCACCGAAGGGTGGGACGCGATGCCGGCGTTCCTCGCCGGCTACACGCCGGAGAAGGTCGCGGAGATCACCGGGCTGGCCGAAGCCGACATCCGGCTCGCCGCGCAGTGGATCGGCGACGCGCCGGAGTGGATGAGCTGCTGGACGATGGGGCTCAACCAGAGCACCCACGGCGTGTGGAACACCAATGCGATCTGCAACCTGCACCTCGCGACCGGCAAGCTGTGCCGGCCCGGCAGCGGGCCGTTCTCGCTGACCGGCCAGCCGAACGCGATGGGCGGGCGCGAGATCGGGTACATGGGGCCGGGGCTGCCGGGCCAGCGCTCGGTGCTGTCGGACGCGGACCGGCAGTTCGTCGAGGACCGGTGGCAGGTGCCGCGCGGCACGCTGCGCGCCGAGACCGGCAACGGCACCGTCGACCTGTTCGAGCGGATGGCGGCCGGCGACATCAAGGCGTGCTGGATCATCTGCACGAACCCGGTCGCGACGGTGCCGAACCGGCGCAACGCGATCGCCGGCCTGCAGGCGGCCGAGCTCGTGATCGCGCAGGACGCGTTCCTCGACACCGAAACCAACCGCTACGCGGACATCCTGCTGCCGGGCGCGTTGTGGGCCGAGGGCGAAGGGGTGATGGTCAACTCCGAGCGCAACCTGACGCTGATGCGGCAGGCGATCGAGCCGCCCGGCGACGCGCTGCCGGACTGGCGGATCGTCGCCGGGGTCGCGCGCGCGATGGGGTTCGGCGACGCGTTCGACTACGCGTCGGCCGCCGACGTGTTCGACGAGATCGTCGGCTTCTCGAATCCGGCGACCGGCTACGACCTGCGCGGCGCGAGCCATGCGGCGCTCGCCGATGCGCCGCTGCAGTGGCCGTGCGCGCCGGGCGCGGCGCAGGATCGCAATCCGGTTCGCTACCTGAACGACGGCGTGAGCCAGACGCTGCGCACGGCGGCGGACGGCGGCGTGCCGCGCCTCGCGTTTCCGACCACGTCGGGCAAGGCACGGTTCTTCGCGCGGCCGCACGCCGCGCCCGCCGAGCTGCCCGCCCGCGAATTCCCGATCGTGCTGAACACCGGGCGGCTGCAGCACCAGTGGCACACGATGACGAAGACGGGCAAGGTCGCGATGCTCAACAAGCTGAACCCGCGCCCGTTCGTCGAAATTCATCCGGACGACGCGCGCACGCTCGGCATCGCCGCGCAAGACAGCGTCGAGATCCGCTCGCGGCGCGGGCGCGCGGTGCTGCCGGCGGTCGTGACGGACCGCGTGCAGCCCGGCAACTGCTTCGCGCCGATGCACTGGAACGACGTGTACGGCGACGATCTGTGCATCAACGCGGTCACGAGCGACGCGATCGACCCGGTTTCGCAGCAACCTGAACTGAAATACTGCGCGGTCGCATTGACGCGCGCGGACACCAACGCGTTCGCGCCCGCCGACGACGACACGGCGCGCCTCGATGCGGCCGCAGCCGATGCCGCCCACGCAGCCGCCGCAGCCGATGCTCAGGCTGCGCCGGTATCGCTCGCGGCTTCACAGGAATCCGACATGGCAGACCTCGACACTTTCGCGGCGGCGCTCGGCGTGGCCGATCTCGCGCCGCCGGCGCTCTCCGACGCGGAGCGCCAGTACGTCGCGGGCTTCGTCAGCGGCATGCGGAGCGGCGCGGGCCGCCGCGCGGGCGGCGTGCCCGTGCTGCCGGCGAGCGCGCCGCTCGCCGCGCCGACGCGCCGCTGGCTCGACGGGATGCTCGCCGGGCTGTTCAGCCGCTCGGCGCCCGCACCCGCGACGGAACGCGCGGCGCCCGCGCTGCCGGCCGATGCGGCCGCGCCGGGCGGCGTGCGGATCGTGCGCACGCGGCCGAAGGTCGTGCTGCTGTGGGCGTCGCAGACCGGCAACATCGAATCGCTGACCGAGGATTACGCGACGCAGCTGATGAACGCGGGCTTCGAGATCCGCACGACCTGCATGTCCGACTACCCGCTCGCGTCGCTCGCGAAGGCGCAATACGTGCTGCTGATGACGAGCACGTTCGGCGACGGCGATCCGCCCGACAACGGCAGCGAGTTCTGGGACGCGCTGCGCTCTGACGGCGCAGCGCGCCTCGACGGCGTGCACTTCGCGGTGCTCGCGTTCGGCGACCGCAACTACGACCAGTTCTGCGGCCACGGCCGCCGGCTCGACGCTCGGTTCGCCGAGCTGGGCGCGAAGCGGCTGTCGCCGCGCGTCGATTGCGACGTCGAATTCCAGGCCGACGCCGACCGCTGGCTCGAGCGCGTCGTCGCGCGCATCAAGGAGGAGGACGCGGTGCTGCACGCGGTGCCGGCGGAAGGCATGATCCCGTCGGGCGCGCTGCCGACCAAGGCGCATCCGGCGCCGTCGCGGCTCGTCGCGAACCTGCGGCTGAATCACGCGGGCGCGGCGAAGGACACGCGCTACGTGTCGCTGTCGACCGAGGGCGCGAACCTCGAATACGAAGCCGGCGACGCGCTCGGCGTGTGGCCGACCAACTGCCCGGCGCTGGTGGACGAGCTGCTCGACCTCACCGCGCTGAAGGCCGACACGCCGGTGACGGTCGGCGGCGTCGGCGAAGTGCGGCTCGGCGACGCGCTCGCGCGCCACTTCGACATCACGCGTCCGCATCCGGACACGCTCGCGTTCATCGCCGCGCGCAGCGCGAACGGCGCGCTCAACGCGCTGCTCGCCGACGAGCGCAAGGCCGACCTGAAGCACTGGCTGTGGGGGCAGCAGCTTGCCGACGTGCTGCACGAATACCCGGTCGAGCTGTCGGGCGCGGAGCTCGTCGGCATGCTCAAGCGCATGCAGCCGCGCCTGTACTCGATCGCGTCGAGCCCGAAGGCGCATCGCGACGAGATCCACCTGACGGTGTCCGCGGTGCGCTTCCACAACGGCCGGCGCGCGCGCAAGGGCGTCGCGTCGACGTTCCTCGCGGATCGCGCGGAAGACGGCCGCGTGCCGGTGTTCGTGCAGAAGTCCGCGCATTTCCGGCCGCCGGCGAGCGGCGACGCGCCGATCGTGATGGTCGGCCCCGGCACCGGCATCGCGCCGTTCCGCGGCTTCCTGCACGAGCGCCAGGCGCGCGGCGCGCGCGGCCGCAACTGGCTGTTCTTCGGCGAGCAGCACGCGCAGACCGATTTCTATTACCGCGACGAGCTGACCGCGATGCGCGACAGCGGCTTCCTGACGCGGCTCGATCTCGCGTTCTCGCGCGACCAGGCGGAGAAGGTCTACGTGCAGGACCGGATGCGCGAGCACGGCGCGGAACTGTTCGCGTGGCTGGAGGAGGGCGCGCACTTCTACGTGTGCGGCGACGCCGCGCGGATGGCGAAGGACGTCGACGCGGCGCTGAAGGCGGTGGTCGCCGCGCACGGCGGGATGTCGGACGACAAGGCGGGCGAGTATGTCGCGCGGCTGGCGAAGGAGCGGCGTTACGTGCGGGACGTGTATTGAGCGGGTGGGGCGGCCGTCGCGCTTCTCCATCCGCGGCGGCCACGTCGAGCGCCGTCGGTCATGCGAGCCGCTTCGACGTGACCGTCGGCGTCGGCCGCCTGCGCTGAAGGGTGCGCCGGCTGGCGCCGAATACGCGCTGCGTCGTGCCGAGCGCTTCGCGCCCCGTTTTCCGCCGGCCGCGTCGCCGCACCGACGCCGCTCGCGGACCCAGCCGCCGGCAAGAATCTCCCGCCGCACACCCCTCCCGGTATTCTCCTGATGAAAACCCCCGCCGCTTCCCGGTATGATTCGCAGCGCGCATTCTTTTTACGGATTTTTGATGCGCGCGGCGTGTCCAACCCGCCCGACGCCAAATCGAAACATTCTGTAATGTAAATTCCGTATACTCGTAATTTCTGACCCAGGCGTCGCCTGCCATCGTCTCAGGCGGACCGCCCATGCAGAACAACCAGCCAGATTCGTCGCCGCCCGGCCGTCCCGCGCCGCGACTTGCTATGCACCACCACTGAACAACCTATGTCTTCCCGCCACCCTGGCTCACCCAGCCGTGCCGCGGCAATGTTCGGCCGCGTCTCGGCACTGCTGCGCAACGAGCGCGCGCTGTCGCCGCTGCTTGCGCTCGGCATCGGGCTGCTGTTGATCGTGGTCTTCCAGCACCTGTCGGCGTCCGTCGATTACCGGTCGGTGATCCGCCAGCTGCGCCACATGTCGGCCGCCGAATGGGGCGCGTCGCTCGGCGCGACGGCCCTCAGCTATCTCGCGCTCGTCGCCCGCGACGCGGTCGGCCTGCGCTACATCGCGGCCAAGGTGCCGCGCGCGGCGCTGTGGACCGCCGCGATCGCCGGTTCGGCGCTCGGCAACGCGACCGGCTTCGGCGCGCTGACGGGCGGCGCGGTGCGCGCGCGGGTCTATGGCGTGTCCGGCGTCACGCCCGCCCAGATCGGCCGCATGACGGTGTTCACGAGCGGCACGCTCGCGCTCGCGCTGGTGCTGATGACCGCGGTCGGCATGGTCTGCGAGCCGCGGACGCTGGCCGGCATGCTGCACGTCGCGCCCGGCGCGCTCACCTGGGGCGGCGCCGCGCTGCTCGCGGTGATGGCGGCGCTGGTCGCCGCGTGCGGGCGCGTCGCGCGTCCGGTCGAGCCCCGCTTCAAATGGCTCGCGTTCGACGTCCCGGCGCGGCGCGATCTCGTCGCGCAGGTCGTCTACGCGGTGCTCGACGTGGTCGCGGCCGGCCTGACGCTGTGGGTGCTGCTGCCCGCCGCGCCGGTCGGCTTCGCGAGCTTCATCACGATTTACGCGGCCGCGCTGCTGCTCGGCATGATCGGCCATACGCCGGGCGGGATCGGCGTGTTCGAGGCGGCGATGGTCTTCACGCTCGGCCACGACGTGCCGGCGCACGAGATGGTCGCCGCGCTGATCGCATATCGCGCGATCTACTTCGGCGTGCCGTTCGTGCTGTCGGCCGGCCTGCTCGCGGGCTTCGAGGGCCGCGCGCTGCGCCGGCGCCTCGTGACGCGGCAGGCCGCGCGCGTGTCGCAGCTCGCGCCGCTGTTCCTCAGCCTCGTGACGTTCGCCACCGGCACGATGCTCGTGATCTCGGGCGCGACGCCGGCGTTCTGGCACCGGATCGCGATCCTGCGCGGCATCGTGCCGCTGTGGGTGCTCGAAGGCTCGCAGGTGATCTGCAGTGTGCTCGGCGTCGCGCTGCTGTTCGTCGCGCGCGGGCTGCTGCGCCGGCTCGACGCCGCATGGTGGATGACCTTCGCGCTGACGCTCGCGAGCCTCGCGCTGTCGCTCGCGAAGGGGCTCGCGTTCGTCGAGGCCGGCGTGCTCGGCACGCTGCTGGTGCTGCTGCTCGTCAGCCGCCGGCGCTTCAAGCGCCATTCGTCGCTGTTCGCGGAGCGCTTCACGATCGGCTGGTTCGTGTCGGTCGCGATGGTGCTGATGCTCGCGGTGTGGGTGCTGTGCTTCGCGTTCCGCGACGTGCCGTACACGCGCGAGCTGTGGTCGCACTTCTCGTTCGACGCGCGCGCGCCGCGGGCGCTGCGCGCGACGCTCGCCGCGGGCGTGTTCGTCGCGATGTTCGCGCTGTGGCAGATGCTGCGGCCGGCGGCGGGCCGTTTCGTGAAGCCGGCGCCGCAGGACCTGCTCGACGCCGAGCGGATCATCCGCGCGCAGGAATGCAGCGATGCCGGCCTCGCGCTGATGGGCGACAAGAGCTTCCTGTTCTCGGAGTCGCGCGAGGCGTTCCTGATGTACGCGAAGCACGGCCGCACGTGGGCCGCGCTGCACGACCCGGTCGGCCCGCGCAGCGAATGGCCGGCGCTGATCGGCAAGTTCATCGCGCTCGCGCACCAGCACGGCGGCCGCGCGGCGTTCTACCAGGTGCGCGCGAACGCGCTGCCGCTGTATCTCGACGCGGGGCTCACGCTGATGAAGCTCGGCGAGGAAGCGCACGTCGCGCTCGACGAATTCGACCTGAAGGGTTCGCACCGCTCGCACCTGCGCTATGCACTGCGCCGCGGCGACAAGGATGCGCTCGCCGTCGAAGTGATCGCGCCGAACGACGTGCCGGCCGCGCTGCCCGCGCTGCGCGGGATTTCCGACGGCTGGCTCGACAGCCGCGACGCGCGCGAGAAGAGCTTCTCGGTCGCGGCGTTCCATGACGGCTATCTCGCGACGCAGTCGGTGATGCTGGTGCGCCAGGCCGACAAGCCGATCGCGTTCGTCACGTTCATGACGACCGATCTCAACACCGAGGCGACGGTCGGCGTGATGCGCCATCTGCCCGAAGCGTCGCCGTACGCGATGGAATACCTGTTCACGCAGCTCGCGCTGCACCTGAAGGAAGCGGGCTTCCGCAAGCTGAGCCTCGGCATCGCGCCGTTCTCGGGGATGGGCGCGGCGAAGATGCCGTCGCCGTGGCACCGGGTCGGGCTGATGGTGTGGCGCTTCGGCGGCCGTTTCTACAATTTCCGCGGCTTGCGCGCGTTCAAGAGCAAGTTCGAGCCGCATTGGGAGCCGCGTTATCTCGCGGCTTCGGGCTCGGTCGGCGTGTTCGTCACGCTGGCGGATCTGTCTTTGCTGGCTGGAGGTCGGCGTTCATGATGCTGAAGAAGGGAATCGCGCGGGCGGTGGTCGCCTGCGCGGGAATGATGCTGGCCGGCGGCGCGTTCGCGACGCAGCCGGCGGCGGTGAAGGTGCAGACCGTGTCCGGCGGGCGCTACGGGCCGGTCACGGTGACGAAGCCGAATGGCGCGATGCGCGGCTTCGTCGTGATGTTCTCGCAAGGCAGCGGCTGGAGCGCGGCCGACCAGCAGGCCGCCGACGCGCTCGCGAAGGCCGGCGCGATGACGGTCGGCGTGGATGCCGAGCGGTACGCGGCGAACCTGGCCGCGAAGCAGGAGACTTGCCACCATCTCGACGGCGACGCCGAGGCGGTCAGCCACCAGCTTGAACGGCTCGCGCAGTCGTCGCGGTATTACGCGCCGATCGTCGCGGGTGTCGGGCAGGGCGGCGCGATCGCGAAGCAGATCCTGTCGATGGCGCCGGAGAACACGATTGCCGGCATGGTGTCGGTCGAGCCGGCGCCGAAGCTCGATCCGCGCTTCAAGCCGTGCCCGCCCGATCCGACGATCGTGCGCCGCGCGATGCCGGGCTTCGTCGAAACCGCGGCGGCGGGCGATGCCGCGAAGCTCGTCGCGCTCGTGAAGCCGCATCTGCGCGACGGGACGGCCGACGAGCTCGACGTGTCGGACCTGCCGCTGATCGAGCTGCCGGCCAAGGGCGGCAGCAACCTGCTCGCGATCGTGATTTCCGGCGACGGCGGCTGGCGCGATCTCGACAAGACGATCGCCGAGGCGCTGCAGCGCGACGGCGTGTCGGTCGTCGGCATCGACGCGCTGCGCTATTTCTGGAGCGAGAAGCCGCCCGCGCAGACGAGCCGCGATCTCGCGCGCGTGATGCGCACCTACATGGCGCGCTGGAACGCGACGAGCGTCGCGCTGGTCGGCTACTCGTTCGGCGCGGACGTGATGCCGTTCGCGTACAACCGGCTGCCGGCCGCGCTGCGCGACAAGGTGTCGGTGATGTCGCTGCTCGGCTTCGCGCCGGCCGCGGACTTCCAGATTCGCGTGACGGGCTGGCTCGGGATGCCGGCGAGCGACAAGGCGCTGAAGGTCGCGCCGGAGATCGCGAAGGTGCCGCCGGGCATCGTGCAGTGCTTCTACGGCGAGCAGGAGAAGGAAACGATGTGCCCGGTGCTCGTCAATACCGGCGCCGACGTGATCAAGACCGGCGGCGAGCATCACTTCGGCCGCGACTATGTCGCGCTCGAGAAGAAGATCCTCGGCGGGTTCGGCAAGCCGGTGCCGGCGCGCTGATCGGCGGCGCCCGCGTCGCGGCGGGCGCGGCACGCAGGATGCGCGGAACGGGCGGCCTGAGGGTCGCCCGTTTTCATTGGTGGGCGGGGTGGCCGCCGTGCTCACGCGTCGAGGGAGCGAAGGGCTTGCACCGCACCGCACCGCGTACGTGCGCCGCCTGCACTGCGTGCGCGTGACGCTCAGCCGGCCTTGCGCACCGACGGTTCGGCGACGAGCTCGCCGAGCACGCGGATCGCGCGCTCGATCTCGCGGCTCCACGGATGGCCGAAATTCACGCGCACGCAGCGCTCGAATCCGTGCGCCGCGGAAAACAGCGGCCCCGGCGCGAAGCTGATCCCGCGCGCGATCGCCTGCCGATGCAGCTCCATCGCATCGATCGCCTGCGGAAATTCGAGCCACAGAAAATACCCGCCGTCGGGCCGCACCCATTCGACGCCCTCGGGCAGCCAGCGCCGCAGCGCGTCGTCCATCCGGTCGAGCTGCCCTTGCAGCGCGCCGCGCAGCTTGCGCAGATGGCGGTCGTAGCCGCCGTGCTCGAGATAGTTCGCGATGCCGGCCTGCGCGGGAATGCTGGCCGACAGCGTCGTCATCAGCTTGAGCCGCTGCACCTTCTCCGCGTAGCGGCCCGCCGCGGCCCAGCCGATCCTGTAGCCGGGCGCGAGCGTCTTCGAGAACGAGCTGCAGTGCATCACGAGGCCATGCCTGTCGAACGCGCGCGCGGGCAGCGGATAGTCGGGGCCGAAGTGCAGCTCGCCATAGACGTCGTCCTCGATCAGCGGCACGTCGCGCGCCGCGAGCAGCTCGACGAGCGCGCGCTTCTTCTCCGCCGGCAGCGTGACGCCGGTCGGATTCTGGAAATTCGTCATGAACCAGCATGCGCGCACGTCATGCCGGTCGAGCGCGTTCTCGAGCACGACGAGGTCGAGCCCGGTGCGCGGGTCGACCGGAATCTCGACTGCCCGCAGGTCGAGCCGCTCGATCGCCTGCAGCGCCGCGTAGAAGCCTGGTGCTTCGACGGCCACCGCGTCGCCGGGCCGCGTGACGGCCATCAGGCACAGGTTCAGCGCTTCGAGCGCGCCGTTCGTGACGACGATCTCGTCGACCGGCTGCGACACGCCCATCGCGAGATAGCGCATCGCGATCTGCCGGCGCAGCTGCTCGTTGCCGGGCGGCAGGTCGACCACCGTGTTCCACGGGCTGACGAGGCGCGTCGCCTGCGCGATCGACTTCGCGAGGCGCGGCAGCGGAAACAGCTGCGGCGCCGGAAACGCGGAGCCCAGCGGCACGATGCCGGGCTGCGTCGCGGCGTCGAGCACCGAGAACACGAGGTCGCTGATGTCGACCTTGCGCGTCGCGGCGGCGCGGGGCGCGCGCCGCTTCGCGCTCGGGCTGGCGCCCGGCGCGACGTAGTAGCCGGAGCGCTCGCGTGCACGGATCAGCCCCCACTGTTCGAGCAGGTAATACGCGCGAAACACCGTCGACTGGCTGACGCCGTGCTGCGCGATGATCTGGCGCAGCGACGGCAGGCGCGTGCCGACCGCGAGGTTGCCGTTGCGGATCTCGTCGGCGATCGTGTGGGCGAGGGTTTCGTAGCGTTTCATCGGTACGGGCGCGGGCAGGGTGTCGCCGTGCAGGTGCGCCGACGCGGCGCGGCATCGGCGCGCCATTGTCCGATGCGCGGCCGGAAAAGGAAAGCGCGCGCGCAGCCGCGTCCGTCGTTCCCGCGAAGCCCGACTGCACACCGCTTGCGTACGGCTTGTTCCGATTGCATACGCATTGTTTTTATGGTCTTGTGGCACGATAGGCATCGACTCTAAAAAGGACAGTCGGATGCATTCGGGGAACGCGGGCGGGGACCGATTGATCAGGGGAATCGGCGTGGGTCAGCACGTGCGTCTGCACGCGAGCCGGGTCGTGTGCCGGCTGTTCGTCACGGCGCTGCTGTGCGTGCCGGGCGCTCGCGCATCCGCGGCCTCGGCCGAAGCGGCCGGCGACAACGTGCTGCGTGTGCTCGCGTGGCCGGGTTACGCGGACAACGACGTCGTCAATGCCTTCGAGACGCAATTCCATGCGCGCGTCGAAGTGACCTTCGTCGATTCGGACGAGGCGCTGTGGAGCCACATGCACCGCGCGTCGCCGCCGCCTTATGACGTGCTCGCGGCGAACACCGCGGAGATCCAGCGCTATGCGGGCGACAACCTGCTCGCGCCGCTCGACCTGTCGCGGATACCGAACCGGCGGCTGCAGCTGCCGAACTTCCAGCAGCTCGACACGATCGGCGGGCTCGTCAGCAACGGCTTCGCTTATGCGATTCCGTTCACGTATTCGTCGATGGGGCTGATCTACGACCGCAAGCAGATTCCGGTCGCGCCGCATTCGATGCTCGAGCTGTGGAACCCGCGCTATCGCGGCAAGGTGCTCGACTTCAACAGCGCGCAGCACAATTTCTCGTTCACCGCGCTGGCGCTCGGCTATGCCGATCCGTTCCACCTGTCGCCGGCGCAGACGCGCATCGTCGCGCGCAAGCTGATCGACCTGCGCCGCAACCTGCTCACCTACTACACGCTGCCCGAGGAGGCGACCGCGCTGTTCGTCCTGCATCGCGCGGCGCTGATGTTCGGCAACTACGGCACGCAGCAGGTCGAACTGCTGCGCCGCGCCGGCGCGGACGTCGGCTACGTGATTCCGGACGAAGGCGCGCTCGCGTGGCTCGACTGCTGGGCGATGACGCGCGGCGTCGAGCATCCGGAGCTGGCGCTCGCATGGATCAACTACATGCTCGAGCCGGCGATCGGCTCGCTGCTCACGCAGCGCCAGGGGCTCGCGAATACCCTCACGCCGCCGCCGGGCCTCGACGCGGGCCGGCAGCATCTGGTGTGGATCCAGCCTGTCGAGAACATCGCGCGCCGCGAAGCGCTGTGGAGCCGCATCGTGTCGGGCGACCGGCCGGAGCGTTTCGACAAATGATCAAGCTCGGCCTCACGTCGAAGCTGTCGGTGCTGCTTGCGTGCATCGGCGTCGTCGCGTCCGGCGCGACCGGCTATTACACGTACCGCGCGAATCGCGCGATGCTCGTGCAGGAGGCGCAGCACAGCCTGCTGATGTCGACGCATCTGCTGGGGCAGCGCTTTACCGCCGCGCTCGGCGACGTCGCCGACGACGCGCTGGTGCTCGCGCAGCTGCCTTCGTCCGCGCGCGTCGCGCTCGGCACGGACCCCGACCGCGCGCCGCGCACGCGGCTCGAGCAGGTGTACTACAGTTTCATGCGCAACCATCCCGAGTATCTGCAGATCCGGCTGATCGCGCGCACGGATTTCGGGCTGGAGCGGCTTCGCGTCGACCGCGACGCGCACGGCGTGGTCGTGTTGCCGGAGACGATGTTTCAGGAGAAGGGCCAGTTTTCATACGTCTTCGACACGCTCGCGACGGCGCCGGGCCACGTCTACCTGTCGCCGATCGCGATCAATCACGAGATCGGCTCGCACGCCGCCGAAGGGCAGCCGATCCTGCGCGTCGGCACGCCGGTCGTCGATGCGCTCGGCGCGACGGTCGGCGCGCTCGTGATCGACATCGACCTGACGCGCGTGTTTGCGCGGCTCGAGCGCGACCTGCCGCAGGACTACGCGGTGTACATGGCGAACGAGTGGGGCGACTTCATCGTGCATCCCGATCCGTCGCAGACCTTCGGCTTCGATCGCGGGCGGCGCGTGCTGATGCAGGACAGCTTCCCAGTCACGCGGCTGCTGTTCGGCGGGGTGCGCACGAACGTGACGCTCGACGGGCTCGCCGAGCCCGACACGCTGCCGGGCGAGATGGCGGCGTTCGTGCGCACGCCGTTCGGCAACGCCGAAGGCAACCGCTTCGTCGTGCTGGGCGCCTCGCGCCCGCTCGCCGACGTGCTGGCGCCGGCCGGCATGCTCGGCGAGCGGATCGTGCGGATGGTGCTGATCTCGAGCGTGCTCGCGGTGATCCTGGCGATCCTGTTCGCGCGCGCGATCACGCGGCCGCTGCAGGCGCTCGCGCGCGCGGCGATGCACGTGTTCGACGATCCCGCGGCCGAGCGGCTGCCGGTCGGGCGTTCGGACGAGATCGGCATTCTCGCGCGCTGCTTCGACTGCATGCGCGTCGAGATTCGCATGCAGGTGACGATGCTGCGCGCGAAGCAGCAGGAGCTTACCCATCTCGCCGGGCACGACATGCTCACGGGCCTGCCGAACCGGATGCTGTTCATGGAGCGGCTCGACGGCGCGATCCGCCACGCGGCGTTGACGAACGAAGGGCTCGCGGTGATGTTCGTCGATCTCGACCGCTTCAAGCAGATCAACGATCAGCTCGGGCATTCGGCCGGCGACCGCACGCTCGTCGCGGTCGCGAAGCGCCTGAACCTGGTGCTGCGCAGCGGCGACATGGCCGCGCGGCTCGGCGGCGACGAGTTCATCGTGCTGATCACCGGGGTGCGCTCGCCGGAGCTGGTCGGCGACATCGCGTCGCGCATCCAGAGCGTGATGGCCGAGGAGCTGGAGTTTGGCGAGCGGCGCATGGCGGTGGGCGCGAGCATCGGCGTCAGCGAGTATCCGGTCGACGGTGCGTCGGCCGAGGAACTGCTGGTCAAGGCGGATGCCGCGATGTACGCGGCGAAGGCGTCGGCGCAGAGCGCATGCGTGCGGTATCAGACCTTGCTGGGCAGCGGAGGCGCCGCCGACGGCGCGCAGCGCGCGGCGGCCGAGGACGGCTGCTGAGCGCGGTCCCCGGGCAGTGGAAGCCCGACGATGAAACGGCGCGAGCCCGTCTCGCGACGGGCTCGCCGGATCTGCGTCGGCCGCGCGATGCGCGCGGCGGCACGCTTAGTGGCCGAAGTAGACCGAGTCGTGTGCCGGGCGCACCTTGACTGCCGCCGGTGCGCCGCCTTCGACTACCGCAGCCGGCTGTGCGCCGTAGCCGCTGTCGTCGACCGCATGTACGCGGGCTTGCGCGGCCAGGATGTCGTCCGGGTAGTGCGGGCTCGCCACGCTCGGCTTGTAGCCGGCTTGCTCGAGCTGGACCAGTTCGTTGCGCACTTGCGCACGGGTCACGGTGCTTTGCGCGAATGCGCCGAACGAGGCGGACAGGGCGGTGGCGGCAACGACTGCGGTGATGAGCGATTTCATGATGACCTCCGATGTTTGTTTGGCTTTCCGCGTTCGACACCATGTCGTAAGCGGTTGAGTACATCGTAGGCGTCGGAGGATTCAGGGTAAACGTGAGTTTCGGCGAAAGATTCTTTTGGTGAGGGCAATAATCGCGGGCGCAAACGAAGGCGAAACGGGATTCGTCCCCGCATGCATCCCACGCGGGTCGACGGTGGACGGCGGAGGCCAGCGGCCCGTTTCAGACGCTGTCGGCGTCGTCGATTTCCTTGCGCTCGCGGCGCTCCTCGTTGCCGCGGCGCGCCCGCAGGCGCTGGCGCGACAGCACGGCGATCACCTGCTGGGTGGGGGCGCCGGAAGGGAGCTCGTTGCGGATGCGGTCGGCCACCATCGGCAGGCCCGCGCGCTGCCGGCGCAGCGCCTTCGCGATTGCCCGGCGGCATTCGTCCCCGTGGCAGTCCCATTCGTCGCGGATTCTCTGGCAATAACGGCATGTGTCCATGGCGGACAGTCTAACGCGTCTTGCGGATCGAGGCCGGATGGCGGTAGCGCGGCAATCCGGATCTCGCGCGTGCGGCGATCCAATGAACCGCGCGGCGCGCGGCGGCCGTCATTTTCCGTCGACGCGCGCGCGATCGGCATGAGCCGTCGGCGCAGCGGCAGGCCGCAGCACGGCCGATTTCCAGATCATCTGCGCGGCGGCGGCCAGCACGAACAGCAGGACGACCGTGCGAAACACGCGCGGCGACATCCTGTCGCGCAGCGGCCGGACGAGCCACATGCCGGCGATCGCGGGAACGCTGGCCGCGGTCGAGATCGCGAGGTCCGCGCCGCTCGCATGCGCGGCGCCGCTGAACGTCGTGATCAGCGTGACGATCGACACGACGAGGATGATCGCGATCTGCTTCGTGAACGCGCGGCCGGTCGCGCCCGCCGAAATGAGGTACGTGGCGAGCAGCGGGCCGGGCACCGACGCGATGCTCTCCATCAGCGCGGCGCCGAAACCCAGCACGAAGCCGACCGGCCGTTGCCATGCGGGCGGCAGCGTCAGCTTCGGCGCGCTCAGCATCAGCGCGGCGGCGACGATCAGCAGCAGGCCCGATGCGGCCTGCGCGTGACGCGCGTTCATCGCCAGCAGGATGACGACGCCGACGATGTTGCCGAGTACCGTGCCGACGATCGGCGCGGCGATCTTGCGCGCGGTGGCCAGCAGTTGGCCGCCTTCCAGCGCCTGCGGGATGTTGCCCAGAATGATCGGCATCGACAGCAGCAGCACCGCATCGCGAATCGGCAGGAACTGGCTGAGGATCGGCATCGCCACCAGCGGCACGCCGATGCCCGTGATGCCCTTGACCATGCCGCCCAGCAGCAGCGCAACCGCGATGCCGGCCAGATCGGGCAGCGAGAGCCCGTGCAGGGCGGATACCAGCACACCTTCCGTCAGATTCATGTCGATTGCCGACGCGTGCGCGCGTGCACGCGGTTGTCGTGTTGTCGTGTTGTCGGGTTGTCGGATCGAGCCGGGCCGTGCTGTTGCAGCGCGCGGCCCGATGCGACGCCGCATGTTACCCGAGCCGCGCCGGCATCGCGCACATGCTGCAGCGCCGCTTCGATCCGGTTCATGCGAATCAACCGTATCATGCAGACGGTTCACGCATCGAAACAAGGAAACCAGATGACGCTTGCGCAGTTGCAGGCGCTGGCGGCCGTCGTCGAACTCGGTTCGCTGACGGCCGCGGCCGAGCGGCTCAGCCGCAGTCAGTCCGCGATCAGCCACGCGCTGACCGAGCTCGAGGACCTCACCGGCGTCAAGCTGTTGTTGCGCGACCGCCAGCCGGTCGTGCTGACCGCTTCCGGCGAACGCCTGTGGCCGTACGTGCAGAACGTCGTCCGCGACGCGCATACGCTGCGCCAGCAGTTCGCGCTGTCGCGCGGCAAGCTCGAAGGCCGGCTGGTGGTCGCGTCGCTGCCGAGCGTGTCGCTTGCCTTCGTCGTGCCGGCGCTGGAGGCGTTGAAAGCCGCGCACGCGGGCGTGACCGCGGTGCTGCTCGAAGGCACCGATGCGGAGGTCGAAGGCTGGATCGACGATGGGACGGCCGACATCGGCGTGGTCGCCGGCGCGAAGACGTTCCCGAACACGCTGCCGCTGCTCGACGAGGAGTTCGTCGCGGTGACGGCGCCCGACCTGTTCGAAGGCCGCCACAGCGTGTCGCCGAAGCGGCTCGCCGCGCTGCCCTTCATCTTCTCGAAGGCCGGCTGCGGGCCGGTGATCGCGGATTACTTCGCGCGCAACGGCGCGTCGCTGCGCGCGGCGTTCAACGTGGTCGAGATGCGCACGATCCTGTCGATGGCGGAAGCCGGGATGGGCGTCTCGATCGTTCCGCGCATCACGCTCACGTACTCGCGCTTCGGCGGTCGCGTGCTCGAGCTGTCGCCGCGGCTGCACCGGTCCGTGCGCTTGGCGTGGAAGGCGGCCGGCAACGCGGTCGTCGACGAATTCGTGGGGCTGGTCGACGCGCAGCGTGCCAGGACCGGGAAGACCGTCCGTACGCGGGCGAAGAAGGCGAAGTAGGGCGCCGGCCCGCGCGATGCAGACTGCTCATCAGAGGCTTGCAGTTTATTCATGCCGACGCAGGCCGACATGCACTACATTGTTCGACGTTCACCCGTCACCCGATATCGCGCAAGGAGCCCGCCGTGCCGACGCTGCCCACCCTGATTGCGTTTGGACTCGTATCGCTCGGCATGGCGCTCACGCCCGGCCCGAACATGCTGTACCTCATCTCGCGCTCGATCTGCCAGGGCCGCCGCGCCGGGCTCGTGTCGCTCGGCGGCGTCGCGCTGGGCTTCGTGTTCTACATGTTCTGCGCGGCATTCGGCATCACCGCGCTGTTGCTGACGGTGCCGTACGCGTATGACGCGCTGCGTTTCTGCGGCGCCGCATACCTGCTGTATCTCGCGTGGCAGGCGCTGCGGCCCGGCGGTCGCTCCGCGTTCGAGGTCCGGCAACTGCCGCACGACAGCGGCGCGCGACTCTTCGCAATGGGCTTCGTCACGAACCTGGCGAACCCCAAGATCGCGGTGATGTACCTATCGCTGCTGCCGCAGTTCATTTCGCCCGCATACGGCAGTGTGCTCGCGCAATCGCTGGCGCTGGGCTGCGTGCAGATCACGGTGAGCGTCAGCATCAACGCGCTGATTGCCTGCATGGCCGGCTCGATCGCCGGCTTCCTCGCCGGCCGGCCGCTGTGGGCGCGCACGCAACGCTGGCTGATGGGCACCGTGCTGGCCGGCCTCGCCGTGCGTATCGCGGTCGAATCGCGCAACTAGCGCGCGGCACGGTGCGTGACGATCGGCATCGCGCGGATCGTCACGCCGTGCCGATGAGTCATCGCGCGTATGCCGCGCGACCGTCCGCAGCGTCGGCGCGAGGCCGCAGCGCCGCGCTGCGCGGCGTGCGGCCACCGGATCAATGCTCGCGGCGCTTCTTGCTCATCACGATCGTCTCGAACAGCTCGTACTGCGCGGTCGGCTGCTGGTCCGCGCCCGGCGCATGGTAGTAGCGCATCGTGATCGTCGTGTCGCCGCCCGGCGTGCCCGGATCGTGGTCGAACACCGCGATCCCGTAGCCGGTGCCCGTATCGCGGCGCGCGGACCAGATCGCGTCCTCGAGCGCGTCGGCCGGCTTGCGCACGAACGTGTTCGGCGCCGCGCCCGGCACCGGCCGGTTCGGCCTGGTGAACACCTTCGCCTGCGCGAAGCCCGTCGCGGGGTTTTCGCCGTACACGTCGAGCGGCGCGCTGGTGCCGCCGCCGCCGAGGATCAGGTGGATCGTCCCGTGGCTCGTGTCGAACGTCGCGCGCGCCGGATCGGCCGCCACGACCGGACGCGGCTGCAGCGTGTCGACCACTTCGCCCGTCGCGGCGTCGATGCCCGCGCGGTGATTGCAGCCGCGCACCGGGTAGCTGCGCTCGTAGTCGTGATCGTGGCCGCATAGCACGAGATCGACGCCGTAGCGGTCGAACAGCGGCAGCCACGCTTCGCGGATGCCCTTGTCCGAGCCGTTGCCGGTCTTCGACGAGCTCAGCGCGTCCTGGTGCATCTGCACGACGATCCAGTCGATGCCGTCGTCCTTCGACGCGTGGTGCAGCGTGCGTTCGAGCCAGCGGGTCTGCTCGCCGCGGCTGTAGCCGCGGATGTAGAACGACGTGCCCGGCTCGATCGGCGGATGGCCGGTGCTCGCCGCGGGCGCGAGCGGGTTCGGGCCGGCGACGAACGCGCCCGCGTCCTGGTAGACCACGTCGTCCGCGTCGAGCGAGATGAACAGCACCGAGCTCACGCGGAAGCTGTACCAGCGGCCCGGAAAGTGCGTGCCGTTCCCGGGCAGCTCGTAGCGCGCGAGATACGAATCGAAGCCTTGCGGGCCGTTGTTGAACTCGACTTCGTGGTTGCCGGGGCACGGCATCCACGGGCGATTCGCGGCCGACGTCTGGTTGTTGTTGCCGAAGTCGCGCCACACCTCGGGCTGGTGCGCCGGGTTCAGGTTCGCGTAGCACAGGTCGCCGTTCAGCAGGTGGAACAGCGGCTGGAATTGCTCGACCGCCTGCACCGCGTAGCGGCTTTGCGGCGACGACAGCACCCATGCGCCGTTCGGCGTCGCGAGATCGCCGTAGCTCGTGAAGCGGAACGGCGCGCGGCCGCGCGGCGCGGTCGTGAAGCTCGCGGTGAACGGCTGCGCGGCGTTGCCGTCGTTGTCGGCCGTGAGCACGTACTGGTAGCGGGTGCCCGGCTTGAGGCCGTGCACGCGCGCGTGATAGGTGAACACCGTCTCGCCGTTGAGGCCGTCCGTATACAGGCGCTGCACGCCGTGCACGACGCGCGGATGCTCGCCGTCGGCGCTGATCCGCGCGCGCGGATTGACCGCCGGCGCGAGCGACGCCCACGAGATCACGACTTCCGATGCCGGGTCGTCGCCCCACGTCAGGTGGATCTGCTCGGGCGTGCCGTCCGGCGTCGCGGCGGCCGCGCGTGCAGCGCCGAGGCCGCCCGCCGCGGTCGCGAGGCCGGACACGCCGGCGAGTTTCAGGAAGCCGCGGCGCGACACGGAAGCGGCCGGCTCGTTCGACGCGTTCGATTCGTTCGACTCGGCGGTGAAGGTGTCCTGGTTCGACATGATCGGATTTTCGTTGGATGACACGCGCAAGGCGGAACCGTCCGGCCGTGCGCATGCACGCCCGGAGGAGCGGCCGGAAACGAGCGGGAATCCGGTGCCACGCATTGTCGAAGCGCAGTTTTGCCGCGGTGTGACAGACGACTTTCGACACGTGGACGGGATGCTTCGGATGGCAGCGTCGCGCGTGCCGGTCGCCGGAGGTTCAACGGCGGTGTCGCGATCAGTTTTCCTGCTTGCAGCGTTGGACGGCGGTGCGGTCGCGTCGGTCGATTCGGTCACTTCCGCAGATGGACGGTGCTGCGACGCCTTTCATTAAGCCGTCAATTTCATTACGTTCTGGCGTGCGATGAACGGCTGCGCTCGCTTTGGCTCGGGGGCGAGCCGGAACGCGCGATAGGCGGCCAGATCGTCGTGCGAACCGACGTCTTGCGACGCCGAAGCCGGCTGCGCCGCTGACCATTTGCGGCACGACTCAGCCGCGCCGTCGCTCACGCGGACGGCCGCGATGCGGCGGGCGTCGGCGACGCGCCGGCGTCGATGCGACGGAACACGACCGACGACAGCAGCGTAACCGTGCCCATGCAGACGAACGACAGCATGAAACCGCTCGCCATCGCGCCCGATTGCCGCGCGAACAGGTTCACGAGCGCGCCGCCGATCGACACGCCGAGCCCCATCGCGAGCATCTGCATCATCGTGAACAGGCTGTTGCCGCTGGCGGCGTCCGCGTGCGACAGATCCTTGAGCGTCACGCTGTTCATCGCCGCGAACTGCATCGAGTTGGCCGCGCCGAACACGACGAGCAGCGCGCCTTCCAGCAGCGGCGACGACTGGCCGGACACGAGCGCGAACCCGGCGATGGTCACGCCGATGATCACCGTGTTGACGACGAGGAACGCCGGGTAGCCGTAGCGCTTCACGAGCGGCGCGATCCGGTTCTTCGCGAGCACGCCCGCGATCGCGGCGGGCAGCAGCATCAGGCCCGAACGCGTCGGCGTGTAGCCGAGCTGCACCTGCATCAGCAGCGGCAGCATGAACGGCACCGCGCTCGAGCCGATCCGGCACAGCAGGTTGCCGAGCAGCCCCGCGCCGAAGTTCGGCTCGCGGAACAGGCCGAGCCGGAACAGCGGCTGCACGCGGCGGCGCGCGTGCGGCAGATAGGCGAGCGCGCTCGCCGCGCCGAGCGCGGCAAGGCCGGCGGCCCACGCGGCGCGGTGTGCGGCCATCGGCGGATCGACCGCGAGCGACAGCAGGATCATCGCGGCCGACAGCAGTGCGCAGCCGGCGAAGTCGAAGCGCGGCGGTCGGGCCGCCCGATCGTGCGGCAGAAAGCGCTGCACCATGACGAAACCGAGCATGCCGACCGGTACGTTGACGATGAACACCCAGTGCCATGAGATCGCCTGCGTGAGCCAGCCGCCCAGCGTCGGCCCGAAGATCGGGCCGAGCTGCCCGCCGATCGACACGAACGCGAGCGCCGACACGTACTGTTCGCCGGGCACGCCGCGCAGGACCGACAGCCTGCCGATCGGCAGCAGCATCGAGCCGCCGACGCCTTGCACGGCGCGTGCGAGCACGAGCTGGCCGAGCGAGTGCGACGCGGCGCAGGCGACCGATGCGAGCGAGAACATCAGGATCGCGACCGAGAACACGCGGCGCGTGCCGAAGCGGTCGGCGAGCCAGCCGGACGCGGGCGTGAGCATCGCCATCGTCAGCGTATAGACGACCACCACCGGCTGCATCGCGAGCGGCGACGCGTGCAGGCTTTGCGCAATCGAAGGCAGCGCGGTGTTGACGATCGTCGTGTCGAGCGTCTGCATGAAGAACGCGGATGCGACGATCCAGAGCAGGGCGGGGTGTGAGGGTTCGCGGGACATGAAGGAATTGGGCGAGCGATGGCCGGCGACGCGCAGGTTGGCGCGGCCGCGGCGGGCGCGTCGGCGCGTGCGCCGGTTGACGAGACCACGATGGTACCGATTCCGGACGGCGCCGGAAAGCCGCGGCGATCATGCGGTGCACATGAGCGCTGGGTGGATGCTGGTCGATCGCGCCGTGCGGTTCGCGGCATGCGCGGTGGTGGACGATCCGAATGTCGCCGGCCGCCGCCGCGCGGTTGCGGGCCGGCCGGCGTAGAGCGCACGACGTGCGCGGGCGCGAACGGGCGTCGGACGCGCAAGCCCGACCCGCAGCCTCACTTCGGCAATGCCGGATCTGCGTCGCTCCGACGGGCGGGCCTGGCACCGGATGCGTACCCGTGCATGCCGATTCGTTTCCCGCAGACTGGTTGCGTGCGCATCGTCCGCGCGATTCGTTTCCGCTTCGCCCCGAGCCATCGCCCGTTGTCACATCGATGAAACGCTTTTCCCCGACGAATGCTGCCGCGCGAGCTTGTCTTCGCGCGTTGCAGTACGAGCCACGGCCGCTGCACCGCGCCGCCGCCCGTGACTGGCCGGAAACGGATGCGTTCCTGCAACATTTCCATCGGCTGCGCTGCCGAACGACAGCCTACGTTCAACGGCGATGCTTGCGCCGCAACGGTCTGCGCCGCCTGGCACGTGCCTTGCGATGATGCCCGTGCCGCTCGACACCGCGACAGATGGCAACGACGAATCGCGGGAGCGGCGCAAAACGACATCGAAATATCGGGGTATCGGATCGAGCCGCAGGATCGCGGCGGTTCGTGTCGGACGCAGGTTGCGTCGTATCGGCGACATGAACGGGCTACAGGTTCGCTCCGTCAAACAGCAAGCTTGCTTGCGGGATGTCGTGCCGGGGAGGCCCGCTGCGGGTGGCGCATGGCGCTGCACGCAGCGGGTCGGCGCGCTTCGAGGAAGCTGGCGCACGCGCGCGGAAAGCGGATTCTTCACAACCGAAGCGCTGCGCTCAGCACGGAGCCGACGCGGGCCGTTACCGTTCGCGCGTATTGTGAGCGAGCCCATCGCGGGTAGCCATGGACCATGCCGCCCGTGTCGAGCCGCGTGCGACGCGGTGTCAGCGCGCCTGCGCGGCGCCGAGCCCGAGAAACGGAAACGGCCTGGCCGGACGGAACGCGGCGGAAACCTCCCCACTGAACGTATTGCGCTGCTCTTTGCCGAGGTCGAGGCGCTTGACCGGCGCACCGGCGGCGAAGTCGACTTTCTTGAGATCGATCCAGAAGGTGTTCGGCGTCAGCGCCGATTCGAAGAAATAGAGCATGCGCTTGTGGTCGGCAACGGTGCGCCACCGCGTCGACGAGATGTTCGGCTCGTCCGGTGTCGTGATGCCGTACGGGACCGACACGTTGCGGATCACGCTGAACACGCTCGCGAGTGCGATGCCCGGATCTTCGCTCTTGGGTATCGCGTCGATGTAAAACGACGCGCGCGCAAACCGGTCGGCCGCGCGATTGGTCCCCGGTAACCAGACCGTGCCGCCGATCTGCTTCCAGTAGGCGTTCAGCGCGAGCTGCGCATCGAACGTCGGCGAGTTCGTCATGACCTGATACTGCCGGCCGTGATGGATGACCTGCCGGCCGTCGATGTACTCGACGATCGCGCTGTCGCCGGTGGCGTCCGACATCGACAGGTGCAGGGTGGCGAGCCGCTGTTCTCCAGGGACGTTGTCGGTGACGATCGTGAACGGCTCCTTCTCGAGCGCGCTGACCGCTTCGGCAACGGTCGCGAAGTTGTCGAGCACGTACTGCGCCCATGCCGCAATGGTCAGGCCCGGTTTGGAATTCCGGTCGAACGCCGGGTATTTCGATTCGACGAGCCAGAGCAACTCGGCCGCGAGCCCCTTCTCGTTCATCCCGTCGGTGGTCGACACGTCGTAGCCCGTCGCGACGACGCTGCCGTATCGGGCCACCCATTTCAGCGAGTTCGGCCCGGCCTCGCCGCTGCGCTCGATGCCGCGCGGCAGGATGTAGAGGTTCGTGGCGATGTCCTGTTTCCAGTCCATCGAGCGGGCCGTGATGACGTCGTCGTCCGCACCCAGATACACGACCCGCGTGCAGGCGGGCGATGAAACGGGCGTGGCGGCGAACGTCGCGGCGGCGGCGATGCAGGGCAAGACCGAACGAAGCGGGCGGCGCATGGTGGCTCCTGTTGTGGTTATGAGACCCGGGAAGCTCGACGCCCGGTGCGTGCCGCTCGGATTCGGCGCGCATCGGGTGGCACGAGTGTAATCGATGCGATGTGGTCGCGCGGCCGATGCGAGCGCAGCGCGCGCGGGATCGCGAGTCGCCGCGGTTGCGTCGCGCGTTCGGCCCGGGCCCGCACGCCGCTGCCACCGAAAAGCGAGGCGCGTACCCCGCGTCACCACGCGGCCGACGCCTGTCGGGCAACGCGCAAGCACGCGTCTCGCCCGCCGGTCTCACCGAAAGAGCTTGACGTATCGCTCACTACCGCGTAGTGTCTGAGGCCGAAGTTTTCAAGAAGCTCGATTGCTCATCATTGGCCGCGCGATGTCGTGCGGTGCACGTTGGTCTCTCCCTCTTTGATTCTTTCTGTGCCCGTCACGGGCGCATGTCTTTTCATTTGTTTTAAGGAAGTATTTATGGATACCGGTACCGTCAAGTGGTTCAACGAAACCAAGGGTTTTGGCTTCATCACGCCCGACAAGGGCGGCGATGACCTGTTCGCGCACTTTTCCGAGATTCGCGGCACGGGTTTCAAGACCCTCGCCGAAAATCAGAAGGTCAGCTACGAAGTGAAGCGCGGCCCGAAGGGCCTGCAGGCATCGAACATCACGCCGCTGTAAGCCGTATCGGCAGCGGTCGCCCCAGGGCGGCCGCCGCGCCACGGATCGCGCACGGACGCCGGCTCGCGCCGGCGTGCTGCGCATTCGACGCACACGACCGATGCATCGCGAAATCGCGCGATGCATCGGTCGTGTGCTTCCTTCATCCTTCGCATGTCGATACGACGTGCGATCCAATGCCCTCGCGATGCGTTCGCCGCGTCGCGAGCGGCCGTGCTGCAACCCGAGTAGACCGTCGCCACGCTGCACGCGGCGCGGTCCTGACTTCGCGCGGTGCTGCTCGCATCACCGCCATCGACCGCCCGATCATCGCATCGCACCGGGCTCTGCTTGCAGGACGGGCGCGTCGCCCGTCCGAACGACTGGAATCCCGGCATCCGCCGGCTGCCGTCCCGTTACCGGGTACGGCGCCGACGAACGCGCAGCCGTCGCGGTCAATCATCTTGTCTGGAGGAATTGGTTTGGCAAAAGAAGAACTGCTGGAATTGGACGGAATCGTGGACGAAGTACTGCCGGACAGCAAGTATCGCGTCACGCTGGAAAATGGCGTGGTGGTCGGCGCATATGCGTCGGGCCGCATGCGCAAGAACCATATCCGCATTCTCGCGGGCGACCGCGTGACGCTGGAGTTGTCGGTCTACGACCTGACGAAGGGGCGCATCAATTTCCGGCACAAGGACGCGAATTCGCCGCGTCCGCCGCGCGCCGGTCAAGCGCGCCGCTAAGTCGTAACGGTCGGGCGCGCCACGCTGCTCCGACCGCAATTACGTCCGGTCGCGACTAGCGGCCGGGCCACCGGGCCGCAGGCGGGCAGCGGGACGAGCCGCGCGATTCGCGTCGTGCACCCGATCGAATGCCCGCGTGTGGCCGTATGTGGGCCGTAGTGGGCCGCAGGTCGCGCGCTGCTCCGCGCGCGGACGTCGCCCCGTACACTCATCGGCATGCGCGGTCGCGCTGCACGCCATAGCGGCGCCGCGACCCTCCGTAACGCGCTCCACGGCATCACGCCGCCCGCTCCACACCCCGCACAGCAATTGCCGATCCGGCCGCGCCCGCAAGCTGCACCGCGGCGCCGACCAGCATCGCCACGCGCAAGCCTGCGACGCCGCCATGCGCGACCGCGAACAGCGTGCCGAGCACCGCGATCCCGAGCGTCGCGCCGGTCATCCGCGCGACGTTGACGAGCGCACTCGCGGTGCCCGAGCGCGCCGCGTCCACCGCACCCACGGCGACGGTCATCAGCGGGCCTGTCGCGATCCCCATCCCGAGCCCTGTCAGCGCCAGGCCGATTTCGGCGCCGAGCAGCTGCGGCGACGCGGCCGACGCGCCGATCGCCGCGAGCCCGCATGCGATCACCGCGACGCCGCCTGCCGTCGTCGTCCGTGTGCCGATGCGTTCCGACAAGCGCCCCGAGCACGGCGACACGGCGACGAACACCAGCGCCATCGGCAGCAGCGCGAGACCGGCCCCGGTCGAATCGAGGCGGCCGGTGCTCTGCCACATCAACGGCAGCAGAAACAGTACGCCGTACATGCCGAACGTCATTCCGGTGGTCGCGGCGATCGCGCCGCGAAACGCACCGGCGCGGAACAGGTCGAGCGGCACCAGCGCGGCGTCGCCGTGGCGCCGTTCGATCGCGACGAAGCCGATGAACGACGCGATCGCGACACAGCCCGCGATCGTGCTGCCGATCCGCGCATCGCGAAACACGATCGCCGCATACGCGAGCGAGCCCAGCGCGAGCGCACCCGTCACTTGCGCGCCGCCGTCGAAGTGCCGGCCGCGCGAATCCGACGACTCGGGCACGGCGCGAATCGCGAGCAGAATCGCCGCGACGCTCAGCGGCACGACCACGAAGAAGATGCTGCGCCATCCGAAATGTCGGATCAGCACGCCGCCGAGGGTCGGGCCGATCGCCATCGCCACGCCGTTGCAGGCGGCCCATACGCCCAGCGCGCGGCCGCGCTCCACCGGACCGCGCCACACGACGCGAACGATCGCGAGCGACGCCGGCAGCAGCAGCGCAGCGCCGACGCCGGCCAGCGCACGCGCGGCGATCAGCACCGCGACCGACGGTGCGAGCGCGCACAACAGCGACGCGACGCTAAACACCGCCGCGCCCGCGATGAAGATCCGCCGCCGACCGTAAAGGTCGGCCAGCAGCCCGCCGCTCAACAGCAGCACCGCGTAGGTGAGGTTGTAGCTGTCGACGACCCATTGCAGCGCGCCGACGCCCGCGTGGAAATACGCGCCGATCGCGCGCGTCGCGAGATTGACGACGGCCGTATCGACCTGCGCCACCAGCACGGCGATGCACAGGGTCACGAGCGTCACGCCGCGGCGCGTGGCAACGCGGCCGGCAGCAGCGGTGCGTTTTCCGGTATCGGGCATGGGGCCTTCCTCGACGGGAAATCACGTGAGCGTAGCGACCGCCTGCTGCCAGCATGGTGTCAGCAGGCCGGTGCGGAGCGCGTGAAAACGGTGTGCACGCCCGGGCAAACCGCGTGCCCGCCGCACGTCGCTGCATGGCAGCATCGCGCGCCAGGGAAACGGTGCATCGACTTCGATTTCCACGGCTGCCGGCAATGCTGCGAGAGGGCGTCGCGCCACGCGTCCATTACCGTTGCCGAGTTCTCGCGCGTTCGAGCGAAGATCGTCTCGGGGTATATGCCGATGGCGAACGGCCGCGGTGCACGCGGATCGAGACGTCCGTCTCCGATCGATTGCCAGCCGCGACGCCGCTGTCATAAGATCGTCGTCAGATCAGCCACCGCCTCCGGCGCCGAATGAAAACGACCTTACGTCTGCGCGTCGCCGTCATCGCTTCGGCCTTCGCCATTTATCACGTGTTCATGCACGTTCAGTGGATTGTCAGCGGTTGCATCGAATTTCTTGGCAGCCGCCGTTGCAGCTTCGAGAACGACTCGAACTTCGAACGGATGATGAACGTCGACCTGCTGCTGACCTGCGCATGGACCGCCGGCGCGGCGATGGCGTGGCTCGCCGTCGCACGCGCGCGGAGGAAAGCCGGTTAACCGGCGCGTCCTCCGGCCGCTCACTGCGGGCGCGCCGAGACCGGCCGGTCGTGCAGAATCGCGAGCGACAGCGCGGCGAGCGCGCAGCTCGAGATCAGCATCAGCAACACGCCTTTGCCCGCGTGAACCATCACCCAGCCGCCGATCGACGGAAAGCCGAACGTGCCGACGAAGTACGCGGCGACGAACCACGTCAGCACGCCGTGCTGTTGCTCGGCCGCGCATCCTTCCAGCGCCTGCGCCTGAATCACCGGATACGCAAGACCATATCCCGCGCCGAGCAGCCCCGCGGCGAGCGACTGGAGCGACGGGTGAGCGGATGCGCCGAACATCGCGAGCGCACCGAGCAGCATCATCGCGAGGAGGCTCTTCGTCGCGGTGTCGGCGTTTGCGTGACGGGCCCAACGCCCGAGCAGCCAGCGCGCGGTCAACACCGCCATCGTATAAACGCTGAAGAATGTGCCGGCGCGCGCGTGCGGGTCCGGCATCAGCGACATCTGGAACGTCATCAGGCCGGCGAACACGCAGGTGCCGAGCGCGATCATCGCGATCGGCGCGGCAGCGCGCGTGCGCGATATCGCGCGAAGTTCGCGTACCCAACGGCCGCCGCGTACGGCGGCGGGCGGCCGAGGATGCAGGCGTCCGAATGCTTCGAGCAGCAGCGCGCCGAGCACGCACAGCGCGCCCACCGCATAGAGCGTGTCGTCGATCGACCAGTGGAGTGCGCGCATTGCATATGCCGCGAAAGCCGGCGCTGCGCCGACGCCGGTCATCTGGAACGTCGCCGACCGAAAGAACCATTCGGTTCGGGCCGCGCCGGCGATCCGCTCGACCAGCATCATCGGTGCGGCGAGGTGAAACGCGCCCCAGCCGAAGCCGACCAGGAACCCGGACGGAAGATCGATGTACGGCGCACGCCCGACCAGCGCGAAGCCCGCGACGCCCGCGCCGATGCACAGCGCGCACAGCGCGGCGAGCCGCGCGGCGCCGAGCAGGCGCGCACACCAGCCGACTACCGCGAGGCCGGCGAAGGTGCCGACGGTCGCGGCGGCGAGCGCCGCGCCGGTGTCGAGATCGCTGCCGCCCATCTCGTGAAACCGCATCGACAGCAGGAAGGTCGCTCCGTAGCCGCCCGCGGTGAGCAGGGTGCCGATGAGAAACAGCAACGCACTTTGCAAGCGCATGACGGCATCCTGGACGGCGACGGTCGGACGATCGTCGACAGCGTGACAGTATGAACCGGGAACGCCGCGCGGTGCCCGCATTCGCGACGTTGCAGCCGGGCGTCGGCATTCGTCGGACATGGCGCGCAGGTATCCGAGGCGCATCCGGGCACGTATGTGTCGCGCTGCGCGTCCGTCGTCGGGCCGGTGCTGCGGTGCGGCTCGCGCGTCCTTTGCTTTCGCCTATCCGGTGCACTAGATTCGAAGCATCACGTACCGTCGACCGCGCGAGGTGAGCCATGACGCCCTGGGAAATTCAAGGCACCGAACTGATGAACTGCAATTGCTCATACGGTTGCCCTTGCCAGTTCAGCGCGCCGCCGACCAACGGCTTTTGCGAAGCGATGGGCGCGATTTCGATCGGCAGCGGTCATTACGGCGACGTGCGGCTCGACGGCGTGCGCATCGCGGTCGTATTTCAGTGGCCGGGGCCGATTCACGAAGGGCGCGGCCGCTGCCAGCCGATCGTCGACGAACGGGCCAGCCCGGCGCAGCGCGACGCCGTTCTGAAAATCATGACGGGGCAGGACACCGAACCGTTCGCCACGATGTTCTCGGTATTCGCGTCGACGCTCGAGCACGCGTTCGATCCGATCTTCGCGAAGATCGACTTCGACGTGGACGTTGACGCCCGACGCGGCCGGATTCATGTCGAAGGCGTTTTCGACGTCGTCGGGGAACCGATCCGCAATCCGGTGACGGGCGCCGAACATCGCGCCCGGATCGACCTGCCGCACGGCTTCGAATACGAACTGGCCGAGATCGGCTCCGGCACCAGCCGTTCGCGCGGAAACATCGCGCTGGACCTCGAGCGCAGCTATGCGCAGTTCGCGCGGCTGCATCTGAACAACCACGGGGTGGTCCGGCATCGCGCCAGCGCATGATCCCGGTCGACGAGCTATTCGGGCGCGAGCGCGTGGTCACGCTGCTCGGCATGGCCGCGCTCGTCGCCGCCTGCTGGAGCTATCTGTGGACAGGCGCGGGAATGGGCATGTCGGCGCTCGACATGACGGCGGTCGCATTGTTTCCGCATCGACTGGCCGGCGGCATCGGCCGCATGGACCCGTCGTTGGCGACCGTGATCGTCATGTGGTGGACGATGATGATCGCGATGATGACGCCCGGTGCTGCGCCGCTCATCCTGCTGTACCGGCGCGTGCTGCGGCAAAGCGGCGGGCGGCGGGACGGCTCGGCGTGGTCGTCCGCGTGCCTGTTGGCCGGCTATCTCGCCGCGTGGTTCGCGTTCTCGGTCGCAGCGGCGACGCTGCAGATGCTGTTGCAGCCGGCCGGGTTGATCTCCGGCCTGATGCTGTGGTCGAAGAGCGCCGCGCTCTCGGCGATCGTGCTGGCGCTGGCCGGCGCGTATCAGTTCTCGCCGCTCAAGCGCGCGTGCTTGCGGCAATGCCGCTCGCCCGTACGCTTTCTTGCGACCCACTGGCGGCCGGGGATGTGGGGCGTGTTCGTGCTCGGCATGCGTCACGGCGCGTATTGCGTCGGCTGCTGCTGGCTGCTGATGGCGCTTCTGTTCGTCGGCGGCGTGATGAATCTCGTCTGGATCGCCGCGTTGTCGCTCATCGTCTTCGTGGAGAAGAACCTGCCCGGCGGCGAGCGCATCGGCCGCGCGCTCGGGGCGGTGTTGATCGGGTGGGCGATCGCGACGCTGCTGGTGTGAGGCGCGCGGCGGGCGTTGGCGACGCGCTGCGCGCGTTGCGATGAAACGCCGATGCACGGGCGGCCGCTGTGGGCGCGATGCCTCTCGCATCTCACAGCTCACATCGCGCGACTTGCCCCCACGTTCCCCCACGCCTGCCGAAACCGCTTCACCGCCTCGCCGGAAAATCGCTCGCGACGGCCGGCCGCGCGAGCCCGCGCGCCGGCAACGGCGTCGACATCACGATCGACGTGCGCGTTTCCCCATACAGATTGACGCGCTCGATCAACTGTTCGAGATGCGCCATGCTGACCGCGACGAAGCGCATCACGTACGAGTCGGCGCCGGTCACGTGATGGCACTCGACCACTTCGGGGATCGTCTCCAGCAGCTTCAGGAATTTCGCCTTCGCCGGCTGCGGCACGGTGATGCCGATCAGCGCGCTGACCGGATAGCCGGCGGCGGCCGGATCGATGCGCGCCGTGTAGCCGCCGATCACACCGGTCGACTCGAGACGCTTCACGCGCTCCGTCACCGCCGGCACGGACAGGTGAACCTGCCGCGCGAGTTCCGTATAGCTGATGCGGCCGTTGGCCTGCAGCAGCGCGATCAGCTTCCAGTCGAGTTCGTCCATCGCGTCGGAGTTTTTAAGGTGAAAGCGCCATTTTTCCTTAAAAACCGGCTTCAGCGGCGATCGGATTTTCCATACGATGCTTTCTCCAGTCATCACACATCGCCGGGAGCCGGTCATGCTGTTCATCAAGTCCGTCGTGATCGGGTTGTCGATCGCGCTGCCGGTCGGCCCGATCGGCATGCTGTGCATCCAGCGCAGCCTGAGCCGGGGCTTTCAAGCGGGGTTCGCGACGGGCCTGGGCGCCGCATGCGCCGACGCGCTCTACGGACTGCTCGGCGCGCTCGGTGTGGCCGGCGTCGTCACCGCGTTTCCGATGCTGACCGTCGTGCTGAAGATCGGCGGCGGCGCGTTTCTCATGTGGCTGGCCTGGACCATCGCGCGGCAGGGAGCGCCTGCGCCGGCCGCGCGCGCCGAACTGCCGCGCACGACCGCGCTGCGCGATTTCGTCACGACCTTCGGCCTGACGCTGTCCAACCCGATGACGATCCTGTCGTTCGTCGGAATCTTCGCGGCGCTCGGCCCGCTGGCCGGCGCGCACGACAGCGGAATGCGCGCGACGGTCGCGATGATGGTGGGCGGCGTGTTCGTCGGTTCGGCGGCGTGGTGGCTGTGCCTGAGCGGCACGAGCGCCGCGCTGCGCACCAGGATGCCGCCGGCGCTCATGTACGCACTCGCGCGCGTGTCCGCGGTCGTGATCGCGGGATTTGGCGCGATCCAGCTGATCGCAGGCGTGCGTGGCGTCGCAGGGGCGTGACGCGCATCGCGGCGCGACCGCGTATGCACGAGGACTCGATGCGGCACCGCCCGCGCGGGCCAGTGCCGTACCCGGCGCGATCAGAACGTATAGCTGATCTTGCCGAACGCAGTGCGGCCCAACGTGTTGTAGCCGTAGGCGGTCATGTACTGGCGGTCGAACAGGTTCGACAACGTGGCCGACACCGTCAGATGCGCGTTGACCTTGTACGACGCGCGCAGGTTCACGCTCAGGTACGACGGCAGATAGGTCGTGTTGGCCGGGTCGTCGAACGTCGTGCCGCCGTAGCTAAGCGTGGCGCCGGTACTCAACGCATGCAGGCGCAATTCGTCCCACGTGTGGTCGACGCTCGCGCTGAAGGTCTGGCGCGGCCGGCGGCTCAGCCAGCTTTCGTTGGTCACGTCCTGCGGATTCAGGATGCCCACCGCGATGCTGACCGGCGTCGACCGGCCGATCGTCCCCTTGTACGACAGGTCGATGCCGCGGATATGCGCGCGGCCGATGTTCATCGGCGAGAACGTCGCCGGGTTGTACGCGATCAGGTTGTTGACGCGCGTGTCGTAAATCGCAGCGCTGAACGTGCCGTATGCCGTATTCGCATCGAGCGCCGCCTCGACCGAATCGCTGCGTTCGGGGTTCAGGTTCGGATTGCCGTAACCGGGGTAGTACAGGTCGTTGAACGACGGCAGGCGGAACGCATTGCCGTACGAGACGCGCGCCGCATACACCGGCGTGATCGCCCACGACAGCGCGACGTTACCCGTGTTCACCGCCTTGCCCATGATGATCTCGTGCCGGCCCGCGACGAACATCGTCACGCTGCCGAGCGTCGCCGACTGATGCAGCGAAAACGCCGAGTCGTTGCGCGTCGGTATGCCGTCCGGCAGGTCGGCAGGCAGGAACGCCTGCTCGCGCGTGAAGTCGTAGGCCAGCTTCGTCTCGCCCGACAGCGGCAGCCCGAACAGCCGGAAGCCGTGCTCCTGATGCGTGAGCGACGTCGACACGCTGATGCGCTGCGAATCGATCTGGTCGGTCGGGATGGTCGGATCGTTCGCATACAGGAACTGCCGGTCGCTCGCATAACCGAACGACTGCGCGAACTGCGTGTCGCGCGTGATGTCGAGATGGAACGCGACGCCGGTCGTCAGCTGATGGTCGAGTTGGCGATTCGCGAAGCCTGCGTTGTCGTAGGACAGGTCGGAGCGGTGATACAGCGCGAACGTCGAGACCGACCAGTTGCCGCGTGCATAGCCGAGACGCGCATCGAGATCCTGCGCGTGATACGGATTGCGTCCGGCCTCGTGGTACGGCAGCACTGGCTGCGTGGCGTCGATGCCGGCGGTGTTGTAGTCGTGCAGGCCGAGCGAGTAGGTGAGGCCGCCGAGCGCGGCGAGCGGGCCGGTGGACGGCACGGTGCCGGACGTGCGCAGCTGCGTATCGAAGGTCTTGTTCGAGCCGCCGCCGAACGACACGCTCGTCTGGTTCGGCTGACCCGCGGCGCGGCGCGTGAACAGCTGCACGACGCCGCCCATCGCGTTCGCGCCGAACGACGCGGCGGCCGGCCCGGAGATCACCTCGACGCGCTCGAACGCTTCGGTCGGCAGGTCAGCCCACGGCGCGATGCCGGTGGTCGGCGAGCCGATCGGGATGCCGTCGATGAACACCGCGACCTGGCTCGCCGACGAGCCGCGGATGCTGACCGACGCGGACGAGCCGGGGCCGCCGTTGGACGACACCGTCACACCGGGCAGCGTCGCGAGCGCCTGCGTGATGCTCGGCTCGCTGGGCGACAGCCGCTCGAGGTCGGCGCGCGTGAGCACCTGCGTCGTCGCATAGCGCTGGTCGAACGACTCGGGCAGGCGCCGCGTGTCGGTCACGGCGATGGTCGGCAGCTCCGTGCCGGCCGCGGGCGGCGACGCTTCGGCAGGCGCCGTGTCGCCGGCCGCGTGCGCGAGCGGGCAGAGCAGCGCCGATGCGGCGGACGTGGCGAGAAGGTGGCGAAGATTCATGATGCGGCGAGCGTGGTCGTGTTGCAGATGCGGCGTGCGCGCGAGCCGGCGCCGCGCACGCAGGCGGTGCAGCGGCGCGATGCTTCCGGCGCGGAAGCGAGGGCGGTAAGAATGAACATGCGAAGCGTTCAGAGGTCGGGGCCGTCCATGCAACGGGGCGACCGCCAACGGCGGTGCCGGCGCATCGGGACACCCCGCCCGGTGCGGCTGCTGGACCTCGGGTCGATGGCAGGTCTCCTGGCTTGCGGGTCGTCATCCGCGCCGGCCTTCCCGGTTTCCCAGTGGCGCGTGGTGGCGCGGATTCGCCGCTTACAGTTGCGGGGGCAGCCGCAGATTGGAGGCTCGGCCTCTGCTGCGTTCCCTTTTGATCCCGTCTCCGGGAACCATCGGTGCGCAAGCGTAAGGGCGAGCACGCCGGCACGTCAATCGTCGAATCGCGCAGGGGTGCGAAAAAACGTCACCGCGCGTCGAATGCTCGCGGATGGCGTGTCGCGGGCGCAACGGAGCGTATTTCACATCTGACGAAAGCGGCTGGCCGTGGCGGGGCGATATGAGGCTGGAACGCGCGCGTCCTCGTCGTTCGAACGAGGCGGTGGGGTGTTGCGCCGGGAGCGCGCGCCGCAGCCGCCGGCGCGCGCCCCCGGCGATTTCATGCGGCGGGACTGGAAACCAGTGCGGCGAAGTTCGCGAGGTCGATATTGCCGCCGCTGATGATGATACCGACGCGCTTGCCCGCGAGTTCGTCCTTCATCTTGCGTGCGGCCGCGAGCGACAGGCAGCCGGTCGGCTCGACGATGAGCTTCATCCGGGTTGCGAAGAACCGCATGCTGTCGACCAGTTCGGCGTCGGTCGCTGTCAGGATGTCGTCGACGTCGCGCCGCAGGATCTGGAACGTCAGGTTGCCCAGATGCTGCGTCTGCGCGCCGTCGGCGATCGTGCGCGGCGTGTCGATGTGCACGATCGCGCCGCTGCGGAACGATTGCTGGCCGTCGTTGCCGGCTTCGGGCTCGACGCCGTACAGCTTCGCTTGCGGCGACAGCGCACGCGTCGCGAGCGCGGTGCCGGAGAGCAGCCCGCCGCCGCCCATCGGGACGAACAGCGCATCGAGCGCGCCCACTTCGTCGAACAGCTCCTTCGCGGCAGTCCCTTGTCCGGCGAGCACGTCCGGGTGGTCGTAAGGCGGAATCAGCGTGAGCCCGTGCTTCTCCGCCAGCTCGCGGCCGATCTGCTCGCGGTCTTCCGTATAGCGGTCGTAGGTCACGACGTTGCCGCCGTAGCCGCGCGTGGCGGCCATCTTCGCGGCCGGCGCGTCCTGCGGCATCACGATCGTTGCCGGGATGCCGAGCATGCGCGCCGACAGCGCGATCGCCTGCGCGTGGTTACCCGACGAGAAGGTGACGACGCCGTTGCGGCGCTGCGTGGCGTCGAAGCGCGACAGCGCGTTGAAGGCGCCCCGAAACTTGAAGGCGCCCATGCGCTGAAAATTCTCGCACTTGAAGAACACTTGCGCGCCGAGCGCGTCGTCGAGCGTGCTCGACGTCATCACGGGCGTGCGGTGCGCGTGGCCCTGCAGGCGCGCGGCGGCGGCCGCGACGTCGTCGTAGGTGGGAAGGGTCGGATTGGTCATCGGTGGCTCTCGTCGATAGGGCGATCATCGGGGCGGGCGTGCCCGTCATTTTGCATCGTTGTACACGGTCGCGCGCGAGACGCCCAGGTGTTGCGCGACGATTTCCATCGCGCGGCGCACCTCGAGAAAGCCGTCTGCCTTCAGCATCTGCATCAGCTCGCGCCGCTGGTCGGTCTTCAGTTCGCGCGGCGTGGACGCGAGACGCGTCGCGAACGCATCGATGCGCTGCCGGATCGCGTCGGCGCCGGCCGGATCGAGCGTGTCGGCGACCGGCGCGCCTTCGACGCTGCAGAACTGGTTCAGCATCCCCTGGAAGCCGCGGAACAGCGTGACGTCCGCGTTCAGGCACAGCGCGGCCACGTAATGGCCGCTCGAATCCTTGATGCCGATCGACGTGCTCTTGGCCTGGCGCCCGTCGCTGAACCGATTCGCATAGTTCGCGAGCACTTGCGGGTAGCTGTCGTCCGCGATGCGGGCGAGGCCGAGTTCCGTCGCGGGGTCACCAACCTCGCGCCCGGACAGGTTGTTGTGGATGGCGAGAATCGCATGCTTCGGCGAGCGCAGGTCGTGCACGACGACCTCGGTGAACGGCGCGAACATCGCGCCGAGCCCTTCGGCGATGCGCAGCACCTGTTCGATCAGCGATGCCTGTTCCAGCTGCGGCGTCGGGCGGGAACGGTTCATCGCGCGGCTTCGAGCGCAGGTGCGTCGGTGGTCTCGGGACGCGTGATGTCGGCGAGCAGCGGTCGGGCGATCCGCACGTAATCGGACGCGTCGAGCACGATCGAGCGGTCGAGGCGTCCGGCGTTGAACGCGATCGCGTCGTTGCGTTCGACCAGCGCCGGATCGACGACGAGCGTCACGCTCGCGTCAAACACGAACGGCGGCACGGCGCCCATCACGCAGCCGGTGACGGCGGCCGCGCGCTCCGGCGGCGCCAGCGTCGCCTTGCGACGGCCGAGCGCGTCGGCGACCTTGCGGAAGTCGATCTTCAGATGACCGGGGATCACTGCCAGCGCGGTCGCATCGCCGCCATCCTTGAACGTGCAGAGCATCGCCTTCGCGCCCTGTTCGGGACGCGTGCCGCGAATCGCGGCGATCACGTCGGATTTGCCCTCTGCGGGGTGCTCGAGCACGCGGAACCGCGCACCGTTGCTGGTCAGCAGCTCGCACAGCCCGTTGAAGACGGGGTATTCGGTCATGTCGTGGCAGGCCGTAAGAGTGCGCGCGTAGCGCGGTCGAAATAGATGAATCATCCAAGTATAGACGTTTTGTCGCGCCGCAGACAGAAAAGGGCGTTGGGCGCACGGCAGGCAAGGCGCGCGCACCGTGTACCGAAAGGCCATTTCATGTTGCGAAATGGCGTGGGCGCTTTCGTGCCGCCTGTCTTTCCGTGCCTTGAAAAAGTGTTTTGCATCGCAAAAACTCGGACCTATCTCATTGAAAATTAACAGAAATTTATATCTTATGTCTTATATAAGAGTTGGCCGAAAGCGCGCCGTGCAGCGGTACTATTAAGTCCATGCAGTTCGCTTCGACAGACGAAGCGGGCACGCTGAACCCTTTACTCAAATGCGCTTCGTTTCCAGGAGATAGACATGGCCCAGTATCAAGACGACATCAAGGCAGTTGCTGGCTTGAAAGAGACCCACGGCAGCGCGTGGGATGCGATCAATCCCGAGTACGCCGCTCGCATGCGTGCCCAGAACAAGTTCAAGACGGGTCTGGACATCGCCAGGTACACCGCCAAGATCATGCGCGCCGACATGGCCGCCTACGATGCCGACCCGTCGAAGTACACCCAGTCGCTGGGTTGCTGGCACGGCTTCATCGGCCAGCAGAAGATGATCTCCATCAAGAAGCACTTCAACAGCACCGAGCGCCGCTACCTTTACCTGTCCGGCTGGATGGTGGCCGCGCTGCGCTCCGAGTTCGGCCCGCTGCCGGACCAGTCGATGCACGAAAAGACCTCCGTCAGCGCGCTGATCCGCGAGCTGTACACGTTCCTGCGCCAGGCCGACGCCCGTGAACTGGGCGGCCTGTTCCGCGAGCTGGACGCAGCCGTTGGCCCTGCCGCGAAGGCCGCCATCCAGGAAAAGATCGACAACCACGTCACCCACGTCGTGCCGATCATCGCCGACATCGACGCGGGTTTCGGCAACGCGGAAGCCACGTACCTGCTGGCCAAGCAGTTCATCGAAGCGGGTGCATGCTGCATCCAGATCGAAAACCAGGTGTCCGACGAGAAGCAGTGCGGCCACCAGGACGGCAAGGTCACCGTGCCGCACGAGGACTTCCTGGCCAAGATTCGCGCGATCCGCTACGCGTTCCTGGAGCTGGGCGTGGACGACGGCATCATCGTGGCCCGTACCGACTCGCTGGGCGCCGGCCTGACCAAGCAGATCGCCGTGACCAACGCGCCGGGCGACCTGGGCGACCAATACAACGCCTTCCTCGATTGCGAAGAGCTGTCGGCCGACCAACTGGGCAACGGTGACGTCGTCATCAAGCGCGACGGCAAGCTGCTGCGTCCGAAGCGCCTGCCCAGCAACCTGTTCCAGTTCCGCGCCGGCACGGGCGAAGCGCGCTGCGTGCTGGATTGCATCACGTCGCTGCAAAACGGCGCCGACCTGCTGTGGATCGAAACCGAAAAGCCGCATATCGCGCAGATCGGCGGCATGGTCAGCGAGATTCGCAAGGTCATCCCGAACGCCAAGCTGGTGTACAACAACAGCCCGTCGTTCAACTGGACGCTGAATTTCCGCCAGCAGGCGTATGACGCGATGAAGGCCGCGGGCAAGGATGTGTCGGCATACGACCGCGCGCAACTGATGAGCGTGGAATACGACGATTCCGAACTGGCGAAGCTCGCCGACGAGAAGATCCGCACGTTCCAGGCCGACGCGTCGCGCGAAGCGGGCATCTTCCACCACCTGATCACGCTGCCGACGTACCACACCGCCGCGCTGTCGACCGACAACCTGGCGAAGGAATACTTCGGCGACCAGGGCATGCTGGGTTATGTGGCCGGCGTGCAGCGCAAGGAAATCCGTCAGGGCATCGCGTGCGTCAAGCACCAGAACATGTCCGGCTCGGACATCGGCGACGACCACAAGGAATACTTCAGCGGCGAAGCGGCGCTGAAGGCGGCGGGTAAGGACAACACCATGAACCAGTTCTCGTAATCGTCATAGCCGCGGCACACGACGCCAACCCGTTGTTCACGGGTTGGCGTTTTTTTTCAGTCGCGCTCGGTCGTGAGGCAGTCGCAGCTCACCGTCGTAGCGGCCGTCGCACGTGTTCGCCCGAATTGCAGAAAGCGCGGTTTTGAGCGGTGCGTAGGCAGCGCGCTCGCAACAGATGTTTGTGTACGCAACCTAATTCAGGGTTTGCCTGAGTAGCGAAAACACGGATCCGCGCAACGTGCGCTTGCGTACGTGGGCCACGCGAGGCGCCGACCAAAATTGCCGCTGGCGCGCAACCCTTGCACTGCAAAGCGCCGGGCCGTTTCGTCCGCGCGGAGCATGCAGCGAACCAGTAAAACAACCCGTCCGCAAGCGACATGCCCGACCCATCGTCACGGTTGTTTCTTGTTGCAACGCAACGCCCGCGCAATATCGGCGATGGTATGCTGGCCATCATGTAGTTGTACGTCAGGTTGCATGCATGGCGAAACTCGCGTTCGTACACTCACGCGATCGTTCAGATAGTTCACATACTCTCGCCCGCATCGCGGCATCGACGCGCGCTCCGCTCGCGCGTCGATGCCGCGATGCGTGTCGCTTCAGTCTGCACGCCCACCGCAATCCCGATCTCGCGGGCTCGCCCCGCATCCTGTATCCCCGTCCAATAATCTGGAGACACCCCGATGTCGCAAAACTCATTGGCCGAAGCGACGCACGGCCCGCTGATCGCTCCTCCGGCATTCGTCAAACATCGCAAGCTGATCGAATGGGTGACGCGCATCGCGGAGCTCACCGAACCCGAACGTGTCGTGTGGTGCGACGGCTCGCAAGCCGAGTACGACGCACTGTGCAACGCGATGGTCGAACAGGGGACGCTCAAGCGGCTCAATCCCGCGAAGCGTCCCAACTCGTTTCTTGCGCAGTCCGATCCGTCGGACGTCGCGCGGGTCGAAGACCGCACGTTCATCTGCAGCGCGTCGCGCGACGACGCCGGACCGACCAACAACTGGACCCCGCCCGACGAAATGCGCGCGACGCTCGACGGGCTGTTCCGCGGCGCGATGCGCGGCCGCACGCTGTACGTCGTGCCGTTCTCGATGGGCCCGCTCGGCTCGCCGATCGCGCACGTCGGCGTCGAGCTGTCCGACAGCCCGTACGTCGCGGTGAACATGCGGATCATGACGCGCATGGGCCGCGACGTGTACGACGTGCTCGGCGAGGATGGCGAGTACGTGCCGTGCGTGCACAGCGTGGGCCATCCGCTCGAGGCGGGCCAGAAAGACGTGCCGTGGCCGTGCAACCCGGTCAAGTACATCGTGCACTTCCCGGAAACGCGCGAGATCTGGAGCTTCGGCTCCGGCTACGGCGGCAACGCGCTGCTCGGCAAGAAGTGCTTCGCGCTGCGCATCGCGTCGACGATGGGCCGCGACCAGGGCTGGCTCGCCGAGCACATGCTGATCCTCGGCGTGACGTCGCCGGCCGGCAAGAAGTATCACGTCGCGGCCGCGTTCCCGTCGGCCTGCGGCAAGACCAACTTCGCGATGCTGATTCCGCCGAAGGGCTTCGACGGCTGGCAGGTCACGACGATCGGCGACGACATCGCGTGGATCAAACCCGGCCGCGACGGCCGGCTTTACGCGATCAATCCCGAGGCCGGCTTCTTCGGCGTCGCGCCGGGCACCGGCGTGAAGACCAACCCGAACGCGATCTCGACGCTGAAGGAAAACGTGATCTTCACGAACGTCGCGCTGACCGAAGACGGCGACGTGTGGTGGGAGGGGCTGACCGACACGCCGCCCGCGAAGCTGACCGACTGGCAAGGCAACCCGTGGACGCCGGAAACGGCCAAGGAAACCGGCCGCAAGGCCGCGCATCCGAACTCGCGCTTCACGGCGCCGGCCGCGCAATGCCCGTCGATCGACGCGGACTGGGAGGACCCGGCCGGCGTGCCGATCGATGCGTTCATCTTCGGCGGCCGCCGCTCGACGACCGTGCCGCTCGTCACCGAGGCGCGCGACTGGATCGAAGGCGTGTACATGGCCGCGACGATGGGTTCGGAGACGACCGCGGCGGCGGCCGGCCAGCAGGGCATCGTGCGGCGCGATCCGTTCGCGATGCTGCCGTTCTGCGGCTATAACATGAGCGATTATTTCGGCCACTGGCTGATGCTGGGCGAACGGCTCGCCGCGAGCGGCGCGACGCTGCCGAAGATCTACTGCGTGAACTGGTTCCGCAAGGGCGAGGACGGCACATTCGTGTGGCCGGGTTTCGGCGAGAACATGCGCGTGCTGAAATGGATGCTCGATCGTCTCGAAGGGCAAGGCGGCGGCGCCGAGCATGCATTCGGCGTGTCGCCGGCCTACGACGACCTGCACTGGGACGGACTGGACTTCACGCGCGCGCAGTTCGACACGGTCACGTCGATGAATACCACCGAGTGGCGCGACGAATTGAAGCTGCATGCGGAGCTGTTCGACAAGCTGAAGCTCCGCCTGCCGGCCGCGCTGCTCGATACGATGAAGCGGATCGAACAGCGCATCGGCGCGTAACGCATCGCGCGTCGCGCCGGCCCGTCCGGCGCAATCGCGGACAAGGTCCCGCGTCGGCCACCGGTGCCGACGCGGGATTTTTTGCGCGCGCGGTCAGCGCACGCGCGTCAGCCGAGATCGAGCGCGTTCGTCAGATCCCCCGGCGGCGTCTGGCCGCGCGCGGCGAACGCCTGGTTGCGCGCGACCACGCCATCGAGCGGCGCGAGCCCGTGCACCCGGCTGATGAAGCGCAGGATCGAGTTCGTGTCGTACAGCGTATGGTCGACGTAGCCCTTCTTCGCGAACGGCGCGATCACCAGCGCCGGAATCCGCGAGCCCGGCCCCCAGCGGTCGCCGAGCGGCGGCGCGACCGGGTCCCACCAGCCGCCGTTCTCGTCGTGCGTCATGATGATCACCGTGTTCGCCCACTGCGGGCCGCGCCGGATGTGCTCGATCACGGTCGCGATGTGCCGGTCGCCCGACGCGATGTCCGCGTAGCCCGCATGCATGTTCAGGTTGCCCTGCGGCTTGTAGAACGTGACCGCGGGCAGGCGGCCCGCATCGATGTCCGCGAGCAGGCGGTTGGTCGACGGCTCGTCGCCGAGGCCCGCGTCGCGCAGATGCCGGCGGCGCGCTTCGGTGCCCGGCGCGTACTTGACGAAGTAGTTGAACGGCTGGTGGTGATACTGGAAGTCGGGCACGTCGCCGGTGTCGCGGTGCTCGAGGGCGTATTGCCATGCGCCGCTGTACCACGCCCAGTCGATGCCCTTGTCCGACAGGCGGTCTCCGATCGTCGCGTAGCCCTGCGGCGGCAGCACGCGATGGTCGTCCGGATCGGCGTACGCGGCGTTGCCGCCCGCGGGCGGCGGCACGTAGCTCGGCTGGTACGGCGGCGCCATCGTGTTCACGCCGTAGCCGTCGGGCGTCAGCGCGCCGTCGCGCGCGAACTTCGGCGGGCCGTCGAGCGCGGACGCCGGCGAATCGGCGGCCAGCTTCAGGCGCGTGCCGGCCGGGTCGTCGCCTTCGACCGCCGACAGCAGCTTCGCCGCCTGTGGATGCTTGTGCGCATCCGGATACAGCGGCGGCTGCGCGCCGATCAGGTACATGTGGTTGAGCCACGAGCCGCCGAACGCAGCCATGAAGAAGTTGTCGCACAGCGTGTACTGCTGCGCGAGATTCCACAGCCGCAGCGTGTCGGCCGAATTGCGGTAATGCCCCATCACGAGGCCGCCGGAATCGGCCCACGCGGCGAACTGGTCGTTGCGGCCCGCGTTGATCTGCATCTGGTTCTGGTAGAAGCGGTGCCACAGGTCGCGCGTGATCACGCTGTTCGGCAGCGGCTTGCCGTGCGCGTCGCGGATCAGGAACGGCGCGTTCGGCAGCTTCTGGATGTCCTGCTCGGCGATCATGTAGCGCGTGCCGTCGACTTCCTGCGCCTGCGGCACGAGGCCGCCCCAGATCTTCGGCAGGACCGGCAGCGGGGTCTTGCCGTCGCGGTCGAGCTGGCGCGCCTGCGCGGGCGGCACCGCGGCGAGCGGATGCTGCACGCCGGGGAAATCGCCGTACAGGTTCGCGAAGCTGCGGTTTTCCGCGTAGATCACGACGATGTTGCGCACGTGTCGGCGCAGTGTTTCGTCGAGCTGCAGGTCGGCGGCCGTGCGCGGCGCACGTCCCGACGTGATCTCGCAGCCGCCTAGCGCGACGCCCGCACCGAGCGCGGCGATGCCGCCGAGCATGCGGCGGCGGTCGGGATCGTCGGGAAGGTCGTCGGGCCGGGCGGGGGTGTCGTTCACGTCGTGTGCTCCTCGGATGGGCGATGGTCGTTCGATGTGGGGCGCGCTGGGTGGTGCGTGCTGGCGCGCGCGCAGGTGCACGAGAGCCGGCGTCGTGCGGGCTCACGGCGGTAAGCTTCGCGCTGTCACGAAAATGTCATGCACGCGACTATAGCGCGGTCGGCTGGGGCGATGAAAGGGATTTGTCGGAGCTATGCGCGACGATGGGCGCGGGGGCGGGAATCGAGGGTGGTGGGGTGGCAGGGCGGTTCGTGCGAGCAACATCCGCTTGTGGTGCGCTGCGTCATTCATCCGATTGAGCGACGTGGCGAGATGCGGGCGCGGTGGCATTTTTGTCTGCGTGGCTGCTCGCGTTTTGCGAATGGCGCGCACGCGTGCGCGGCCGGATGCGCGATGCGACTGATCGATACGATCTGAAGAAACGCCTTCGACAGGACCGGACTACGCAGAATTGCGGATCACGGCGGAACGTTCGCGGCGTCGGTGCTGTCGCGCGCGAACGATGCGATGCGATGCGATGCGATGCGATGCGATGCGATGCGATGCGCAATCGCACCTCGCCCGCGATCGTCAGTCAGGACGCAGCGGCCGCATAGACTTCGATCGCTTCGGTCGGCGTATCAAGAAAGCGCATGCGCTACCCACGTCGCATAACGGCGTACCCGCGAACGCAAATCAGGACGCAGCCGCCGCCGCAACTTCGGCCGCTTCGGTCAGCGCGTCGAGAAAGCGCGTGCGCCACCAGTGCACGTCATACTTGCGCACGGTCGCCATCAGCGCCGCGTGGCGCTGCCGGCGCTCGTCGATCGGCATCGTGAGCGCGCGCTGGATCGCCTGCGCGGTGCCTTGCGTGTCGTACGGATTGACGAGCAGCGCTTCCTTCAGTTGCTCGGCCGCGCCCGCGAAGCGCGACAGCACGAGCACGCCCGGATCGGTGTTGTCCTGCGCGGCGAGGAATTCCTTCGCGACGAGATTCATCCCGTCGCGCAGCGGCGTGACGAGTGCGACGCGGCTCGCGCGATAGAGGCCCGGCAGCCGCCGGCGCGCGACCGTGCGATGGATGTAGCGCATCGGCATCCATTCGAGCTCGCCGTAGTCGCCGTTGATCGCGCCGCACAGGCTGTCCATTTCGCGCCGCAGGTCGTCGTAGGCGCCGAGGTCCTCGCGGCTCGGCGCGGCGATCTGGATCAGCGTCGCGCGATTGCGGTTCTCCGGATACTGCTCGAGCAGTTGTCGGAACGCGTGCACGCGCTGCGGCAGGCCCTTCGTGTAATCGAGGCGGTCGACGCCGACGAGCAGTTGGCGACGCGAATACTCGTCGCGCATCCGTTCGAACATCGCGATGCCGTCGCGGTCGCCCGCGAGCGACGCGAACTCGTCGACGTTGATGCCGATCGGAAACGCGCCCGCCGACAACGTGCGGCCGAAGGCGCGCAGCCGGCCGTCCGGCAGGCGCGCCGCGCCGGCTTCCGCCTCGACGTAGTGCTCGAAGTGCAGCAGGTCGCTTTCCGTCTGGAAGCCGACGAGGTCGTACGCGAACAGCGAGCGCATCAGCCATTCGTGCTCCGGGATCGCCGCCATGATCGGCGGCGGCGGCATCGGAATGTGCAGGAAGAAGCCGATCGGGTTCGTGCAGCCGATCGCGCGCAACTCGGCCGCGAGCGGAATCAGCTGATAGTCGTGCACCCACACGACATCGTCGGCGCGCAGCAGCGGGTAGAGCTTGCGCGCAAAGAGCTGGTTGACGCGGCGATAGCCGTCCGCGAAACGTCGGTCGAATTGCGCGAGGTCGAGCCGGTAGTGAAACACCGGCCACAGCACGTTGTTCGAATAGCCGAGGTAGTACGCGTCGTAGTCTTGCGGATCGAGGTCGATCGTCGCGAGCTGAATGCCGCCGACGTTCTGGATCTGCACGTCGTCGCCGCGGCCCGGATGGTCGTCCTCGCCGCGCAACCTGCCGCTCCAGCCGAACCATACGCCGCCCGTTTCCTGCAGGCTGTCGCGCACGGCGACGGCGAGGCCGCCTGCAGCGGCTTTACGTGGATCTGCGATGCGATTGGAAACGACGACGAGACGGCTCACCAGCTCTCCTGCGAATGGTTGGGGAAGGTTCGTGCGGCCAGGGCGCGAGGCGGACGCCGCCACCGACGCGAGGCGCGATGGGGCCGCGGTACGATCGGCAGGGAATCAGGGGCTGCGATTCGCCGTCCGAACGTGGAGTGCTTTTTAAGCATACTCGTCATTCGCCTGATTTAAAAGTGCGCGTCCGGGTTGAACGGAATGGCGCGCGGTCGCAATACGCGTCGTGTGCCGTATCGGATCTTCGGGAATAAAAATTGCGCATCGAGCCGATAAAAACGCGCAAGCGCTGTTCGTGCGTCGCTGAATCGCGACCGCGATTGAGCCGATGGCCGGTGCCAAGTTGTACTCGGTTGCGTAGCGGTCGATGCACGCCTGCGCGATCACGATCCCGCGCTCGTACGTGCAGGTTGCATCTGCATCTTCCGCGCGAACAAGTTGCGCGAGCAACTGTCTTCAGAAGTCGTCGATATCGGCGCTCGCTTCGGCTTGCTTGCTTGCCGGCCCGTGCGCGAGTTCGACGATGTCGCGCTCGACGGATTCGTAGTCGGCCGCGCTCCACACGATCTCGGCGACGCGTTCACGTGCGCGATCGGTCGTGTCAGCCGCGCTCGCCATCGTGTCCTTCAGCTGGCGAGTTGATCCTGCGGATGCTGGTGCGCCTGTCGGACTTCGGTCAGCGTGAGCCCGCTGTCGGTGGTGTGCGTCCGGACCTCGTGACCACGCACTCAGTGCGCGAGACGCGCGAACGCGCAGTTTCCCGCCGCCGACCGGCCCGCGACCTGCGTCGCGGACCGGTCGGCAGTCAGAACGTCAGAACGTCAGAACGTCAGAACGTCAGAACGTCGTCCGCAAGCCTGCCATCACGCTGCGGCCGCCTTCCGGCGCGAAGTCGCGCACCACCGAGCTCGCGTAGCGGATGTCCTGGTTCGTCAGGTTGTCGCCGCGCAGATACGCGAGCCAGCGCGTCGCGCCGACGCGGAACTTGTAGGTCAGCATCACGCCGAGCGACGTGTAGCCGGCGGTCGGCAGGTCGTTGTCCGGCACGCGATGCTGCGCCCATGCGTGCGTGACCTGCGCGCGCGCGCCGAACGGCCCGTAGCCGTAGTCGGCCGCGAGCGTCGTGCGCAGCGGCGCGATGCGCGGCAGCGGCTGGCCGGTGTCGACGTTGCGCGCATGCGTATAGTCGGCGGTCAGCTCGAGGTCGACCGTGTGGCCGCGCCGCGCGAACGCACGCCACTTGCCGTCGAGCTCGACGCCGTAGAACTCCGCGCGCACGCCGCGATAGACTGCCTCGGACAGTGCGCCGTCCGTGCCCGGCGCGATCGGGTCGCCGTCGCTGTCGACGATGCGGCCCGTATTGAACTCGGTCAGGTAGTTCGAGAAGCGGTTGTAGAACACGCCGACGCTGCCGCGGTTCGGTCCGCTCGCGTAGCGCAGCGACAGGTCGGTCGACACCGCCTTTTCCTTCGACGCGTTCGGGTTGCCGATCAGGAACTGGCCGGTCGCGTCGTGCGGACCGTTCGAATACAGCTCGTAGAACGTCGGTGCGCGCTCGGTGTACGCGACGTTCGCCGCGACCGACCACACCGGCGTCAGCGAGAACAGCGCGCCGGCGGACACGCTGCCCGCGTTGACGTCGCGCGGCTGCGCGCCGGCGAATTTCTCGGCGCCGGCCGGGTCGGGCTGCAGCTTGACGTGCTCGTAGCGGCCGCCGACGCTCAGCTTCAGCGCGTCCGACACCTTCCACTCCTCGAGCCCGAACAGCGCGACGCTCGTCGTGCGCGTGCTCGGCACGAGCGTTTCGTCGCCGAGTGCCGAGAAGCGGTTCTGGCCGAACTGCACGCCGAGCGCCCCCTCGAATGGGCCGATCTTGCGGTGGCGGGCCTCGATGCGCGCCTCGTAGCCGCGATTGCGGAACATCGTCGCGGTTTCGCCATGGTCGACCTCCTTGTGCCGGTAGTCGGTGTATGCGAAATCGAACTTCAACTGCGAGAACGGCCCGCTCAGGTTGCGCACTTCGGACGCGAGCGCGAGGCGCTCCTGGCGCATCTTCAGGCGCACGTCGTCTGCGGCGACCGAGCCGTAGTTCGATTCGTAGCCGCTGTACGACAGCCCGGTGAAGCCGTCCGCCCACGTGTACGACGCGCCGACCGAGCCGCCGTGCGCGCGTCCGTCGCTGTTCGGCACGCTGCCGTACGGCTGCGGCCGGTCCGGGCCGTCGAGCGCGCGCTGTGCGTCGCTGCGCGCGTAGCCGGGAATTCGCAGCTTGCTCGTCTCGCGATCGAACGCATCGACGTGGAACGCGAAGCGGCCATTGCCGCCCTCGACCTGCGCGGCGCCCGCGCGCACCGCGTTCGCGCCGCCGTAGCGCGCATCGACTGCGCCCGTCACGCCTTCGATCGCGTCGCGCGGGATGCGGTTGTCGATCGTGTTGACGACGCCGCCGACCGCGTTGCCGCCGTACAGCAGCGCGGCCGGGCCGCGCACGATCTCGACGCGCTCGATCGTCAGCGGGTCCTGCGGCACCGCGTGGTCGAACGACAGCGACGACGCGTCGTAGGCGGCGACGCCGTTCTGCAGCAGACGGATCCGGTCGCCGTCCATGCCGCGGATGATCGGGCGGCCGACCATCGGGCCGTAGGTCGTCGTCGATACGCCGGGCAGGCCGTTCAGCGTCTCGCCGAGCGAATCGGCCTGACGGCGCGTCAGCGCGTCGCCGCTCAACTGCGTGGTGGCGGCGATCGGGTCGGTGTCGCCGAGCGGGTTCGCGGTCACGAAGATCGGCGCGAGCGGCGCGGGCGGCGACGTGGCAGGCGGGTCGGCCGCATGGGCGGGCGTGACGGCGGCGAACAGCATCAGAGAGACGGGCTGAAGCCGGCGAAGCGGTAGACGGCGAAGGTCGCGCATGATCGGTGAAGACATTGGAAGTTGTGTAGAAATCGGATCGGAATGTCAGCCCGGCGAGCACACATCGAAACGATATATTGTTGCATCGTGCACGCGCACCGACCCGCTGCGGATCCGATCCGGCGGCGCCCGGCCGTGTCGATAACGCACCATGACGACGGACAAGCATCGAAGATGATACGTTATATCATTTCTGATTAAAACCGGGACGATGCCGCCCATGCGCCGACGTACCGCTTCATCGGCGACGCCGGCCAACGGCCCGAGGCGGTGCTGCGAGCGTGCGCACGGCCGCGCTGCACACGACGGCGCGCTGCGAACCGGCCGCAATCGCGTGCGTTTCCCGTAGCGTTGATACGTATCAAGTCGTTGCGGTCTCGAGCCCGGATACTGGCCCGGTCATCGACCAGACAGGAGCAGGGCATGACGCAGACCATGAAAGCCGCCGTAGTGCATGCCTTCGGCGAACCGTTGCGCATCGAGGAAGTGCCGGTGCCGACGCCGGGCCCGGGCCAGATCCTCGTCAACATCAAGGCGTCCGGCGTCTGCCATACCGACCTGCATGCGGCCGACGGCGACTGGCCCGTCAAGCCGTCGCTGCCGTTCATTCCGGGCCACGAAGGGGTGGGCGTGGTCGCGGCGGTCGGCGCGGGCGTCACGCACGTGCGCGAGGGCGACCGGGTCGGCGTGCCGTGGCTGTATACGGCCTGCGGGCATTGCGAGCACTGCTACTCGGGCTGGGAGACGCTGTGCCACGGGCAGCAGAACACCGGCTATTCGGTGAACGGCAGCTATGCGGAATACGTGCTCGCCGATCCGGACTACGTCGGCCACCTGCCGGCGCAGGTCGCGTTCGACGAAATCGCGCCGATCCTGTGCGCGGGCGTGACGGTCTACAAGGGGATTCGCGTCACCGATACGCGCCCCGGCCAATGGATCGCGATCTCCGGAATCGGCGGCCTCGGGCACGTCGCCGTGCAGTATGCGCGCGCGATGGGGCTGCACGTCGCGGCGATCGACATCGCGCCGGACAAGCTCGCGCTCGCGAAGCAGCTCGGCGCGGAGCTGGCCGTCGACGCGTCGAGCGCCGATCCGGCCGCGGTTCTCCAGAAGGAAATCGGCGGCGCGCACGGCGTGCTCGTCACGGCGGTGTCGAGAAGCGCGTTCGCGCAGGCGCTCGGGATGGTGCGGCGTGGCGGCACGGTCGCGTTGAACGGGCTGCCGCCGGGCGATTTCCCGCTGCCGATCTTCTCGACCGTGCTGAACGGCATCACGGTGCGCGGCTCGATCGTCGGCACGCGGCGCGACCTGCAGGAGTCGCTCGACTTCGCGGCGGACGGACTCGTGCGCGCGCACATCCACCGCGAGCGGCTCGGCAACATCAACGACATCTTCACCCGTTTGCGCGAAGGGAAGATCGACGGCCGCGTCGTGCTGACCGACATGCATTGACGCGCCAGCGTCGGATGCGCAGCCGCGACGCGCGAAACGTCGCGGCTGCGCTGCGCTTACGTGCGCATCACGGCGCGAAGAACACGTCCGTGCGGTTCGCGAGATTGCCGGAGTTGGTCTGCACGAAGAACGGATGGAACGACGACGACGGCCCCACGTCGAGGCCCTGGTAGTCGCCGATGAAGAAGCCCTCCGCATTCGGCGCGACCTTCAGGTCGAACGGCCCGCCGACGCGCCGCTCGGCGACGAACGTGCGGCCGCCGTCAAGCGAGATCTTGCGCCAGAAGCCGGTCGGCAGCGTCGTCGTATCGCCGGCCGGCAGGTCGCGAAAGTCGTAGTGGGTGACCATCACCGCGCCTGTTTCGTTGACGCGCACCGACGGGTTGAACGCCGCGCGGCCGGTCGGTGTGTTGACCTGCAGCGGCGCGCTCCAGGTCGCGCCGCCGTCGGTCGACGTCGACAGCGCGATCTCGTCGTAGTGGCCGCCGTTGAAGCGGCTGTCCTGCCAGACCACGTAGAGCTGCCCCGACGCCGGGTCGATCGCGGGCTCGGGAATGATGTCGCCGGTGCGCACCGGCTCGCCGGTATTCGGATCGGTCACGCCGACCGTCTGCAACCCGGCGATCACCTGCGGCTGCGTCCACGTCGCGCCGTCGTCGGTCGACTTGATGAACGCGACCTTGCCGGCGGCCTTGCTGAACGGCGGCTGGATCAGGTTGAAGAAGTTGTAGAGCGTGCCGCTCTTCGGATCGACGACGATCTGGTTGCCGATCGTCTGCTGCCGCGACGGCACATGGACGATGACCCGCGCCTTGCTCCACGTCTTGCCGCCGTCGACCGTCTTCGAGAACAGCGTCGGCCCGCGGAATGCCTGCGTGTGCAGGTTCGCGTACGGATTGCCGTTCGGCAGCTCGAGACGATCCCACACCGCGTACGCGGTGCCGGCCTTCACCGGGTTCGCGGTCACCGATTCCTTGTCGTTGAAGAACTGCGTCGTCGGCTCGTTGTCGGCGATCAGCAGCGCCGGGCTGCTCCACGTCTGGCCGCCGTCGGTCGACACGGACGCCCCGACCGCGTTGCTGTTGTTCGACTGGTTGAACGAGATCGATACCGAGTACGCGGTGCCGTCCGGACCGAACGACACCCACGGATCGGACGCGCGCTCGTAGGGCAGCCCGCCCGGCGCGCACGCGCTGAACGGCTGCGGCGTCCGCGCCCAGGTCGCGCCGCCGTCGAACGTGTAGCCCGCGACGAGGCCGTGCGCGCCGCCGTTCGACCAGCGGTCCTGCTGCCAGACGCCGATCATGTTGGTCGGACGGGCCGGATTGACCGCGAGCCACGGCTCGACTTCGGCATTCACGTACACGGTGCCGGGGCCGCCGGCCGTGCAGGCGGCGAACGGGCTCGGGCCGGACACGCGCACGGGCTCCGCGTGCGCGGCGGCCGTGAACGCGAGCGCGGCTGCAATGGTCAGCCGGGTAACGAGCGGGTGAGGCAGGGTAATGCGTCGCATGGACTGCTCCTCGTTGACGTGCGGAAGCAGTGGCCTGACAGGCTGCGGCCTCGCGCGTCGTCGCGCGGGGCGTGCGCCTGGACTTCAACGCAGCGCGTCGACGCTTCGGATCTCGCGCCGGTGCGTGCCGGACAGTACGCCGCTTCTGCCATCGCAATCCGCCTTCGCTGGGTTCCGCCAGCGCATCGGTCAAGACTCCTTGTGATTCTTGTTGCTGTCGCGGCCGCTGTGCGTCTCATTCGACGATTGCCGTGAGGTGGAAGCAATGTAGGCCAACAAAACCCCGGAAAGCAGGCGATTTTTTGTAACAGAGCGTAGCCGGCAAGCGTTGCCGGAATCGCATGCGTGGGGGCAGAAAAAATTGCAGGGAACACGGCGGAGCGGCGGCGGGAACATTCGCCGTATCGCGAGTGGAAAGCCGAATCGAAGCGCGAATCGGAATCGCTGCGGGAATTGCTTCGCGTTCAGCGATCCGCCGGAAAGCGCGCCTGCAGCGTGCGCAGCCAGCGTGCGACCACATCGAGCTCGTCGTCGGAAAACCCGTCGCACAGCTTCGTGTTCAGCTCGCGCAGCAGCACGCGCGCCTTCTTCAGCGCGGCGTGGCCGTCGTCGGTGAGGAACAGGCGGGTCGCGCGCCCGTCGTCCGAATCGCGGTGGCGCGTGAGCAGCCCGGCCTTCGCCATGCGATCGGCGAGGCCCGTCATCGCGGACGGCGCCAGTTGCAGCGCCGCGCCGACTTCGCCGACGAGCGCGCCGTCGTGTTTCGCGAGATGGAACAGCACGCCGGCCTGCGCGGCGCTCGCGTGCGTATCGGTTTCCGCCTTGCGGTCGACCCAGCGCTGCGCGCGCCGCTGGCCAATGCTCAACAGCAAAAACAGTCGTCGTTCGTCGCTCAAGCTCGGTTTCCTGCTGGCGTGGAGGAGGGGGCGGCGCGGTCCGCATCGCGCGGCCGGTCGAGCGCCTGTGCGAGCCAGTCCGCGACGCCCGGCCACAGCACCGCGCCGGGCCGGCTGCGGAAGAAGCCCATGTGCCCGACCGGCCCGCTGCCGGTGGCGCGCGGATCGATCTGGCGGCGCTCGACCGCCGCGTGCGTCAGGTAGCTTACCAGCAGGTCGATGGCCGTCGGGTTCGCCCATGGGTCGTCGTCGAAACCGAGCGCGAGAATCGGCAGCCGTTGCTTCGCGAACCGCTCGGCCGCGCCGAGCGTCGGGTCGTCGAAGAAGTAGCGCGGCAGCGTCGTCCAGCCGCTCCATTCGCGGAACACGCCGGCCGGCAGGTCTTCGCCGAGCCCGAGCCGCCTGCCCGGCACGTAGCCGAGCAGCGTGGACGTCAGCGGCCCGAGCACGCGCAGGATCAGCCGCACCTTCAGCCGTTCGGCGGCGCGCGCGATCAGCCGCGTGCTGCCCGCGTGCGACGCGACCATCACCGCCGCCCGCAGGTGGCGCGACCCGGCCGACAGGCCGATCGCGTGGCCGCCGACGCTGTGGCCGACCGCGAGCAGCGGCACTGCGCGGTGCGTGTCGCGCGCCCACGCGATGGCCGCGCCGACGTCGAGTTCGATCCAGTCGCGCATGCGGGCCTGCAGTTTGGTGAGCCGCGCGGGCCGCGATGAACCGATCCCGCGATAGTCGTAGGTCAGCGCCGCGAAGCCCCGCTCGGTCAGGTAGCGCGCGAAGCCCGCATACAGCCGCTCCGGCACGGCGGTCGCCGGATGGATCAGCACCAGCGCGGACGGCTCGGCGGCCGGCTGCCACAGCGTGCCGCGCAACGGGTAGCCGTCGGCGGCGGAAAACGCGATGGGTTCCGATGTCATGTCCGTCCTCGTTCAGAAAGGTAATTTGCATGCGAAATATAGTTCTCGGTGTATTTCGCGTACGAAATATCTGTCGAGGATGTCCTCGAACGGCTTTCCCGTGGCGCGTTGCAACATCGGCATGCGCGCCGTCCTGCCATCGAAGATTTGCGCCTTTCGATAGCAGAATATTGCGTTTGTTCGATGCCGGCGATCGACGTATCGTCGACGGTTTCATGGCGTGCGCCGTGTGCTTCGTTCGATGCGCTATCCGGCGCTGCTGCGATGCGCACGCCAGTCAACTACCGGAGAAAATCACGTTGTCGAGCCGAATCGTCACGGCGCTCGTGCTGGCGCTCGCCGCGCAGCCGGGCATCGCGAAGGACACCGTCACGCTGCACGTCGGTGAACAGAACTACTTCAACATCCAGGCGTCGATGGAGGCGTCCGGCGTGCTCAAGGGCCTGCCGTACACGATCGAGTGGAAGCACTTCCAGGCGGCCGCGCCCGTCGCCGAAAGCCTCAACGGCAATGCGATCGACGTGGGCTTCCTCGGCGATTCCGCGCTGCTCACGCTCGCCGCGCGCGGCGCGCCGGTCAAGGTGATCGCCGTGTCGCGCCAGAGCCTCGACGGCGTCGCGATCCTCGTGCCGAAGAATTCGCCGGTGCGCACGGTCGCCGACCTGCAGGGCAAGACGATCGCCGTGTGGCGCGGCGCGTGGAGCCAGCAGCTCGTGCTGCGCGCGCTCGAACGCGCGGGCGTGCGCGCCGACGCGGTCAAGTACGCGTACCTGATGCCGGTCGACGCGACCAACGCGCTCGCGAACGGCTCGGTCGACGCCGTTTCGCTGTGGGAGCCGTTCGTCAGCACGCTCGAGCTGCGGCAGGGCGCGCGGCCGGTCGTCACCGCGCAGGGGCTGATGCCGGCGCTCAGCTTCGTCGCGGCGAACGAGCAGGCCGTCGACGGCAAGCGCGCGGAGATCACCGACTTCCTGCGGCGCGTGGTCGCCGCGCGCCAGTGGGTCGACAGCCATCCGCGCGAATACGCGGACCTGTGGGCCAAGCGCGCGAAGCTCGAACCGGACGTCGCCTACCGCTGGCTCGACCACGCGCACCAGCGCGTCGGCCCGGTCGACGCCGCCGCCGCGAAGGACGCGCAGAACACCGCCGATTTCCTGCACAAGGCCGGCGTGATCCCGACTCCGTACGACACCGCGAAGCTGCTCGACCGTTCGTATGCGGGCGCGTTTGCGGCCCCCGCGCAACAGACGGCCACCGCGCGGTGACGATGTCGCCGCGACCGGCGATCACCCGTGAACGGCGCCAGCGCAGCGCCGCGTGCGCATCGATCTCATCGTGAGGGTTCGCGCGCATTCGCCGCGCATCGCGATCTGCGTGGCAGTGCGCATGCGCATGAAGCCGCCGGCAGCGCGGCTCGACGATATGCCGATCAAGCGCACAAGCCGATCGATCGAATTTCGCGGAAGACGCGCAACCCGAACCGCGCCACGTTACCCGCGCTGCCGGTAGCATGCGACGGCAGCCCCACCGCCGCATCGAATCAAAACGACGGCAGCCCCGGCGGATTCGTTTCCGCGCGCGCGAGCGCCTCGCTCTGCAATCCCCAGCGTGCCAGCGCCTGTCCGTACCGGCCATTGGCGATCAGCGTATTGGTGGCAAGCGTCAACGCATCGGCCAGGCCGCTGCCCTTGCGCGTCGCGATCGCGACGTCCGCATTGGCCGGCCAGCCCGCGTTCACGACACCCACTCGACGGATCTTGCCGTCACGCGCGGCCTCGTACGCGAGCGACGCATTCGGATTCAGTTCGGTGTCGGCGCGCCCCGACAGCAGCGCGACGCGCGCGGCCGCGTCGTCGTCGAAATACTGCAGCTCGGTCGGCCTGAGCCCCTGCTCGACGTTGCGGCGGCTCCATTCGAGCAGGATCCGCTCCTGGCTCGTCCCCGCGCCCGTGATGATGCGCAACCCGGCAACATCCTTCGGTTCGGCGATCTTCACGATCGGGCTCGCGGTGCGCACGTAGAAGCCGTGCAGCCCGAGCCGGTACGTCGTGAAATCGTATTTCTCCTTGCGCTTCTCGGTCACGCCGACGTTCGAGATCACCGCGTCGTACTTGCCCGAGCTCAGCCCGAGCGGCCAGTCGGCCCACGCGATCGGCACCAGCGCGAGCGTGCGGCCGAACGCGTCGGCCACGAGCTGCGCATAGTCGGGGTCCGCGCCGACCACGGTGCGCGCGTCCGTCGCGTAAGTCGATACCGGCGGCGCATGCGGCGAGATCGCGACGGTGAACGCGCCGTCGCGCACCCAGCGGTAGCCGCTCGCCGCGCGAATCGCGGCCGGATCGCGCGGCGCACGCACGCGGCCCGCCTGGCGCGGGTCGAGATCCGCGAGCGCAGTGGCGGCGAGCGCCGTGCGCAACGGCAGGCCGGCTGTCGCGGCGAAGGCGGCGGTGAGGAACAGGCGTCGGTCGATCATCGGCATGTATCTCGCTGGTCCGGAGAAAAAGGCGGGCGTCACAGCACCCGCGACAGGAATTCGCGCGTGCGCGGATGGGTCGGCTGGTCGAGCACGATCGCGGGCGGCCCCGCCTCGACGATGCGTCCGCTTTCCATGAACAGCACGTTGTCCGCGACTTCGCGTGCGAAGCCGATTTCGTGCGTGACGATCACGAGCGTCGTGCCCGAGCGCGCGAGCTCCTTGATCACGTCGAGCACCTCGTTGACGAGCTCCGGATCGAGCGCGGACGTCGGCTCGTCGAACAGCAGCACCTTCGGCCGCAGCGCGAGCGCGCGTGCGATCGCGACGCGCTGCTGCTGGCCGCCGGACAGCTGGCGCGGATACGCGTCGGCCTTGTCCGCGAGCCCGACGCGCGCGAGCAACGCGCGCGCGGTGCGCTCGGCGGCGTCGCGGGTCGCGCCGCCGACGGCGACCGGCGCCTCGATCAGGTTCTCCAGCACGGTCAGGTGCGGGAACAGGTTGAAGTTCTGGAACACCATGCCGACCTCGGTGCGGCGCTTCAGCACGTCGCGCTCCTTCAGCTCGTAGAGCACGTCGCCGTCGCGGCGGTAGCCGATCAGCTCGCCGTCGATGTCGATGAAGCCGTCGTCGACGCGCTCGAGGTGATTGATCGTGCGCAGCAGCGTCGACTTGCCGGAGCCGGACGGCCCGACGATCACCGTCACGCTGCCGCGCAGCGCGACGAACGATACGCGCTCGAGCACGCGCTGCGCGCCGAACTGCTTCGACACCGCGTGCACCGCGACCTCGCCGCCCTGTTGCGGCGCGGCCGCCCCGGTGGCGGCCGGCGCCGCCGCGGCGGGCTTGCGCGCCGCGAGCCGCCGCCACAGCGCGCCGGCGCGAGCAAGCACGAAGGTGAGGGCGGACGGCGGCGGGTTGCGCAGCGCGCCGCGCGCGTAGTGCCGCTCGACCTGCACCTGGATCGCCGACAGCACCGTGAGGATGATCAGATACCAGACGGTCGCGACCATCAGCAGCGGAATCACCTCGAGATTGCGCCGGTAGATCACCTGCACCGTGTAGAACAGCTCGGGCATCGCGAGCACGTACACCATCGACGTGCCTTTCGCGAGCATGATCAGGTCGTTGAACGCGGTCGGCAGGATCGCGCGCATCGCCTGCGGCAGCACGATGCGCGTCGTCTGGTGCGCGCGCGGCAGGCCGAGCGCCGCCGCGGCCTCGAGCTGGCCCTGGTCGACCGAGAGGATGCCGCCGCGGATCACTTCGGCGGAGAACGCCGCATGGTGCAGCGTCAGGCCGAGCACCGCCGCGAGGAACGGGCTGATCAGGTCGGTCGTCGCGACGTCGACGAACGTGATGCCGGTGAGCGGCACGCCGAGCCGCACGTGCTCGTACAGGTAGCCGAGGTTGTTCAGGATCAGCAGCAGCACGATCAGCGGGATCGAGCGGAACAGCCAGATGAACGCCCACGCGCTCGCCGACAGCAGCCGCGAGCGCGACAGCCGCGCCAGCGCGACGAACGCGCCCAGCACGAGGCCGAACACCGCGCCGAGCGCCGTCAGCGCCAGCGTGCGCGCGAGCCCGGACAGCACCGGCGGCGCGAAGAACCAGTCGGCGAACACCGGCCAGCCCCATTGCGGGTTGCCGATGACCGAAGCCAGCACGAGCGCGATCAGCGCCAGCGCGAGCGCGGTGCCGGCCGCGCTCGAACGATGCCGCGCAGGCACGATCCGCAAGCGCGTGCCTGCGTCGCGCGCGGCGGGAGAAAGGGGTGAAAGATGCGGCGCGGCCGCGCCGAGGTGGGTGGTGTCGCTCATATCGGTACGGGCTCCGTACGGTTCCTGTGGTTCCGCCTGTCTGTCGGCCGGCGCACCGCACGCGGGCGGCGGCCGGCCGAATGGTCGTCAGGCCTGCGCGTCGGCCACGGTGGCGCGCTCCGCCTCGGCCGCCGCATAGCGGCTCGCCTTGCGCGGCAGCCCGAGGTGATCGCGCAGCGTGCTGCCGGGGAGGTCGCGGCGATAGCGGCCGCGCGCCTCCAGCACCGGCACCACGAGCTCGAAGAAATCGTCGACGCCCTGCGCCTGCACCGCGAAGCCGAGGATGAAGCCGTCGGCGGCGCCCGCGTCGATCCAGCGGATCAGCTCGTCGGCGACGTGCTCGGCGGTGCCGATGAAGTTCGGCCGCGGCGTCGCGACCTCGAGCGCGGTTTCGCGCAGCGTCCACCCGTGCTGCTTCGCATCGGCCTTGATCCGGTCGGTGGTCGAGCGGAAGCTGTTGCGGCCGATCTCGCCGAGCTCGGGGAACGGCGCGTCGAGCGGGTATTGCGAGAAGTCGTGGTGATCGAAGAAGCGGCCGAGGAACGCGAGCGCCTCGTCGATCGTCAGCAGGTTGCGGATCGCCTGGTATTTTTCCTCGGCCTCGGCGGCCGTGCGCCCGACGATCGGCCCGATGCCCGGGAACACCTTCACGTCGTCGGCGCGGCGGCCGTGCTCGACCGCGCTCTGCTTCACGCGCTGCGTGAACGCGCGCGTGTCGTCGAGCGACGGCGAATGCGTGAACACCGCGTCCGCGTACTTGCCCGCGAGCGCGATCCCGGTGTCGGACGACCCGGCCTGGAAGATCACCGGCTGCCCCTGCGGCGAGCGCTGGATGTTGAGCGGCCCCGCGACCTGGAAGAAGCGGCCGTGGTGGTCGAGCGTGTGGAGCTTGTCGCGCGCGAAGAACTGCCCGGTCGCGCGGTCGCGCACGAACGCGTCGTCGTCCCAGCTGTCCCACAGCCCCTGCACGACGCCCAGGTACTCGTCGGCGATCTCGTAGCGCAGTGCGTGATCGGGATGCGCCTTGCCGAAATTCTTCGCGGTGCCTTCGAGCGGCGTGGTCACGACGTTCCAGCCGGCGCGGCCGCCGCTGATCGCGTCGAGCGACGCGAGCTGGCGCGCGACCGTGAACGGCTCGCTGTACGACGTCGAGATCGTGCCCGCGAGCCCGATCTTCTTCGTCGCGGTGGCGAGCGCGGACAGCACCGTCAGCGGCTCGAAGCGGTTCAGGAAGTGCGGGATCGACTTCTCGTTGATGTAGAGGCCGTCCGCGACGAACGCGAACGCGACGCCGTGGTCCTCGGCCTTGCGTGCGATGCGCGTGACGAAGTCGAGGTTGATGCTCGCGTCCGGCGGGTTGCTCGGATGCCGCCACGCATTCATGTGGCTGCCTGCGCCTTGCAGCATCAGGCCGAAGGTGATGGATCGTCTGGTCATGGGCGGGTCAGGGTGGATGTCAGTAAGAAGGGGGAAAGCCTGCGGCAACCGCATCGGCATCGGCGTCGCCCACGGGCGTAGCCGCGAGCGCGCCGCCGAGCCATTCGACCGACGCGAGCCGCGCCGCATAGTCGGTCAGCGGCGAATCGACGACGAACTCGTCGACGTCGAGCCGCCGGCTCAGCGCGTCGAGCGCGCGATGCACGCGCTCGGGCGTGTCGGCGAGCACGGCCGGGCGCAGCTCGTCGATCCGGTAGTCGGTCGCGCCGCTTTGCCGCGCGAACTCGGCCGCCGCCTGCGCGCTGGCGAGGTTGAAGCTCTGGCCGCTCGCCAATTGCAGCTTGAAGATCCGCAGCGGCCCGATCAGCCGTTCGGCGTCTTCGCGGGTCGGCGCGGCGACCGCATACAGCGCGACGAGCGGCTTCACGCCGCCGGCGTTGCGATACGCGTCGAGCGAACGCTCGATATGGGCTTCGTCGCCGTTGAAATGCCCCGCGTAGCAGAAGCGCCAGCCCTGGCGCGCGGCGAGCCCGGCGCTGTCCGGCGAGCCGCCGAGCAGGATCCGCTGCGGCGGCTGCGGCGGCACCGGCGTCGCGACCGCGCCCGCGAGCGGGTGGTCCTCGGCGACGCCCCAGCCGAGGAACGCGTCGAGCTCCGCGAGCTGGCCGGCGAAGCCGGGCTTTTTCGCGCGGTCGTGGAACCACTGCAGCGCGCGGGTCGTCAGCGGCAGCCCGCCGGGCGCCTTGCCGACGCCCAGATCGACGCGGCCGGGCGCGAGCGACGCGAGCAGCTTGAAGGTCTCGGCGACCTTGAACGGGCTGTAGTGCTGCAGCATCACGCCGCCGGAGCCGACGCGGATGCGCGACGTATGCGCGAGCAGGTGGGCGACGACGATCTCCGGCGCGGAGCTGGCGAACCCGGGCGCGCCGTGATGCTCGGCGACCCAGAAGCGGCGGTAGCCGAGCTGTTCGGCGCGCTGCGCGAGCGCGACGGTGAAGCGCAGCGCGTCGGCTGCGCGCGTGCCGTCGGCGATCGGGCTCTTGTCCAGCAACGATAGCGAGTAAGACATGATGGGCGGCGAATCCTGCGGATGACGTTGACGATGGCGCGCGGCGGGTCAGGACTTCGGCAGGCCCGGCGGATTGGTGCGCGCCTGGTCGATCGCCTCGGAGCCGAGGCTCCAGCGCTCGAGGATCCGCTGGTACAGGCCGTTGCGGATCAGCCCGTTCAGCGCGATCGTCACCGGCTCGGCGAGGCCGCTGCCCTTGCGCGTCGCGACCGCGATGTCGGCGGTGCGCGGCCAGCCGCCGCTGATCGCGCCGACGAGCCGCGTCTTGCCCTGTTGCGCGCTCTGGTATGCAAGCACCGAGTTCACGCTGAATACCGCGTCGGCGCGGCCCGACTGCACCGCGACGAGCCGCATCGCCTGGTCGTCGTAGTACTGGACGGCGACCGGCTTGAGCCCGTGCGCGACGTTCTCGCGGTCCCACGCGAGCAGGATCTTTTCCTGGTTGGTGCCCGCGTCGGTCACGACGCGCAGGCCCGCGACGTCCTTCGGCTCGCGGATCGACGTGATCTTGCTGTCGTTGCGCACGTAGAAGCCGACCTGGTCCTTGCGGTACGACGAGAAATCGAACTTCTGCTTGCGCTCCTCGGTGACCGTGACGTTCGAGATCACCGCGTCGACCTTGCCCGACGCGAGCGCGAGCGGCCAGTCGGGCCACGCGAGCGCGACGATCTTCACCTTGCGGCCGAGGCTGTCCGCGACGAGCTGGCCGAGATCCGCGTCAAAGCCGACGACCGTGCGCGCGTCGGTCGCATAGGTGCTGATCGGCGGCAGGCTCGGCGCGATGCCGATGGTCAGCGTGCCGGCCTCGGCGAACTTGAACGTCGGCGGCACCGCGCGTTGTACGGCCGCATCGGCCGTGCCGCGCGGGCGGCCGCGCTGTTCGGGGCTCAGGTCGAACGTCGCGGCGGCTGCGGCGATGGCGGTCGCGCCGATCAGCGCGGCCGCCAGCGTGCGCACGGCGCGCGGCGTGAAAGGGACGGCTCGTTGCATGGATGCTTCCTGTCGTTGACGGTTTTTCTGGGCTGGAGACCCAAATGCTTGCGACGGCGCGGCCGGTTCAGCGCGGTAAGGCCGGTTCGGGCAGCGGCGCCCACAGGTCGGCGAGCGTCGACGTGCGCGACGGGTCGATCAGGTCCTTGCCGAACGGCAGATGGAAATACGCTTCGGGATCGATCGACGAATCGAACAGGCGCGCGTAGCCGGAGCGGTCGTACAGCGCCCAGGCTTCGGGCTGGCGAAAGCCCGTGGTCAGGTAGAGGCGGCGATAGCCCTGCTGCGCGGCGCGCGCTTCGAGCGCTTCGACGATGCGCCGCGCGAGCCCCTGGCGCCGGAGGTCCGTGCGCGTCCAGATGCGCTTCAGCTCGGCCGTCTGCGCGTCATAGCGCATGAATGCGCCGCCGCCGATCGTCTCGCCGTCGCGCAGCAGCAGGATGAACGCGCCTTCGGGCGGCGCGAACCGTTCGGCCGGGTAGCGTGCGAGTTCCTCGCGCGCGGACGCCCGGCTATCGGGGCGGTACGCGTCGTAACGCGTGGAATACTCTTCGATCAGCGCGTCGATCAGCGGTTGCGCGCGGACGTCGAGCGGCGTCGTGTCGAGAATGCGGTCGGTCGTGGCCATGGGCGTCGCGAAGGGCGCGCGACGCGGACGTTCCGTTCGAAGGCCGGGCATGCGGCCCGTCCGGTCAGTGCCGTTATCGCGACGCGGTTGTCGTGATGGCGGCGGTCTCGGTGCTCAGTGCGTGCTGCGATGCATCGGGCGTGCCGCCGCCGTTTCGAACACGTTAGCGGCGCGGCAGGCAAAGGCGAACGAAGCAATTTCGATAAGGATTTCGCGGGGAACGTTAAAAGGCTTGCAGCGGGCATGGGGTGTGCGTGTTGCGCGGCCGTGATCGCTCGGCCTGCATGTGATGCAGATGCAGGCGGCCCACGCGTCGGTTGTCTCGCAGCTCATGCGCATCGAACCAAGGATGGCGATCAGGCGCGCAGCGCTCAGATATTGCAGAACACGACCGCGGGCTCGGCGCCTTCGATCGCCGAAAACAGCGTCTTCAGGTGTTTGGCCGCTGCGCTCGACGGACGCTCGACCAATCCCAGCAGGTGTTCGCCCCAGAGCGTCATCCCGAGATGGCCGGCCGCGAATTCGTAATTTACCGAGCGCCATTCGGACACCGGCGTGATCGAATCGCACGACGGGCAGCGTAGCCGCGCCGACTCCGGTTCTCGGCACCACGCGTCGAGCGCCTCACCGAGTTCGTCGCTGCCGTCTGCTCCGAGCTCGATCGCCGCTCGGCAGTACGGGCAATTGACGCTGAAACCGCCGTCGTAATTCATGAACAGGCCGTGATTGTCCGCTGAAGCCACCAGTTCCGGCCGGCCCGTTGCGCCGGTCTGCCAGCCGTGACCGGTCACGTCGATCTGAATCGCCGTGATGCGTGTGACGACGGGACTGTAGGCATCGACTTTCCGCTCGGGCGAACCCCAGCCTTCGAGATCGTCCAGCCCGCGGAAGTCGGCGCGCAACGGAAAGGCGGGCGCGCCCAGCGACAACCCGCTGCGGAGCTCGGGAACGATGACGCCGCCCTCGACGAGACGCGCGTAGAGCGCACGTGCCGCGTTCGGCGCCGACGCGCGCGATATCTTCGTGTCGATCAGCGCGGTGGTCCTGTCACCCATGAGCGTGTCCCGGAAGGTTGGGCATGGCGTTGCGGTCGGCGATATGAGGGGCGGCGAACGGCGAACTAGCCGATGACCGTCGGCGGCGTCGATGCTTCGGCAAGCTGGAACAGGCAGTCGCCGCGCTGCACCTGCGCCTGCACGCGCTTGCAGACCACTTCGCCGTCGCCCGCGAAGCGGTGCAGCACCGGCTCGCGCAGCGGTGTGTCGGGGAAGTGCACCCACGCGGCCGGCTGTCCGGCGCGCACCTTGTCGCCGAGCTCGGCGAGCGGCTCGTAGAGGCCGCGCTCGTACGCGTACACGTGGTGACGCTCGCCGTCGACCCGCATGAAGCGCGTGACGGCGGGCGGCGCGTCGGGCACCAGCGCGCCGTGCAGCAGGCCGATGAAGCCAAGGTAATGCAGCAGCCCGTGGCGGCCGAGCCGGATCAGCGCCGGATCGGCCATGCCCGCGCCGCCGAGCTCGGTGACGATCGAGATCGCGCCTTGCCGGCGCGCGGCCGATGCCGAATGCACGGGATTCGGCGCATGCAGCAATGCGTTCGGCAGCCCGAACGCGACCAGCAGCGCGTTGAGCCGCGCGGCCTCGTCCGCGTCGAGCGGATCGATCGCGAGCATGTTGCCACTGTGATAGAGCAGCGAGCTGCCGCCCGAATGCAGGTCGACGAGGTATTGCGCGCGGGACAGCAGCGCGTGCTCGATGTAATGGGCGATCATCTGCGTCGGCGTGCCGGCCGGATCGCCGGGAAAGCTGCGGTTCAGGTTGCCGCCGTCGAGCGGCGACACGCGCAGGCCCGCGTCCGCCGCGGGGAAGTTCGCCATCGGCAGCAGGATCAGCTGCCCGCTGACCATCTCCGGCTCGATCTCGCGCATCAGCTGCGACACGATGATCTGGCCTTCGTATTCGTCGCCGTGGTTGCCGGCCATCACCAGCGCGACCGGGCCGTCGCCGTTGCGGATCGACACGATCGGGATCGGCAGCCACCCGTAGGCGGAGCGGTGCACCGAATGCGGCAGGCGCAGATAGCCGGCATGCTTGCCGGGAGCGTCGAGGTCGATTTCGCAATGGATCGGATTTCGGTGGGACGGGGAAGCGGTCATGGCGGCATCGTTCGATGAACGGAATCCGCCATCTTATCGGGAAACGCGTGGCAAGGCGGCGGCTCGATCGGCCGCCGCCCGGCAGTGCGCGTGCTGCACGCGCCGCGTGTTGCAGTGGTGAATCACCGATCGACGAGCAGCGGGCTGCCCACGCGCGTCGGACGAGGCCGCAGCCGCGCCGCGCGTGCCGTTCGACCGGCGGCCGCGTCAACGGCCGGCTGTTTCAGCCTCGATACGTCCTTCTTCCCACAGCGCCCAGAAGCGGCTGCCCGCGCGATACGGATTCGCGCGGCGCGCGGCGTAATCCTCGACGCCCTGGCGATATGCGCCGTACAGCGTCAGCGGCGGATTATCGACGCACGCGGCTTCGCGGGCGGCGGGCGTGCGGCGCTCGGAAACGAGCCGCCGAATCAGCGAGGCGCCGTCGATCACGTCCGCTCGATCGACGGTTTCTGCGCGGCTGATGACTTCGACGGTATTCATGTGCGGGCTCCCTGACGTTCTGTTTTCCAGTCAAGGAGCAATAAGGGTGCCAAGCTCGAAAACCCGCGTGCGGCCGCGATCGTGCAGGCTTCTGCGGCGAACGTGCGGCGCGCGCGCCGGCGATGTTACGGAACACGTCACGTGACACGGGCGGCTGCCGCGAAACACGCGCACGCGCGCGGCGGCGCGCGATGCGTTGCAGAAATGAATCGCGGGATAGGCGCGAACGCGCGGACAGGCTACCGTTCAGTTCGCGGTGGCCGGGGCGATGGGGCGGTGGCTGCCTGCCGAATAGAAGCGGTAGATTCCCTTGCCGGACGACTTCGCTTCGTACAGCGCGCTGTCCGCGTGCCGGATCAGCTCGTCCGGGTTGCCGTGGCCGTCGTCGAGCGCGATCCCGATGCTGATGCCGAGGCTCACCGTCTCGCCGATCGACAGCGTGTACGGCGCCGAGATCTGGCCGATGATCCGCGTGGCGAGGAGCGAGCTTTCGTGCATCGTCGTGTCGTCGATCGCGACGACGAACTCGTCGCCGCCGATCCGCGCCACCAGCTCGCCTTGCGGCAGCGTCTCGCTGAGACGCGCGGCGACCTGCGTCAGCACGTCGTCGCCGGCGTGATGGCCGAAGCGGTCGTTGATCGCCTTGAAGCCGTCCAGGTCGAGATACATGACCGCGAGCGCGGGACTCGGCAGGCGCGGCCGCTGCGAGAGCATCCGCTTCAGGGCAGCATGCAGTTCGTGACGGTTCGGCAAACCGGTCAGCGCATCGTGTCGCGCGAGGTGCCGGATATGCTGCTCGGTCTGGCGGCGCGCCGTGACGTCCTCGACGATGATCACCGCGTTGCCGTCCGGCACACGATGGCGCGTGAGCTCGAGCTGGCGGCCGTCGGCAAGCTCGATGTCGAGCGGCACCGGCTCGTCGTGGCTCAGCCAGACGTCGCATTGCGCCGCGAGGCCGGCGCCGTCGGAATCGGTCGACGCGTTCGCGCCGAGCGCCGCGATCACGTCGGGCAGCGGCGTGTCGAGCATGATCTCGCGCGGCGAGCCGAACAGCTGCGCGGTGCGCCGGTTCGCGACGATCACCCGGTTCTCGCCGTCGACCATGCACAGCCCGTGCGGCATGTGCGTGAGCGCGGCGTCGAAGCGCGCGACGAGTTCGGCGTTGCGCTGGCGCGCGGCGATCAGCGCGACCAGCACCGTGTAATGGCGCTGCACGACCGTGCGCATCGCGACGAGGTAGATCGCGATCGGCGGCAGCAGCAGCCATGCGCCGCTGCGCGGCGCCAGCAGCGCGCCGAGGCCGATCGGCAGCACGCCGAGCGTGATCTGCGTCATCGCGAGATGCGGCAGCGCCGAATTGCGCGACGCGATCCCGCCGAACACGCCGCCCGCGACCAGCACCGACAGCGTGCCCAGCTCGACGTCGACGGCTTCCACGCAGCCCATCGTGCCGAGGCCGAGCAGAAAGCACGCGACGAGCGACACCGGCGCGTAGCGCCGCGCCCAGTATTCGGGGCGGCCTTCACCGGCGGCGTCGTGTACGACATAGGCGCGGGCAATGGCGAGCCGCGCGGCGAGCAGGCCGACGTCGACGCACAGCCAGATCAGACACCAGAGTTGCTGCAGCCGGATCAGGGCGATCGCCGCGACGAAGCCGCTCGCGAGGCCGGACAACGCCATTGGGCGGACGTCTTCGAACAGCGTGACGAGCATCGACGGGCGCAGCGCAGCCGTCACGTGGTGATTGCCGCTGGGCGGCGTGGAGAGAACGGCGTTCAGCAGGCGGGCCTTGACTGCCATGGTTGTTTTTGACCTGGACACGAGGCGGTTTCCAACCGGTCGCCGGCGCGCGGCAGAGGGTGGGATGACCGGTGAGTCGGATGCGACGACATTACCATGAAACATCGCGCGTGCGAGCCTCGCGGATTCCCCGGTGCGGCGCCGCGGTTATGGCGCGTGGGACGCTCCGGACGACGGCTCGCGACTGGTCGTCGCGCCCTGCGGCGAGGCCGTCATCAGGATTTCAATAAGTATTTCATGTGGAAGGCGCGCCAGGGCTTATATCCGAACGATGTCGGGTGCGGGCCGTGCCGCGCTTCGGTTCGCGGGCGGGGAAAGCGCGCGGCGGATGCCGAGCGTCGCGCGCGTGCTCGGCGGCGGTGATCTCGCTCGTCGTCTGGGAATCTGTATGCAGCTAGCGGCGCGCCCGCGGCGCCACACCGACCGACGTGAAGGCATTTATGCGGACGTGGGCTGAACGGGGCGCCGCTCGCGATGCGGCAGCGTTACGGCGGCGCCCGCGCACGACGCTCCGCCCGCAAACGGCCGACGATGCTTCAGTAGCTACCGCCTCCGCCTGTACCGCCCGCGCCGCCGTATCGGCTCATGCCGGAACCTTGCGCAGCGCCGCCGTCCGCCGACGTGCATCCGGTCGTCAGCAGCAGCGCCAACACCGCGATCAGCGCCGCGGTCGCTCGTGCCGGTTTCATCTCAGCCTCCTTTCGCCGCGCAGATCGCTTGACGAGCCATTTCGTACGAGCGCGCGCAACGCAACGGCAACACGTATCGCGAGCGCCGCTTATTCCATGCTTTTTGCATATCGGGTTCAGCGCGCTGATCGTGCATGCGCGATCACGCGCACGGCTGCGGTCATCGGAGATTGATCGGGGCAAGCGCTGGTTCTTGGGTGGCGCGTCCCTGGGTGGAGAGGAGCGGATTGCTTTCCCTGGGCGCGCACGCGTCGTCACGCTTGACCGGCTTCACCCACATGACCGGCCGCGCGCCTCGTATTCGCGGCTGACGAGCCGCACGTGGCGCGTGCAGGTGCGCCGACGGCGATTGCGTCGCGCGGGAGATCGGGGAGGATGGTGGTAGGCGCATCGGGCGTCGAACGCGGGTGACGTAGACGCCGCGTCGGCCGCGGCGTCCAGCCGATCGGCGATAGACGAGATCGGCCCTGCGGTTCTGCGCCCACGACGCTTCGTCGTGGGCGAGCGCCAGCGGCTTTCCCGTAGCGAGGAAAAATGTCGCGGTGCGACCAGCTTCCCGGCCGCCCCAGCACGGGCAGCGCGGGAAGGTTCCAGTGCCGCGCATGACGCGCGGCAGCACGGCATCAGAACTTGTGGCGCAGCCCCAGCGCGACGATCACCTGGTTGTCGTTCGCGGACGGCGCCAGCGTCCAGACGGTGGCGTCGAACGCGTGATTGCCGTGGCCGCCGCTGACGCTTTGATAGACGCCTTCGAGATACACGTCCGTGCGCTTCGTGAACGCGTAATCGGCCTGCGCAACCACCTGATTCCACTTCGGGCGCGTCTGGCCCGTGCGCGTGTCGAAACGCGCCATCGTGTACGTGTACGCGGCCGACAGGCTCAACGCGGACGTCGCCATATAGCGTCCGTCGATCGAGAAGTTGTCGAACACCAGCGAATTGCCCTTGAGCGCGGCGATGCTGCCGCCCTGCAGCACGCCGGTCACGCCGTCGGTCGCCGAATGCGACCACCCGAGGCCGACCGAATGCAGGCCGAACGCGTAGCGTCCCGCGACGGACCAGATCTGCTGGCTGCCGCCGGTGATCGTCGCCGAGCCGTCCACCGTGCTCAGTGCGCCGTTCGGGTTGGCCAGGTTGCGGTCCCGGTTGATCTTCAGATACCCCGCGCCGAGCTTGAGCGGCCCGTTCGCATACGACACCCCCGCGCTCCACGCCGCGTTGTTGCCGAACTGGCCGGCCGTGTTCGAGAAGCCGTACATCAGGCCGAAGGTCAGCCCGTGGTACGTCGGGCTCGTGTACTTGACCGAGTTGTTGATGCGGATGTTGCGATTGGAATCGTCGTTGTCGTACGGATGGACGGCGAGGTTGCCGCCCCAGCCGGGACCCGATGCGCCCAGCGGCGTCACGAAATCCAGGATGAGGTCGTACTGGCGGCCGAACGTGAGCGACCCGGCCGTCTTCGAATTCAGCCCGACCCACGCCTGGCGGCCGAACATGTCGACGCCCTTCTGCGACAGCGCGCCGGTGGTGCCCGAAAAGCCGTTCTCGAGCGCGAAGATCGCCGACATCCCGCCGCCGAGGTTCTCGGCGCCGCGGATCCCCCAGCGCGACGCGTTCTGTGCGCCGCTCGTCATCGACCAGCTGCTGCTGCCCGGCGAACCCGCGCCGTGCGTGCGCTGGTTGTTCGCGTAGGTGATCGACGTGTCGATCAGGCCGTACAGCGTCACGCTGCTTTGCGCGTTGGCGGCGGCCGGAAGGAAGCCGGCCATGCAGGCGACGACGGCCGTCCCCGCGGCCGTGCCCGCGCGGCGCGCGCGTTGGGTGGATTGCAGCGCGGCGATGCGAGCGCGGGCCTTTCGTTTGGTCGTGGAATGCATAGGAATATTTATCATTAGCGCGGCAGAACCGCCGTGCGGGCCGCGTCGGCCCCCCCGGCCGACGAATCGAGCGGCAATTATTGGAGATCGCGCAACGGTCGATTAAGTCGCTGCACAGTAAAGGTCTTCTGCGAAATCGGGTGGAATCGATGGGCGGGAAGGGGTGTTGACGGGCGCGGGCGGTGGGGACTCGCATCGGGAGAGCGCTGGCAGACACCCGCGCTGGGTGCTCGCATCGAAGGGGCGCTGAGAGGCGGCAGCGCTGGTCGCTCCAATGGGAGCTCGATGCAGTATCCCCGCGCAACGACCGCCGCGCGCGGCTTCACGATGTCGATTGGGGGAATCGCTCTGCGCGCGTCGGTACGGCAGTGATCGCGCAGGCTGCCGTCGTCAGCGACCGCGACGCACCGCCTCAAGGTTTCATGACGACCTTGATGCACCCGTCGCGCTTGTCGCGGAACGTCTCGTACATTCCCGGCCCTTGCTCGAGCGGCACCGAATGGGTGATCACAAACGACGGATCGATCTGGCCGCGCTCGATCCGCGAGAGGAGGTCGGCGCTCCGGCGATTCACGTGCGTCTGGCCCATGCGGAACGTCGGCCCCTTGTTCATCGCTGCGCCGAACTGAATCTTGTCGAGCAGGCCGCCGTACACACCCGAAATCGACAGGATGCCGGCTGGCCGGCATACATAGATCATCTCGCGCAGCACGTGCGGACGATCCGTCTCCAGCATGACGGCCTGCTTCACGCGGTCGTACAGCGCGTCGATGGAACGTGTCGCGTGCGATTCCATCCCGACCGCATCGATGCATTTCTCCGGCCCCTTGCCGCCGGTCAGTTCGTTCAGGCGCTCGACGACGCTTTCCTCGTCGAAGTCGATCGTGACGGCGCCGCCCTGGCGCGCCATCTCCAGCCGCTCCGGCACATGATCGATGACGACCACCTGTTTCGCGCCTGGCAGTACCGCGCTGCGCACGGCCATCTGGCCTGGTCGCAACCTGGAAATGTTGCGCATCCACGGCGTGAGCAAGGCGTGGGCCACGTGCTTGTGTTGTCGCGACAAGCCGGCGCGGCGTGCGGTTTGGCTGCGCCATGCGCGGCCGAAGTCGTAGAGCGAGGATTGCTATCTCGCGTTCCGCCGCGAACGAACGACGCCCGCGCGGTGTTGCGTTCAGCCGCGCGTATCGACCCAGTTGCGGGCCCAGCGAGCCGAATGCTGCAGCGCCTGCCGTTCGCTCGGGAAGTAGTCGAGCGAATAGAACTGGTAGCGGCGATCGGCGCAGCGGCTGTCGATCGGCTCGAGCAGCAGGTTGGATGAATAACTGCCGTCGGGCAAGCGATGCGCCGAAGGCTGGATGGCATAGCCGTTGTACTGTTGTGTTTGGTTGTGTTGCATTTTGATTTTAATAATATTCGAGCTCGCGCATGCCGTGCTGAACGGGCGCGGATTTACAGCCGTTACTAGCTGAATCCGGCGCAATAAGAGCGCGCAAAAGAGAGTCGCCGGCCGACGAAAGCGCGAGACGCAACGACGCATGCGACGCGTGGCAGGCGGCCGAATCAACGGCCGCAGCCTGGCACCGAGCGCGTGCGCTTCAGGAAGACGACGTGTCGTGGAGGGGCGCTGCGCCCCGCGTCCGTTCCCGGACGTCGGGCGCTTGAGACTTACAGCGGCTTGATGTTGGCCGCTTGCAGACCCTTCGGGCCTTGCTTCGTTTCGAAGCTCACTTTTTGATTTTCGGCGAGCGTTTTGAAGCCGTCGGCGCGGATTTCGGAGAAGTGAGCGAACAGGTCGTCACCGCCATTGTCCGGGGAGATGAAGCCGAAGCCTTTGCTGTCGTTGAACCATTTGACGATACCGGTATCCATGATGAATCCTTGAGCAGTAAATAGGAGATTTGCTCTGTTGTAGAGCGTTTGAAGCGTCAAGGAGAGAGAGGACAACGAATACCGCTGAGGGGCGAGACATTGATGAACAGCAATCGGACTTCTTGGACTTCGGTGCGTACACTAACCGCCGCGAATGCTTGAGTCAACGCTTATCTTGTAACTGTGTCGCCGGGCCGTCCGTTTTCGCTGCGACGCGATGTGGCATGTCGCATCGCGCACGCGTCGGCGGAGCGACAAACGCTTCGACCCTCGGCCGTCCTTTCAACCGAGAGCACACCGAAGGCGTGCGTCGCACGATCGCTGCATATCGACGCGCGCCGACATCCGACAGTCGGCCGCATGACCTGATTTCCTCGTCCGACAGGCCCGCCGCCCGAGCGCCGATCCTTATCGCTGCGGCAGATAAACGTATCGAAATCGCTTCGTTGACGCCGTCCGGCATGGGCTCGAAGATTCGCCTTTTCATCGAATCAGGGGCGCTATCGTGACGACTCCCGCCATCCACGCCGCAACAGCGGCGCGCGTCGGCCATCAGCCTGCACCGTCGTTCGAGGCCGCCGCGCAGCGGTTCGACATCATCCCGCTCGATGCGCCGGTCGGCGCAGAAGTCGTCGGGATCGACCTGTCGCAACCGCTGGACGCGGCCGCTTTCACACGCATCCATCGCGCGCATCTCGATCATCACGTGCTGGTGTTCCGCGACCAGCGCATCACGCCGGAACGGCACGTCGCGTTCAGCCGCCGCTTCGGCCCGCTGCAGATCCACGTGCTGCACCAGTTCGGGCTGGCCGGGCATCCGGAAGTGCTGGTCGTGTCGAACATCGTCGAGAACGGCCGGCCGATCGGTCTCGGCGACGCCGGTCACTACTGGCACTCGGACCTGTCGTACAAGGAGAAGCCGAGCCTCGGCTCGCTGCTGCATGCGCAGGAGCTGCCGTCCGAAGGCGGCGACACGCTGTTCGCGAACATGCATCTCGCGTGGGACACGCTGCCCGCGCACCTGCGCCGCGCGGCCGACGGGCTGCGCGCCGAGCATACGTATCTCGCGCGCTATGCGGAACTGCAGGCGCGCAATCCGTGGCGGCCGAACCTGTCCGCCGAGCAGGTCGCGCAGGTGAAGCCGGTCGTGCATCCGGTCGTGCGCACGCACCCGGAGACGGGCCGCAAGGCGCTGTTCGTCAGCGAGCATTTCACGACGCGTATCGTCGGTTTGCCCGAGGACGAAAGCCGCGCGCTGCTCGACGAACTGTTCGCGCACAGCGTGCGCGCGGAACATCTGTACCGGCACGTGTGGCGCGACCACGATCTCGTGTTCTGGGACAACCGTTCGCTGATGCATCTCGCGGCCGGCACGCCGGACCACCTGCGCCGCAAGCTGTATCGCACGACGATCGAAGGCGACGCGCCGTTCTGAGCGCCACGTTTCGTCCCGACGCCTCGTTTCTGCTGGAGTTCCGATGTCGTTTCCTGTTTCGCCGGCCCTGCGCCGCACGACCCGTTCCGCGCGCCGCGCCTTGGCCGTCACGCTCACCGCCGCGCTGGCGTTCGTGGTCGCCGGCACGCCGCGCCCCGCACACGCGGAAGGCCGCATCCGCATCGCCGAGCAGTTCGGCGTCGTCTACCTGATGCTGAACGTCGCGCGCGACCAGCAGCTGATCGAGAAGGAAGGCCGCAAGGCGGGCCTCGACATCAAGGTCGACTGGGTGCGCCTGTCGGGCGGCGCGGCCGTGAACGACGCGCTGCTGTCCGGCGCGGTCGACATCGCGGGCGCGGGCGTCGGCCCGCTGCTGACGGTGTGGGACCGCACGCATGGCCGGCAGAACGTGAAGGGTGTCGCGTCGCTCGGCAACCTGCCGTACTACCTCGTCAGCAATAATCCGAACGTGAAGACGCTCGCCGACTTCACCGCGAAGGACCGCATCGCGGTGCCGGCCGTCGGCGTGTCCGTGCAGTCGCGCGTGCTGCAGTATGCGGTCGCGAAGCAGTGGGGCGACCAGCAATACGCGAAGCTCGACGGCCTCACGCAGGCGATTCCGCACCCCGACGCGACGGCCGCGATTCTGGCGAACGGCAGCGTGATCACCGCCCACTTCGGCAATCCGCCGTTCCAGGAGCAGGAGCTGGCGGGCAATCCGAACGCGCACATCGTGCTGAATTCATACGACGTGCTGGGCGGCCCGAGCTCGGCGACCGTGCTCTACGCGACCGAGAAGTTCCGCAACGACAACCCGAAGACCTATCGCGCATTCGTCGCGGCGCTTGCGGAAGCCGCGCGCGTGATCGCGGCCGACCCCGAGCGCGCGGCGGACGCGTATATCCGCGCGAACGGCTCGAAGATCGACCGCGCGCTGCTGCTGAAGATCGTGCGCAATCCACAGGTGCAATTCAAGACCGCGCCGCAGAACACGTTCAAGCTCGCGCAGTTCATGTACCGGATCGGCGCGATCCGCAACGAGCCGAAATCGTGGCGCGACTACTTCTTCGACGATCCCGCGACGGCGGGCGGGAGCTGAGCGGCGGCCGTTCGAGCGGCGCAATCGACGCTTATGCGCCGCGATGGTTTGAATATGCGCAATGATTGGTTGGTGTGTGCACCGGCCGACCGTATGGTGACGTTTTGCTTGCAGGAATCCTTATCGTGAACGTCACCACGTCGAGAAGCTGGACGCTGCCCGCAGCGGCGCGTCCGGGGCCGTCGCCTGTCGCTTGGGAGGCGGGCGGTGCGACAGCCGCCGACGTCCGGCCCGCGCCGGACGCAGCCGCGCCATCCACGCACAGCGAGCGCCTGCTCGCGATCGACCGCGTCAGTCTCGAATACCGCAGCCGCGCGCGCATCGTCCGCGCGACGCATCAGGTGAGCTTCGACGTATACGGCGGCGACCGCTTCGTGCTGCTCGGGCCGTCGGGTTGCGGCAAGTCGACGCTGCTGAAGGCGATCGCGGGCTTCATCGAGCCGGCGTCCGGCACGATCGCGCTCGGCGGCGAGCCGGTGCGCGGGCCCGGCGCCGATCGCGTCGTCGTGTTTCAGGAATTCGATCAGCTGCCGCCGTGGAAGACGGTCGCCGAGAACGTCGCGTTCCCGCTGCGCGTCGCGAAGAAGCTGCCGCGCGCGCAAGCGCGCGAGCGCGCGTTGCACTATCTCGACAAGGTCGGCCTTGCGGCATTCGCCGATGCGTATCCGCACACGCTGTCCGGCGGCATGAAGCAGCGCGTCGCGATCGCCCGCGCGCTCGCGATGCAGCCGCGCGTGCTGCTGATGGACGAGCCGTTCGCCGCGCTCGACGCGCTGACCCGCCGCAAGATGCAGGAGGAGCTGCTGCGGCTGTGGGACGGCGTGCGCTTCACGCTGCTGTTCGTCACGCATTCGATCGAGGAGGCGCTCGTCGTCGGCAACCGCATCCTGCTGCTGTCGCCGCACCCGGGCCGCGTGCGCGCGGAGATCAACAGTCACGCGTATTCGCAGGACAGCGTCGGCCGTGCCGACTTCCGCGACAGCGTCGCGCGCATTCACCGGCTGCTGTTCGAGACGGACGACGCATTCGCGCAGGAAACCGAACGATGAGCACGCCGCATCCGACTCTGCCGCCGCTGCCGCCGGTGCGCGCGGAATACGAACTGCCGCTGCAGGCGCCGCTCGACGTCGAACGCGCGGTTCCCGTGCCGCTCGCGCGGCGCGTGCTGGACGCCGGCTGGTTTCGCCGCGCGCTGATCGCGCTGGTGCTGATCGGCGCATGGGAGCTCACCGCGCGGCTCGTCGCCAACGACCTGCTCGTGCCGACCTTCGGCGCGACGTTCGTCGCGTTCGTGCAGGGCATCGCGTCGGGCGAGCTGCTCGTGAAGACCGGCATCTCGCTGTCGGTGCTGCTGCGCGGCTATGCGCTCGGCGTCGTGCTCGCGTTCGCGCTGACGTCGGTTGCCGTGTCGACGCGCATCGGCCGCGACCTGCTGTCGATGCTGACGTCGATGTTCAACCCGCTGCCGTCGATCGCGCTGCTGCCGATCGCGTTGCTGTGGTTCGGCCTCGGCACCGGCAGCCTGCTGTTCGTGCTCGTGCACGCGGTGCTGTGGCCGCTCGCGCTGAACATGTACACGGGTTTTCTCGGCGTGCCCGCGACGCTGCGGATGGCCGGCCGCAACTACGGGCTCACGGGGCTGAGGCAGGTCGCGCTGATCCTCGTGCCGGCCGCGCTGCCGTCGATTCTCGCGGGATTGCGTGTCGGCTGGGCGTTCGCGTGGCGCACGCTGATCGCCGCGGAACTCGTGTTCGGCGCGAGCGCGGGGCAGGGCGGGCTCGGCTGGTACATCTTCCAGAGTCGCAACGAGCTGTATACGGATCGCGTGTTCGCGGGGCTCGCGGCGGTGATCGTGATCGGGTTGCTCGTCGAGCATCTCGTGTTCGATACGCTCGAGCGGCTGACGGTGCGCCGCTGGGGCATCGCGCACTGATACGCAGCGGTCCGAGCGGGGGCGTTCGCTGCGCCGGCGTTAGCGCATGGTTGGGAACCTCGCCGGTCACCGGCAACACGGCCGAGCTGGTCACATCGGCTTGCGCGAAACGGCGACGACGGCGTCGGGTCATGCATTCTGAAGTCCGGCGGCGAAATCGGCAGCGACGTATCGTCGATCGCACGGACCCGCAAATGACGACGTGTTGTCGCGCAGCTGACCGGCCGTCCGCGACCGGCGCGGCCGTCGGAAGCCGGCCGCGTTTGCATCGCATCACATCCGCGCAAGACGGTCCGTCACGTGTCTCGAGCGAGGCCGGGGGCCGCGTCGATGAACGGCGCCGCCTGCGGATCGCTCGCCGCCGCCACGTTGAGGCGGACCCACGGCGTGGCGTCGCCGTTCGGCCGGTAGTCGCGCCCCGGCGCGAGATCGAGCCCGAGCGTGCGCGCGAGTTCGACGAGACGCGCGGAATCGTCGACGCCCGGCACGCATGCCCACACGAACATCCCGCCGTTCGGTTGCGCGTACACCTGCCAGCCCGCCTGCCGCAATCGCGCGACCGTGTGCGCCGACGCCTGCGCGAGGCGCCGGCGCAGCCGCTCCAGGTGCTTGCGGTGCGTGCCGCGCTCGAGCAGCAGCGCGACGATGCTTTCCACGATCCGCGCGCCGCCCATGCTGGTGAGGGCCTTCAGGTCGATGAGATGCTTGATCAGGTCGGGTCGCGCGGCCAGGTAGCCGACCCGCAGCGACGACGACAGCGTCTTCGAGAACCCGCCGACATAGATCACGCGTTCGAACTGGTCGAGCGTCGCGAGCCGCTGCGACGGCGTCGCCTCGAAATCGCCGTAGACATCGTCCTCGACGATCGTGAAGCCATGCTGGTGCGCGAGCCGCAGCAGCCGGAACATGATCGGCGGTGCAATGTTCGTCGCAGTCGGGTTGTGGAACGCGGTATTGACGAAGAACAGCTTCGGACGATGTTCGCGCAGCAGCGCCTCGGTGATCTCGACGTCGGGCCCCGTCGCGCGGCGCGGCACACCGACGAGCTTCACGCCGTGCAGCTTCAGCAGCCCGAACAGGTTGAAGTAACCGGGATCCTCGACGAATACCGTGTCGCCCGGCTTCAGCATCAGGCGCACGACGAGATCGAGCGCGTGGCTCGCGCTGTGCGTGACGAGAATCTGCTGCGGCTGCGCGTGGATGCCGAGTGGCGCGAGATACCCGCTCAGGTACTGCCGCAGCAGCGGGTCACCTTGCGGCTGCGCATAGTCGACCAGGCTCGCCGCGTCGCTGCGCACGACGTGCCGTATGGCCTGGGCGATGCCGTCGACGTCGCGCCACGCAGCCGGCATGAAGCCGCTCGACAGCTTGAGGCGATCGTCGGTCGACGCGAATTGCTCGAGGATGTGGCCGGATTCTTCCTCGGCGATCTGCGGATCCGTGCCGCCGACCGGCGCGCTGCGGTCGAGCCGGTCGGCCACGTAGAAGCCGGAGCCGTGGCGCGGCCGGATCAGGCCGCGGGCAGCGAGCAGATCGTATGCCTCGATGACCGGGAAGCGGCTGATCTGCTGATCGGCCGCCATCTTGCGGATCGACGGCAGTTTCACGCCGCCGCGCAATTGCTGCGAACGGATCATCCGTTCGATCTGGTCGGCCAGCTGTTCGGTCAGCGGAACGCCGGTCGTCGTGTCGAGCGCGAGTTTCATTTGACACCATCGTCAGGAAGGGCGGGCAAAGTGTTCGGCGAAATGCCCGAACACTTTGATAGTGATTGTTTGGTTGTGTTCATTCCGGTGAGCGGATTCTAGTCGAATAATCGCTACCGCAGGCGTTCGGTGGGGCCGCTGTCGAACCGTAGCGGCTAGGGCGATCACATGCGCGAAATCGGGCTGTTCCGAATGGAAAAGGCGGTACGCCCATGCGCCTCGGTAACACCCATGTTTTCAACGTCGCGATGAGCGTGCCGCTGGTCGTCTCGCGGGTGCCGGCACTGCACGGCGTGGTCGTGAAGGAGGGCGCGACGCCGCCGCTCCGCATCGGTTCGGCCTGTCATCGGGCCGTGCGCTGTCTCGACCGAGAACGCCGGGACGAGCGCCTGTAAGGGCGGCGTGAGCCGCGGAGGTGGATTTCCGACGGGAAGAAAACTCGATCACGGTTGTTTCACACGAGCACGGCGGCGCGCAGCGGAACGGCCGCGCGTGGCGATGAGCACAAGGACCCTTAGATGAACCTCGCCCACTTCTCCGGCTTCGGCGTCGCGTTCGCCGTCTACCTGATCGGCACGGCAACGCCGGGGCCGGCCAACCTGTCGATCGCGAACGTGTCGCTGAACCACGGGCGCACGCCCGGCCTGGCGATGGCCGCCGGCGTGATGTCCGGCTCGCTCTGCTGGGGCGTGACGGCAGCGGCCGGCGTGTCCGCGATGCTGCTGTCGTCCGGTGTGCTGCTCATGTGGCTCAAGATCCTCGGCGCAGGCTACCTGCTGTGGCTCGCGTACAAGGCGGTGCGCGCCGCGTACTCGCCGCGCGATCCGCTGAAGGCCGATGCGCAGGCGCGGCGCGGCAGCCTGGCGAGGTTCTATCTGCAGGGGCTCGGCATCCACCTGACCAACCCGAAGGCGATCCTGTCGTGGCTGACCGTGACGACGCTGGGGCTGTCGGCGAACGCGTCGGCGTGGACGAGCTTCGTGCTCGTCGCCGGCTGCGCGACGCTCGGCTTCATCGTGTTCACGACGTATGCGCTCGCGTTTTCGTCGCATTCGGCGGGGCCGTTCTTCGCGCGCACGCGAAAGCCGTTCGGCCTTTTCTGCGGACTGTTCTACTGCGTGCTCGCGGCGGGCTTCATTCGTTCGATCGCCTGGCAGTGACGTGGCGGCCCGTGATCACGCAATCGGCCGACCCGTCGCCGGATCTGCCGGCTCGTCAATTCCAGCCGTTCGGCTGCACGCCACGGCTTGAGCTCGCCGTTACGTCCTGAATGATCTTGAATCGGTCCAGTTCGCGCATCGTCATCGAGATCCGCTCCGTTGCAGCCATCGCAGCCTCCGGCGCCGGGAAATCGGCAGCCGGACAGCTTACGCGCCCGAAAGCGGACATTTCTAAATGGCTAGAACACGACATTTCTAAAAAGCTACTACATCGCTCAGATTGATAATTCACGTTATGTAAAGTCTAAAATAGGCAACTCAAACCCAGCACCACCAACCACCCCTCAACCGCGCGCCGCGCGAAACGCGGCGCGCGCACGGCATCACCTGACCATCAAACCGCCATCACCGTCACCGACTTCGTCACGAGATACGGCTCGAGCGCCTCCGGCCCGCCTTCGGACCCATAGCCCGAATCCTTCACGCCGCCGAACGGCATCTCGGGCCACGGCGTCGCCGGCTGGTTGATCCACAGCATCCCCACTTCGAGACGCTGCGTCAGCAGATGCACGTTCGCGAACGAGCGCGTGAACGCATACCCGGCGAGCCCGTACGGCAGACGGTTCGCTTCCGCGATCGCGTCCTCGAGCGAGTCGAAGCCGCGAATCGCCGCGACCGGCCCGAACGGCTCGTTGTTGAACACGTCCGCCTCGAGCGGCACGTCGGCCAGCACCGTCGGCGCGAAGAAGTTGCCTTCCGTGCCGATCCGCTCGCCGCCCGTCTCGACGCGTGCGCCGACCGCGCGCGCGTTCTCGACGACCGACGTCATCGCGGCGATCCGGCGCGCGTTCGCGAGCGCGCCGAGCGTCGTGCCCTCGTTGAGCCCGTTGCCGACCTTCAGCCCTTGCGCATGCTTGACGAGCGCGCGCGTAAATTCGTCGCGGATGCTGTTGTGCACCAGGAAGCGGGTCGGCGAGATGCACACTTGCCCCGCGTTGCGGAATTTCGCGCCGCCGGCGGCCTTCACCGCGAGCGCGACGTCCGCATCCTCGGCGACGATCACCGGCGCATGCCCGCCGAGCTCCATCGTCGCGCGCTTCATGTGCTGGCCCGCCAGCGCGGCCAGGTGCTTGCCGACCGGCGTCGAGCCGGTGAACGTCACCTTGCGGATCACCGGATGCGGAATCAGGTACGCGGAGATCTCGGCCGGATCGCCGTACACGAGGCCGATCACGCCGGCCGGCACGCCCGCGTCGACGAACGCGCGCAGCAGCGCGGCCGGCGATGCCGGCGTCTCCTCCGGCGCCTTCACGAGGAACGAGCAGCCGGTCGCGAGCGCGGCGCTCAGCTTGCGCACGACCTGGTTGACCGGGAAATTCCACGGCGTGAACGCGGCGACCGGGCCGACCGGCTCCTTCACGACCGTCTGCTGCGCGCCGAGGTTGCGCGGCGGCACGATGCGGCCGTACACGCGCCGCCCTTCGTCGGCGAACCATTCGATGATGTCCGCGGCCGCCAGCACTTCGAGGCGCGCCTCGACGAGCGGCTTGCCCTGCTCCTGCGTCATCAGCTGCGCGATGCCGTCCGCGCGTTCGCGCACCAGCGCCGCCGCCTTGCGCATCGTCGCCGCGCGCTCGTGCGCGGGCACCCGGCGCCACTGCTCGAAGCCGCGCTGCGCGGCGGCCAACGCGCGGTCGAGGTCGGCGATGCCCGCATGGGCCACCTTGCCGATCGCCTTGCCGGTGGCCGGGTTGACGACGTCGATCGTCTTGCCGCTCGCGGCATCCGTCCATTCGCCGTTGATCAGGAGTTGCGTATCCGTATAAGTTACGTGAGCCATCCAGACACCCCTACTTTTGCGTCAAAAAAGGTGCGCCGCCTCGCGAACGAGCGCGCACCGGTTAGCCGAAGTCCGACCCGCGCGCTCAACGCGCCGCCTGGGTCGCCTTGCGGAGCTTCGCGACATCCGCCGCCTGCACGGCCGGCGCGCCGTTGTTCCAGCCGGCGCGCATGAACGTCAGCACGTCGGCGATCTGCCGGTCGGTCAGCACGTTCGAGAACGCCGGCATCGGGTACGCGGACGGCACGCCGTCGATCACCAGCGTCTCGCTGCCGTTCAGCGTCACGTTGATCAGCGACGCCGCATCCTGCTCCAGCAGGTTCGGATTGCCGGCGAGCGGCGACAGCAGCGGCGCGTAGCCGCGTCCGTCGACGCCGTGGCAATGCAGGCAGTAAGCGTTATACACCTTCGCGCCCGGATCGCTCGCCGGCCGGCCCAGCGCGACCTGGGTCGCCTTCGGGTCGTAGCGGTACGGCGGCGCGCCGTTCCCGCCCGCCGCCGGCAGCGACTTCAGGTAGCGGGCCATCGCCGTCAGGTCCTCGTCGGTGAGCGCCTGCGTGCTGTGGTTGATCACGCTCACCATCGAGCCGAACGCGGTCGCATGCCGGTTCGCGCCGGTCTTCAGGAACTGCGCGACGTCCGCCTCGCTCCAGCGGCCGAGCCCCGTGTTGTGCTCGCCCGTCAGGTTCGACGCGAACCAGTTGTCGATCGGCGCGCCCGACAGGAACGCCGCGCCGCCCTCGTCGAGCGCCTTCTCCTGGAACCCGACGCCGCGCGGCGTGTGGCACGACCCGCAGTGTCCGAGCCCCTGCACGAGATACGCGCCGCGATTCCACATCGCGTCCTTGCCCGGCTTGTCCGCATAGGCGGCCGTGTCGAGGAACACCGCGTTCCACAGCTTGAGCGGCCAGCGCAGGTTCAGCGGCCACGGGATGTCGGACGCGCGGTTCGGCTGCTTCACGGGCTCGACGCCGTTCATGAAATACGCATAGAGCGCCTTCACGTCGTCGTCCTTCAGCTTCGCGTACGACGGATACGGCATCGCCGGATACAGGTGGTGGCCGTCCTTCGCGACGCCCGCGCGCAGCGCGCGTGCGAAGTGCGCCTCCGAGTAGCGGCCGATGCCCGTGTCCGGGTCGGGCGTGATGTTGGTCGTGTAGATCGCGCCCATCGGCGTGTCCATCTTCAGGCCGCCGGCGAACGGCGCACCGTGCGGCGCGGTGTGGCAGGCCACGCAGTCGCCCGCCTTCGCCAGATACGCGCCGCGCGCGACGAGCGCGCTGTCGGCCGGCGCGGCGCGCGCCGCGAACGGCGTCAGCGCGGCAAGCGCCAGCAGCGACGCACCGAGCATGCGCACGGCACGATTCACGGGATTCAGAGACAGATTTTGCATGGTTCGTTCTCCCGTCAAGCCGTCTTCAGCTGGTTGCCGACCGGCAGCTTGCGCACGCGCTTGCCGGTCGCGGCGAAGATCGCGTTCGTCAGCGCGGCCGCGAGCGCCGCGGTGCCGGGCTCGCCGATCCCGCCCGGCGCTTCGCCGCTTTTCACGATGTGCACGTCGATCGGCGGCGTCTCGTTGATCCGCAGCATCCGGTAGTCGGTGAAGTTGCTCTGCGCGACGCGGCCGTTCTCGATCGTGATCTCGCCGTACAGCGCGCCCGTGATCCCGAAGATGATCCCGCCCTGCACCTGCGCGTCGATCGTGTCCGGATTCACGGCCATCCCGCAGTCGACCGCGCACACGACGCGCTTGACCTGCACGTCGCCGTCGTCCACCGCGACATCCACGACGATCGAGAAGAAGCTGCCGAACGCGTGCATCACCGACACGCCGCGCCCCTGGCCCGTCGGCAGCGGCGTGCCCCAGCCCGCGGCCTTCGACGCGACGTCGAGCACGTTGCGTGCGCGCGGCGACTTGCCGAGCAGCGCGCGGCGATACTGCACCGGGTCGGTCTTGGCCTGCGCGGCGAGCTCGTCGATGAAGCTCTCGACGACGAACGTGCCGCGCGTCGGCCCGACGCCGCGCCAGAACGCCGTCGGCACGTGGCGCGGCTCCTGCCGCACGTAGTCGACGAGCTGGTTCGGCAGGTCGTACGGCAGCTCGGCCGCGACCTCGACCGCGTCCGGATCGACGCCGTTCTTCACCGCGGGCGGCGCGAAGCGCGCGAGGATCGACGAGCCGACGATCCGGTGCCGCCACGCGATCGGCCGGCCGTTCGCGTCGAGGCCGGCCGAGATCCGGTCGTAGTAGTACGGCCGGTACATGTCGTGCTGGATGTCTTCCTCGCGGGTCCACACGACCTTCACGGGCGCGCCCACCTGCTTCGCGATCTTCACCGCCTGCGCGACCATGTCGACTTCGAGCCGGCGGCCGAAGCCGCCGCCGAGCAGATGGTTGTTCACGACGATCTTCTCGCGCGGGAAGCCGGTGATCGGCTGCACGGCGTCGAGCGCGCGCGTCGGCACCTGGGTGCCGACCCAGATCTCGCAGCCGTCGGGGCGCACGTGCACCGTGCAGTTGACGGGCTCCATGGTCGCGTGCGCGAGCAACGGCTGCTCGTAGACGGCGTCGACGCGCGTCTTCGCGTTCGCGAACGCGCGGTCGACGTCGCCGTCCTTGCGCGCGACCGCGCCCTTGCTGCTGTCCGCCGCCCGCGCGTGATCCGCGGCGATGTCCTTCGTCGACACCTTCGCGCCCGCGCCTTCGTTCCACTTCACGACGAGCGCCGACGCGCCGCGCTTGGCCGCCCACGTGTGGTCGCCGACCACCGCGACCGCGTTGTCCGCGCGCACGATCCGGCGCACGCCGCGGATCTGCCTGGCCGCCGCGTCGTCGACGCTCGCGACCGTGCCGCCGAACACCGGGCAGTTGACGATCACCGCAACCAACATGCCCGGCAGCCGCACGTCGAGCCCGAACTGCGCGGTGCCGTCGACCTTCTCCGGCGAATCGAGCCGCTTGACCGGCTTGCCGACCAGCTTGAAATCCGCGGGCTTTTTCAGCGCGACGTCCTTCGGCACCGGCAGCTTCGCCGCGGCGTCCGCGAGCTGGCCGTACGACGCGCGCCGTCCGCTCGGCGGGTGCTGCACCTCGCCGTTCTCCGCGCGGCAGGCTGCCGGATCGACGCCCCACTGTTTCGCCGCCGCGCTGACGAGCAGCGTGCGCGCGGTCGCGCCCGCCCGGCGCATCGGCTCCCACGCATAGCGGATCGACGTCGAGCCGCCGGTGAGCTGGCCGCCGAGCAGCGGATCGAAGAACAGCTTCTCGTTGGGCGGCGCATGGTCGAGCGTCACGTTCGACAGCGGCACTTCCAGCTCCTCGGCGATCAGCATCGGCAGCGACGTGTAGACGCCCTGCCCCATCTCGACCTTCGGCATCACGAGCGTGACCTGCCCGTTGCGGTCGATCTGCACGAACGCATTCGGCGCGAACACGCCGGCGCGCGGCGCTTCGTTCGCATCACCGCCGATCACCGAGCGGCGCGCGTCGCCGCCCGCCGCCGGCACGCTGAAGCCGAGCAGCAATCCGCCGCCCGCCGCCGCGCCGAGCGTCATGCCGAACTTGAGGAACGTGCGGCGCGACACGCCCGCGCCTGCCTGGCCTGCTTCGATCAGTCCACGCGACATGTCAGGCCTCCTTCGCGGCCTGCTTGATCGCCGCGCGAACCCGGTTGTAGGTGCCGCAGCGGCAGATGTTGCCGGCCATCGCGGCGTCGATGTCGGCGTCGCTCGGGTGCGGGTTCGACGCGATCAGCGCGGCGGCGGCCATCACCTGGCCCGACTGGCAATAGCCGCACTGCACGACGTCGAGCTCGCGCCACGCCTGCTGCACCTTGCGCCCGGCGGGCGTCGCGCCGATCGCCTCGATCGTCGTGATCCTGCGCTCGCCGACCGCCGCGACCGGCAGCACGCACGCGCGCGCCGCGACGCCGTCGAGATGCACGGTGCACGCGCCGCACTGCGCGATGCCGCAGCCGAATTTCGTGCCGGTCAGGCCGACGAGATCGCGCAGCACCCAGAGCAGCGGCATGTCGGCGGGCGCGTCGACCGTGCGGCTTTCGCCGTTGATATTGAGGGTGACCATTCAGCCTCCGGGGCCGGTTTATTGGGGAGACGGCGCGGATGATCTGCTGCGCCGCGTTATTGTCGTCATTGCCGCTGCGTGATGCGCAGCGGCTGCCGTGCGGCTCGGGGCGGGAGGCGAGCCGCACGGGTGCTGCTGCGGCGTCAGTCGGCCACGTCGAGGCCGGCCAGCACCTTGATGACCGGCGGCGCCGAGAACCAGTCCGCCGACTTCGTCCGGAACTGCGTGAAGTGCGGGCTGGCGAGGTGCGCATCGAATGCGGCCTGGTCGTCGTAGACCTCGTACAGGTGCAGGTTCGGCGAACCGTCCGCCTGGCGGAACAGGTCGTAGCGCAGGTTGCCCGGCTCGACCCGCGTCTTCGCGACCATGCTGCGCAATTCGGCCTCGGCAGCCTGGAAGTGTTCGGGTTTCACGAACAATGAAGCAATCACGTGTAGCGCCATCTTTCACTCCTTTGGAAACGGAAACGAGCATGCCACAAGCCGGCGTTGCGCGACGCCAGCGTGCAGTGGAGGTGCGGCTGCGGTGTCAGTCGAGCTGGTCTGGGCCGACGCGCACGACGACCTTGCCGAAGTTCTTGCCGGCGAGCAGGCCGATCAGCGCCTGCGGCGCTTCGGCGAGGTCGGGGACGACGTCCTCGAGCGTCTTCACCTTGCCCTGCGCGACCCATTCGCTCATCTCCTTCAGGAACGGGGCGTAGCCGGTCGCATAGTGGTCGAGGATGATGAAGCCCTGCATCCGGATGCGCTTGCGCAGGATCGTCCCCATCAGCGCCGGCACGCGATCGCGGCCGGCCGATACGGCGGTGTCGTCGTATGCCGCGTCGTTGTAATGCGCGATCAGCCCGCACACCGGCACACGCGCGTCGATGTTGAGCAGCGGCAGCACCGCATCGAACACCGCGCCGCCGACGTTCTCGAAATAGACGTCGATGCCGCCCGGGCATGCGTCCGCCAGTTTGCGCGCAAAATCCGCGTCGCGGTGATCGACGCACGCGTCGAAGCCGAGCGTCCCGGTCACGTACGCGCACTTGTCCGCGCCGCCGGCGATGCCGACCACGCGGCAGCCCTTCAGCTTCGCGATCTGCCCGACGACGGCGCCGACCGCGCCGCTCGCCGCCGCGACCACCACGGTTTCGCCGGCCTTCGGCTCGCCGATCTTCAGCAGCCCGTGATACGCGGTGAAGCCCGGCATCCCGAGCACGCCGAGCGCGTACGACGGGTGCGCGAAATCGCGGCCGAGCGGGAACAGGCCGGCGCCGTCCGACAACGCGTAGTCCTGCCAGCCACCCGTGTCGACGACGAGATCGCCCGCGCGGTACGCCGGCAGGTTCGACGCCACGACCTGGCTGACGGTCCCGCCGACCATCACGTCGCCGAGCGCCACCGGCGGCGCATAGGACGGCGCGTCGTTCATCCGGCCGCGCATGTACGGGTCGAGCGACAGCCAGATCGTGCGCAGCAGGACCTGGCCGGCGCCGGGCACCGGCACGTCGGCGGTTTCGACACGGAAGTCATTCGCGGTGGGTGCGCCGACCGGGCGCGCGTTTAGGACGATTCTGCGGTTTGCTGTGTTGCTTTGCGGCATGGGAACCTCCGTCAACAGGTTGGCAAGTGCGGGTTGGCAGTTGCGATTGGCACGATCGGTTCGGTGGCCGATGCGGCGACGTCGTCGGCGAAGCCGCGGCCATCGGGATCGAGCAATGAGATTTCGGTTTAGTAGACCAGTCGTCTAGCGTTGGAGCAAAAACAAGGCGCGCCAGTGCGCGCCTGCATCACACCTGCGTCCCCTCCTCCGTGACGGGTGGCAGGTTCAGCATCCGTCGGGTTTCGCGCATCGCGTGTTCGAGCGGCTTGCGGTTGCGGTGGATCTTCTCCAGCAGCGTCGCGCCAAGCCACAGCTCATACAGCGTCGCGGCGGTGTGAGACGGATCGTCGATCCCGTGCAGCGAACCGTCGGCGAGCCCCGTTTCGATGCCGGCCGCGAGCCGCTCGATGATCTGCCCGGTGCCGCGCCGCAGGACCGAACGCATCGCTTCGGACAGATCCGCCACCTCGGCGCCGAGCTTCACCGCGAGGCACTTGCCTTCAAGATCGTCCGCGCACTGCGTGTGTAGCCAGTTGCCCCAATACGTCATCAGGCGCTGCGCGCCGGTGCCTTCGTGATGCTTGAGCAGATTGTCGAGATGATCGAGATAGCCGTCGAAGTACGCTTCGAGCAGCGCTTCCCCGAACGCCTCTTTCGAGCCGAAATAATGATAGAACGAGCCCTTCGGGATGCCCGCCGCGGCGAGAATCTCGTTCAGACCGACCGCCGAAAACCCCTTGTGGAGCATGATCGGCTTCGCGATGTTCAGGATGTGCTGGCGGACTTCCGCGCCTGAAGATGCATTCATGATGGCGTATGGTAGCAACGATTAGACCGGTCGTCTAGCAAGGCCGGACCGGGGATTTCAGCGGGACTTTACCTGAAGCGCGCCGCATTACAACTTCGCTCTTACGAACAAAAATTCTCGAGAAACGATTCCGTCGAACGAGAAAAGCTGCAGAAAATGCGGTCGGCCGCCATGGCTACTTGACGTTCGCTGCCCTCGAATTCACTCGCGAACGGCCTCGGCCTGACGGTCGTCCCGCTTCGTCACCCCCACACGCCGGCCACGCCGACCACCCGACGCCACGACCCGAAACGCCACCGGCGCGAACACCAGCCCGAACACCGTCGCCGCGAGCACGCCTCCAAACGCGCCGGTCCCGATCGAGCGCCGGCTTTCCGCACCCGCGCCGGTCGCCAGCACCAACGGCACGACGCCGAGCAGAAACGCCATCGACGTCATCACGATCGGCCGAAACCGCGCGGCGGCGGCCTCGACCACCGCCTGCCGCAACGGCACGCCGCGCCCGCCCAGTTCGCGCGCAAACTGCACGATCAGAATCGCATTCTTCGCCGACAAGCCGATCACCGTAATCATCCCCACCTTGAAGTAGACGTCGTTCGGCATTCCGCGCGCGAGCGCGGCCGCCACCGCGCCGACGATCCCGAGCGGCACGATCGTCAGCACCGACAGCGGAATCGTCCAGCTTTCATACAGCGCGGCAAGCGCCATGAACACCGCGAGCACCGACAACCCGACCAGCAGCGGCGTCTGTCGTTCGGCGATCCGCTCCTGGCGCGCCGCGTCGACCCAGTCGTAGCCGATCCCGGCCGGCAGCATCGCGGCAAGCCGCTCCATCTCGGCCATCGCCGCGCCCGAACTGGTGTGGGCCGCCGCCCGGCCGCTGATGTCGAGCGACGGGTATCCGTCGTAGCGATTCAGCATCACGGGCCCGACCGTCCAGTGCGGCGCGGCGATGGCCGACAGCGGCACCATGTCTCCCGTCCGGTTCGGCACCGTCAGCGCCATCAGCTCCCCGTCGGTCGCGCGCGCGGCCGGATCCGCCTCGATGATCACGCGGCGCATCCGGCCCGATGCCGGAAAGTCGTTGATGTAGTTCGAGCCGAACGTGCCGCCGAGCAGGCCCGCGATGCGCTCGAACGGCACGCCGAGCGCATACGCCTTCGCGCGGTCGACGTCTAGTTCGATTCGCGGCGCATCCGGCAAGTCCTCGAAATGCACGGACGCGAGCGCCGGGTCCGCCTTCGCGCGCGCTGCCAGTTGCTCGCGAGCGGCCTTCAGCACGTCGAGCCCGACCCCGCCACGATCCTCGAGACGGAACGTGAAGCCGTCCGCGTGACCGATGCCGGGCACCGATGGCGGCAGCGTCGCTTCTACGTCGCCGTCGAGAATCTCGCCGAAACGCCGATTGAGACGATCGCGCAGCGTCGTCGCATCGACGTCGCGCTGCGCCCAGTCCTTCAGTTCGACGAACGCCATCCCGACGTTCTGCCCGCTGCCGGCAAAACTCCAGCCGATCACGCTCGTCACGTTCGCGACGGCCGGCTCCGCCCGCAGGAGCGCCTCGACGCGCTGCACGACCGCGACCGTGCGCGCCTGCGTGGCGCCGGCCGGCAACTGGATCATCACCTGCAGTTGCCCCTGGTCCTCGGTCGGCAGGAAACCGCCCGGCATCATCCAGTACAGCAGTCCGCACACGGCCACGAATACGACGTAGATGCCCGCGACCGTGCCCGTGCGGCGCACCGCCGACACGGTCATGCGCCGATAGCCGGCCTCCGCGCGAGCGAATGCGACGCCGAAGCGGTCGGCCAGCCGCGTGCCGAGGCCGCGTCGCGGCACGCGGCGGCCCCCGTCTTCGCGACGGCCGACCGGTTTCAGCAGATTCGCGCACAGCGCCGGCGTGAGCGACAGCGCCATGAACGACGACACGAGCATCGACGCGATCATCGACACCGCGAACTGCCGGTAAATGCCGCCGACGCTGCCCGGAAAGAATGCCATCGGCACGAACACGGCCGTCAGTACCGCCGTCACGCCGACGATCGCCCCGCCAATCCGCTTCATCGCACGGCGCGTCGCCTCGCGCGGCGACACGCCCTCCTCCATCACGCGGTGCACGCTCTCGACCACGACGATCGCGTCGTCGACCAGAATGCCGATCGCCAGCACGAGGCCGAACATCGTGAACACGTTGATCGACAGCCCGAACGCCCACATCGCGACGAACGCACCCATCAGCGTGACCGGAATCACGACGGTCGGCACGAGCGTGTAGCGCAGCTCGCGCAGGAACAGCCACATCACGCAGAACACCAGCACGACGGCCTCGGCGAGCGTGAGCACGACTTCCCGGATGGCGATCGTCACGAAATGCGCGCCGTCGAACGGAATCTCGATCGCGACGCCCGGCGGCAGCGTCTTCGACAGCGCGGCAAGCCGCGCACGAATCGCGTTGGAGGTTTCGAGCGCGTTGCCGCGCGGGCCGAGCTGGATGCCGACGGTGGCCGCCGGACGGCCGTTCAGCCGGGAATAGAACGAATAGTCGTCGCGGCCGATTTCGACGCGGGCGACGTCGGCGACGCGCACCACCGAACCGTCCTGCTTCGACTTCAGCACGATCCGGCCGAACTCCTCCGGCGTCGTCAGTTGTCCCTTGACGACGATCGTCGCCGTCAGCTGCTGGCCGTGCACGGACGGCGCATCGCCGATCGCGCCGGCCGTCACCGTCGCGTTCTGTGCGCCGATGGCCGCGATCACGTCGTCGGCGCCGAGGTCGTATTCGCGCAACTTGCCCGGATCGAGCCAGACCCGCAGCGCCTCGTCGGCGTCCCACAGCTGGGCCGAGCCGACGCCCGGCGCGCGCTTCAGTTCGCGCAGCACGTAACGGTTCAGATAATCGCCGAGCTGCGCGGAGTCGCGCGTGCCGTCGGTCGACGTCAGCGTGACGAGCATCAGGAACGTGTTGGCCGCCTTGAACACGCCGATGCCCTGCTGCACGACCTGCTGCGGCAGCCGCGGCTCGACCTGCTTCAGCCGGTTGTTGACGTCGACGAGCGCGATGTCCGGATCGGTGCCCGGCGCGAACGTCACGTCGATCTCGAGATTGCCGTGACCGTCGCTGCTCGTCTCGTAGTACTGCAGGCCGTCGGCGCCGTCGAGGCTTTCCTCGATGATGCTGCCGACGTCGCCGTCGACCGTCTCGGTCGACGCGCCCGGATAGGCCGCGGTGATGACGACGCGCGGCGGCGCGAGGCGCGGATACTGCGCGATCGGCAATTGCGGAATGGCCAGCACGCCCGCGACGACGATCGCGAGCGCGACGATCCACGCAAATACCGGGCGGTCGATGAAGAACGACGGCATCGCGGTGCGTCAGCGAAGGGCCAGCGGCGCGACTGCGCTTGCCGCCGGGCCGAACGACCGGTGGCGGGCGTCGTCGCGCCGCATCGAACCTGCGTCGCTGCGCGACGCCCGGGCGGCACGGGCGCCCCGCGCCCGACTCACGTCAATCATGTGCATCCCCTTCCCTCCGCTCTGATTCAGGTTCCGGATCCGGTGCGAGCATCGACGACGCCATCAGCGCGCGGGTATACGGATGGGACGGCGCATGCAGCACCTGCAGCGTCTCGCCTTCCTCGACCACGCGCCCCGCCTGCATCACGATCACCCGATGCGCCATCGCGCGCATCACGGCGAGATCGTGCGTGATGAACAGGTAGCTGAGCCGGTAGCGCGCCTGCAGGTTCGTCAGCAGCGTCAGCACCTGTTTCTGGATCGACACGTCGAGCGCGCTGGTCGGCTCGTCGAGCACGAGCAGCTCGGGCTCCACGGCCAGCGCGCGCGCGATCGCGATCCGCTGCCGCTGCCCGCCGGAAAACTCGTGCGGGTAGCGCGGCAGCGCGTCGGCCGGCAGCCCGACTTCCTCCAGCAGCGCCGCGATCCGTGCGCGGCGTGCGGCGCGCGCCAGCTCGGGCCGATGCAGCGCGAGCCCTTCGCCGACGATCTGCTCGATCGTCATGCGCGGCGACAGCGAGCCGAACGGGTCCTGGAACACGACCTGCATCCGGCCGTACAGCGCGCGCCGCCCCGCGTTCGCGCGCAGCGCCGCGAGCGGCAGCCCGTCGATCTCGATTGCGCCGGCCGCCGGCTGCTGCAGGCCGAGCACGGCGGACGCGAGCGTCGACTTGCCCGATCCCGATTCGCCGACGATACCGACGGTCTCGCCGCGTTTCAGGCTCAGCTTCACGTCGTGTACGGCCCGAAACGCCGTCTTGCCGAATACCCCGCGCCAGCCCTTCGTCGCGATGCGGTAATCGACGGCGAGCTGCTGCACGTCGAGGATCGTCCGCGCGTCGGCCGCGACCGGCTCGATCGCGCGGCGCGGCGCGCTGTCGAGCAGGCGGCGCGTATACGGATGCTGCGGCGCGTCGAACAGCGCGCCGGTCTCGTTCGTCTCGACGAGCACGCCGCGTTCCATCACGGCGACGCGCTGCGCGAAGCGGCGCACGAGGTTCAGGTCGTGCGTGATCAGCAGCACGGCCATCCCGCGCGCGGCCGCCTCCTGCGCCTGCAGTTCGAGCAGCAGGTCGACGATCTGCTGGCGCACGGTCACGTCGAGCGCGGTGGTCGGCTCGTCGGCGAGCAGCAGGCGCGGCCGGCACGCAAGCGCCATCGCGATCATCGCGCGCTGCCGCTGGCCGCCCGACAGCTGGTGCGGATAGCTGTCGATGCGCCGCTCGGGCTCCGGAATCCCGGTGCGGCGCAGCAGCTCGATGCCGCGCGCGCGCGCCGCGCCGGGCCGCAGCCCTTCGTGCAGCCGCAGGCTCTCCGCGATCTGCCGGCCGATCGTATACAGCGGATTGAGCGCCGTCATCGGCTCCTGGAACACCATCGCGATGTCCGCGCCGCGAATCCCGCGCATCTGCTGCTCGGTCTTCGTCAGCAGGTCTTCGCCGTCGAACAGCACGCGTCCCGACAATTGCGCCTGCCGCACGAGGCGCAGGATCGACAGCGCGGTCACGCTCTTGCCCGAGCCCGATTCGCCTACGAGCGCCACGCGCTCGCCGCGCGCGACCGACAGGCTCAGCTCGCGCACGACGGTCCGGTCGCCGAACTGCGCGGTGAAGCGGTCGATTTCCAGCAACGGCTTCGTCATCATCGGCCTCCACCGAATGCGGACCCGCGCGTGCGCGCGTCGAGCGCGTTGCGCAGCGCGTCGCCCATGAAGGTCAGCAACAGCAGCGTGACGACCAGCGCGGCGAACGCCGACACCGAAATCCACCACGCATCGAGATTGTTCTTGCCCTGCTTCAGCAGCTCGCCGAGGCTCGGCGTCGGCGGCTGCACGCCGAGCCCGAGGAAGTCGAGGCTCGTCAGCGACAGGATCGCCGCGCTCATCCGGAACGGCAGGAACGTGATCACCGGCGTCAGGCTGTTCGGCAGCACGTGCCGCCACATGATCTGGCGGTTCGTCAGTCCCATCGTGCGCGCGGCCCTCACGTAGTCGAGCCCGCGGTTGCGCAGGAACTCGGCGCGCACGTAGTCGGACAGCATGAGCCAGCCGAACATCGACAGCAGCACGAACAGCAGCCACAGCGACGGCTCGAAGATCGACGCGAAGATGATCAGCAGGTACAGGTCCGGCAGCGCGCTCCAGATCTCGATCAGCCGCTGCCCGATCAGGTCGGTGCGGCCGCCGTAGAAGCCCTGCAGCGCGCCCGCGAGCACGCCGATCAAGCGTGCCCGACGCGGTCAGCGCGAGCGCCATCAGCACCGACAGCCGGAAGCCGTACAGCAGCCGCGCGAGCACGTCGCGGCCGAACTGGTCGGTGCCGAGCCAGTTGCTCGCCGACGGCGGCGCCGGGTACGGCCGGGATGCGAAGTAGTCGATCGTGTCGTAGCGAAAGCGGTTCGGCGGATAGATCGACAGGTTGCCGCGCGCGTCGAGCTTCTCGCGAATATAAGGATCGAGATAGTTCGTCTTCGCCGGGAAATCGCCGCCGAACTGCGTTTCCGGATAGTCCGTCAGGATCGGAAAGTAATAGTGCCCGTCGTAGCGCAGCACGAGCGGCCGGTCGTTCGACAGCACGTCGGCGCCCAGGCTGAGCGCGAACAGCGCGGCGAAGATCACGAAGCTCCAGTAGCCGAGCGGCTGCGCGCGGAAGCGCCGCCACGTGCGCCGCCACGGCGACGCGGATTGGCCGGCGCGCGCCTGCTCAGCGGTCCAGGCGGTTGAATTGGATGCGGGGGTCGACGAGGACATAGCAGACGTCAGCAATGAGTTTGGTCAGCAGACCGATGAGCGTGAACAGGAACAGCGAGCCGAGCACGACCGGATAGTCGCGGCGGATCACCGAGTCGTACGAGAGCTGGCCCATGCCGTCGAGCGAGAACAGCGTCTCGATCAGCAGGTTGCCGTTCAGGAACGCGCCGACGAACGCGGCGGGCAGCCCGGTCAGGAGCGGAATCGCCGCGTTGCGCAGCACGTGCTTCCATAGCACGTCGCGCTCGGGCGCGCCCTTCGCGCGCGCGGTCAGCACGTACTGCCGGCCGATTTCGTCGAGGAACGTGTTCTTCGTCAGGATCGTGACGATCGCGAAATTGCCGATCACCGCGGCCGTGACGGGCAGCACGATGTGCCACAGGTAGTCGAGCGCCTGGCCGGCCAGCGTCAGCTCGTCGAAGTCGTCGGACGTGAGGCCGCGCATCGGGAACAGCTGCCAGAACGTGCCGCCGCCGAACAGCATCAGCAGCAGCACGCCGAGCACGAAGCCGGGAATCGCGTAGCCGGCCAGCACGAGCACGCTCGTCGCCGTATCGAAGCGCGAGCCGTTGCGCACCGCCTTCGCGATGCCGAGCGGCACGGAGATCAGGTAGGTGAGGAACACCGTCCACAGGCCGAGCGTGATCGACACCGGCAGCTTCGAGCGGATCACGTCCCACACGCGCGCATGCACGAAGTACGACTGGCCGAGATCGAAGCGCGCGTAGGCCTTCAGCATCATCCCGTAGCGCTCGAGCGGCGGCTTGTCGAAACCGAACTGCCTGCGGATCTGCTCGATCTGCTGCGGGTCGATCCCCTGGCTGCCGTGATAGCCGCCCCCGCCGCCGCCCGCTTCGCCGCCATGCGCGTTGCCGTGGCGCAACTGGGTCAGCACCTGCTCGACCGGGCCGCCCGGCACGAACTGCGTGACGGCGAACGTGATCGTCACGACGCCGATCAGCGTCGGGACCATCAGCAGCAGCCGTCTGAGTATGTAGGCAAGCATCGTCGCGCCCTCCGTCAGGTGCCGGCAACCGGCGCGGCGCCCGCGGGCCGCTTCCGGTACCAGTAGTCGATGATCCAGTCCTCGTATTGGTAGGAGCCTGGAATCACGGCCGGATGCCCGAAGGTGGTCTTGTAGGCGATCCGCGCATTCGGCAGGTAGTACTGCGGCACGAGGAGGTAAAGGTTGATCAGCACGCGGTCGAGCGCACGCGTCGCCGTCTCGAGGTCTTCCAGCGTGTCGGCGGCGAGCGCCGCGCGGATCAGCGCGTCGACCGCCTTCGAGCGCACGCCCGGATAGTTCTCCGAACCGACCTCGGACGCCGCCGCGCTGCCGAAGCGGCGCGCGAGCTCCGCGCCCGGGATCGTGACCGGCGGGTAGATGAAGGTCGTCATGTCGTACTGGAAGTTGTCCATGCGCCGCTGGTACAGCGCGCTGTCGAGCTCGTGCAGCGACGCGCGGATGCCGAGCGTGCCGAGCGCCTGGATGTACGGCAGGATCAGCCGGTCCATCCCCGGCTGGTCGTCGATGATCTCGATCGTCATCGGCGTGCCGTTCGCGTCGCGCAGCGCGCCGTCCCGGTAGCGCCAGCCGGCCTGCGCGAGCAGGTCGCGCGCCGCTTTCAGGTTGTCGCGCAGCGAGCCGGGCGGCAGCGTCGACGGCTGCCGGACCATCGGGCCGAACACCTCGGGCGGCAGCTCCGCACGATACGGCGCGAGCAGCGCGAGCTCCTTCTCGCTCGGCATCCCTCGCGCACCGAACGGGCTCGCCTCCCAGAAGCCGTTCGTGCGGCGGTACTGCCCGTAGAACATCATCCGGTTCATCCAGTCGTAGTCGAACGCGAGCGCCAGCGCACGGCGCACGCGCACGTCGCTGAACTGCGGCTTGCGCAGGTTGATCAGGAAGCCCTGCATCTGCGCGGGGCCGTCGGGGAATTCGCGCGTCGTCAGCAAGCCGCTGCGGAAGTTCTTGCCGACGTACCGGCGCGCCCATTGCGTCGCGCTGTATTCCATGCGCGCGTCGATGTCGCCCGCCTTGAACGCCTCGAGCATCGTGTACTGGTCGAGATACAGCTTGAACGACACGCGCGCGAAGCGGTACATGCCGCGCCGCGACGGCAGGCGCGCCGCCCAGTAGCGCGGGTTGCGCGTGTAGACGATCTGCTTGTCGTTCTTGCGCTGCTCGATCAGGTACGGGCCGCTCGCGATCGGCGGCACGGTCGCGATCTGGTCGAACGGCGGCCGCGTGCCGTCGGGCCGCATCCCCCACTTCGGCGAGAACACCGGCAGGTCGCCCGCGATCAGCGGCGCCGCGCGCTCGGCGCGCTTGAAGTCGAAGCGGACCGTCTGCCGGTCGACGACCACCGCGCGCCGGATCACCGCGAACTGCGCGTTGAAGAGCGGCGACGCCTGCGGGCTCGACAGCGTGTCGAACGAGTACTTGACGTCCGCCGCCGTGATCGGGTCGCCGTTCGAGAAACGCGCGGCCGGGTCGACATGGAACGTCGCCGACATCCCGTCAGGCGCGACCTGCACGTCGTCGGCGATCAACGCGTACTCGGACGCCAGCTCGTCCCAGCTCCGCTGCATCAGCGTATCGAACATCAGATGCTGGATATCCGGGGCGGGCGAGCCGCGCACGAGGAACGGATTCAGCGAGTCGTAGCTCTGCGCCTCGCCGTAGTTCTGGAAACTGAGCGTGCCGTCGTCCGGCGCGTCCGGGTCCGCATAGTCGAAATGCGTAAAGTTGGCCGAGTACTTGGGCTGATCGTATTGAGAGATCGCGTTGGCGGCCTCGGCGGCCGAAGGCGCGAAAGCGTTCAGCGTCGACGCCACGCACACGGCAGCTGCGATGCGAGCGATTCGCCCGCGTTGCCGGCCGGCCCGCAGCGCAAAGCGAACCGATTGCGGCGCGTGCGGCAAACGCAACGTTACAAGTCTCATCTTCTGCTTGTCCAGGGATGCGCCGGCTGGCTGCCGGCACGGATTCAGTATGGTTGTCGCAACGGCTCGACGCCGCCGGATCGCACATAACGGCGTCAGGCCGGAAAGGGCCGCTCCCGGCGGGTAAAGGGAAGCGGAGCGGCCCATCGCGTGCCATTCAAACCGATTGCAGCATCAGAACTTGTAGGTCGCGCCGGCCTGCGCGAAGCGGCCGACGTACGTGTACAGCGACGTGTCGTAGCCGGTCTGGTAGGCCGCGTTCATGTACACCGGATCGAACGGCGGCTTGCGGTTGAAGATGTTGTTGATGCCCGCATACAGCGTCCAGTGCTTGAACCCCGTGTAGCTGACGTTCAGGTTGAACTGGCTGTACGACGCGACGCTGTCCTGCATGTTCGGATACTGGCCCGGCGACAGGATGGCCTGGCTGTACGGTCCCGTGAACATCCACGTCAACGTCGCATTCCATTGGTTGTGGTAGTTCCAGTTCAGACTCGTATTGCCCTTCCAGCGCGGGAAGCTGCCGCCGAACGGCTGGTTCACCGAGCCGTTGTTGCCCGCGAAGTCCGTCTCGACGCCGCCCACCGGCATCTTGAAGTGCCACACGTACGCCCAGTCGCCCGACAGCGTGAACGTGCCGACCGCCGTCTTCACCGACTGGCGGAACGTCGTCTCGAAGCCGTCCGTGTCGAGGTGCGACAGGTTCTTGTACGGCAGCAGCACGTACGCGATCGAGCCGTTCGGGTTGCGGACCACGCGCGACGGGTCGTTCGCGTCGACCACCGTCTGCACGTCGTCGGTGCCGATCACGTTGTCGACATGGATCTTGTACCAGTCGAAGCCGATGTCGGTGGTGCGCGTCGGCGACAGCTGGAAGCCGATGTTGTAGTTCTTCGTGCGCTCCGGTTGCAGCTTGCTGTTACCGGCCTGCACTTCCTCGACGAGGTTGTATGCGTTCGGGTTGTTGGGATCGTTCGAATCGACCGCGCCCTGCGCGCTGTAGGTCCTCGACGAAGTGTTTTCGATCAGCGTCGGTGCGCGGAAGCCGCGGTTGTAGGAACCGTACACCGTCAGCTCGCGGATCGGCTGGAAGCGCAGCGCGAAGCGCGGCGAGAACGCGCCGCCGAAATCGCTGTAGTGATCGTAGCGGCCCGACTGGCTGAAGGTGAGGTTTTTCAGGATCGGCACGTCGATCTGGTAGTAGATCGCCGCGACGTTGCGCTGGCCGTTCACCGATTGCAGCGACGGCTGGATGAACGTGCCGTTCACGTAGTCCGCGCCTGTACCGATGTACTGGCTCTGGTGCGTGAATTGCGTACCGAGGCCGAGGCCGACGTTGCCGGTCGGCAGCGTGAACAGGTTCGGCGTCGCGATCGTCGCGTCGACCGTGTCGAGCTTCGTGATCGCCTGCGTCGACGTGCTTCCGTAAAGGCCGTTCAACCCGTTCGGTGTCGACGACGGATTGGCGAAGTTGAACACGCCGTTCTGGACGATGTTCTCCAGCGCGGCCGCGTTGATCAGGTTCGAATAGTTGTTCGACACCGTGTTCTGCGAATGCGTGTAGGACGCGGTCCAATCCCAATCGCCCACGCGCGGCGTGCTGAACGAGCCTTTCACACCCGTCGCGGCACGCCAGAAGTTCGAGCTCGTGTGCACGGACTGCGTGGCCGGGAACGAGTAGACCAGCTTGGCCGGCACGCCGAACGGGTTGTACGGATTGCTGCCCGGCACGACGTTCGACACCAGCTTGACGCCGCCCGTCGCGGGGTCGAACGTCTGCGTGCTGGAGCCCAGGCGGCCGACGCCGGTGTTCGTGACCGTCGTATTGTTGCTTTCCCACAGATCGGCGAATGCCTGCATCGCGTCGCTGATCTTGAAGTCCGCGTGCACCTTCGCGCTCAGGCGCTCGGTCCACGGCGAGATCGACGACGCGTAGGCGGTATTGTTTGCGCAGACCGTGCCCGGACCGTTGACCTGCGCGACGGAGGTGCCCGGCACGGCCTGGCCTCCGTTCGGACACGGGCTCAGCGGCACCTTCGCGCCGGTGGTCGGATTACGCCAGTACGACACGTTCTGGTTCGACAGGCCGCCCGGGAAATTGGAGAAATCCTGGTTCTGCGTCATGTCGCGGTCGGACGCCAGAATCCCGTTCGACTTGTAGTAGCTGAGTGCCGCCGTGACGTTGAAGCGGTCGGCATTCAGGTCGCCGATGCCGCCCAGGATGCTGAACTGGGTCGTGCCCGCGCCGCCGCCGTCCTGCGTCGCGCCGCCGTAGCTGCCGCCGAGCTCGAGGCCCTGGAAGTTCTTTTTCGTGATGATGTTCACGACGCCCGCGATCGCGTCGGAACCATACTGCGATACCGCGCCCGTCTTGACGATCTCGATCCGGTCGATGATGTTGATCGGCAGCGTGTTCAGGTCGAAGAACTGGTCGGTGCCGTTCACCGCGAACGCGTACGGCGCGACGCGCTGCCCGTCCACCAGCACCAGCGTGTATTTCTCGCTCAGCCCGCGCAACGCGATGCCCGCGCCGCCGGGCGCGAAGCTGTTCGTCGAACCTTCGCTCCAGCTGCTTGCCGAATTCGCCGAGGTGCTGCGCAGGTAATCAGCGACGTTGGTCTGACCGCTGTTCTGGATGTCCTTGCTCGTGATGGTCTGGACCTGGTTGAAGCCGACCTTGTCCGCGCTGCGGATCAGCGAGCCCGTGACCTCGAAGCGCTTGATCTGCGCGACCTTGCCTTGTCCGTTCGCGCCGGGCGCGGCCGGCGTCGCCACGGCTGCCGCACCCGATGCCGCGGCACCCGTGGCAGCGACAGCGCCCGCCGTGCCGTTCGCCTGCGAAACGGTCACGGGTGCGCCGTTCGCGACCGCATCCGCGATCGATGCGGCTCCCGGCGCCGGCTGGCTCTGCGCGAACGCCGGCGCCGCCAGCGTGGCCGTCAGCGCCACTTCCGCCCAGATCATTCTCTTGATAGCCAACGCCAAAGCTCTCTGCTTCATCTTGTTCCCTCTCGCTCGTAGTAAGACCCCACCTGCTGCACGCCGGAACTTTGTGAGTTCCTTGCGCGTCCTGGGCGCCCGTGTAACGGACCCCGCCATAGCCACCCTTTCGACTGCCACGACTCGAACGGATCGGCCTCGGGCACCCGTGCCACTCGGCATCACCGTCTCTTAACGTTTTTATTCGCAATACTTACTACATGTAATGAGCGCACTTCCTGCAACTTCCAATTCGATGGACGACGAGCAGTGAAGACGTCTGCCGGCCGTACTGCGTACTGCGTGCTGCCTTCCATCGATTGGATACTTCTTCTGCGTCGCGGCGTGCGGCGCCTGCCGCCTCCGCTAGAACAGCCTCGGCGTGCCAACCCAGACGATCACCGCTTCCTCGTCGGCGGCGTTGCTCCACGCATGGGCCACCGTCGATTCGTAATGCGCGGTCTCGCCCGCCTTCAGCGTGAACGTGCAATCCTCGAGCGTCAGCGCGACCTGCCCGCGCATCACGTAGACGAATTCCTCGCCCGCATGGGTCGTTATCTCGGACGGCGACTGCCCCGCCGGCATCCTGACGAGAATCGCGTCGAGCTTGCGGCCATCCGCCGGGTTCGTCAGCTTGGCGAACAGGTTGGCCGAGTTCGTGAACTGGAAATACTGCAGCGCGTGCGCACGGCATACCGAACGCGCTTCTGTCGGCGTGTCGATGAAGTACTGCATCGTGACGCCCAACGCTTGCGCGATCCCGACGAGCGACGCGATCGACGGCATCGCGCGCCCGCGTTCGATCTGCGACAGGAACGGCTTGGAAATGCCTGCGATCCCGGCCGTTTCGTCGAGCGTGAGCTTCAGACGCTGGCGCAGCGCCCGGATCTTGTTGCCTAGCGATACGGCGACCAGAACCGACTCATCAGCGGACACAGTCATGGAAGTGCGGGGCCTCGCAGTCGAAACTGGTTTGATGTCGTCGATCCTTGACCGATGCGATGACGCGACCGGCTCGGCGGGATACCCGGCCGCGCGCTGCCGCGGGCAGCCGGCGCGTGGTGCGGCGTGGCGCCGTCGTCGCCCGTCATCGGATGTTTCGCAAATTTGATTCGCCTTGCTAATCAACAAGATCGCCCCTTTCCATCTTCATGTCCGACCTTCGACGGCTGGTCCTTCTGCCGCGCTACGCTGCTCGTCGATCGCGTGCGTGTCGCACGCCGTCGTGCCCTTACGTCGCGCTACCGGGAGGCCACCGCGATCCACAGCTTCGCCAGATCCGCCGAGCCGTCGTTACCCTTCACCGTGCGCAGCACCTGGACCGCATGCGCCTTCTGGCCCGCCACGTAGTACGCCTCGCCGAGCCGCAGCCGCGCCGCATCGGGATGCTCGAGCCCGCCCTTCGCGATCACCTGCTCCATCGTCGACAGCCCCTGCGCCGCGTGGCCCGCAAACACCAGATTCATGCCGACATCGAGCGGCGCCACCGGATTGGCTGCGTCCGCACCCGCTTGCGCACGCTTGGCAGCCAGCGCCTGCAGCCGCTTCTCGCGGTTCGCCTGCCCATCCTTGCCGAGCACACCGGACGCGAATCCCTGGTCGATCACCTGCCTGCCTTCAGCGGGCGTTCCTGCCACCAGCGCGAGCTGCGTCATCTCCATGTAGCCGTCGGCCGTCGTCAGCGTGCCCGTCGCCCTGCGCAACCGGTAGATGTCGAGGTCGAGCGACGACAGGTAGCCGGGGCTGCCGCGAATGGCCGAGATCATGTCCGCCCAGTACGCGGGGCTCGGATGATAAGCGACCAGCATGCCGAGCGCGCTGCGATAGGCACCGGCATCCTTGCTCTTTTGCGCACAGGTCGCCAGCATCTGCAACTGCCCTTCGTCGGGCGCATGGCCGGCCTGCGCCTGCGCCTCCGTGCTCGCCTTCAACTGGCTCACGACCTGGCTGCAATCGTTCGACAGGTAATACAACTGTGTGAGCAGCGTGCGCATGTCCGGATCCGTGCCGCCCGCCTTCAGGTAGCGCTGCGCGACGCGGATCGCCTGCGGATAGTTCTTCTGCTGGAAATAGATCCCGGCGAGCGCCGCCGTGGTCCGCTGCTCATCCGCGCCCGACAGGCGCCCCGAGTTCAGGACGGTTTCGTAGGCCTGCGCGGCCACGCCGGTATCGCCGGCCGCCATCGCCGCCGCGCCGCGCGTCGCTTCCACCATGTAGGTTTCATACGGCGTGCGATTCGGCACGGCGGCCGCCTGCGCGATCTTGCCGAGCGCGTCGCGATACTTGTGCGCGCGATACAGGTCCTGCGCCGCCGCCAGCGGCTTCGCCACATCGGGCCGCAACGTGTCGGCCGCCCACGCCGGCCGGCCGAGCACGCAGGCCGCCCCGAGCGCCGTCAGCGCCATCATCCGTTTCCATCGTCGCTGGTTCATCGGTCGGCCTGTTCCGTCATTGCATGAACTGCTCGTTTCCGATCAAGCCGATCTTCGTCGCGCCCACACGCTGCGCGGACGCCAGTACGGCCGCCACGTCCTTGTACGGCGCCAGCTTGTTCGCCCGCAGATGGATCTCCGCCTGCACGGGCTCGTGCGCGACCGTCGTCAGCTTCGCCTCGAGCGCCGCGCGATCCGGCACCCGCGCGCCGTTCCAGTTCGTCGCGCCGTCGGCGCCGATGTCGATCTGCACGGCCTCCGGCGGCTTCGCCGGCGGCGGCGGATTGCCGACCGGCAGGTCCATCCTGACCGAGTGCATCTGGATCGGAATGGTGATGATCAGCATGATCAGCAACACCAGCATCACGTCGATCAGCGGCGTGGTGTTGATGTCGACCATCACGTCCGGCTCGCCGCCGCCCCCGCCCGAAGGCACGTTCATTCCCATCGTCTGCTCCTGTCGATGCTCGCGCTGATTCCATGCGTCGCGGTCAATCGGAATCGGCGCGCATGCTGTTCCCCTGCAAGGCTAACCACCCCGCGCCGGCGGTTCCGTAATGAACGACACCTTCGCGATACCGGCCCGCTCGCACATCGTGACGACCCGGCCGATGAACTCGTAGCGCGTGTTCTCGTCGCCGCGCACGTGCACGCTCGGCTGCGGTTGCTGCTGAGACGCCCCCTTCAGCTTCGCGAGCAACGTCGACGCATCCACCAGTTGCTCGCCCCAGAAGAATTGCCCATCGCGATTCACAGCGATCTCGACGCTTTTCGGCGTCGTCTGCAGCGGCTGCACCGTTTCCTTCGGCAGCGCCAGCGGAATCGTGTGCGTCACGACCGGGATCGTGATCAGGAAGATGATCAGCAGCACCAGCATCACGTCGACGAGCGGCGTCGTGTTGATGTTGGCGATCACCTCGTCGCTGTCGTCCTGCCCGACGTTCATGGCCATCGCGCACCCCGCCCGCGTCAGTGGACGAGCGACGCGGCGCGCGAGCCGGCGGCGGCCCGCACCGGACGCTTGCTGCCCGCGAGCAGCACCGTGTGGAGCTGCGCGCCGAAGTTGCGCACGCGCTCCATCACCGACTTGTTGCGGCGAACCAGGAAGTTGTAGCCGAGCACCGCGGGCACGGCGACCGCCAGCCCGATCGCGGTCATGATCAGCGCCTCGCCGACCGGGCCCGCGACCTTGTCGATCGACGCCTGCCCCGCGATGCCGATCGCCGTCAGCGCGTGGTAGATGCCCCACACGGTGCCGAACAGGCCGACGAACGGCGCGGTCGAGCCGACCGTCGCGAGGAATGCGAGGCCGTCCTGCAGACGGTTCGACACGTTGGTGATCGCGCGCTCGACCGACACGTCGATCCACGTATTGCGGTCGACCGCCTCGAGCAGCGCCTCGTCGTGATGCTCGCCGGCCTCGATCGCAGTCTCGGCGATGAAGCGGAACGGCGACGCGTCGTCCAGCAGCTTCGCGCCGTCCGACAGCGACGGAGCCGACCAGAGCTGTTCGTCCGCGAGCTTCGCGCGCCGGTTCGCGCGGAACTGCTCGAGGAACTTGGCGATCATGATGTACCAGCTCCCCATCGACATGATCACGAGCAGGCTCAGCACGAACCGCGCGACGAAATCGCCGTTCTTCCACAGCGCGCCGAGACCGTACGGATTCTCGACCGCTTCGGTGGCGGCAGGCGCCGGCGGCGGTGCCGGCTCGGCGGCGGCAGGCGCCTGCGCAGGCGCCGCAGCCTGTGTCGACGCATCGGATGCCGCCGCGGATCCGCTCGCTTGCGCGTAAGCGAATTGCGGTGCAACGAGCCCGTCGATCGCGGCGACGGACATCAACAGGCTTGCCGCCAGCGCGGCCAGTGAACGCTTGGTCATAACCCACTCCGATTCTTTCGTATAACTTATGATTAAATTTCAGGCCGGTTTTCTCCGGTCCGGCTCCCGCCGGACCGCCCACTGCATCAATTCAGGTTGAATGAGAACGGAACCTGCACGCGCACCGACTGCCCCTGTGCCACGCACTTGAATCGCTTCACCGTGTTGTAGGCGGCACGATCGAGCACGGGGTCGGCCGACTGGGCCACGCGTTCGTTGGTGATGTTGCCGTCGGCATCGACGACGAATTCGATCGTGACGTCGCCGGTGATGTTGTTTTCCTGCGCTTCCTTCGGATACTGCATCGATGCGCGCATCTGATCGGAATTCGGGCAGACGACGCCGACCTCGTGGCTCACCGGCTTCGCAACGGGCGCGGGCGGCGCGACGACGGGCGCCTGCACGGCCGGCGCGGACGGCACGGGTGCGGCCTGGTGGGTGATCGTCGCCTGCGGCGGCGCCTGCACCGGCACTTCCGGGGGCGGGACGAACGGCGGCGGCGGCAGCGCCACTTTCGGCGGCGGCAGCTTGACCACCGGCATCGGCGGGGGCGGCGGCGGCTTCACCGGTTCGATGATGCGGGTTTCGATCGGATGCTGGACGACCTGGACGACCTTGGTCGCGAGGCCGTTGAGCAATGCGTAGATCAGCACTGCGTGCAACAGGAGAACGACTGCGATACCGCCGAACCGGCGCACCGGGTTTTGCGGCTTCACGCCGAATTGCCGCGGCCGCCCGAGCGTGGCAAGCCCGCTGTTCGAAGCAATCAGATGCTTTTCGACTTTCATGCCCACTATCCATCCCCCAAGCGAATCGCCCAGTTTCACGATGATGGCCGGCCCAGGAACCGGGTCGGTTCCGTCGCCGCCTCAACGCGAAATCTAATTTTTAATGCAATTTGCAATCCGAATCGAAAGCATCGATTTCGGATCCGAATTCATTCAATTTCAAGGAATCGTTTCAACCGCCACGGGATAGCCGCCTTATCCGGCATCCACCCCGCACCAGCGTTCAGGCAATTGTCAGCTGCGTCGACACAGGCACGTTCGCGCATGACGATCGGACCGTCGCTACACCCCGATGGCAGCGTGGCCGTGCGTCTTGGGTGCAGACGATAGCAAGGAAAAAATCTGGCCGTCAAACTTTTTTTGATGCCCGAATACAAAGTTTGGAGGACTTGCTCGAATAACGAGTCAGGAGGCTTCACGAAACATTTTTTATTGATTTTGTAATTTATTTGTATGGTTATCGCACTCATTCGGTGCTTATGACAATAATCACCAATTTAGTGCGATGCACCGAATCGACGCGGATTTAATGAAGCGTTATCGGATGCGTCTCATTGTCTCCTGCATGGATGGAAGCCTATCGACCGTTGTTATGCGGGGCTACGGATTTTCAAAACAATACTCGGACGAATCCAATTAACTTATTCGTAATTGACTACAAATCAAAATAGTGACATTCAAGATGCCTATCAAATAGGCACGATGATCTGCATGCCGAATCTATTTTATGATTCCGGGCACGACTGCGTCTACGAGAACTCGTTGGCCGACTGTCTGCGCGTACGGGCGTCTCTTACTTCACGGAGCGATGTGAACGCTCCATCAACGCGCATTCGGCGTCGCTGCTCACGTCCCAATCCTGGAACAAGCGATTACGGACAAATCCGGCGGGGGAAGCACCAAGCGGTGCTCGAGGCGATGCCGCAGAGACCGGACCGCCAGTTCGGTGCCATGACGACGATGCACAGTCGAACACGGGTTCGGCGCACGCAAACACCCGATGGGTGCGATTCACTTCCACACACTCAGGCGTTGCCGCGGCGCGACAGAAATGTGCATGCACGTACGGGCATACACGTCCCCAAGCGCGTCATCAGGATCGTGAGGTTGAGCGAGGCGATGTGAGCAATCGGATACCCGCTCGACCGTGCCGAGCGCAACGGGGATCATGCGACCATGATCGCGAGCTCATCCGCATACGCATTCAACCGATCCCCTACCTGCACCTTCAGGACATCGATGAACCGTTTGATTTTCGCGTCGACGAATTGACGGGACGAGTACACCGCATATACGTTGCGCTGCGCGGTGTGAAATTCCGGCAGGACGCGAACGAGCGATCCTTTGCGCAGATCGTCGATTGCCGAGAAGGCAGCGATCAATCCAATTCCCGCGCCCTCCCGCAGTACCGTGGACATCGCATCCATGTCATTCACACTGAAGTGCGATCCCGTTGGACGATACACCGCCTCGCCTGCTCTGCCTTGCAGATGCCATTCGTCCGGCGCGTAATCGACCGTGCTCAGAAGCACACATGTGTGACCGACGAGGTCTTCCACACACTCGGGAGCCGGATGCCGTGCCAGATAGTCGGGCGACGCCGCGAGAATGCAATGACTGGTTCCGATCTTCTGGCTCACGTACGCCGAGTCGGGCAGCGTGCGCGCGATCACGATCGCCACGTCGAGTTGCTCTTCGAGCAGATTCGGCATCCGCTGCGACAGCATGAGATCGACCGATACTTCCGGATATGCGCTCCGATAGGCAAGCACGGCTTGCGAAACGAGTTGGCGCCCCAATCCCGGCACCGCATGCACGCGTAATAGACCACGCGGCTCCAGCAGCGCATCGCGTGCTTCCGCTTCCGCCCGTTCGATGTCCGAGAGGATCGCAACACTGCGTTCGTAAAAACGTCGCCCCGCGTCGGTAACGACGAGCCGTCGCGTCGAGCGCTGTAGCAACCGCGTGTTGAGATTGTCTTCGAGGACAGATACCGCTCGAGAAATGTTGCCGACCGTCGTATCGAGGTGGTTTGCGACAGCCGTGAAACTGCCCATCTCGACCACTTTCACAAACACCGACATGGTGTGCACCTTGTCCATTAGTCACCCTCGCTTTGAATTTTTCGTCGAATCGCTGCGTTTCGGCCCGCGCGAGTCTGTGATCATAGGTTCCGCACCTGTTTCGTGCAGTCAGCGAGCAGCGTCGTGTCGTTTTTTTTGCATCCTTTCATTCATCTTTCATTTTGGCGGCGGATTTTCCCTCCAGAGACAAGATTCATTCTTGCCGGGCCATCTAAGTTGCCGCCTGCTTCACGCCTAGACTTGGTCCCGAAGTCAGGCAGTCGGAACGTAGACGTTTCAATCCTGAGCTCCGTCCGCCATGGTCGATGATCCAGACACGGCGTAGCGCAGGCTCCCTATCCGGCTCTAGACGAACCCGCATCAAATCGCAATCCTAACCATAAAGGCTAAACCATGGACATCACATACGACGCGCTTCATCTCTTCATCAATGGGGAATGGATCGGCGCGAGCGAACGCGAAACGGCGCCCGTGATCAATCCCGCCACGCAAATCCAGATCGGGCGCGTTCCACTGGCGACGGCAGCGGACCTCGATCGCGCCCTCCAGGCTGCGGTACCGGCGTTCGATGTCTGGCGCAACACCGTGCCGGCCGAACGTGCGCGCATTCTGAAGCGCGCGGCGGAACTAATGCGCGAGCGCGCCGAGCACATTGCTACCGTGATGACGCTGGAGGAAGGGAAACCGCTGGCAGAAAGCCGCGACGAAGTCCTGCGCGCCGCCGACTATTTCGAATGGTTCGCCGAAGAGGCGCGTCGCATCGACGGCCGCGTGGTGCCATCCAACCGTCCGGGCGTGCAACAGCTCGTGAAGAAACAGGCGATCGGGCCCGTCGCCGCATTCACGCCGTGGAATTTTCCGGCGATCACCCCGGCGCGCAAGCTCTCCGCCGCACTCGCCGCCGGATGCAGTGTCATCATCAAACCCGGCGAGGAAAGCCCCGCAACGGCGCTCGCGTTGGCACGCGCACTGGACGACGCCGGCTTGCCGAAGGGCGTGCTTCAAGTCGTGTTCGGCGTGCCCGACCAGGTGTCGACGCAACTGATCGCTTCCCCGGTAATCCGGAAGGTCACGTTCACGGGCTCGGTGCCGATCGGCCGTCTGCTGTCGGCGCGCGCAGCCGAAGGCGTCAAACCCATCACGCTTGAGCTGGGCGGCCACGGGCCCGTCCTCGTATTCAACGATGCCGACGTCGAAAAGGCTGCGGTCGAAGGCGCGGCGAATCGCTTTCGCGGCACCGGCCAGGTCTGCATCTCGTCGACGCGCTTCCTGATCCAACGCGAAGTCTACGACGAGTTCGTCGGTCACTTCGTACGTGCGACGAGCGCGCTCAAGGTCGGGAACGGCATGGATGCCGGCACGCAGGTCGGGCCGCTGGCGAACCCGCGCCAGCTTGCCAAGATGGAGGAACTCATCGCCGATGCGGTCGAGCGTGGCGCAACGATTCTGGCCGGCGGAAAGCGCATCGAAGGTGAAGGGTATTTCTTCGAGCCGACGGTCCTCGCAGACGTACCGAAGGACGCGCGCGTGATGCACGAAGAGCCGTTCGGCCCGATCGCGGTGCTGATGCGCTTCGATGCCCTGGCCGACGGCCTCGCCGAAGCGAACCGGTTGCCGTACGGGCTCTCTGCCTATGCGTTCACAAGCAGTGCGCGGACGGCCATCGATGTAGCGGACGGTCTCGAAGCCGGCATGATCGGCATCAACCAGTACCGCATCGTCTCGACCGAACTGCCGTTCGGCGGCATGAAGGAAAGCGGCCACGGCTCGGAAGGCGGCACCGAGGGCATCGAGTACTACCTCACACACAAGTTCATCAGCCAGGCTTGAAAGGAGATCGCCATGTCCGATACGCATTTCGATAGTCCGCGCGAAGCCGCGCGTGCGTTCACGCCGACGCTTTCGGCATTCGTCGACGACACGCTCTATCCGCGGATCTGGAGCGATCCGACGCTCTCGCCGCGCGACCGCAGCCTCGTGACTGTTGCCGCGCTGATCGCGGGGGGCCATCTCGACGAGTTGCCGGCGCACCTGCGCCGCGCGTTGACGAACGGCGTAACCCGTGAAGAGTTGTCAGCGGCAATCACTCACCTCGCGTTCTATGCCGGGTTTCCCGCCGCAATCTCCGCATCCGCCACGGCGCAGGCAACGCTCGGCGCCCATCCTCAGCCCGACGATCTCGCCGGCAATGCATCTACGACGCAGGAAGGTTTGAAATGAAAGCCATCACATTCAAGGAATTCGGCGATGCCGAGGTGCTCCAACTGGCCGAGGTCGCGGCTCCTGAGGTTCGGCCCGACGATCTACTGGTACGCGTCCATGCCGCGGGTGTGAATCGCGCCGATCTGACCCATCGGCGTGGCGGATACGGCCGGCCGAACTTCGGCGACTCGACGATCATGGGGCTCGAAATCGCCGGCGAGGTGATCGAGACAGGCCCTTCCGTGCAGGGTTACAAGGTCGGTGATCGTGTCATGGGCGTCGTGGGCGGCGGCGCCTACGCAGAACGGGCGCGCATTGACTGGAGAATGGCGATGCCCATTCCCGCAACGCTCGACTATGTGCATGCGGCCGCCATACCGGAAGTGTTCGTCACTGCGCACGAAGCGTTGTTGCATCTGGGCCGCTTGCAGCGCGGCGATGCGGTGCTGATCCACGCAGCGGCGGGCGGGGTGGGTTCCGCAGCGGTCCAGCTGGCCTATGCAACCGGCGCGACGATTTTCGCAACGGCCGAAGCCTCAAAGCTGGAACGGATCGTTCAACTGGGTGTGGACCATGCGATCGACTACAAGACGCAGGACTTTTCGGAAGTCGTCGCAAGCAGGACGGGCAAACGTGGTGTCGATGTGGCCATCGACTTCGTGGGCGCACCGTATTTTTCCCGGAACGTCGCGTCATTGGCAAACGGCGGCCGGCTGGTGCAGGTCGGCATACTCGGCGGCGGCGGTGACGTCAGCGTGAGCCTCGAACAGATCCTGTACCGTCATCTGCAAATCATCGGCACGGTGATGAAGTCGCGCGACCAGAGCGAGAAACACGCGATGGTTCGGCGGTTTCGCGAACATTGGCTGGACCGCTTTGCGGGAGGCGCGGGTCTGGAGCCGGTCGTCGACAGCGTGTTTCCGCTCGCAGACGCCGCGGCCGCCCATCGACGGATGGAGTCTGCTGTAAACGTAGGAAAGATCATCCTGACGATGAGCGAAGATAGCTGACGTAGGGCCGATTCGCGTCGCGGCCCATGTACGAAGCTGGTTGATGGCAGTCAGGCGGACGGGAGCGCGTTGCTCATGGCCGGAAATAAAACCATTCGCGACGACGGGCCGGCAGCGCCGATGGTGCATGTCGCGGCTTCCCGCACCCGAATCGAACGTCCCGCACGTACCGGAACGGTATCGCTCCCTCGCAGCTTTCCGGCACGACGCTCAGAACAACACGCTCGAGGCGGTATCCGGATCCTCCGGCGTGAAGACTACCCCACCGTCGCCGGATTCGTCGCGCATCCGGCGAGGTTCGGTCTCGTCGAGCAGAGGCACCCCGCCGCACTCATGGAATTCCGCGTGCGGAGACGCCGTCTCGATCGGCAAATCCGGCCGCCGCCGGGCCATTCTGATTTTCGAAGTCATGACATCCTCCGTACATCGGCAATCGTATCGTCGCGCGACCTCGCTCACGCGCGATCGGCGGCCTCGGGCAGCGGTTCCGCGCCCTCGCACACCTCGTCCGCAGGCTGCGGCGCATCGACCCGCTTGCGAAACAATCGGGACGTCACCCACAGCACCCACGCGCCCGGACCGCTGAGCATCACGGCCATGAACAACAGGATGTGCTGGATGCCTAGCACCGGCCCCACGCTCGCGGTCAACACGCCCGCGAGCGGATACGAGAGCCCGTTGATCAGATAGAACGGCCCGATCACTTTGCCGAGGTGCTCGCGCTCGATCGCACGTACGCGCAATGTCCGGTTGAACACGTTGTACCAAGCAGCCCCCGCCATCGCGCCGAGAAACGCGATCACATAAACCCAGACACCCTGCGCCAATCCCATGCATACGAGCCCGGTGCACATCAGCGCGAAGCCGCCTGCACCGAGCCGATAGATGCTCCAACTGCGGGTCAGCTTCGGAATCAGCAACAGGTTCAGCAGCCCGAGCACGCCCGCGCCAGTGTTCATCAAGCCGAATACACTGTCGGATGCGCGGAACACGCCCGTGACGAGATATGCGTTCGCGCTCGCCGCGATCGCAAACGCGAGGTTGATGGCGAAGTTCACCAACGCAAGCAACACAACCGGCCGGTTCGCGATCAGCAATCGCCATCCCAGAACCAGGTCGTGCCGGACCCGACCGTGAGCGGTGCCGCGCGGGCTCGCCGGAAGTTCGCGCCAGCACCACGCGGCCAGCGCGAATCCGGCCGCCGCGACGAGCAGGAGCGGGAGCTTACCCAGCCATTGCGCCAGCCCCGCCGCAAGGGCTGGACCGAGGGCCATCGCGAGCAATTCGACGTTCTGCACCAACGACTGCAAATCCGACAGCTTGCCGCCGTCCGCTAGCATCGGCACCGTCTTTTCCACCGACATCCGCACCGGCGCGATCAGCAGCGACAGGAAGACGCTGTTGACCATCAGCGCAATGATCGTGGCCGACGGCATCGCGAAGCAGGCTGCCACGGCAATCGTCAGGCAGGTCATCCGGACGCGATTTGCATACCGGAACAACCGGCGGCCGCCGAGCCGGTCCGCGAACAAGCCGGCGAACGGATAAGCGATCAACGCCGGCACCCATTCGACTGCATATGCAATGCCCGAATACGCGAGGCTTCCGGTCCGCTGATAAATGAGAAGCGGCACCGCAAACAGCACCGTCTGCTCGGCGATCAATCCAAGCATCAGTCCCGACGCGAACCAGCGCAGCGAAGCGGAGCGCGATTCACCGATCAATCGCCACCTCCATGCTCGAGGCGCTCACGTCGCGACGGAACCCTGGCCGCCGTCCTGACCGATGAACACCACACGTTTCACTCGCCTCTGATCCATCATTTCGTATCACTTATCTATATCCTTGATTTTAGATTCCTGACCGGCTTTCCGATCTGGTGCGGCCGAGCCGCGCCAGTCGCGCAACATCGTGTGATCATCAGATGACGAGCGCTGCCTTGTCTTCGCTCCCGGCCGTCCGCGCTTCATACTGGCGAATCAGGGGCAGCACGTGGTGACAGAATCGCCGCATCTCTCCACGCGTCGGCCAGCCGGACAGGATGAATTCGCTGACACCGGCCTGCTTGTATTCGAGCAGATACCGTGCGACCTCGTCGTAGCTGCCCACCACACACAGGGCCGGGCCTCCGCGATAGGCGACGGCGCCCGTCCACAGCATCGGTGACAACCAGCCACCGGACGCCTGCTCGGCAAGATCGAACGACTTTTTCACCGCCTCCGAATCGCACGTCTTCACGAATGCCTGAACCTGCTGACGATGGGCTTCATCCGAGTTCGCCATCATGGCGGCCACTTCTGCATGTGCCTCTTCCCGCGTTTCGCGAGCCAGCACGTGCATGCGGATGCCGACGCTGCGCCCGGCCTCCAGGGGCTCACGAGCAGCGACCGCGATGCCCTCCGGCGTGTCGCCGTAACGCAGCCAGCAGTCCCCCGATTCGATGGTGATGCGCTTGGCCAACGCGGACGCGCCGCTCAGATAGATTCGCGGTCGCTCGCCGTCCTTGAATGGCAGGCCGAGGCGCGCGCCGTCGAACCGGTAGTGGGTGCCTTCATGCGACACCGGCGTCTCGCCGCGCCAGAACCGATGCAGCACACCGAGATATTCGGACGTGCGCTCGTAGCGCGCGTCGTGCGCCAGATAGTCGCCGTAGTACGCCTGTTCCTCCGGAGAAATGCCGGCGACGATGTTCAGCGAGATCCGTTTGTTCGACATCCACGACAGCGTATTGACTGCCTGCGCGAATAGCGTCGGCGGCAGCAGTCCCGGGCGATAGGCCAGCATGAACGACAGTCTGCGCGTCTCGCGCGCGAGTGCGCCGATCAGCGGCAACGGCTCCGGCAGATGAAAACCGATTCCCATCAGCAGCGTATCGATCTGCATGTCCTCCGCTTCCTGCGCAAAGTCCACCAGACCGTCGAGATCGAGTTCATTCGCGAGGTCCCGCTCGGACGCCTTAGTATTGCCCGCTCCGCGCGGCGCGCACCAATGAATCTTCAGGGGTTGAAATACCCGCATCGTCGCCTCTCCCGATAGTCGAATCCGGCCTGTTGCCGTAGTGACCTTCAGCTTAGGAGTCGAGCAACGAATCGAGCAAGCCCGCACCGCGCCGACGAAGAAACTTTGACGGCACACCAATTTTTTGATCCATCGCTGACATTTACCGGCCGCAATAAGTTCTCACGAATGCGCTGCGATCCGTCGCGCTCGCCTACTCTCGTCAACACGTCGAGGCCGATATCGAAGACGTATCGCGATTCCGCACGAATATGCGCCGGCCGACATTCCCGTGTGTCATTGCTGTTGCATCCGTTCTCGCATCACCGCCCTCCGGCGCGACACGACGCGGCCGGCGACGGTCACGAATGTTCATCGAAGAAATGGAGCCACGCTGATGTTGAACCTGAGAAACAAACGCGTCGTCGTCTTCGCCGAGGGCTGCTTCGGCCCTGTGACAAGCAAGGTGGCGACCTCTTACCTGCGCTATCGCCACAGCGAATGCGTCGCCGTCGTCGACAGCCGTTGTGCCGGAAAGGACGTGGGCGAGGTACTCGGATACGGCCACGGCATCCCGGTGCTCGACTCGCTGGAATCGGCATTGCAGTTCGATCCGGACATTTTCCTGATCGGTGTGGGCCTGTTCTCCAACGCATTGCCCGATGCATGGCGCGCGCAGATAGCGCTCGCACTCGCCCGCGGGCTCGACGTCGTCAGCGGTCTGCATTTCCGGATTGCGACCGATCCTGATTTCGCCGCACTTGCGTCGGAATCCGGCGCACGGATCTGGGATACGAAAGAGCCGCCCGATACGCTCGCGACCAGTGAAGGCAAGCTCGACGCGCTCGATCGCTTCATCGTCCATACCGTCGGCACCGATTGCCGGGTTGGCAAGAAAACCACCGCCATCGAGATCGCGGAAGCTGCACGACGACGAGGCATCAACGCAGGTTTCGTCGCTACCGGCCAGAGCGGTATCTATATTAGCGGCGCCGGTGTCGCGATCGATGCCGTCCCGTCCGACTTCGTCGCGGGTGTCACCGAATCGCTCGTACTCGAATCGGCGCGTCACCACGACTGGATCGTCGTCGAGGGACAGGGATCGATTTCCCATCCCGCCTACAGCGGCGTCACGCTGGGCCTGCTTCACGGTGCCATGCCGCAGGCCCTCGTGCTGTGCCACGAGGCGGGCCTTGCACATCACAAGGGCTGGGCGCATGCGCCGCTGCGTCCGCTACCCGAACTCGTCACGCTGTATGAACAGCTTGGCTCGTTTCTGCGACCGGCGAAGGTGGTCGGCGTCAGCGTCCATACAGGTGCGCTTCCAGCCGAGCAAGCCGCGCGCGCCATCGAGGAGATCGAATGGGAAACGGGCCTGCCTGCCGTCGACGTCATCCGCTCGGGTGCTGACCGACTCGTGGACGCACTGAGCGTCCACGACCGGACCCTTCAACGCCTGGCGGCCTGACCGGCCGCCGGCTTTCGTCGTCCCGCCTGCATCGTCGCGCCATCGTCAAACACAGGAAGCGATTCAAATGACCGAACAGTCCAGCCTGCTCCATGTCGAACCCATCCACTCGCTCAAGGGTTACGCCGTCACCCCTTCGTCCAAGCCCGAGACCCAGCGCGCGATACTCGCCGCGACTCTCGCCGACGGCACGTCGATCGTCCACAACGATCTGCGCTGTGTCGAGACCAGCGCGATGAAGCAAGCATGCCGCGCACTCGGCGCGCGCATCGACGAACACGCCGGATACCTCGAGATCCGCGGTGTCGGCCGCGCGCTGCATCTGGGCCAGCGCGTCGTCGACGCGATCGGCTCGGGGCTCGTGTTTCGCACGTTCACCGCGTTGACGAGTTTCGCCGACTCGCCTGCCATCATTACCGGCGACACCATTCTGCGCACGCGGGTGATGAAGCCGTTGTTCGACGCACTCGAGGAACTCGGCGCGCGTATCGAATGCATCGGCGAGGCCGGCAAGGCGCCGGTCGTCAACTGGGGAGGCGGGTTGCGCGGCGGACGCTGCACGGTCCCTGGCAACGTAAGTTCGCAGTTCATCACCGCAATCCTGTTCGCCGCGCCGCTCGCCGACAAGCCGGTCGAAATCGCGATCGAAGGCGAATTGCTGTCGATTTCCTACATCCGCCAGACGATCGCGACGTTGCGCCATTCGGGAATCCAGGTTGACGTTACCGACGACTTCTCGCTGATCCGCGTCCAGCCGGGCAACTATCAAGCCGCGGAGTACCGGATCGGCGGGGACTACACATCGTCGTCGTACCTGATCGGCGCCGCCGCGCTGTTCCCCGGCACCTTCGTGCTGGGCAACCTCGGCAGCGAGAGCCTGCAGGGCGAGCGCGCAATCATCGATGTCGTACAGGCGCTCGGCCTCTCCGTCCATTTCGACGACACGCGCAATGAGCTGACGCTCGTCAATTCCCACTCCCAGCTCACCGGCGACTACGAATTCGACGCCAGCGATTTCCCGAACATCGTACCGACGCTCGCCGCGATCGGCGCCTACGTGAAAGGAACGTTCCGCGTGGTCGGCGGCTCGATCACGCGGCTGCACAAGTCGCCTCGCATCAAGGCGATGGTTAGCGAGCTGGGCAAGATGGGCGTCGACATCAAGGGCCTCTTCAAGGACGGCGTCTACGACGGCTTCGAGATCCGCGGCACCGGCGAGCCGTATCCGGGCGGCGTCGACCTGTCGAGCTGGGGCGACCACCGGATCTTCATGTCGCTGTTCATCGCATCGCTGCGTGCGCGCCAGCCAAACCGGCTCGAGGGTTACCGCGACGTGAACTGCTCGTTCCCCGACTTCTTCACGCAGTTCGAGCATCTCGGTGCCGCCTATCGCGAAGTCGGGACCGGCGCGTCGCACGACGACGAGCGTTCGCTACTGCAGGCGGTCTGATCCCAACGGAGAATTGTCATGCTTACCAACCAGCAACTGGCGTTCTATGCGGAACATGGTTATCTCGTGATCGAAAAACTCTTCGATACCGACGAGGTTGTTCGCTCGCTCGCCGCGATCGACACGCTGCTGTCGCCCGCCAATCCCGAGAAGCCGTATGAATTCGAACCCGAGGACGGCGCAACCGTGCGCCGGATCTGGTCGCCGACGCAAAAGCATCCCGCATTCAAGGACATGGCGACTGCCCCGCGCCTGCTCGACTGCATCGAAGGGCTGATTGGCAAGAACGTGCTGTTCCACTACAGCAAGCTCAACATGAAGGGACCGAAAGTCGGCAGTGTCGTCGAATGGCACCAGGACTTCTCCTACTATCCGCACACCAACGCCGATCTCGTCACCGCGCTGATCTTTCTCGACGATGCAAGCGAAGCGAACGGCTGCCTGCGCGTCGTACCCGGGTCGCACCGGCGCGGCCTGCTGTCACACGAGGTCGATGGATTCTTCCGCGGCAAGGTCCACGACGTCGATGAAGCTCGGGCGGTCAGCATCGAGGTGCCAGCCGGCAGCGTCCTGTTCCTGCACTGCCTGACGCTCCATGCATCGGCGCGCAACGTATCGCAGCTGCCGCGCCGCACGTTCCTGCCCGCCTATCGGGCGGCCGATGCATTCCCGATTTACTTCGGACCGCACGCCGCACACAACGAACCGGGTGTCGAACTGTTGCGTGGACAACGTTCGAAAGTCGCGCGGGTCGACCAGGGCACGCATTTGCTGCCGCTCGCCGAACGCGAATTCGGGTCCCTGTACGAGGTGCAGGAAGGTTCTCACCTGCGCAAGGCACTGACGACCATGAAAACGTCCGGCTACGCAGTGACGGCAGCCTCGGGACGCTGAACACGGGAGATCCGATGGACTGGAACGCCTTTTTGGTTCCGGCGCTGCGCGGGCTTGCTCCGTACCGGCCGGGCATCACCGAGGAAAAACTGCGAGCAGAGCGAGGCTTGCACGATATCCACAAGTTCTCGAGCAACGAGTCGCCGTTCCCGCCGCCGCCCGGAGTGCTCGCCGCGATGCAACGCGCGCTCGAGCAATCGAACCGCTATCCGGACAGCGGCGCGCTGCTCGACAAGCTTGCCCGGCACCAGCGGGTTCCGGCCGACATGCTGGCGCTCGGAAACGGCTCGATCGACGTCATCGCATCGCTGGTCCAGGCGTTCGTTCCGGCCGACCGCAACGTCGTGCTGTCCGAGTACGGCTACTGTGCGTATCCGCCGTTCGTCACCACCCAGAGCGCTGCGCTGCGCATCGCGGCAAGCGGGCCGGATTTCGGTCACGACGTCGATCGACTACTCGAACAGGTCGACTCGAACACGCGCATGCTGATCGTTGACAGTCCGACCAACCTATCCGGCCGCTCGCTCACGGCCGCGCAACTTGAGCATCTGATCGCACAGCTCCCGTCCAACGTGCTGCTCGTGCTCGACGAGGCCTACGCGGAATTCGCGGACGACGACGCGCCGCGCGATACCGGGCAGTTGCCGCTATCGCATCCGAACGTCGTCGTCACGCGCACATTCTCGAAAGCATACGGTCTCGCGGGGTTGCGCATCGGATACGCAATCGCCGCTGCGGGCCTGATCGACGCACTGTCGCGGATCCGACCGCCCTTTCCGGTCAGCCGCGTCGCGTTGGCGGGCGCCACGGCGGCGCTCGACGACGAAGCGCATCTGGCCCGTGTGGTCGAGACGACCGCGCGAGGCCGGGCACGTCTCGCTGCTGACCTGCGCACGCTCGGCGCGACGGTCGTCGACAGTTCCGCCAATTTCGTGCTCGCCGACTTCGGTCCGCACGCGGCGCATATCTACGATGCGCTGCTGTCGCACGGCTTCATCACGCGGCAGATGTCTGCCTATCGACTGCCGACGCATCTGCGCATCGCGATCGGCACGCCGGACGAGATCGACCGGCTGGTCGATCTCGTGCGTCGACTCGTCGGGGCACGGACCGGATCGGACGCCAATGGAGTACTCGCATGAACATTCTCATCATCAACAATCTCGCGCAATTCCCGGGCACCGGGCGGTGGGATTTCGACCTGGTGCGCTACGACGAATTCGTCGATCACAGGCAGCATCGGGTCAGCTATCTCGTCAACCGTCGCGGCCGCTCCGCCGTGACCGCCTCTGCCGACAGCTACCGGCTCTATGAGCTCGACCGGCTGGACGACATCGCCGCCTACCGCACGGTCATCGCCGAAATCGTCGGCGCGAGCGGCCCGATCGACCGACTCATCGTCTTTTCGGAGTCGCTTCAGGATCTGGCCGCGCAATTGCGCGCCGAGTTCGATATTCCAGGCAAGAAGCCGGATGAGAACCGGCTGGGACGCGACAAGCTATTGATGAAGCAGAAGGTTCAGGAAGCCGGGCTGCGCACGCCGCGCTACCGGTCCGTGACGTCGACGGAGGTGAGCAGCGCACTCACGTTTGCCGAACATACGGGCTACCCGCTGATCCTGAAGCCGATCGACGGCCAGTCGAGCCACGGTGTGCAGAAAATCTGCGATGCGGTGCAACTGCGCACCGCGATCGCCAACCTGCCGTCCGGCGGCGAGTGGGATCTTGAGGAGTTCGTGGCCGGTACGTTGATGCACGTCGACGGACTCGTCGATCGAAACGGTAACGTAACGCTCGTCGTACCGTCTCGCTACGTCAACACCTGCCTCGATTTCACGGCCGGCGCACCGCTCGGCGCGATCATGCTGGAGCCCGGCACCGCGCTGCACGCCTACGTATCGAAGTTCGCGACTCAATGCGTGACGGCGATCGGACTGCGCGCGTGCCCGTTCCACCTGGAACTCTTCCATACCACCGACGACGAGCTGGTTTTTCTGGAGGTCGGTGCCCGCGTCGGCGGTGCCGACGTGCCGTCGATGATTCACCGCGCGACCGGCATCAACCTGTTTCGTGAGTGGGTCAACATGAGTCTCGACCAACCGGCACAGCTGTATGCACCGACCGGCTCGGTGGGGGCGTGGCTGATGTTCCCGCGGCCGACCTGCCTGCCGCAGCGCGTGCGATCCGTCACGCGGTTCGACGGGCGGCTCGACAGTCTGTATCGGCAACTGGTGCCGAGCGACGGACAGCTGATCGAGCACGAGGATGGCTACTGCTCGCTCCAGTCCGGCCGCTTTCTGTTCGACTCGCCCTCCGGCACGCAGGTCGCGCGCGATGTCGCGCACGTGCTCGAAGCCTTCCGCATCGAAACCACCCAACCGTGAGCTCCGGATCATGAGTACGCCCGCCCTGCTTCTTTTCGCGCATCAGGCCCGCTCTTACGCAGCGCTGGTTCGCACATATACGGAGCGCCTGGGCATCGCGCTCGTCATCCTCAGTTCGCGCGCTCGCGATCCGCGCGACCTCGAACAGATTTCCGCCGTGGGCGCCGCCCGGCTCTGGCACGTCGACGACGACTATCTGAACGACGCGCACGTCGAGGAGACGATGGCGGAGGCACGGGCGGAGAGCTTCGCGATCGTCGCGACGCTCGCCACATTCGAAGGCTACCGATTACTGATGGCGCGCGCCAATCGCCTGCTGGGCGCCACGGACGCCGATCCCGACGCGCTGCGGGTCTGTATGGACAAATTGCAGTGCCGCACGCAGCTCAACGCGCTCAACCTGAGCGGAGCACGCGCTACGCTGCTCGACCACGCGACGCTCCCCGCGCTGCTTGCGAGCGATCGATCATTGTTCGTCAAACCACGTCGCGGCGCCGGTTCGTTCGCCTGCTTCCGGCTCGATGCCGGCTTGACGCTTGCTCGCCTCGACGCGCTGCGCGAGCAGATGCGTGCCGACCTCGCGTTTCGGGCGATCTTCGACGGGCAGTTCGATTTCATCGCCGAAGACTACATCGGCGGCGACGAGTATAGCTTCGAAGTCGTCGCGACCGATGCCCGCAGCTACGTCATCGGCGTACACGCGAAATACCTCGACGACGCTACCGGTACGACGCTCGAGATGGGCAACTCGCTGCCGGCACCCGCCCTGTCCGACGCGCAGCAGCGCGAAGGCGAGCAGTTCATCGAGCAATGCCTCGCCGCGCTGCGCCTCACCGACGGGTGCTACCACATCGAGACCCGCTTCGACGGGCGCGCCGGCCGATGGGACATCATCGAGATCAACGCTCGCATGGGCGGCGCCCTGATCAATCAGAGCGTCGGCGTGTTCACCGGCGGCATCTCGATGCTGGAGCTTTGGGTGCAAGCACTCTGTACCGAACGAACCGCCGCCGGCGCGTGGCACCGGCGCCTGGACGCGCTGCGCGAAAGCACGCGGCGGCGGGCGGGCACGCTCAGCGACGGCACCGTGTTCTTCAGCCGATACGGCGAACGCAATCGCACGCTCGAAGTGCTGTCGATCGACCGGCTGACGCCCGCGCCGGACATCGTCGACATGCCGGTCCGGCCTCACACCCGTCTACCCGATTCCGAACGCGGCATCTTCATCCTGAACGCGCTTTGGAAGGTGCCCGTGTCCGACATCGCGACCCAGGTGCGCGCGCTCTCGGCGATGCTCGACGCGCAGCTCGTCGTTCGCTATTCCGACTCAGCAGTTACCGATGCAGAACCCACACCCCAGGAGAAATCATGAATCGCGTCCAGCATTGCGGCATCGACCATCCGATTCCCTTCTACTCGCTCGCAGACGGCGAAGCTGTCCGTAATCGACTCGATCGCTATCTCGACAAGAAAATGGCCGAATGGGCGGCAACCGTCCCCTACGCGAGCCATCTCGAAGGCAGCAAGCTCGATAGCCAGTGGTATCGCCGTCATACCATCGAGCACGTCTGGCGCATTCGTCTCAGCCGCTCCGCGCACGCCAAGGCTCTCCACGCGATCACGAAGATCTCTCCCGAGGCCGCGCAGCTGTATGCGGAATACCAGGCCGAGGAAATGAATCACGACACGCTGTTCAGGCAAGACTGCAAGGCACTCGGCGTAACCGACGAGGAGTTGTACGCGACCGAGCCATTCCTCGCGACGAGGCTGCTGCAGGGGTTTTTCTACTTCATCGCCGAACACGAGCATCCGATCGGCGTGGTCGCGTCCAGCTACCTGGTCGAATACACGACCGCGAAGCTCACGCCCCGCCAGATCAAGTCGATGAAGGAGACGCTCGGTGAGGACAAGATCAAGGGGCAACTCGCGCACATCAATACGGACGTCGGAGACGATCACGCGGGCGAGATGTGGCGCATCCTGCGCTACCTGATTCGCGAGGAGGCGGACGTCGACAAAGTGCTGCGCTATTTCGACGACATCCAGACCATTCTCGCGCTGTATTTCCGCGAGCTCTTCGAGGCCACAGTCGGCCACCGCGCGGCAGCCTGAGCCACTTTCGACGGAGCGGACATGCATACAGTCATCATCAGCACGACCGGCGAATCGTTCGCGCTGCCGCACGACGCGTATCTGTCGGACGCGGCGGAGCTTCAACTGGGCGGACTGACCTTCGGATGCCGCGCGGGAATGTGCGGCATTTGCGTGATCGAGGTACTGGCGGGCATGGACAATCTTTCGCATCCCGAAGACAAGGAAAGCACGTTTCTCGAATGGCTCGGTCACGACCACGGCGACAAGCGTCTTGCATGCCAGTGCCGGCTGCGCGGCGACGTAACGATTCGACAGTGTTGAGGTCTTGATCGCCATGTTCGATATCGTGATGCTGTCGGGCAGTCCCACCGAGCCGTCGCGCAGTCGGCACCTCCTCCGCATTGCGTCGGAGCGGCTGACTGCGCGCGGCCACCGGGTGCAGTGCATCGACATCCGGCATCTGCCGGCTGGTGCTCTGCTTCATGCCGACTGGAACGATCCCGCCATTCAGGCGGCGCTCGAGGCCGTGCAGCACGCGGCCGCCGTCATCGTCGCGACGCCGCTCTACAAAGCGTCCTATTCCGGTTTATTCAAGGCCTTCCTCGACCTGCTGCCGCAGGCGGCTTTCGCAAACAAGCCGGTGCTGCCGTTCGCGACCGGCGGCAGTCTCGCCCATCTGCTTGCACTCGACTATGCACTCAAACCGGTGCTCACCGCGCTCGGCGCGCGGCACGTGCTCGACAACGTGTTCGCCACCGAAGCCGACATCGCGCGCGTCGACGGCGAATACCGGATCGCAGCGCCGCTCGCGCAGCGCTTGCACGGCGCGGTGGAATCGCTGATGCACGTGCTCGACGAACGTGCGGCGCTTACCCGTCTCGGCACTCTCGCGGCGAGCGAACGAACGGAGATAGCCGTCAACCCGTAGCGGCGCAGTCGACGGATTCGCACATGCGAGCCGGTGTTACCGCTTCATGCACGTGCTCGCTCATCCCGACTCGCTCGCGGTCGTCCGCGGCCAGAACCTCGCGCGCGCGATTGACCAGTTCCTCGGACAGCGTCTCGCAGACCGGGGGGGCCGCGCGCCATCGATGCCAGTACAACGGCACAGGAAGCGGCATGTCGTGTCGCACGTCGACGAGCCGGCCGTCTTCGAGAAACGGCAGCACCGTCTGCTCCGGCAGCATGCCGTATCCCAGGCCGGACTGGATCGTCTTGAGCTGCGACGCGATCGACGGCAGCAAGTTTCTTCGATAGCGGCCGACGCTCACGCCGAATGCCGCCTCGAAATACCGTTCGAGCAGCGCCGTGCGTCTGCCGACCTCGACCGCCGGAGCCAACGATGCAGCGTGGAGATTGAAGCCTTTCTCGAAATGGCGCTCGATGAAGGCCGAACTCGCGACACATCGATAGATCATTGCGCCGAGCGGTACGGCAATGCAGCCCTGGACTGGCCTCGACACCGTCGACACGCTGCCGATGATTTCACCACGCGCCAGCGCCGGAAAGGCCGGGTCCGCATCGTCGACAACGACTTCCAGTTCGAGCACGTTGCGCTCGATAATCCGGTGCGCGACCCGGCCGAACCATGCATCGATTGAATACGCATCGACGCCGACCGCGAGTTGCATGCCGCCCCGATTGCCACGACGGTCGATCTGGCTGAACGTATCGGCTTCGAGCAGACGCACCGCCGTGGTGTGCTTGAACAGAACTTCGCCCACCGGCGTCAGTGCCAGCGGCTTGCTGCGGACCAGCAGGGCCGCCGCCAATGCATCCTCCAGCGCCTTGATGCGTTGCGAGATGGCGGCCCTCGTAATATTCAGCCGTTCCGCCGCACGCTCGAAACTCCTCGTTTCGACGACGACGGCAAAAGCTTCGAGTTGTTGTCGATCTAGCACTGAAATCCCCTACCAAACTTCAAGCAAGTGATCCGTCCGCTCAACAGCGCGCGCGGGACGAAGGATTGCCCTCTCGTATCGCGCACGAAGAGGGGTTGAGTACCGCGCACTTGCCGTTTCGCCGCGATGCGGCACGACGACCCGTCATGCCGGGGATTAATCCAGCGGACTCTCCGTTTACCGAGGACGATCTCCGGCGATTCGACAAGGAGGCGGTAAGCCAACCTCAAATGGGATTAAGAATATTTATTTGATGAGTAACCTGCATAATTTCAAGTCACGGAGCCCATCTTACGTCTTTTTAAAAATCGTATTCACTGGCAGTTTTAACAGCTCGCTCGAAGGCTAATGCCAAAGCAGGTTATATCCAGAATGAAGATGTTTCAATCGCACGACAACCGATTTCCGCTTTAATTGGAAACAATGCTCAATCCACGCGCCGCCAGACGGAAATCGGCACATCGCCATTCGGTCGCGGCGTTACGCGATAACTCAATTCATTCCCTTTCAATTCGTAATTCCTTTTCTGTTCCTGTCCTACCCAATTCGGGAACGACGAGTTTTTGATGTGAAACGTCAGCGTGCCCTCTGCCGGATCGATCGTGATTGAACCGTAATGCGTGCTTGATCCCAGCACTGCATCTCGATACTCGTCGGGCGTGCCCTTGCTTTTGTCATTCGACGAAAAGCGCGGCCGTTCCGATTTGAAGATCTGCAGCGAATAATTTCCGCTCGTGTCGATCAACAGCAAGCCCTTCGGATCGGCACCATAGTCGCGGCCACGCGTCCCATCGGGATGTTGAACGTCGGCGGCGACGAGTGTCCAGGTACCTGCGAGCGACGGCGCAGCGGACGCGCCGGCCGGAATGATCGATGCGGCCAGTAGCAAGCCAGGGATACCTTGTCTGAGTATCGAACCGATGTTCATGGTCACTCCTTAGATGAAAGATTTGAAAGACACACCGCCTATATCGGCAACGGAATCCGCATCCATCCCGGTCGGGGGAGATGGTCGAGTTGATGGTAGCTGCGAAAATGTGCGATAAATACGATAATTCGAAACGGACCCATAAGAGAAACGACATCATGACCGTTCCTAATCTCGACATGGACGCGCTGCGCACACTGCTCGCTGCCGACCGGCTCGGCAGCCTCAATCGCGCCGCGGACCGGATCGGCCGCTCGCAATCCGCGGTCAGCCAGCAGATGCGCAAGCTCGAAACGCAGATCGGCCAGCCGCTATTTCGTCGCCAGGGGCGCGGCCTCGTCCCGACGGAGGCGGGTGATCTGATGTTGTCGTATGCACGCCGCATCCTGGAATTGAATGACGAGGCCGTGCAAGCGATCCGCGGCTCGGCGATCGAAGGCGCGGTTCGCTTTGGTCTGCCCGGAGACTTCGCCGAATCGTGGCTGCCCACCGCGCTCGGCCAGTTCAAACGCACACATCCTGCGGTGCGCGTGGAAATCGTGGTCGAACGCAACGGACAATTGCTCGAGCGGCTCGACGCAGGCGAACTTGACGTCGTGCTCGCGATGGGTGCCGAAAGCCGTGCCGACGCCGAGCACCTGATCACCCTGCCGATGGCGTGGATCGGGCCGGCCGGCCTCGACATCCGTCCGCCATCCGGCAAGCCGCTCGATCTTGCGCTGTACAAGTCGCCCTGCATGTTCCGCAAGGCCGGCACGAGCGCGCTGGACAACGCAGGTATCCCGTGGCGACTTGCCTATACGACAGGCAGCCTGCAAAGCCTGTGGGCGGGCGTCGCGGGCGGGCTGGGGATCACGCTGAGGACGATGGCCGGCGTCCCGCCGACGCTACGCCGGCTGGGCGAACGGGACGGCCTGCCGCCGCTGCCGTCGGTCGAGCTGTGCATCCACTCGGGCGATCTCGACGCGTCGGCGGCGCTCGTCAGTCTGAAGCGCGTCGTGGTCGACAATCTGATCGCGAATCTTGCCGATGCACGACGTGCCGCGTAGCGCGATCGCAACCCTAGCCCACAAAACCGTGCCACTTGGACCAGTAGGTCATGTCATGAAGCGGCTCAGTCGCGGCGCGGCACCAACAACCTGTCGCACCGCGACTGCAACCACCGCCCATAAGGCGCGCAGCAGCCCCGTTCCACGCTCCGCCCCAGCGACTCCCCAACAGCCTATCGCTTGTTTTCGCCGAATACAGGCTACGATTTGTATCTTGCAAATACATTCGATAGACTGTATTTACCCATTACAAGCGATCGCCTGTCATTCCGCGGAGAGCCCATGGCATTCCCTGTCCAGACCTTGCCCCAATTGCGCCCGATCCTCGTCGGCTTCCGAAAGGCAGCTGGGCTCACGCAGGCGCAACTCGCGGCCCGCCTCGGCGTCACGCAGCAGTCGTACGCGCAGCTCGAGGCCAATCCCTCGGCAGTCAGCATGGAACGGCTTTTCAAGGTGCTGAATGTGCTCGGCGTGCGCGTGACGCTCGAGCCCGGCGACGCTGCGGCGCCCGCACCTTCCGCGTCCGCGCCCGAGCCGACATCGCCGCCGTCTGGGCGGCGCTCGTCCGGCTCGTCAAACCGGTCCGCTCAGCCCGCCCCGGCGCCGGCCGCCGCGAAAGCCACGCGTGCGGCCACGCGCAAGCAGCCTGCCGCGGCCGCACCGCGCAAAGCGCGTGACGCCGGCCGCGAGGACTGGTGACGATGGTTCGCCGCCCCCGCCACGACCGCCTCGACCTATGGATGAACGGCATTCCGGTCGGTTACTGGGAAATTCGACGCGGCGTCGAACGCCTCGTCTACCTGCCAACCTGGATCGACGATCCGCAGGGCCGGCCGTTGTCCCTGTCGCTGCCATTCACGCCGGGCAACCAGCCGCATCAGGGCGCGACCGTCGCCGACTACTTCGACAACCTGCTGCCCGACAGCCAGCCGATCCGCCGCCGCATCGCGCAGCGTTATCGGCTGGCGTCCACGGCGCCGTTCGAACTGCTCGCGTCGATCGGCCGTGACTGCGTCGGCGCGCTGCAATTGCTGCCGCCCGGCGAGACGCCGCTGGACCTCGAATCGATCGACGGCACGGTGCTCGACGAAGCGGCCGTGGCCGGCGTACTGCGCGACGCGACCGCCGCACCGCTGCCGGGCCATGCCGAATCGGGCGGCGAATTGCGCCTGTCGATCGCCGGCGCGCAGGAAAAGACCGCGCTGCTGCGTCAAGGCAACCGCTGGATGCTGCCGTCGGGCAGCACGCCCACCACTCATATCTTCAAGCTGCCGCTGGGCCGCGTCGGCAACATGCAGGCCGACATGCGGACGTCGGTCGAAAATGAATGGCTGTGCTCGAAGATCGTCGCCGCTTACGGCTTGCCGGTGGCCGCCTGCGACATCGGCCGGTTCGACGATCAGAAGGCGCTGGTGGTCGAGCGCTTCGATCGCAGACCGTCCCGCAACCGCACATGGATCCTGCGGCTGCCGCAAGAGGACATGTGCCAGGCTACCGGCACGCCGTCGGGCATGAAATACGAATCCGACGGCGGTCCGGGCATCGCGGCGATCATGGGCATCCTCGCGAATTCCGCCGCCGCGCAGGACCGGATGAACTTCTTCGTCACGCAGCTGGTGTTCTGGGTACTCGCGGCCATCGACGGCCACGCGAAGAACTTCAGCATCGCGCACTTGCCGGGGAACACGTATCGCAGCACGCCGCTGTATGACGTGTTGTCCGCGCATCCGATCATCGGGACGCGCCGCAACCAGCTGTCGCCGCGGCGCGCACGGCTCGCGATGGCCGTGTGCGGGAAGAATCGTCATTACGTGATCGGCGACATCCGGCCGCGTCACTGGATCGCGCAAGGCAGCCGCGTCGGGCTGACCGAGGACGACGTGCGCGCAGCCATGGCCGACGTGGCGGCACGCACGGAAGCGGTGATCGCCGACGTCGCGTCGCACATTCCGGCGGATTTCCCGATGGATGTGGCCGACGCGATCTTCGACGGGATGCGCGCTCAGGCGCGCAAGCTGCAGGCGGCCGACTAGGCCGCCTGCACACCACGCAGCGTGCGCAGAATACGTCCGCACCCGTGGTCCGCACGATGGTCGCCGCCGTGCTCATGCAGCTGCGTGCCCGGCACGGAGCCCGTCGTACTCGATCCTGCGCTCGGCCGAGCGGCGATCGGGACCACGGCCGCTACTGCGCAACCGCACGACTGGCGCCTGATCAATGCAATGCGCAAACGGCGCGAAGCGGCATGCCGCCGCGTACTCGCGTCCGCCGCTCCCTGAAAGCACCGCCGCGGCTGCCGCCCTGCTTGCGGCGGCCGCGCCTAAGCAATCCGCCGTACCGCTCAGCCGGCGTCGCGGGCGCGCGCCAGCGCGGCGAGGTTTCCTTCCCCGAACCCGTGGTGCCCCTGCCGCTGGACGATCTCGAAGAAGATCTCGCCCGGCCGCCGCTTGACGAACGTCTGAAAGAACAGCTGCGGCACGCCGTCGTCGCCGATTTCACCGTCGACGAGCACCGCGCGGCGCCGCAGTGCGTCGAGATCGAGACGGTGCCCCGGCAGCCGCGCGTCGACCGTGTCGTAGTAGCGTGCGGGCGGCTCGATGAACTCGACGCCGTTCGCGCGCAGCGCGTCGACGCACGACAGGATGTCGTCGGTCGCGAGCGCGACGTGCTGCACACCCTCGCCCGGATGGTCCGGCAGGTAGGCGTGCATCAGCTCGGTGCGCCGCGTGCCTTCCTCGTACACCGGAATCCGCAGCGCGCCGCACGGCGACACCATCACGCGCGATTCCTCGGACACGTGCCAGTGCGGGTCGATTTCATGGATTTCGCGGAAATGCAGCAGGTCGTGATAGAAATCCAGCCATTCCTGCATGCGCCCCGCACCGACCGTCTGCGTGAAGTGGTCGACCTGCTGCAGCCCGGTGCCGGCGAAATCGAGATCGGTATGCGCGGTGGCGACGTCGATCGGCCGAAAGTCGATGTCGAAGATCGAGATGTCGCCGACGCCGCCGCGCTGGCCGTCCCGGCCGCGCCAGCGGTCGACGAAGTACAGATGCGAGTCGCCGATGCCCTGGATCGCCGGAATCTTCAGCTCGCCGACGCCAACCCGCTCGCCTTCGAACGCCCAAGCGCCGAGCGTGATCGCCCGCTCGAACGCGCGCCGCGCGTTGGCGACGCGCAGGCCGATCGCGCACACGCCCATTCCGTACTCCTCCGCGTAGCGCGCGGCGAACGAATCGGGCTCCGCATTGATCAGGAAATTCATCCGGCCTTGCCGGTACAGCGTAACGGCCTTGCTGACGTGCCGGGCGATCGCCTTGAACCCGAGCTGCTCGAAGCGTTGTGCCAGCGCGTCCGGCACCGGCGCCGCGAATTCGACGAATTCCAGCCCGGCCATCCCGAGCGGATTGGCGGCCGGGTTCTCGACAGGCGGCGTATCGCTGGTCAGGGGGGGATGAGTGCCAGGCATTCCAGTCTCCGAAAGCAAGCGGGGTCGATGATGTGTTGCGCCGGGCCCGTAGCGCGGCCCGGCGTGCGCGGCGTCCGGGCCTGCGACTGTTCCGCGCGATGTCTTCAATGGCGCAGATTTTAACCAAACCGTTCACGACGGCGCACCTTGGCCGAACGGACTGCACGGCATCCGCCTAGTGCAAACCCGAAAATCGTGCGATTAACGTACGGACTTGAACGATAATCGCGCATTTTGGCCGTTTGGCCAATTGCCGCGCCGCGATGCGCGCCCTATGCTCCGTTCACCCAACACCTTCAATGCAGCATCGGACGCGGCGCCGCCACGATTCCATGATGCGCCGTGCCAGGAGACTCCGCCATGACCCCAGCCTTTGACACCGTCGACACCGCAAGCACCGTCAGGGCGCGCAGCCAGGCCCGCAAGGCGGCGCTCGGCAGCTTCGTCGGCGCCGTCGTCGACTGGTACGACTTCCTGCTGTACGGGATCGTCGCCGCGCTCGTGTTCAATTCCGAGTTCTTCCCGAAGGTCAGCCCCACGATGGGCACCCTCGCGGCGTTCGCGACGTTCGGCGTCGGCTTCCTGTTCCGGCCGCTCGGCGGCGTCGTGTTCGGCCACTACGGCGACCGGCTCGGCCGCAAGCGGATGCTCGTGCTGACGGTGATGATGATGGGCCTGTCGACCGTCGCGATCGGCCTGTTGCCGACCTTCGCGACGATCGGCTGGTGGGCGCCCGTGCTGCTGGTGCTGATGCGCGCGGTCCAGGGCTTCGCCGTCGGCGGCGAATGGGGCGGCGCGGCGCTGATGGCCGTCGAGAGCGCGCCGCAGAAAAAGAAGGCGTTCTACAGCAGCGGCGTGCAGGTCGGCTACGGCGTCGGCCTCGTGCTGGCGACGGGCGTCGTGTCGATCCTGAGCCACACGCTCGGCGAGGCGGCGTTCAAGTCGTGGGGCTGGCGCCTGCCGTTCGTGTTCAGCATCGTGCTGGTGCTGATCGGCCTGTGGGTGCGCAAGAGCATGGACGAGTCGCAGGAGTTCGTCGAGAAGGTCGAGCACGCGAACCGCAAGGTCCGCCTGCCGGTGCTCGAAGCGCTGACGCGCCATCCGAAGGCGTTCCTGCTGATCGTCGCGCTGCGTCTCGCCGAACTGTTCACGATGTATATCGTCACCGCGTTCGCGCTCAGCTATTCGACGACCAATCTCGGCATGTCGCGCGACCTGTTCCTGAACATCGGCCTGCTGGTCGGCGCGGTGAGCTGCGTGACGATCCCGTGCTTCGCGTGGCTCGCCGACCGCTTCGGCCTGCGCCGCATCTACCTGGTCGGCGCGCTGATCGGCCTCGCGTCCGCGGTGCCGTTCTTCGTCGCGCTCGAAGCGCGTTCGATCGCGTGGATCGTGATTTTCTCGATCCTGCTCGCGAACGCCGCGCACGACATGGTCGTGAGCGTCCAGCAACCGCTCTTCACCGAGTTGTTCGGCGCCGAATACCGCTATAGCGGCGCGGGCGTCGGCTATCAGTTCGCAAGCGTGGTCGGCGGCGGCTTCACGCCGTTCATCGCAGTCGGGCTCGTGAGCCTCGCGGGCGGCTCGTGGCACCTCGTCGCCGGCTACCTCGCGGCGGGCTGCCTGATCTCGCTGATCGTCGCCGCGCGAATGCGGGCGGCGGGCTGACTGTCCACGGCCGGCCGCTGCGACGGCCGGCCGCGCGCAAGCGTCGGGCACGTGCGAGCTGCGCCGCGCATCATCAAACACTGTCAAGCGCTGCCCCGATTTCCCCTTTTCCCGCTTGCACTTTCCACCGGCATCCCGAGCGATGGCATCATATGGGGCTACGCCAGTCACCGATCTACCCCCATATCATGTCGAATCTCATCGTTCACGGCGGCACACCGCTGCGCGGCGACATCCAGCCGTCCGCGAACAAGAACGCCGTCCTGCCGATCCTGTGCGCCACCCTGCTCACCGACCAGCCGCTGCGGCTCGTCGGCGTGCCCGACATCACCGACGTGCGCAAGATCCTCGACATCTTCCGCACGCTCGGCAGCGACGTGTCGGTCGATTTCGACACCGGCATCCTCGAGCTCCATCACCGCAACACGACGTTCGATCCGGCCGTCCACCGGCTGCCCGAGGCGATGCGCTCGTCGATCATGCTGATCCCGCCGCTGCTCGCGCGCTTCGGCGTCGCGCGCCTCGAGAACGACGTGAAGGGCTGCACGCTCGGCGTGCGCGAGATCGATCCGCACGTCGAGGTGTTCGAACGCTTCGGCGCGCAGATCGAACGCACGCCCGACTCGCTGATCGTGCGCTCGGACGGCCCGCTGAAGGCCAACGACCACTGGCTCGACTACGCGTCGGTGACGACCACCGAGAACTTCGCGCTGTGCGCGACCGCCGCGGCCGGCACGTCGACGCTGATGAATGCCGCGTCCGAACCGCATGTGCAGGAGTTTTCGCAGTTCCTCGCGATGCTCGGCGTCGGAATCGAAGGCATCGGCACGTCGCGGCTCTGCGTGACCGGCGGCGCCAGGCTCGGCGGCGGTGAATTCCGCTTCGCCGAGGATTTCCACGAAATCGCGACGTTCCTCGCGCTCGGCGCGATCACGGGCGGCGACATCGCCGTGCGCAACTCGGTGCCCGAGCATTTCCCGCTGATCGACCGCACGTTCGCGAAGTTCGGCGTGCAAGTCACGCATCAGGACGGCTGGTCGCGCGCGGAGCGCGACGGCCCGCTGCGCGTGCGCCGGCCGTTCACGCAGAACATCCTGACCAAGATCGAAGCCGCGCCGTGGCCGTACCTGCCGGTCGACCTGCTGCCGATCTTCATCGCGCTCGGCGTGCGCGCCGAGGGCAGCGCGATGTTCTGGAACAAGGTGTACGACGGCGCGCTCGGCTGGTCGGGCGAACTGTCGAAGTTCGGCGCGCACGTGCTGCTGTCCGATCCGCACCGGCTGATCACGTTCGGCGGGCTGAAGCTCACGCCGGCACGCGTCGAGAGCCCGTACATCATCCGCGTCGCGATCGCGCTGCTGATGGTCGCCGCGAGCATCGAGGGCCGCTCGGAAATCATGAACGCGCTGCCGATCCGCCGCGCGCATCCGCATTTCGTCGAGAACCTGCGTTCGGTCGGCGCGAACGTCGAGTGGACGAGCAGCGAGTGATGCAAGCCGTGCGGCGCCGCGCGACATGAACAAGGCCGACCTCGACAAGCGCGACTGGATCGCCGGCCTGGAGAAGGGCCTGATGATCCTCGAGGCGTTCGACAGCCGGCATGCGCGCATGACGCCGACCCAGGCCGCCGCCCGCACCGGTCTCACGCGCACCGCCGCGCGGCGTTACCTGCTGACGCTCGAATCGCTCGGCTACGTCTATACCGACGGCAAGCTGTACGGCCTGACACCCCGCGTGCTGCGGGTCGGCTGGTCGTACTTCGATTCGGCGCGGCTGCCGCGCACCGTCCAGCCGTATCTGCAGCAGTTGAGCGCGACGCTGAACGAATCCGCGTACGTGAGCGTGCTCGACGAGTGGGAGCTGGTGTTCATCGCGCGAAACGGCGTGTCGCGCGTGATGACGACCGGCTTCGTGCTCGGCGCGCGCGTGCCGGCGCCGCTGACGTCGCCGGGCGTCGTGCTGCTCGCGCATCATCCGGATCGTGACGCGGTCCGCGCGTGGCTCGACGGCGCCGAGCTGCCGCCGTTCACGCCGCATACGATCACCAACAACGCGCGCCTGCTCGAACAAATCGACCGCGCGCGCGACGACGGCTTCGCGGTGATCGAGCAGCAGTTGCAGGTCGGCGTGCGCGGGATCGCGGTGCCGCTGAAGAACCGTCACGGCGAAGTCGTCGCCGCGCTGAGCACCAACATGCCGATCGGCGCCGAAACGACCGAAGCGGCCGTGCGCCGCGTGCTGCCGCCGCTGCAGGAAACCGCGCTCGCGATGCTGAACGTCCTCTGGAGCCGAGCGCCGCTCAGCCGATCCGCCACCAGCGCGGCAGCAGGTCCCGCACCTCGCGCCGCCGATAGCGGTCGTCGATCAGGTGCACGACGCCCTCGTCCTGCTCGGTGCGGATCACCCGCCCGGCCGCCTGCACGACCTTCTGCAGCCCCGGATACAGGTAGATGTAGTCGTAGCCGTTGCCGAAGCGCGCGTCCATCGCGCGGCGCATCTGCTCGTTGACGTCATTGACTTGCGGCAGGCCGAGCGTCGCGATGAACGCGCCGATCAGCCGTTCGCCCGCCAGATCCACCCCTTCCGAGAACGCCCCGCCCAGCACTGCGAAGCCGACGCCGCGCCCGCCCGCGTCGAAGCGAGCGAGGAACGCGTCGCGTTCGGCTTCGGCCATGCCGGGCGCCTGCGCCCAGACGGGCACGTCCGGATGACGCTCCTGCATCAGCGCGACGACGCGCTGCAGGTAATCGAAACTGCTCAGGAAGCTCAGGTAGTTGCCGGGGCGCGCCGCGTATTGCGCGGCGATCAGGTCGGCGATCGGCACGAGCGACCGGTCGCGGTCGCGCCAGCGCGTCGACACGTGGCTCGCGACGCGCACGGTCAGCTGCTCGGCGCGGAACGGGCCGTCGACGTCGAGCCAGCCGGTGTCGGCGGGCAGCCCGAGCGTGTCTCGATAAAAATGGAACGGGCGCAGCGTCCCGGAAAACAGCACGGTCGCGCGGGCCGCCGAGAAGCGCGGCGCGAGAAAGCCGGCCGGGACCACGTTGCGCACGCACAACGTCGATTGCGCACGGCGCCGCCGGCCGGCCGGCGCCACGCCGTCGAGCCCCGGCTGCCGCGGCGTCGGCTCGCCGTGCAGCGTGACGTCGAAGATCGACGCATCGTCGAACGCATCCGCCAGCGCGCCGAACTGGATCGCATCGAAATGAAACCGCAGCAACGCGTCGTCGTTCGCGCGCGGCGCGTCGGCCAGATGCTCGCCGATCGCCGCGACGAGGTTCTGCACGGCCGACACGAGCGGACCGGGGATGTCGGGATGCGCCGCATAGCGCGTCTGCTGCGCGCGATTCAGCGCGCCCCAGGCTCGGCCGAGCCGCTCGAACGCCTTGCGCAGCGCGGCCGGCGCCGCGTCGCGCGCGGCTGCGAACGCGAACGGGTCGAGCGATCCGCTGTACATCTTGCGCGCGCGGTCGAGCAGGTTGTGCGCTTCGTCGACGAGCACGCCGATCCGCCACTGGTTCTGCTGCGCAAGCGCGTGCAGCATCGCGCTGCCGTCGTAGTAGTAGTTGTAGTCGCCGACCACCATGTCCGACCAGCGTGCCAGTTCCTGCGCGAGGTAGTACGGGCAGACGTCGTTGGCGAGCGCGGCCGCGCGCACCGTTTCGCGGTCGAGCAGCCCGTTGCCGATCGCCGCGTCGCGCGCGGCGGCGAGCCGGTCGTAGAAGCCGCGCGCGAGCGGGCACGATTCGCCGTGGCACGCGTTGTCCGGGTGCTCGCACGCCTTGTCGCGCGCGACGAGCTCCAGCACGCGCAACGGCAGCGCCGGCGTGCCGGCGCCGAGCGTCGAGGCCGCGTCGAGCGCGAGCGCGCGGCCCGGCGTCTTCGCGGTCAGGAAGAACACGCGGTCGAGCTGATCCTCGCCGCACGCCTTCAGCAGCGGAAACACCGTGCCGAGCGTCTTGCCGATGCCGGTCGGCGCCTGCGCGATCAGGCAGCGTTCGTCGCGCGCCGCGCGATAGACGGCGACCGCCAGCTCGCGCTGCCCGCTGCGGAACTGCCCGTGCGGAAACTGCAGCGCGCGCAGCGCCGCGTCGCGCGCGGCACGGTGCGCGGTTTCGCGTTCGGCCCAGCCGACGAAGCACGCGCACTGCTCGGCGAAGAACGCCGCGAGCGCGTCGGCCGCCAGCGTCTCGCTCAGCATGGTCTCGCGCTCGGACACGATGTCGAAATACACGAGCGCGACCGTGATTTCCGGCAGTTCGCGCGCGTCGCACAGCAGGTGCGCGTACACCTTCGCCTGCGCCCAGTGCAGCGCGCGATGATTGGCGGGCATCGCATCGAGGTTGCCGCGGTAAGTCTTGATTTCCTCGAGGCGGTTCGCCGCCGGATCGTAGCCGTCAGCGCGGCCGCGCACGGTCAGCGTCCCCCACGTGCCCGTCAGCGGAATCTCGGTCTCGTAGCGGGCGCCGCGGCGCGACGTCACCGCGCCGTGCCCCGCGATGCCTTCGAGCGCGGTCGGCGCGGGCGTGAAGCGCAGATCGAGATCGCCGCGCCGCGCGGTGAACTCGCACATCGCCCGCACCGCGACGACGTAGGTCATGCGCAGTGCCCCGCGGCGGCGGTGGGCGCCACGACGTCGCCCGCCCATTCGACGTCGACGACGCGCACCGGCATCCCGTGGCCGATGCAGAAGCCGAGCCAGCGCGTCTGGTTGTCCTGCAGGCGGTCGCCGGGCCCCTTCACCTCGATCAGCTCGTAGCGCCGTTCGGCGGGCCAGAAACGGACGAGATCAGGCAGCCCCGAGCGGTTGCTGCGGATGTCGGCGAGCAGGCGCGCGAACCAGAGCCGCAGGTGCGCGGGCGGCAGGCACGCGAGCGCTTCGTCGAGCAATTCCGGGCTCAGCACGCCCCAGAACACGAACGGCGACTGCAGGCCCAGCTTCGTCGCGAAATGGCGGCGGATCGTTTCCCGGTACGCGCCGGAATCGAGCTGCGCGAAGCACGCGGCGAACGCGTCCGCGCGGCGCGCGGCGAAATCGGGCGCATGCAGGTCGGCCGGCCCGCGCTGGAACGGGTGGAAGAACGCGCCCGGCACGGCAGCGAACACGGGCTCCCAGCACAGCAGCCCGAACAGCGAGTTGATCAGCGTGTTTTCGACGTAATGGACCGGCGCGCCGGGTTGCGCGAAATGGTCGCGCACCGCGTATTCGACGCTGACGAACGTGTCGGGGCGCGCCAGCACCAGCGTGTCGCGCGGCACGTCCGGCGCGGCCGGCGCGCGTTCGGCCGCGCGGCCGGCACGGCGCTGCAGGCGCGGCAGCATCCGTTCGACGCGCTGGCGCTCCTCGTCGCTTTCGAATGCGGCGCGCGCATCGAGGGCCAGCGCGAGCGCGTCGTCGTCGCATCCGCTGCGCTCCAGCACGCGGATTCGCCGGTGGCGGCTGCCGGGCCACGCGCTGCGCGCATACGCGTCGAGCGCGAGCGGCCATGCGCCGCGGCGTTCGCCGGCCTGGCCTACCGCGAACAGCAGCTTCGCGCGGCGCGTCTCGAGCCACGGCTGCCCGCAGGCGACCGTGCCGATTGCGTCGACGAGCGCTTCGAGCGGCGCGTCGTCGGGCCACGCGTCGAGCGCATCGCGGCACGCGTGCAGCGCGAGATACGCGTCGACGTCGCCGCGCCGCTGGAACGCGCGCGAGGACGGCGCGAACGGCACGCTTTCGTACTGGAACACGCCGAGATCGGCGAGCACGAATTCGCTCCAGTCCTGATGGAGATTGCCGAAGAACATCAGCCGCAGCCGGTCGCACAGCGCGCCGACGGTCACCCGCAGCACGTGGTCGGCGCGCGGCGGTTGGCCGGCCCCCGGATGGCCGGCCCCAGAAAACCACACGTCAAACGGCTGGGCCAAGTCGTGCGCGGGCCGCAGCCGGTCGAGCCATTCGCTCTTGCGCTCGCCCGCGTGGGCGCCGAGCGCCGGAAACATCCGCAGCAGTTCCGCCTTGGTGCACAACGCAAAGATTTCATCGAGCGTCAGCGCCGGCGCCGGATCGACCCAGCCGGCCGCGACGAGCGGTGCGGCCGCCGCGAGCGGACAGCCGATCTCGTCGTAGGCGAGCTTGCTCGCGCGGAAATCCGGGCCGTTGCGCATCAGCATCCGCACGAGCAGCGCGCGCGACGCCTGCGGCAGCGACGGGAAGGCGTGCAGGAATGCCCGTTCACTGTCGTCAAGCACGTCGTCGTAGCGCTCGCCGAGCCAGGCCAGCGCACGTTCGAAATTGGTCAGGTAGTAAAACGCCGGGGGCGTCGGCGAAGCGGGTGTCACGGCGATCGATCACTGTACGTTTGTACAGGTCGGAATCATATCACCGTGACGCCGGATGCCGCAGGCGCGCGCGGGTGCGTCACATGCGCGCCGCGGCGTGCCGAGGCAATCAGAACTGGTAGTTGACCGACAGATCGAGCACGCCGTTCGTCGTCTGCTGCGTGACCGGGCTGTGCGCCGCACGCCCGACGAGCTGCTCGAGCGCACCGTCCATCGTCAGGAACCAGTGCTTGTTCACGAACCAGACCATCGTCACGCCCACGCCGACCGACCGGATTCCCGCTCCCGACGAATAGCGCGGCAGCCCGGAACGCGCCGCGGCCGCATCGCTGACGCCGAACCAGCTGTTCATGTAGCGCGCGTCGGCAAACGAGACGGTCGGCCCGGCGAACCAGAAGAAGTGCTCGTTGCTGCCGGGCATCGGCATGTACGCGGACAGGTCGCCGACCCAGCCGTTCGAGCCGCCGACGCTGCGCCGCACGTCCGCGCGCAGCACGAGCGGAAAGTCCTTCGAGATCACGTAATCGGCCGACAGCTTGAGCACCGGCGCCGGGTTGATGTTGTCGAAGCCGCGCAGGTGGTCGAGGTCGTCGGCGGTGCGGCGCCCGAGGTCGTAGCCCACCGACAGGCTGACGCGCCAGTTGGGGCCGCGCAGCACGTTCGCGCCGATGCCCTCGCCGGTCGACAGGAAGAACAGGTCGCGATAGCGCACGTCGACGTTCGGCCCGCCGAGCACATGATAGCGATCGGCGCCCGCGTAGCGCGGCTCCAGCGTCATCCCGGCGCCGACGCTCACCTGCCACGTCGGGATCGTGGGGCTGAAGATCTTCCGCAGCGGAACGCCCGCCGAATATTGCCACTCGCCGAGCGGCGACGGCGTCTGGGCCGCCGCGTCGCGCGCGCCGACCGCGGTCAGCGCAGTGAAGGCGGACAGGCCGAACACCAGCCGGCGCATGCCGGGTGACAGCAACGGGCGGGCAACGGTCATCGGGGCAATCTCCGTCGGGTATGCGTATCGAACTCGAATCAAGATGAACTCTGATCAAAGCGCGTCGCGCGCTGCCGGCCAAGGCCGCCGGCAGCGGGCCGTGCGAACGTAGCGTGCGCTTAACAGCAAATATCCTACGCGACGCGCGCAAAGTCGCAAAGCGCCCGTTGAGCCGGGGCGCTTTGCCGGGATCCGGCGCAAGCCGGGGCTGAATGGCTGAATCAGAAACGCTCGACGTGATAGTCGCCGGCGAGCGCGGCCGTGCTGCGCGTGGACATCATGCGCGAGAAGCCGTCGGCGAGCCGGCCGAGCGCGAGCTGCTTCTGGCTGGCGTCCCAGTGCGTATACGTGTCGTAAGCCGACTCGTCGAACGACACCGTGACGGCAGCCGGCCGGCCGCTTGCGCGAAAGCCGATCTGCAGCACACCGCCCGGCAGTTCCTCGATGTGATAGCGCAGCGAACGCGACTCGAAATAGCGGCCCAGCACCTGGGCGATCGCGCGCTTGTCCGGCGATTGCACGTGAATGTCCATGATGGTCCTCCTCTCAGTGAGCGCGCGGCCGGCTGCGGTGCGCCGCCCCCGCCCGGCATCCGTACCGGCGGCGGCCGCGACGGCGGGTCGCCTTGCGGCGGGCCGGCCGGCACGGGCGGGTCCACCGGATCGTCGTGCTCCGGCAGCGCTGGATCGGGATCGAGGTCGGGCGTGGGTTCCGGACGGTGCAGCAAGGATCGGCTGTTCATGTGGCTCCTGCGCGGCGGGTCGCGCGTGTCGATTGGCGCGGCGAGCGTGCGCAAACAGCGTGCCTGCTGGGCCTTGGTGGTCGTGTTTTTTGCGGCGGGCGATGCGGGCGGCGCGAGGTGGTATCGGTTGGTGAGCCGCTGCGGCGGGTTGCTGCGGAGCGCAGGGCTTGCGACGTGGGCCGTGCGCTGCGCGCGTTCGCGGCGACAAGCGATGAGCGCGCGCAGCGCGGCTTCGCGCAGAAGGTGCCGTCCCACGCAGCGCTCGTACGTTCCATTGAACTCGATAGATGCGCGGGGCGAGCTTCCTTGCGTCGAAACGCTCGCGCCACGTGCAGAAATCACCGCGTACCGTCGCCTCGCAGCGGCTTATTCGTCGGCGTTTTCCTTTCTTTGTCCCTTGGCGGATCGCGATGTATTGCCGCGTCCGCATGCGTGACGTCGCGATAAGCGACATCCCGCGCGCCGTATACAGGTACGGTCGTTGCGCCCTTCGATCCCGGAGGTTCGATCACTCGGGCTGGCGGCCGCGATGCCGTGTCAGCGGCCGCCGCTCCTTTCCGTCTCCGCATCAGCGTGTTGCGACGGCCGTGCCGGGAAGTCCATATCGACGAACCGATCGATGCAAGGCTCCCTGACAGCGCCCAACCCGCCCTCGGCGGTGCGAGCGCGATCGACGCCGCGACACCCTTCCGGCTCCGCGCGAACCACGCGCGCCGGATGTCCTGACACCGCCGCCGCGATCACGGCTGACGGCGGCACCCGGCCCAGGCTGCGCGGCCACGCTGCGCCGGGCCGGACCGACCGGAGCAGACAGATGAAACGCATGGAACGTGCATGGCACGAGGTCAGCGGCGCCGCGGGCGTCGCGGCGCTCGCGGCCGTCGAGAGCGCGCTGGTGTTCGCCATCGTCGTGATGACGGGCGTCGGACACTGACGCACTGCTCGTCGAGCCGGCCGCGGCAGCAGCCGTGGAAGATGTACAAGCGCGCTGGCAAATTTGTCGCACCGCGCGACCCGTTCGCCGGCCGCGAGTGAACCGCGCGCGGCACGCATCCTGCTCCGCGCTCATCTTGCTCTGAAAAAGGAGGCGTCCATGTATCGCGTCAACGAGATCATGTCGCGCGACGTCGTCTGCGTCGCGCCGAACGACACGATCCGCCATGCGGCCGAACTGATGCAGCGCTTCGACATCGGCGTGCTGCCCGTATGCGAAGGCGGCGAACTGGTCGCGATCGTGACCGACCGCGACCTCGCCATACGCGCGCTGTCGCATGGCCATTCGCCCGACACGCCGGTGAAGGCCGTCGCGTCGGCGCCGGTGCAATGGTGCATCGAGGACGACGGCGTCGGCGACGTCCAGCAGCGCATGGCCGACGTGCAGTTGCACCGGATGCCGGTCCTCGACGGCCAGCGCCGCGTGGTCGGCATCGTGTCGCTCGGCGACATCGCGACGCGCGCCGGCGGCCCGGCGCGCGACGAGCTGGCCAACACGCTCGAGGACGTGTCGCTGCCGCGCCGGCGGTGATGGCGGCTACCCAGGCACCCCCTATCGTTTCGACCAGGAGAACAGCGATGACAACCGACCGGGCGCCACGCGCGCATGCAGGGATCGTCGGCGATGACGGCCGCTCGACGGGCGGGCCGGGGCCGGACGTGATGGCCGCCGGCACGCTGGAAGACGATCACGTGCTGACCATCGACGGCGACGACATCGGCAAGGTCACGCACATCATGCTCGATGTGCGCGCCGGCCGGATCGCGTATGCGGTCGTGTCGTCGGGCGGCTTTCTCGGCATCGGCGACAAGCTGCTCGCGCTGCCGTGGAACGTGCTGACGCTCGATGCGGCGCGTCGCTGCTTCGTGTTGCCGGTGCCGACCGAGCGCGTGCGCGAGGCGCCGGGCTTCGACAAGGATCGCTGGCCAGCGATGGCCGATCCGGCGTGGGCCGAGGCGCTGCATGCGTACTACGGCGCGTCGCCCTACTGGCTGATCGAGGAAGGCGAAACGGCGCTCGATTCGCCGCCTTACGAGGCGTCGCCCGGCGGCCCGGAGAATGACGCGACGACCAAGCGGCAATGAGATGGAGGTGGCGGCCTAACGCGCCGCAACGGACCGTGCAAGCTCGCGCGCCGCGCGAAGGTGTTCGTTGAGGGTGGGCAGCGCATCGGCCGCGAACGCGCGAAGCTGCGCGTCGCGGCCGTCGCGACGTTCGGCTTCGTAGAGCTTCACCGCCGCCTCCTGCGCCGTCGGCCCGGCGACCGACAGATAGCCTTTGTCGAACGCCACGCCCGTTTCGGTGCGCAGCGCAGTGAGCGCCGGGTCGACCAGCATGCGCGTCTGCACGGGCACGCCTTTACGTGCGCCGAGCCGGCGCAGTTCGGCCGTCATGCGGCCGTAGTCGTCGACGATTCTGCGCGCGAACGCCTTCAATTGCGGATTCGACGAGCGCTCGAGCGCGAGCTGGCTCGCCTCCACCTCGGTCTTGCCGACGATGCCGGCCTTGTCGACGAACTCCGCATCGAAACCGGTGGGCCGTCGTGTCATGTCCGCCTCGTCGGGCGTCTCGCCCGGGCGCACGACGCCAGGGGCAACGCGCACCGAGGATGCCGGGGGCGGCTGCGGGAGCGCCGAGGTGGCGGCCAGTGCAAGCGCCGTCGGTATCGACAGCAGCAGCGGGATGCGAGGGGACGCCCTGCGGTGGCCTCTGTTGCCGTGATGGTTCGTGCTCGTCTTCATCGGCGTCTCCGTATTCGTCGGTCGATCGGCGCGCGAAAATCGCGACGGCTGCGGGCGTATGCGGCGCAGCGGCGCAGCGCGAACTCGGAACGGTTGCAGCCCCGTCACACGGCGCTCGTCCGGAACGCTGCTTCCAGAGCGCCGTCGGCGTCTCTCACGCACGTCCCTCCGCGTCATGCACGACGTGAAGCGCCGCCGCATGCTGTAGGTCGTGGCAACGCTGCTGCATCAACTCGACCACCCCGCTGCGTCGCGCTACTTCCGGCCCACCTTCAGCCGATCCTGCACACCGCTCACGCCGCTGACGTCACGCACGACGCGGATCGCCGCCGCATGCTGCGGCTCGTCCGGCACGCTGCCCGTCAACTCGGCCACGCGGCCGTGGACCTGGACATCGATGTCGTCGGACGCGAGGCCGCGCTCGGCCACGAGCGCCGCGCGGATACGCGATGCGAGCGTCGCATCGCGCAGCTGGCCGCCCACCGCCGATGCTTCGCTCGCGAGCTTGTGCCCCACGCTTTCGTCGGCCGCTGCCGCGCGCGGCGTCGCGACGCACGCGCAGGACAGCAGCCACGCGCCGATGATCTGCGCGGCCGGCCGCATCCGCATCCGCATCCGCATCCGCATGCGATGCGCCGGTCGGCCGCCGGTGCCGTCGCGTTGCGTGTAGTTCGATCGCTTCATCGTCCGCTCCTCGGGATAGGCGCATGCCACCGCAATTCAGTGCTGTCCCCGGCCGGCCGCCGCTCCGTCGCCTTCGGACGACACGTCGACGATCACGCTCGCGAGCGTCGGCATATCGACCGGCTTGGGCAGATACGCGTCGAAGCCGGCCGCCATCACGCGCTTGCGGTCTTCCGCGCCGGTATGCGCGGTCACGGCCACCACGGGCATGCGTGCGTCGTCGCCCGGCAGATGACGGATGTGATCGAGCAGCCAGAAGCCGTCGCCGTCGGGCATGGCGAGATCGGACAGCACGACGCCAGGCCGCTGGCGCGACAGCGCGTTCAGCGCGTCGCGCCCAGAATGCGCCAGTGCGACCTGCGCGCCGAACGTTTCGAGCGCGGCCGCGAGACTCGCGCGCGACGTGGCGTCGTCGTCGACGACCAGCACGCGGTAGCCGTCGAGCGCGACCGCCTTCAACGCCGTGGCCGGGCGCGCCGGATCAGCGGCCGGATCGTCGGCGTCCCAGTCCACCGGCAACGTCACCGTCACGGTCGTGCCGAGGCCGGCGCCAGGGCTGCTCGCCGCCACGTCGCCGCCGTGCAGCCGCACGATATTGCGCACGATCGACAGGCCGAGCCCCAACCCGCGTTTCGGCGAGGCCGCAGCGCCTTCCGGCCGGTTGAACGTATCGAACAGATGCGGCAAACGCTCGGCGGAAATGCCGTGGCCCGTATCGGTGACCGCCATGCGCACGCGCGCGCCGGCGCGGGCCAGCGACACGGTGATGCGACCGCCCGACGGTGTGAACTTGATCGCGTTCGACAGCAAGTTGGACAGCACCTGGCGCAAGCGCTCCCCGTCCGCGGAAATGACGCAGTTCGTCAATGCGCAGTCGGTCGACAGCGCGATGCCGTTCGCGTCCGCGCTCCCGCCGAGTTCGCGCACCGCGTCGCGCACGATGCGCACCAGATCGACCGGCGCGCGCTCGAGCCGCGTACGCCCGGTCGCGAGCGACGATGCGTCGAGCAGGTCGCCGACCATCCGCGACAACGACCGCGCGCTGCGATCGATCGCATCGATCGCCTGCTGCGCGAATGCCTGACCGTCGACGCTGCGCAACACCTCGACCCAGCCGTAGATCACGTTCAGCGGCGTGCGTAGTTCGTGCGATACGGTGGACAGCAATTCGTCCTTCAGCCGGTTCGACTGGTCCGCCTGCACGCGTGCGCCGCGCAACGCCCGCAGGTGGCCGCGCTCGTCGCGCCGCCGTTGGTCGGCCTCGCGCAGCGTGATCGACAGGCCCGTGCAGTGGCCGCCGGCATCGACGATCGGTGCGGCCGCGAAGCTCGCGCGGAAACGGCCGCCGTCGCCGCGCACGCACAGCACGTCGAACGGGCCGACGGCCGCGCGCGGGTGCTCGAACGACGCCGGAAGCGGCTGCAGCCGGAGCCAGCGCGGTGCGATCAACGTCGTGACGTCGCGACCGATTGCCGCCGTCGCATCGACGCCGAAGATCCGACGCGCGGCCCGGTTCCAGCTGACGATCCGCCGTCCCGCGTCGACGCCGACGATGGCGTCGGGCGACGCGTCGACCACGCTGTGCAACAACGCCAAGTCGTCGGAAGGCGCATGCTCGAGCGGCGCGGCTGCGGGCTCGCGACGCGTCGGGCTGGGCGCTTCGTCGTCGCTGTCGGCGCCGCGCAAGCGGTCGTTCGCAAACAGCGGCTTGACGGCCACGACCAGTGCGCACTCGACGAAACTGATCGCGACGAACGCGACGGCCTGGGCCAGCAATTCGGAAGGCGCCGCCGGGCGCCACCACAGCGCGCCGATCACGGCGAGACTGACGGCGGTCGCAGCGAGCCCGCCGGCCAGCGAAGTCAGCCAGGCGGCGGCCGCGACGCCGGCATAGAACGGCAGCGGTGCGAAGGGCTCATGCACGCCGACGACGCGAATCGCCCACGCCTGCAGCGCGGACGCCACCCCGACAGCAAGCAGCACCCACGCGCCCTGCCGAAAGAGCTCACGGGTTAAGGTCCTCATCTTTACCTTGCATCGCGCCGGCGACCGTCATTTCGCGGCTGCCGCCCCGGCGGAGGACTAGCCGCAAAGCATGCCGGGCGAGCCTCGACGGCGCAGCAACCAGCGTACCTGCGCGGGATCTCGGGCGTAGGCCGCGGACCGCCCCGCATGTCGCAGCGGCGCATGTCGGATGGCCCGCCGCGGTGCGCGCAGGCATTCCCGGCCCTACAAATGTCTGACGAATTTGCATTCGTCGGCTGTAAAAAAGCAACGATCCCGATCGACGTAATGCGATCGGATATTTCTAGAGGCCACACGCCGCGCATTGAAATTTTCTATATCGCGGCACTGCGACGGCCATTCCGTTGTCGATGTAGATATTGCAACCGACGGAATGCGCGACGCCGATTTTCAAAACGGCGCGCGCTCTGACAGTCATGGTTGAATTCAATGTCCATCCAAAGCAACGCGGCGATGCATCGCGGCTGTCCGGCCGCTCGACTGCCGTACGCGTATTGCAGGACCGCATCGAGCGGATCGCCCCGACCGGCGCCAGCGTGATGATCGCGGGCGAAAGCGGGGTCGGCAAGGATATCGTCGCGCGGTGTCTGCACGCACTCAGCGCGCACCGGGACGGACCGTTCGTGCCGGTCAACTGCGGCGCCATTCCGGCCGACATCGCCGACGCGCAGTTGTTCGGCCACGAGAAAGGGAGTTTCACCGGCGCGGTCGCGCGGCGCGAGGGCTTCTTCGAAGCGGCGTGCGGCGGCACGTTGCTGCTCGACGAAATTGCGGAAATGCCTGCGGCGCTGCAGGTGAAGCTGCTGCGCGCGCTCGAGTCGAACACGATCATGCGGGTCGGCGGCAGCGAGCCGATCGCACTGAACGTGCGCGTGCTGTCGTCGACGCGTCACAATCCGGCGGAAGCCGTGCGCACCGGCCGCTTGCGCGAGGATCTGTTCTACCGCCTCGCCGCCTTCGCGCTGTATGTGCCGCCGCTGCGGCAGCGCAGCGGCGACGCCGAGGCGATCGCGCATGAATTCGTCGCGGCGCTGAACGCGCGCAACCGCGCGCACAAGCAGCTGACCGATGCGGCGATCGCGGCGCTGCGCGCGTATTCGTGGCCCGGCAACGTGCGCGAACTGCACAACATGATCGAGCGCGCGTACATCCTCGCGGACGACGGGATCGATCTCGCGCTGCCGAAGCTGGCGATGCCGCCCGAGCACACGTCGAACGACCGCATCGCGCTGCCGATCGGTGCGACGCTGCACCATGCGCAGCAGCGCTTCATCGCCGCAACGCTGCATCACTTCGACGGCAACAAGCCGCGCGCCGCGAAGGCGCTCGGCATCAGTCTGAAAACGCTCTACAACCGGCTGGCGCTGATGCGCGACGACGGCCACGCGTGAGCGCGGCCGCGCGCGGCGGGCCGCACCGCGTACCGGAGGAAGGTCAGGCGACCTTGAACTGCCCGACCGTCGCCGCGAGCGCATGCGCCTGCGTCTGCAGCGCCGCCGCCGCGGCCGTCGACTGTTCGACGAGCGCCGCATTCTGCTGCACCATCTCGTCGAGCTGCGTCACTGCGCGGTTGACTTCCTGGATGCCGCGGGTCTGCTCGTTCGCCGCGTGCGTGATCTCGGAGATGATCGTCGTCACGTTGGCGACGTTCGTGACGATCTCCTGCATCGTCTCGCCGGCCTGGCGCACCTGACCCGACCCGGCCTCGACGCTCGCGACGGTCGATTCGACCAGCACCTTCACCTCGCGCGCGGCCTGCGCGCTGCGCTGCGCGAGGCTGCGCACCTCCTGCGCGACGACCGCGAAGCCGCGGCCCTGCTCGCCTGCCCGCGCGGCCTCGACGGCCGCGTTCAGCGCAAGGATGTTGGTCTGGAACGCGATGCCGTCGATCACGCCGATGATGTCGCCGATCCGGCCCGACGCCTCCTCGATCTTCTCCATCGTCGAGACCACGTCCGACACCACCACGCCGCCGTGCGACGCGATCTTCGACGCGGCCTCAGCGCGCTGGTCGGCCTGGCCCGCCGCCGCGGCCGACTGGCCGACCGTCGCGGTGATTTCCTCCATCGACGCGGCCGTCTCCTCGAGGCTCGCGGCCGCCGCCTCGGTGCGCGACGACAGGTCCTGGTTGCCGGCCGCGATCTCGTTGGCGGCCGTGCGCACCGATTCGCTCGCGTCGCGGATCTGCTGCATGACCTCCTGCAGCTTGTCGACGAAGCTGTTGAACGAGCGCGCGATGTCCGTGACCTCGTCGCCGCCGTCCGCCGGCAGGCGCTGCGTCAGGTCGCCCGAGCCCGAACCGATCGCCGCCATCGCCTGGCGGACCAGCGACAGGCGGCGGAATGCCGTCGCGGTGATCGCGCCGACGATCAGCGACGCGATGACGATGTCCGCGACCAGCGTGACCAGCGACGCGGTCAGCAGCGAACGCATCCCCGCGGTGGCCTCGGACTTGTCGAGCGCGACGAGCGCGTACCAGTCGGTGCCCGGCACCGGCAGCGCGCGGACCAGCTTCGCGTCGTCGCCGACATGCACTTCGACCGGCGCGGTGGCGGTCGCGATCGACGCGGCGCTCATGCCGCCGAGTTCGGACGACACGTCGGCGACCGGCTTGAGCGTCAGCTTCGAGTCCGGATGGGCGACCACGTGACCGTTGCTGTCGATCAGCATCCCGAAGCTGGCCGGCGTCGGATGGATCGACTTGACGTTCGCGATCACGGCGTTCATCGCGACGTCAGCGGCGACCACGCCCTTGACCGCGCCGTCGCGCATGATCGGCACCGCGAACGTGACGACCAGGTTGCCGGTGCCCGCGTCGACGTACGGCGGCGTGACGACCGGCTTGCCGGCCTGCGCGGCCTGCTTGTACCACGGGCGGCCGGTCGGATCGTAGTCGGCCGGGATGCCGGTCGGGTCGGAGAACTTGAACGTCTTGTCGGCGTAACCCGCGTAGACGTTGGTGAACCCACCCGCCGCGGCCATCTGCTTGTAAACCGGCAGCGGATCGGGCGACAGCGCCGCATCCTGCAGCGACGCGATCATCCGGCTTTTCGTCGCGACCCAGTCGCCGATCCCGACCACGTGGCCGCTCGCGACGGACGTGAGGTTCCGGTCGATCGCATCGTCGTTGTACGACCGGGCAATGAAATAGTTGATCAGCGTGCTGGCGACGAGTGCAAATACGACGATGGCGACGCACGCGGCGATGATGCGGGCGCGAATGGACGAAAACATGGCAACGACTCTGTGAGGAAGCGCGAACGCGCAGTGGACCAGTTCACCTGGTATACGGCAATTGCGCGGTTTACTTGAGGTTGTCGTGATGATTCGCAAACGTGTGGCGAATCGCGCGAGCGCTCGCCCATGCGCGAGCGGGCCGCCGGCATCCGGCGGCGCATCGGCGTCACGGATGCCGGCTGCTGCTCCTGTCCGACTCGTTGCGTCGCGTGCCGGACGACGCGTCGCGCTCGAGTTCGTCCTGCCTGCGCATGCGTTCGCGCAGATGGCGGATCGCGAACACGTGGATGTAATCGTGCACGCGCGCATCGGAGGACAGCGCGCGCACTTCGTCGTCGAGCATCGTGCGCAGCTGGTCGGCGTCGATCGCGCGCTGCGCGGCGGCGGCCTTCAGCGAATCAAGCAAATTGTCGGGTGACATCGACGGCTCCTGGCGGGTCGAGGAACGAAGATCAAGGGCACTACCTGAAGATTAACGACTGGACGCGCGCCCGGCGTGCGATGCACCGATGCGGGTTTGCGCGCGATCAACGGCACCTTGCGTGCCGCCGCGTCGACCGTTCGAAGGATCGATACGCGCGCAGATTCGCGGCTCAACTGGCCGCGAGCAACCGGAAGCATGACCACGTCCCCCCGAGGACGAGATATCGTGCGATCGCGCCGACGACGAACCGTCGCGATGACAGCGATACATAGAGCAAGTTAGACGGGCCGAAATGCCGCGTCAAGCAACGCGTGCAGACCGCCATTCGTCAGTTCGAAGGGGCAAGACAGGCCGCACGACGAGGCCGCACGACGCGTGCCCGTCACGGCCGCGGGATGCAGGTTCGAGCGGTATCGCGGCCGTGCATCGGCCGCACTTGTCAGTGGATTCCGATAGCCGGCGCGCATCGGCCTACAGCGACTTCAGCACGCACCGATTGGCAACGTCGTGCAGGCGGAAGATACTGACGTCATGAACCAAGCGTTCATACCGTTCATCGCGCAGCCGGCCGTCGAGCGGGCACGCGGGTCAGGCGGAGGAGACCACCCATGACATATCGCACGATCCGGGCCCGCGACGCACTGCGGCGCCCGCGCGCGCTGCCCGGCCCCGCGGGGTCGGCCGGGAATCGTCCGTACGAGGATCTCGATGCGCTGCTCGCGCTCGCCCGTGAAGCGGGCTTGCTCGTCACGCTCGATGCGCAGATCGGCCGCGAAAAGTACCAGAGCATTGCCGGTTCGGTGCGCGCGTTGCAGCGCTTTGCGGCGGCGCTGTGCGTGCGGACCGCCGCGCCCGCGCCGATCGTCACGATGCCGCGCCGCAAGCCGCGCCCCGGCTGGCCGCATCTGCGCGATCGCCGGCCGGGCTCGCGTGCGCACCTGCATGCGATGCATCGGTGCATGCGTGCATGCCGGCGTACGCGCCGCGCGCGCGATCAGCGAACGCTACGTGCCGCATGAGCGACTGAGCGCCGACGTCGGCGGCGTCGCATGACCGAGCCGCGGCCGCAGATGCATCGCTCCACGTCGCACCATCATCCGCCGTTGCACACCGCGACATCGAACCAGACCATACCTGCGAGAAAAGCCGTTGGCACGCGGCCAGGAAAGCGGACGGGGTGAACTCCACCCCGTCCGTTATCCAAGGCAGCCGCAGGCTGCCTACCCTCGTGCCAGAGAGTCCCTGACGGGATCGCGCGCTACGCGCTGCATGGCCGCACCCCGGAAAGCGGACGAATCGAACCGGCCCCAGATGCTCGCCGGATCGTGCGCGCCGCATCCGACGCGTCGAATCGCGGCGTGACGAGCGCACGACACGACGCACGCCGCGTGCGCAACTATTCCGAATATCTTACAGAAAGCACGCGTCGTTTCTACCGCAGGTCGACGAAAGCATCGCCCTTGCACGCGGCGCGGCCAATCCTTTACGCCGCGCCTCGCACGAGCAGCACCGGCACCTGCGCGAGATGGGCGACGCGGCGCGCGACGCTGCCGATCAGCAGCGCCGCCAGCCCGCGCCGGCCATGCGTGCCGACCACCAGCAGCTCCGCATCCCAGCGCACGGCCTCGCGCATCAGCGCGTGCGCGACGTCATCGCTCGTTGCGTGCGTTTCGATGATGCCGCGCTTGGTCGGATTCGCGCATCCGTCGAACAGCGCCGCCACCCGCGCGAGCGCGCCCTCGCCTTCGGCGCGGTACGCGTCCTCGAGCGCGCGCACCGGCACGATGTCCGTCAGACGAATCGCGCGATCGACGACGTACACCGCGTAGAGCAGCGTCGTCGGCGTCGCGAGCGCCATGCCGGCCCGCAATGCGTGCAGCGACGGCTCGCTGCCGTCGACCGCGAACATCATCCGCTGCGGCGGGCCGTCCATCGGCCGCTCGTAGCTCGCCGGCACGATCAACAGCGCGCAACGCGCGCGCCGCGTCAGCGTGTCCGACACCGCGCCCTCGACGAGCCGCAGCAGGCCGTGATGCGCGCTCGCGCCGACCACGAGCGCATCGGCCTGCCATGCCGACGTGTCGCTCGCGAGCGCATCGGCCACCGTACCGCCGGTGACCGACGTATCGACGATCGCCTGCTCGACGGCCACGCCGCTGTCTTCGAACAACGCGGCAATGCGCGCGAGCGTCGCCTGCGCTTCACGCGTCATCTCTTCGCGCGCGGACGTGAGCAACGCGTCGACGCGCGGGATGTCGGGCAGCAGCAGGCGGGGATTGTCGATCACGCTGACGACGCGCAACTGCATGCCGGGACGCAGCAGCGTGCGCGTGTAGCGGGCGGCCGACAGCGCCTCGGGCGTCGGATCGACGGCCAATGCGATTCTGGCGAGCGTCGGAATGGATGGGGTGGATGGCATGGCGGCGGTCTCCTCGCGGGCACGTCGTCGGGAGCGACGACGGATGCTTCGCGCGGCGGCGGTGCACGTCGGCCGGACGGCCGGCGCGGTCGCACGAATCGACGGCTGCGCACGCGAAGCGCGGACAAGCGATGCCGACAGCATAGAACGCCCGGCCCGCGCACGCATGATCGTGATCAATGCGGCCGCGGGCCGTCGCCGGTGCGCACCGGTCCGCTTACGGCTTCGTCGGCGCGGATGCGCTCGCGCGGTTCGCGTAGAACATCGCATACGCGATGCCGAGCGGCACGCCCCTCACCGGGCCGATCGCGAGCGCGGCCGGAATCCGCACTATCGGCGCGCAGCGCCCGTCACTTCACTTGCACGCCAGCACGACCACGCCGCCGATACCGCCGGCATTCGGCACCGAGCCCGCGTAGCCGACGGCGACCAGCGGCTGCGTCGCATCGTGGCCGACGACGACCGACTGAATCGACAGCTGCCCCGTTTTCGACGTCCCGTTCAACGGTGCTTGTGCGTACGTCAGCGTGTACGCGGTGTTTGCGACGTTGAGCGACAGGCGCAGGTTGTCGAGCGTGCGTGCGCCGAGATCCAGCGTAGCCGTAGTCGCGCCGAGCGTGCCGGACGCGCCGCCGTTGTCGCTCGCGACCGTATCCGCGAGCAGTTGCGTGCAGGCGAGCGTACCGCTCGTCGCCGTCAACGCCAGCGGCGTACCGACGGCGTAATGAACGCCTTGCGTGCTGGTATAGGTGTTGCCGTCGGTGTCCATCGCCTGGTTCCACCGGCCGATCGCAACGTCGGTGCCGCTGCTCTGGATCTCGGTCACGGCGCCGTGATCGAGACCGAGACAGTCGGTCGCCGCAGCGGACGACGCGAGCGTGGTGAACGCGCCGCTTGCCTGCTGAACCAGACTCGACGCCGGCGCATTCGGCGCGGTGAAGTTGCGGTTGTTCGCATATGCGGGCGGCAGCGTGGGCACGGTCACGACGGCGAACTGCCCGTTATTCGCCGCGATTTGCGACGCGGAACCCGTGTACGTAAACTTGCCGGCCGGCCGACACGCCGCCTGGGCAGCTGGTGGCACAGGTTGCGGCGCTACGGGCGCCGGAGACGACGCCGCACCGGCAACGCCGGCGCTCATCGGATTCACGCCGTCGCCGCCACACGCAGACAGTGCCGCCGAGACGAGTGCAGTTGCCAACAGGGCCGGCAAACGAATGGATGTTTTCATGGTATTGGCCTCATGTATTCCCGTAGTTGTCGGGACTTTTTTGGTAAAGATGGGTTGCGGACTGCCGCATTGATCGACTGGTATTTGTGCTTCGTTTAGTCCGCTGAAACGTCGCACCACCGCCGTATCGTTACGCGGTCGAAACCGGTCCGGGTGGCGGCCTTCGGTGATCGCATTATCGATTTCGTATCGCGTGCCGCCGATAAACCGACCGCGCGTGATCGCTGCGTAGCGAACGAGCCGGTGTAGCGATCATCAACGGTGCCGGGAGGTTCGCATCGATCGCACCGGCTGCGTAGCGGTACATCGGGCTACGGCGGGCGGCCGATCGGTCACCGTGTGCTCCAGGCGCGGCTACACGGTGCGGTGGACGAGCGAGTGCTCGAATCGCAAGTCGCCGAAATAGTGGCGATCTGTCAATGCGCGCCCGGCCGATGCGCTGTTGCGACGCCAGGCGGGATTCCCGTATCTGGGCGCGTGCCGATTTGAATCGATCATTCTGGAATTGTCTCGGGATTACGCAGATTCGGGAGTTCGCCATCGTGTTTCGTTGATGGTTTTTCCGCGTGCGTCGCAATGTTTCATCGGCCCAGCGCATCCGCAATTGATATGGTGTTATTCACGGTGCGTGAGCGTAACAGAAAGCAGGCAAACCACAGTGTCAGAGATGATCAAACAGCTTCGGCGATCAACGTTTGTCGCTGCGACTTGCCGGGAAATACTTCTGATAAGAAATAATCGACGTTCTTGCTTGCCGGGTAAAACGCAATCCGAATATGAAGAATCGCGCCCGAAGTCACCGACATACGTGCGACGAAAGACGAAGCGAGCGCCGCCGCCTCACTTCGACAACGTCGCCCGCACCGTGTATTCGCCGGCGAGCGCGGCGCCATGGTGGTCCGGCTGCACGAAATACCGCGACGCATCCGCATCCGCCGGTAGCGGTTCGACCGGATAGCCGTGCTTTTCCCACGCGTCGAGGCCGCCCTTCAGCGCCTTGACGTGATGGGCCATCTTCTTGCGCTGCAGCTGCGCGACGATGCGCTTCGCGGTCGCTTCGTTCGGGCACACGCAATAGACGACGATCGGCCGCTTCAGCGCGTCGGGATCGATCAGCTCCGGCGAATCGAGATCGAGCGGCACCGCGCCGGCGATCCGGAACGGCTCGCGTTCGCGCACCGCGCGCGGCCGCGCATCGAAGATCAGCGGCGGCTCGTCGGACGTCATCATCTCGGCGAGCTGCGGCGGCGAGATGCGCACCTGCGCGAGCCAGCGCCGGAACTGCACGCGGCGCACCCAGCGGTACAGCACGAACGTGATGAAGATCGCGAGGAACGCGTCGAGGATCGTCCCGCCGCTCGCGCGCACCCACAGCACGGCCTGGACGATCTGGTCATGAACCGCCGAGCCGCCGACGAGCCAGAACGCCGCCCACAGCGCGGCGCCGGCGAAGTCCCACAGCAGGAACACGCCGACGCCGATCGCCGTCGTGCCGAGCAGCGGCGCGGACACGAGGCCGAGCCCCGGCAGGAATTTCGCGAGCACGAGGAGCGGCGCGCCGTGGCGTTCGAACAGGTTGCGCGCGAAGCGCAGCGTCGTGTCGAGCGACAGCGAGAAGCGCACGAGGCCGTTGAGCAGGCGCCGGCCGCGCGTGCGGCCCATGAAGAACCACAGCGAGTCGGCGAGCATCGTCGCGCCGACGGCCGCCGCGAACATGGCCGCATAGGACGCCTGCCCCATCGCCGCCATCGTGCCGCCCAGGATCAGCATCGGCACGGCCGGCACGGGCACGCCGAGCTGCGTGATGAGCACGCTCGCGAACACGGCCCACGGGCCGAGCGACGAGGGAATCGCGACGGGAAAGTGCCACACGGCGGCGCTCCTGGATGACATGCGGACCGTGCGACGGGGCGGCCGTCGATACGGCAGGCAGCGATCGCCGCGGCACGTCCGCGGCCGATCCTGCACCACCGAGCATTCTAAACGGGTTTGCCGAGCGCCGCCGGGAACGTACCGGGCGCCGTCAGGCGTCGCGGCGCTGCGCGAGCGCCGCGACGTGTTCCGCGTACTGCGGGAACGCGGCGGCCAGCGCGGTCGCGTCCGCCAGCTCGAACTCGGAGAACTCGAACCCCGGCGCGACCGTGCAGCCGACCAGCGCGACGTGCTCCGGCGCGGCGCACCGCGCACCGAACCAGCGCCCGGCCGGCACGACGGCCTGGAACACGGTGCCCGGATGCGTGAGCGGGTTGCCGAGCCGGTGTATCGTCAGCCCGTCGTGCTCGTCAAGCACCCACACCTCGAGCGGGTCGCCTGCGTAGAAATGCCAGACCTCGTCCGAACGGATCCGGTGCCACGATGAATACGCACCATCGCACAGCAGGTAGTAGATCGCCGTCGACGCCGCGCGCGGCGCGCCGTCGGGGGCACGCGTGACCGCATCGGCGGCGCGGTAGGTTTCGCGGAAATAGCCGCCCTCGGGATGCGGTTGCAGATTGAACTGGCGAATCAAGTCGGCGGCGCTGATCGGCATGGTGGATGAAGTCGATGAAGGATGGAATCGGGCTGGCAACGCAGGATGGCAATGGGCCACCGCCGCGCCACCTGCCGCCGCCATGCAAACGGCGACGCGAGCGCGCGGGACGCCGCCTGCCGACGAAGCCCGGGCGAACCCGTGCCGATCCTGCCAGAAATTCCCGCGGACACGCAACCGCTGCGCCAACGCCGCTGATCGGCAACGAGCGCAGGCGGCCCGCGGACGAGCATGCCGTCGGTCCGCCGCCCACCGCAGCGCCTCACGGGGCCGCTCGTGCAACGCAGCACACGCTCGCCCGCCCTCCACGAGCGACCCTGCGCGGCCCGCATCGCCGCGTCAGGCGCCCGGAGCGGCGCTCTGCTGCCGCACCAGCAGCACCGGCCGGTCCGCCGCGCGCAGCAGCGACTCCGCGACGCTGCCGACCAGCAGCCGGCGCAAGCCGTGCCGCCCGCTCGTGCCCATCACGATCAGGTCCGCGTCGGCCTCGGCCGCCGTGCGCATCAGCACGGCCGCGACGTCCTCGCCATACGCGGTCAGCGCGCGCACCGTGCCCGGCACGCGATGCTGCGCGAGTACCGCTTTCGCGTCGTCGAGCACCTGCGTCGCCGCGTCGGCCGCCGCCGCATCGCCGTCGTGTTCGGCCGCGAAGCCCGCGTCGACGTCGACGAGTTGCGGCCGATGTTCGACGACGTACGCACACGTCACGTTGCCGCCCGATGCCGCCGCGATCCTGATCGCCTCATCCAGCGCCAGACGCGCACTTGGGCTGTCGTCGAGCGCCACGAAAATTCGCTTGTACATGGTTTTTTCCTCCGAGCAGGCACGCGCGTAGCGCGCCCGTCATCGCGGGCCGGCCCGATGCCGGCTCGCCTGCCGAACAGTCTGCCGTGTGGGCCCGAGCCTCCGCTTGACCCGCGTCAAACGCCGCCGCGACGCCCGTCGCGACGCCTCGCGTCGGTTTTTTGGCTGGCCCCTATTACAAAATACGTGCAAAACGCGCACAATTTCACCTTCAAAATAGACGCCGTCCGCGGCCGGTGCGAGTTTTTTCCGGATTTGCCGCATTGCCCCGTGCCACGGGCAACCCCGACATCTGAATGGCTATCGAATGACCGCCAGCGGAACCCCGACGCGCGACGCCCGAGGCCCGACGCGTTCGCCAAGCTTTTTACGCCAGCCGTTCGCGGCCGGCATCGTCGCGCTCTGCGCCGGCGCAACGCTCTCGCTGGGCGTCGCGCTGATGGTGCGCGAGCAGTGGCAAGACACCGTCCATGCCCGTTTCCAGCGCCGCATCACGCACGTGACGGCGATGCTGCACCACGAGCTGCAGGGTAGCGTCGCCGTGCTCGAAGGCGCGCGCGGCACGCTCGGCCTCGCGCCGCAGATGACGCCCGTGCAGTGGCGCCAGTATGTCGACGCGCTCGATCTCGACAGCGGCCGCTCGCCGGTCCGGCTGATCGGCTACGCGCCGCTGTCGCCGGCAGCACTCGGCGCCCTCGCCGGCCATGCGCCGATGCCGGACGGTCCGCTCGCGGTCGCCGCGCTCAGCGCCCCGGCGTCCAACGCGCCCGACGTGCATTTCGGCTCGTTCGATCAGGCGCCGCTCGCCCGCGCGCTGCGCAACGGCGACGTCGCGCTCGGCATTCATCCCGCCGACAGCGATACGTCCCGCGATGCGCGCACCCTCACCTTGTTTCTGCGCGCCGCGGCCGCGTCCCGGACGGCCGCCACGCCAGCCGACGCCGACGGCGTGCTGTTCGCCGAACTGAACCCGAATCGGCTGGTCGAGCGCGCGCTCGACGCGGAGCGCGGGCTCGATCTGCGCATCAGCGCGGGCGACAATCCGCATCCGATCGCGAGCGCGGAAACGACGACCGACGAGGCCATGGCGTCCCCCGACCTGATGCAGCGCACCGACCAGCTGAATTTCGGCGGCACGCTGCTCACGCTTGCGTATTCGGCGGACGGGCGGCCGAGCGCCACCGGCGCGCAGCGCGCGGCGGGCACGGTGCTCGCCGCCGGCCTGCTCGCGTCGGTCGTGTTCGCGGCGCTCGTGCACGCGCTGGTGCGCGGCCGGCCGGGGTCGTCCGCGGCGGAGCTCGGCGCCCGCAGCAGCGGCATCCTGAACGAAGCGCGGATGATGGGCATCATCCGCTCGTCGATGGAGGCGATCATCACGATCGACGAGAAGCAGACGATCGTGATCTTCAACCCGATGGCCGAACAGGTGTTCGGCGTGTCCGCGATGGAGGCGATCGGCGCGCCGCTGTCGCGCTTCATCCCGGAGCGGTTCCGCGCGGCGCACGCGAAGCATGTCGACCAGTTCGGCGTGACGGGCGTGTCCGAGCGGCAGATGGGACGCCAGCGCGTGCTGTTCGGGCTGCGCGGCGACGGCGAGGAATTCCCGATCGAGGCGTCGATCTCGCAGATCCGCGATGCGTCCGGCAAGCTCTACACGGTGATGTTGCGCGACATCACCCAGCGCGTGCGCGCCGAGAACGCGCTGAAGCAATCGCGCGAGGAGCTGCGCGAGCTGTCGGCGAACCTGCAGAACGTCCGCGAGGAAGAGAAGACGCGCATCGCGCGCGAGCTGCACGACGATCTCGGCCAGCAGCTCACCGCGCTGAAGATGGACCTGTCGGTCGTCGAGCACACGCTGCGCGCGCCCGACAGCGGACGGGCCGGCGAAGACGTGCTCCCCCACCTGCAGGGCATGCGGCGGCTGATCGACGCGACGGTCGCGTCGGTGCGGCGCATCGCGGCCGACCTGCGGCCGGTGATGCTCGACGATCTCGGCCTCGTGCCGGCGATCGAATGGCTCGCGAACGATTTCACGAACCGCTACGGGATCGACGTCGAGCGGCACATCGAGCCCGGCGGCCTCGCGTTCACCAATGCCGGCGCGACCACGCTGTTCCGCATCGTCCAGGAAGCGCTGACCAACGTCGCCCGCCACGCGGACGCGACCCGGGTCACGCTGACGCTCGGCGTCGAAAGCGGCTTCTGCGTGCTGCGCATCGCCGACAACGGCCGCGGCGCGGCGCCCGGCGGACCGACGCACGAAGAAGACAAGTCGTTCGGCCTGATCGGCATCCGCGAGCGCGCACACATGCTCGGCGGCACCGTGACGATCGACACCGCGGTCTCGCGCGGCTTCTCGATCAGCGTCGCCTTGCCGCTGACCACGATTCAACAGGAAACCTCAATCACATGATCACGGTGCTCATCGCCGACGACCATACGCTCGTGCGCGACGGGTTGCGGCACATTCTGCAGAACGCCAGCGGCTTCGAGGTCGCCGGCGAGGCCTGGGACGGCCCGACGACGATCGCGCTCGTACGCTCGACCCCCGCGCAGGTGCTGGTGCTCGACCTGTCGATGCCCGGCCGCAACGGCGTCGAACTCATCAAGCAGATCAAGGACGAGAAGCCGGCGCTACGCGTGCTGGTGCTGACGATGCATGCGGAGCAGCAATATGCAGTGCGCGCGTTCCGCGCGGGCGCATCAGGCTATCTGACGAAGGAAAGCGCGAGCGCCGAGCTGGTCGGCGCGGTGACGAAGGTCGCGTCGGGCGGCGTCTACGTGAGCCTCGCGATGGCCGAGCAGTTCGCGCAGAGCCTGAACGAGCCGGCGGAAACGCTGCCGCACCAGCGGCTGTCGGACCGCGAGTTCGACGTATTCCGGCGCATCGCCGCCGGGCAGACGCTGACCGAGATCGCACAGGCGCTGTGCGTGAGCGCGAAGACGGTCAGCACGTACAAGACGCGGATTCTCGAAAAGATGCAGATGCCGCATGAAGCCGCGCTGGTGCGCTATGCGATGCGGCACAAGCTGCTCGACGAGACGGACGACGTCTAGAGCGCGCTTTCAGCGCGCCGGCACCGGGCAGGCGAGATCGCCCTCTTCGCACGACAGGTAGCCCTGCAGACTCTCGGTGCGCGCTTTCGTCAGATCGTCGAGGCACATCGACACCACCATCGGGTACACACTGCCGCCTTCGGCGTTCGCACTCGAGAAGCTGCACTCGGCGTCGCGGTAGGCGATCCACGCGCGTTGCGCGCTCACGAGCTTGTCGGCGAGCGGCCGGGCATCGCGCAGGCGCGCCGTGACGGCCTGGTACGTGCGGTTCAGTTCCGCGTCGGATTTCTTGTACGCGCGATCGGCACACGCCGTCATCGCGGCCTGATCCGCCGCATCGGCGCAGTTCGTCTGGGCATGGGCAAGGTTCGCCGTCAGCGCGAGCGCGCACAGCAGACCGGTCGGGACACGCATGGATGCTCCTGTTTGTTTTCGTTGAAGTCGTGGAACGTGGTGCCGGGCGTGTTGCTGGTGCCCGCCGCGCCTCGGCGCGCGGCGTCGCGAATCGGCCGGCGACAAGCGCGTTGCGCCGCCGACCGCCGCGTCGATACCGACCGCGATGCTAGCGCACGCGCGACCGGTTGTCAGCGCACGCCGCGGCCGCGCAAATGAAAAAAACCGCACTCAGGGCGAGTGCGGGTTTGTCGATGCAGCCGGCGCGGCGGCCGGCGGCCGCGTGGCGACGAACGGCTCAGTGGCCGAAGTAGACCGACGAGCGATCGGTCGCGACCGGCACGACTGCGCGACGGCCGGACTGCGACGTCGCGACCGAATTCGCGCCGTAACCGCTGACGTCAGCCTGTGCGCCGGTGTCGCGAGCAGCGGCGATCTTCGCCTGCGCGGCCTGGATGTTCTCCGGATAGTTGATCCAGTCGTTCGGGTTGTAGCCGGCCTTCTCGAGTTCGACCAGTTCGGCGCGCACTTGCGCGCGCGTCAGCGGCTGCTGGTTCGACTGTGCGAACGAAACGGCCGGGGCGGCCACGATGACGGCCAGTGCAACTGCCTTGATCAGCGAATTCATGATTTGGAACCTCCGAGATTGTTTTCAAACGCATCGGACTCATGGTTCGGTGCGGATGAGTGGAAGTCTAGGAGCCCCCGCAATCAGGGTAAATACTTAAATCGCAAATTCACTGTTGACGGCATCTGTACAATCTCGGGCGTTTCAGCGGAATCTTCAGATGATTACCCACACATTCGCGCGCAATCGCGGTCGGTAAGCGCGTTCGTCAGACCTCGTGCGCGTTGCTGCCGACATGGCGCCGTGCTCGGTTGCGACGGGCGCTTCGTCATCGCGCTGGCGCACGGACCGGAAGCGATCGAACAGGACTGCTGCTGCGCGGGATCACGCAGCGTCGTCTGCATCCGCATATATCGAAACGAAGCGGCACCTCGTCGCGCGCGAGCGCGACGTGATCAGTGATGGGGCCGCATCAGAAAGGCGCGGCGTGGCCGCGTGAACTGTCGCGACAACGTGATTACGGCAGCATCGCGCCAAAACCGAACGTCCGGTTACTGCGGATTGCCGGTGATACCGACCCAGGCATCGCCCCAGGCGCGACAGCCGATCGCAAGCTCATTGCGAACTGCTGGCGCTCTCCGGCGACGCAGGCGCCGGCGCCGGCCCAGGCGCGACGCCCGATGCCGCACCCGGCCCGGCGCCGCCCGCGTTCCCCGCGCTGCCGGCTGCCGGCGGCGGCAAGACCGGTGCTTGCGACGCGCCGCCCGACAGCGCTGCCGCCGACGCGGCCACCTCGGACGCCGGCACCCATTCCTCGACGATGCCGCCGGACGCGGCTTCCGGCGCGGATGCTGCAGAGGCCGCCGAAGCCGCGGCCGCATCGGCGTCGGGTTGCCGCTCGATACGCTGAGTCCTGACGCGCGTCGGCGCCTTCTTCGGCTCGGGTCCGAACCAGCCGTCGAACAGGTCGGTCACGCGCTCCCGCACCGACGCGAACCACCCCGGCGACGGCTCGGTATCGAATTTCAGCTTCGCATCGACGATCCGCGCGCGCAGTGCACGCTGGAAGAAGTCGCCGACGATCGGCAGCGCGCTGTGCGCGCCCTGTCCCCAGTAATCGCTGCGCAGCGTCACGCGCCCGTCATCGAAGCCGACCCACGCGCCCGCGACGAGATCCGGCTGCATCAGGATGAACCAGCCGTCCGCGTTGTCCTGCGTCGTGCCGGTCTTGCCCGCGACGTCGCCGCGAATCCCGAAGCGCGTGCGGATGCTCGCGCCGGTGCCGCGATCGACGACGTCGCGCATCACGTCGACGAGCGTCTTGTCGGTCTCGGCGTCGAGCGCGCGCTCGGGCGGCGCCGGCGCGTACTCGGCGAGCACTTCGCCCTGGCGGGTCTCGATGCGCGTCACCATCTGCGGCTCGACGTACAGCCCGCCGTTCGCGATCGTCGCATACGACGCCACCATCTCCTTGAGCGTCACCGGGCTCGTGCCGAGCGCGAGCGACGGCACGCGTTCGAGCGCGCTGTCGCGCACGCCCATCGCGTAGGCAAGCCGCGCGACCTTCGCGGGCCCGATCTTCTCCATCACCTGCGCGGTGATCCGGTTGCGCGACAGCGCGATCGCGTCGCGCAGCGTCATCGGCTTGCCCGTCGGCGGCGCGTCGTCGTTCGGCCGCCAGATCTCGCCGCCCTTCAGCGGGATTTCGACCGGCTGGTCGACGAACGTGTCGTCCGGCTTCATTCCGCTCGCGAACGCCGCGCCGTAGACGAACGGCTTGAACGTCGAGCCCGGCTGGCGGCGCGCCTGCGCGACGTGGTCGAACGGCTCGGCCGTGAAGTCGCGGCTGCCGACCCACGCGCGGATCTGCCCGCTGCGCGGATCGATCGCGAGAAAGCCGGCCTGCACGTCGGTCTTGGTCTTGCAGAGCGCGCGCATGAAGCCGCGGTCGGCGGCGAGCGCCTTCATCGCGGCGGCGTCGTTCTTGCCGGCGTCCTGCATCGCCTTGTATTCGGGCGCTTCGCGCATGAACGCGCGGAACACCTCGTTGTCGGTCCCGCAGCCGTCGCGCCCGCTCCATGCGCCGTTCGCGATGCCCTGCAGCGCGTTCGCCTGCTGCTTGAGCGCCTGCGTCGCCATCGCCTGCAGGCGCGCGTCGATCGTCGTGCGGACGATCAAGCCGTCCGAGTAGATGTTGTAGTCGTTGCGGTCGGCCCATGCGATCAGCCATTTGCGCAGCTGCTGCGCAAAGTGCGGCGCAGGCCCGGGCGGCTCCTTCTGGCGCTCGAAGTCGATCCGCAGCGGGCGGCGCTGGAGCTGCGGGAGCGCCGCCGGCGACAGCTTGCCGTACTTCACCATCTGGCCGAGCACGGTATTGCGCCGCTGCAGCGCGCGTTCGGGGTTCAGCACCGGGTTGTAGTAGCTGTTGCCCTTCAGCATCCCGACGAGCGTCGCGCTGTCGAGCACGTCGAGCTCGTCGGCCGACTTGTCGAAATAGGTGCGCGCGGCCATCTCGACGCCGTATGCGTTGTACAGGAACGGCACCGTGTTCAGGTAGGTCTCGAGGATCTGGTCCTTGCTGTAGACCGCCTCGATCTTCAGCGCGGTGATCGCTTCCTTCAGCTTGCGCGTGAGCGTCGGCGCGCGGCCGATCTCGTCCGGATACAGGTTGCGCGCGAGCTGCTGCGTGATCGTCGAGCCGCCCTGGCGGCTGCCCGAGAACGTGTGCAGCGCGGCCCCCGCGGTGCGCCGCCAGTCGAGCCCGTGGTGCTCATAGAAGCGGTGATCCTCGGTCGCGATCAGCGCGTCGATCATGTGCGGCGAGATTTGCTTGAGCGCGACCCATTCGCGGTTCGACGGCTTGAATTCGGCGAGCAGCTTGCCGTCGGCGGACAGCACCTGCGCGGGCTGGTCGACGCGCGCCTTGCGAATGTCGCCGATGCCCGGCGTGAACGGGATCAGCGCGAGCACGTACAGCACGAACAGCACCGGCACGGCGGCGACGGCGAGCAGCACGCCGCGACGCGTCGGGTGACGCAGGTGCAGCCAGGCGGCAGCCAGGAGACGCTTGAGCAACGCGGCGACGGCGGCCGCGACGGGTTGGACGCGCGCGACCCACTTGGCACAAAGGTCACGCACTGACGACACGTTTCGGCGATTCACGCGGATGTGGGATCTGCTGGAAAGGCAGCATCGTACCAAAAGTCGGGCGCAATTCCGGGCGGCGCCCGTTTGGCGGGGTTCCGCGGGTGATTTCTTGTCGAAAAAGGCGGGTGTGCGCAGTGGGAAGCTGCGCTATGCGTCGGGGAGACGGCAAGCGGGCGCGGTCGGTGCTGCCTGCGGATTCGGCGGATTCGGCGCTTTCGGCGCTTTCGGCGCTTTCGGCGCTTTCGGCGCTTTCGGCGGGTTTAGCTGGTTTAGCCGGTTCGCCGCATTCAGCGCGCGTGCCGCGCCGATCGGCGGCGCCGTCACGGCGAATTGCTGCGTGGATGCCGCGCGCGACGGCCGTGGCTCGGATGGGCCAAACGCCGGGCCGCCGATAAGGTGGCCCGGCGATTGGTTATGTATCGAGCCAATCCACCATAAACCCGGTCAACCTCCGACCAGCCTCGCCCGATGTGCGTCGCCTTTGGTCGCGCTCAGAACCAAACCGCCACCGCCACCCTACTTCGGCGCGATGTCGCGCCGCACGCGCAGGATGTGCTGCTCGACGTAGAACGCGGCCGCGTCGGCGTCGCCGGCGACGATCGCCTCGTAGATCAGCCGGTGTTCGGACACGTAGAGCCTGATCCGGCCCGCGTCGTAGATCCCGTCGTCCTTCAGGCGCTTCCACAGCGGCTGATCCATCGTCTTCGCGACTTCGTCGGCGATCTTCACGATCAGCGCGTCGCCCGTCATCAGCGCGAGCTGCCGATGGAACAGCCGGTCGCTCTCGTTCCACAGCGCGCGCTGCTGCGGATCGTCGATATCGGTGATCGTTTCCATCTGCGCGAGATAGCGCTCGGCGACCGGGTCCCGGCTTGCGATGCGCGGCCGCGAGGCGCGCGATCGCCGGCTCGAGGATCAGCCGCACGTCGAGGGTCGAGGTCGGGCTGAAGTCGGCCTCGGCCGCGGCGCGCGGGTCGCCGCGCCGCGCCAGCACGTCGAGCGGGGCCGATACGACGTAGGTGCCCGAGTTGCGCTTCGTGAACACGAGCCCTTCGTTCTGCAGCGCGCCGAGCGCCTCGCGCACGGCCGGGCGGCCGACCTGGAACAGCGCCGCGAGCTCGCGCTCCGACGGCAGCCGGGTGTCGGGCGCATAGCGCCCCGCGCGGATCTCGTCGCGGATCTTTTCGGCAACCTGCTCGTAGATTTGCAGCGGCCGGAAGCCGATTTCGGGGAATTCGGTGCGCGCGGACGACATCGTGGGGCTCCTGCCGGATGTTGGGGGTCGTGGACGGGTTCGCACTATACCGGAGCGGCGCGCCGCAGCGCCCGCTTCTGGACAGATATTAGAACCAAAAGCACCCGGACGTTTTATTTTCCCGCTTGTCATGCCGCCGGAAATTGGTATAGATTCGATCCAGACTGCCCGTCTCGCGGTATCCGGCAACCCAGCACCGGGCGCGCTGTCCGCCCGCCGTCCACGCTCGACCGACGCATACGATGACCGCTCTCTCCCAGACTCCCGTTTTTGGCGCGGCCGCGACGGCCGCATTGCTCGACTATCCGGCGCTGCTCGCCGCCCTCCGGCAAACCGTCGTCGAGTACGCGGCGGGCGGGATCATCAGCCCCGAGCGTCTCGTCGTGCCGCTGCAGGCGGGCGGCGTGATGCTGTCGATGCCGTCGAGCGCGCGCGACATCGCGATCCACAAGCTCGTCAACGTCTGCCCCGGCAACGCCGCGCGCGGGCTGCCGACGATCCTCGGCCAGGTGATCGCGTGCGACGCGACGACGGGCGAAATGCGTTTCGTGCTCGACGGCCCGACGGTCACCGGGCGGCGCACCGCCGCGGTGACCGCGCTCGGCATCCAGGCGCTGCACGGCGACGCGCCGCGCGAGATCCTGCTGATCGGCACCGGCCGGCAAGCGGCCAATCACGCGGAAGCGCTCGCGACGATCTTTCCCGGTGCGCGCCTCTTCGTGCGTGGCACAAGCGCTGCGAGCGCAGCCGCGTTCTGCGACGCCCAGCGCGCCCACGCGCCGCGGCTCGCGCCGCTCGACGGCGACGACATTCCGGACACCGTCGACGTCGTTGTCACGCTGACGACGAGCCGCACGCCGGTCTATCGCGAAGCCGCGCGCGAAGGCCGGCTGGTGGTCGGCGTCGGCGCGTTCACCGCCGACGCGGCGGAAATCGACGCGGGCACCGTGCGCAACAGCCGGCTCGTCGTCGACGACCCGGCCGGCGCGCGCCACGAGGCGGGCGACCTGATCCTCGCGCAGGTGGACTGGCGCAACGTGGCTTCGCTCGCCGACGTGCTCGGCGGCGCGTTCGTGCGCGGCGGGCCGCTGCTGTTCAAGAGCGTCGGCTGCGCGGCATGGGATCTCGCCGCCTGCCGCGCGGCGCGCGACGCGCTCGACGCGCGCCAGCGCGGCTGATTCGACGGCGGCGCGACGCTCCCGGCAGCGCCGCGCCGCCGACCGCACGACCAGCTGGACGACCAGCTGCACGCCCCGCCGCACTGCCGATTCCCCGACGGCGTTGTAGGAAACGCCCTACAACGCGCCGAACTCCCCTACAAAAACTTCCAATTCGGCCGATTTCCTTTTTGGCGTCGCAACCGGATACTGGCCGGATGAATGCCAGCCTGCCACCCGCCGCCGCGCTCAGGGTGTTTCTTGTCGACCACGCGAATGCCGTCCGGCAACGGATCGCGCTGCTCGTCGGCGCGATCCGTGGCGTCGACGTCGTGGGTGAAGCGGAGGACGGCCAAGGTGCGTGGATGCACATCCGCCGGTGCCAGGCGGATGTCGTGATCGTCGACCTGCGGCTCGCGGACGGCAACGGCCTCGACCTGATCGGCATGCTGTCGAAGGCCGCGCCGCGCGTCGTCACGATCGTGCTGACGAACCATTCGGCGCCGGCGTTCAGGGAGGCATGCGCGACGGCCGGAGCGGATTACTTCTTCGACAAGACCGCCGAATTCGACGCCGCATGCCATGTCATCGAATCCCTGGTGCACGCTCGCGCGCACCAGCCCTGACCGAGCCGGAGTGACTCATGCATCAAGCCACCGCCTGCGCCGCCGATCCCGCCATCGCGCCCCGGCCGAACGTTCCGCTTCCCGCGTCCACGCGTCACGACGGCGCGAAGCATTGCGCAGTCCGCTGTTCGGCCTGCGTGATGCGCTCGATGTGCCTGCCGCCGCAGCTCACCGCGGCCGAATACGGCCGGCTCGACTCGATCATCTGCACGACCCGCCATGTCCGCCAGGGCGACGCGCTGTTCCGCACCGACGATCCGTTCCAGAGCATCTACGCGGTGCGCGCGGGGTCGTTCAAGACGGTCATGGTGCATCGCGACGGCCGCGAACAGGTGACGGGCTTCCAGATCGCCGGCGAGACGTTCGGCATGGACGGCATCAGCAGCGGCCAGCATTGCTGCGACGCGATCGCGCTCGAGGACAGCGTCGTGTGCATCATCCCGTTCGGCCAGCTCGAGGCGGCCTGCCGCGAAATGAAGCCGATGCAGCATTTCCTGTACCAGATGCTGAGCAGCGAAATCGTCCGCGAATCGAGCCAGATGCTGCTGCTCGGCACGATGTCCGCCGAGCAGCGCGTCGCGCAATTCCTGCTGAACCTGTCGTCGCGCTTCCACGCGCGCGGCTATTCGGCCTCCGAGTTCAACCTGCGGATGACGCGCGAGGAAATCGGCTGCTACCTCGGGATGAAGCTCGAGACCGTCAGCCGGATGTTCTCCCGGTTCCATCGAGAATCGCTCGTCGAGACGCACGGCAAGCGCGTGCGCATCATCGACGCGCCGGCGCTCGCGCAGGTGTAACCGGTCGCGCGTGCGGCGCCGGCGCGCTCCAGCGCGTGCCGGTGCGGGTCGCACGTCAGTGCGCGGCGGTGCCCGTCTCGGCCGCCGACAATGCGGGCGACAGCGGATCGTCCGCGTGCCCCGCGGACAACACCCGCTCGGCCGCGGCGAACGCACGCCCCATCGCTTCGTTCACGTCGACGCCGCTGCAGGCGGGCACCGGCGCCACCGCACGGCCGTTCATCAGCAATTCGAGCCGTACGTCGTACAGCGCGTCGTCACCCGTCGCGCGCGATTCGATCGCCAGGCGACATTCGTCGACCCGCGCGTGAAAGCGCTCGAGCCGCACCAGTTGCGCGCCCGCTTCAGCTTCGAGCGCGGCCGAACCGGCGAATCCGAAGTAGGCGATCTGCATGCCCACGCCCATGTTGCTCCCTCCTGACGGGTCACACGCTGGTCGACCACGTTGCCTGTCCTACAAGTCCGCCTGTTGCCGAATCCGGCAATCGATCCACACACGATCGGCGCGCGAGGTTCACACGCTGAATGTCTGCGACCGCTTCAGTTCGATCCACGTCATGCCGGCCCGCAGGCCGGCGAGCACCGCCTCGCGCTCGGTCGGATATGCATGACTGTGCTCGAACGTATGATGAAAGTGCTTCGGCCCGGCACCGTGCTCGACCTGCACGCGGCAGCGGAACCCGCCGGATTCGCATTGCCGCGTCTCGATCTCGACGGACCAGTCGCGTTCATGAATCGTGCCTTGCAGTGTCATGCGCCCTCCTGCAGTGTCAGTCGGCCATCCGGAAGTGGCCGCTGTGCAGCAACACCGGCCGGCCGCCGATTTCGGCGAGCATCCGGGCCGCCATCGCCTCGATCGCCGGCCGGTGTGCTTCGAATGCAACCAGCAAGTCGCGCTCGAGCAGCGAGCGCGCACCGAAATGGTCTTCCAGTGCTTCCGCCGTGATCGCGCACGGCACGCCGTGGCCGTCGACCCGCGCCGAAAACGCGACGACCAGGTCACGCCCGCGATACTCGGGCGGTTCCGGTGGAAAGGCTATCTGCATTTGTGCGCCTGTCATCGTCGGGACGATTCAAGCCATGAGCATAACGGCCCGCGCCACCGTCCGATTGACCCACGTCAACCGGGCCGCAGCGCGCGCCGCCGCCGTGCCCGATCACGCCGCCGCATGGGCTCAGTCGGCGTCCGAAGCGATCGTCGCGCCGCGCGCCTCGAGCAGTTCGCGCAGCACGCTGCGATGGCAGCGGCGCTCGTCCTCGCAGTAGCAGCCGATCGAGAACTGCGTGGTCGCCGACAGCGCCGCGAGCAGGTCCAGCACCTTGGAAGCGTCGCCGTGCGCCATCTCGGCGCGGAACCGGCGCGCGAATGCGTGCCACTGCGCGTCGGTCTCGGCGGCCTGCGCGTCGGCCACGAGCTCCGCGCTCGGCGACAGCGTCGGCAGCCACACGTCGTAGTAATCGCGCGACGCGAACTCGGCCTTCGGCACGCCGCGCGGCGGACGCCGCACCGTGCCGATCCGCAGGCCCTCGCCGGCCGCGCGCGGCGTGCCGAGCCGTACGATTCGAATTGCCATGCCGCTCCTTTGCTACGGATTCGATTCCGTATCGTACTGCCGCGCCCGCGCCGCACAACAAAAAACCGGCTGCCTCCGCGCGGGAGACAGCCGGTTTCGTCAGGACGATCGGGCGTGCCCGGACGCCGCTCGGACGCCCCTCAGACGCCCCTCAAACGCCGCTCTTCAGCACCTTCCCGATCGCATCGGCGACGATGCCGACGTTCGAGTCATTCAAGCCCGCAACGCACATCCGCCCCGAACGCAGGACGTACACGCCGTGCACTTCGCGCAGCGCGTCGACCTGCGCTTCGGTCAGCCCCGTATACGTAAACATCCCCCGCTGCTTCACGTAGCGCGTGAGCGCTTCGCCGCTCACATGTTCGCGCAGGCCGTCGTGGATCGACTGGCGCATCCGCGCGATGCGGCGGCACATCGCGGAAAGCTCTTCCTCCCACTGCTTGCGCAGCGCGGGCGTGGTAAGCACCGTCGACACGATCTTCGCGCCGTGGATCGGCGGGTTGCTGTAGTTCGACCGCACCGCGCCCGCGAGCTGGCCGAGCACGCGCTCGGCCGCGGCAGCGTCCTCGCACACCACGCTCAGGCCACCGACGCGCTCGCCGTACAGCGAGAAGTTCTTCGAGAACGAGTTCGCGACCAGCGCCGGCAGGCCGCGGCGGGCCAGCTCGCGCACCGCGAACGCGTCCGCGTCGAGGCCCGCGCCGAAGCCCTGGTAGGCCATGTCGACGAACGGCAGCAGCTCGCGCGTCTCGATCACGTCGATCAGCTTCTGCCACTGGCCTTCGTCGAGGTCGACGCCGGTCGGGTTGTGGCAGCACGCGTGCAGCAGCACGACGCTGCGCGCCGGCAGCGCGTCGATCGCCGCGAGCATCGCGTCGAACTTCAGGCCGCCCGTCACTTCGTCGTAGTACGGGTACGTATTCACCGTGAAGCCGGCCCGCTCGAAGATGAAGCGGTGGTTTTCCCAGCTCGGATCGCTGAGCCACACCTGCGCACCCGGGAAGTAGCGCTTCAGGAAATCGGCGCCGACCTTCAGCGCGCCGGAGCCGCCGAGCGTCTGCACGGTCGCGATGCGGCCCGCCGCGCGCGCCGGATGATCCGCGCCGAACACGAGCGCCTGCACCGCGTCGCGGTACGGCGCCATGCCGACCATCGGCAGATACGGCTTCGCGCCGATCTCGCGCTGCTGCGCGGTCTCGGCCTCGCGCACGGCCTCCATCACCGGAATCCGGCCTTCGGCGTCGAAATAGATGCCGATGCTCAGGTTGACCTTCTGGTCGCGCGGATCCTTCTGGAAATTCTCGTTGAGCGTCAGGATCGGATCGCCGGGGTACGCGTCGATGTGTTCGAACATGGCTTTATCGGTCTGGTTCGTAGGAGTGATCGGGTGCGGGCCTGCGTCAGCGCGCCGATGCGCCGTCGCCGAGCGCATAGCGGGCATTCTTCTGACGGAAGCGATACCCGACCGCGAGCACCGCGAGCCACACCGGGATCAGGTACACGGACAGGCGCAGGCCCGGCGTCAGGTACATCACGACGAGAATGGCGGCCATGAACACGAGGCACACATAATTCGTGAAAGGATAGCCCAGACTGCGGAAGCGCGTCTGCAGCCCCGCTTCGCGCTTGGCCTGGCGGAACTTCAGGTGGATCAGGCTGATCATCGCCCAGTTGATGATCAGCGCCGACACGACGAGCCCCATCAGCAGCTCGAACGCCTTGCCCGGCATGAAGTAGTTGACCACCACGCAGATGCCGGTCGCGAGCGCCGATGCGCCGAGCGCCGCGAGCGGAATGCCGCGCTTGTTCACCGAGCACAGCACCTTCGGCGCGTTGCCCTGCTGCGCGAGGCCGAACAGCATCCGGCTGTTGCAGTACACGCCGCTGTTGTAGACCGACAGCGCCGCCGTCAGCACGACGACGTTCAGCACGTTCGCGACCAGGTCGCTGCTGAGCGCGTGGAAGATCAGCACGAACGGGCTGCCGCCGGTGACGACCTTCTCCCACGGATACAGCGACAGCAGCACGCCGAGCGCGCCGATGTAGAAGATCAGGATGCGGTAGATCACCTGGTTGGTCGCGCGCGGGATGCTGTGCTGCGGATCGTCCGCCTCGGCCGCGGTGATGCCGACGAGCTCCAGCCCGCCGAACGAGAACATGATCGCCGCCATCGACATCACGAGGCCCGACACGCCGTTCGGGAAGAAGCCGCCGTGCTGCCACAGGTTCGCGACGCTCGCCTCGGGGCCCGCATGGCCGCTCGCGAGCAGCCAGCCGCCGAAGCCGATCATGCCGACGATCGCGGCAACCTTGATGATCGAGAACCAGAATTCCGTCTCGCCGTACGACTTGACGCTCGTCAGGTTGATCAGGTTGATGAAGACGAAGAACACGAGCGCGGACACCCAGGTCGGCACGCCCGGCCACCAGTACTGCACGTAGATCCCGACGGCCGACAGCTCGGCCATGCCGACGAGGATGTACAGCACCCAGTAGTTCCAGCCGGACAGGAAGCCGGCGAAGTGGCCGAAGTACTTGTCGGCGAAATAGCTGAACGAGCCGGCGACCGGCTCGTCGACGACCATCTCTCCGAGCTGCCGCATGATGAAAAACGCGACGACGCCCGACAGCGCGTAGCCGAGCAGCACGGACGGGCCCGCCATCTTGATCGTCTGCGCGATGCCGAGGAAGAGCCCCGTGCCGAGCGCGCCGCCCAGCGCAATGAGCTGGATGTGGCGATTCTTCAGCCCGCGCTTCAGGCCGTCCTTCTCGTGTTCTGAAACCATGTCTTCTCCACTTTGTCCGCTTCCGGCGGAAGCGGTGCGCGTCGGTGTGCCGCGCGCTGTTTTGCTGTGCCGGCGGCCCTTCGTGGGGCCGCCAGGTTGGGGACTGCAATTTTCGCGCGGCGACGCCCGACCGTCGTCGGCAAGCCCGCCCAACCGGCCGCCGACTGCCGCCCGCAACCGCGTTGCCGCGATCGCGCACGAAAATCCGGCGTCAGTTTAGCGTCGCGACGACGAAATCGGGTTTCGTAACCCGTTCATGCAAACCCTACATTATGAGATAAGATTGCATCCGGGAGACAGATGAGGAAACAAAAATGCCTGAACCGGTACTCGACCGCATCGATCGGAACTTGCTGGCGATCCTGCAGGAGCATGGCCGCGCATCGAATCTCGAGCTGGCGAAGGCGGTGGGCCTGTCGCCCGCGCAGACGCTGCGCCGCCACCGGCGGCTCGAGGAGATCGGCGCGATCCGCCGCTACGAGACGCGGCTCTGCCCCGACACGCTCGGCTTCGGCGTCACCGCGTTCGTGCACGTGACGATGGAGCGCGGGCACATTCGCGATCTGTCCAAGTTCCAGAAGCTCGTGTCCGAGCTCGCGCAGATTCAGGAGTGCTTCTCCGTGACGGGCGACATCGACTACGTGCTGAAGGTCGTCGCGCACGACCTGAAGGGCCTGTCCACGTTCCTGCTCGAAACGCTGATGCGCATCCCCGGCGTGAGCGGCGTGCATTCGAGCGTCTGCCTCGACGAGATCAAGTGCACGAGCGCGATGCCGGTCGAAACCTGATGCTCTGCCGCGCAGCGCGGGCCGCCTTGCTCAGCGCACGGCTTCGAACGCGCTGATCAGCAGCGCGCCGCCGGCGATCACCGCACATCCGGCCGCGCGACGCGGCGTCAGCCGCTCGCCGAGATACACGCGCGCGATCAGCGCCGCGAACACCACGCTCGTTTCGCGCAAGGCGGACACCGGCCCCATCGGCGCACGCGCCATGGCCCAGATCACGATCGCGTAGGCGAGCGCCGCGAACACGCCGCCGCACGCGGCCTTCGCGGTGTCGGCGAGATTCTGCGCGAGCCGCAGCGGCCCCGCCCGCAGCCGGTAGTACGCGGCCATCAGCGCCCCGGTCAGCACGAACGTCCACGCCGCATAGCCGATCGTGCTGCCGCTTTCCCGCACGCCGATTCCGTCGACGACGCTGTACGCGGCGATCGAAACGCCGGTCGCGAACGCGATCGGCAGCACCTGCTTCATCCGGTGCGCCGCGCCCGCGCGCCGCTCGAGGCCGATCGCCATGATGCCCGCGCAGATCAGGACGAGTCCGCATTGAGCGCCGGCGCTCAGGCGCTCGCCCGCGAACGCCGCGGCCCCGAGCGTGACGAGCAGCGGCGCGGTGCCGCGCGCGACCGGATACGCAACGCTCAGGTCGCCGTGCTCGTACGCGCGCACCAGCAGCAGCGTGTAGACCACGTGAATCGCCGCGGACGCGACGACGCACGCCCAGCTCGCGGCCGCGATCGGCGCGGCGGCCGGCAGGAACAGCAGCGCGAACAACCCGATCGCGATCTGCAGGACGGTGGCCGAGCGCAGCCGGTCGCCGCTGCTGCGCACCAGCGCATTCCACGACGCATGCAGGAAGGCGGCACACAGGACGGCGAACAGGACGGGAATCGGCACGTTGGACACTCGCTGACGGCAGCGACGCGGAATGGGTCGCCGCAGGCCGATCATCGTAAGAATCCGTCCCGGGCTTGTCAAAAAAGGCTTGCGGACCGGCTTCGCCGAATGAGCGACCGGCCGCGCGACGCAGGAGGCGCACGAGGCGGGCCTCGGCGATGCCGACACATGCCGCCGCCGTCATCGCACGCGCCTGAACGCGCGCCGTTCCTTTCCACTGTCTTTCGCATCGGCGCGCGGCGTAATGGAATCGATACCGGCACGCAATGATCGCGAAACCGCTCCGCCCCCATATCTTCATACCAAGCTGTTTCAATGCCGGGGCTCTACCACGAGCGCCGCGCCGAACCGACCCGGTGACGCAGCGGCGCTCCTTCGTCGAACAACCTACCTGGAGTTTCCCGATGTTTCGTCAAGCCTTGCTCGTCACCGCCTGCGCCGGCGCCACACTGGCGCTGTTCGCCTGCGGCGGCAGCGACGGTCCCTCGTCGACGCCCGCGGTGTCGTCGCAGGATGCGCTGCAGACCGCCACGCCGATCAAGCACGTCGTCGTGATCTACGGCGAAAACGTGTCGTTCGACCACTATTTCGGCACTTACCCGAACGCGACGAACCCGGCCGGCGAGCCGGCGTTCACCGCGAAGGCCGGCACGCCGTCGATCAACGGGCTGACGGGCACGCTGCTCACCGCGAACCCGAACTTCACGAACACCGCCAACGGCACCGACGCGGCCAATCCGTTCCGCCTCGATCGCACACAGGCCGCCACGGCCGACCAGAACCACGCGTACACGGCCGAACAGCTGGCCGCGGACAACGGCCTCGCCGACCTGTTCCCGAAATACACCGGCAAGGCGTCGGCGGGCGGCGCCGGCGCGTTCGGCACGAAGGGCCAGGTGATGGGCTACTTCGACGGCAACACCGTCACGGCACTGTGGAACTACGCGCAGCGCTTCTCGATGAGCGACAACGCGTACACGACGGTCTACGGCCCGTCGACGCCGGGCGCGCTGAACCTGATCGCGGGCCAGACCAACGGGATGCAGATCGTCAAGACGTCGAAGCAGCCGTCGACGCTCGCGGCCACGTCGTACTACATCAACGACGGCCAGGGCGGCCTCACGATGATCAACGACGTCGACCCCGGCTACGACGTGTGCTCGAGCACGACCGACCAGGCGATGATGAGCGGCAAGAACATCGGCGACCTGCTGAACGCCGCGAAGATCACGTGGGGCGGCTTCATGGGCGGCTTCAACCTGTCGACGACCAACGGCAACGGCACGACGGGCTGCGCGCGCAGCACGGTCGCGACGGCGGTGAACGCGGCGACGGCCGACTACATCCCGCATCACAACTGGTTCCAGTACTACGCGTCGACGTCGAACCCGCAGCACACGCGGCCGAGCTCGATCGCGGCGATCGGCTCGAGCGTCCAGACGGACGGCAAGACGGCGGAGCCGGCGAACCACCAGTACGACAGCGACGACTTCTTCGCGGCCGTGAAGGCAGGCAACTTCCCGTCGGTCAGCTTCCTGAAGGCGCCGGCTGCACAGGACGCGCACGCCGGCTACTCGGACCCGCTCGACGAGCAGGCGTTCGTGACGAAGGTGGTCAACTTCCTGCAGCAGCAGCCGGACTGGCAGAACACGGCCGTGATCGTCACGTATGACGACTCGGACGGCTGGTACGACCACGTGTACACGCCGCCGACCCATGCGTCGTCCGACGCGGTCGACCAGCTCAACGGCAACGGCAAGTGCGGCTCCGGCGGCACCACCGGCGTGAACGGCAGCACCGTGAACGGCCGCTGCGGCCCCGGTGTGCGCATCCCGCTGGTCGTGATCTCGCCGTACGCGAAGCAGAACTACGTCGACCACACGCTGATCGACCAGGCATCGGTCCTGCGCTTCATCGAGGACAACTGGCTCGGCGGCCAGCGCATCGGCGGCGGCTCGTTCGATGCGGTCGCAGGCGACCTGCGCGGGCTGTTCGACTTCTCGTCGAAGCCGAACACGGCGCCGCTGTATCTCGATCCGACCCAGGGCACCGTGCTGAGCGCGGCGCCGGCGAACTGACCGGTACCGCCTGACCGGCCTCTGTCGGCCGGCGCATCGCGCGCCGGCCGTTTCCATTTCAAGCGCCGCCGCGTGCGGCGCCCGACCGCCTCGACCCACAGCATGACAGCTCGTCCCGCGTACCCGTCCCCCGACACGCCCGGCGCCGCCGCGCCGCGCTCCCCCACCCGCGTGCTGCGCCGCGCGGCCTTCGTGCTCGCCGCGGCCGTGCTCGGCTACGGCGCCTTCGCGGTCGCGTTTCCGGCGCGCACGCCGGCCGCGATCGGCGAGGTCGTCGCGAACTGGACCGGCGCCAATCCGCATCCCGTGGTGCTGCAGCGGCCGCCCGTGCAGCCGCTGTCCGCGGTCGCGCAGCTCGGGCGCGCGCTGTTCTTCGATCCGTCGCTGTCGGCATCGGGCAAGCAGTCGTGCGCGTCGTGCCACAGCCCCGACCGCGCTTACGGGCCGCCGAACGCGCTCGACGTGCAGCCCGGCGGCCTCACGATGACGCAGCAGGGCTACCGCCCGCCGCCGTCGCTGATGTATCTGTACCGGCAGCCGAACTTCAGCATCGGCCCCGATGCGGGCGAAAACGACGCGGCGCCGAGCGTCGCGCAGCAGGCGGCGTCGGCTGCCGGCGTGGTCAAGGCGCAGAAGGTGGCCGGCACGGCGGCCGCGCCGCAACTCGTGCCGCAAGGCGGCATGTTCTGGGACGGCCGCGCCGACACGCTGCAGCAGCAGGCGTTCGGGCCGCTGCTGAACCCGGTCGAGATGGCCAACGCGAGCATCGACGACGTCGCGCGCAAGCTCGCGCAGTCGCCGCATCGCGCGCGCTTCGAGCAGTTGTTCGGCCCGCGCGTGTTCGCGAGCTCGCAGCTCGTCGTATCGGAGGCGATGTTCGCGATTGCGCGATACCAGGTCGAGGACCGGTCGTTCCATCCGTACGACAGCAAGTACGATCGCTGGCTGGAAGGCCGCGCGCGCCTCACGCAGACCGAGCTGCGCGGGCTGCGGCTCTTCAACGATCCGGCCAAGGCCAACTGTGCCGGCTGCCATCTGTCGCAGCCGGGCAAGGACGGCCTGCCGCCGATGTTCACCGACTACCAGTACGAGGCGCTCGGCGTGCCGCGCAACCGCGCGCTCGCGGCGAACCGCAACCCGGCGTTCCACGATCTCGGCGTGTGCGGGCCGTTCCGCGACGACCTGAAGGACCAGACGCAGTACTGCGGGATGTTCCTCACGCCGACGCTGCGCAACGCGGCGACGCGCCAGGTGTTCTTCCACAACGGCGTGTTCCACACGCTCGATCAGGTGATGGCGTTCTACAACGAGCGCAGCATCGCGCCGCAGAAGTTCTATCCGCGCGGCGCGGACGGCAAGGTCGACGAATACGACGACATTCCGCCGCAATACCGCGCGAACGTCGACGTGACCGATGCGCCGTTCGACCGCAAGCCCGGCGACCGGCCCGCGATGACCGAGCAGGACATCAAGGACATCGAGGCGTTCCTCGGCACGCTGACCGACGCGCCGCAGAAGTAAGCCGCGCACGACGCCGACCGCACATGTGGCGTCGGCGGCGTCAGCGGCGCGCGCGGATGCAGAGGAATGCAGGCGAGCGCGACAGCTCCGCATGGAGCCGTTCCGACACGGCCTTCATCTGCGGCAGCGGCGTCGGTTCGACGAAGCGGTCGAGCCGCCAGCCGGCGTCGGCGAGCGGGTTCAGTATCTCGGCCAGCGGCCGGCGCCACGCTTCGACATAGGGTTTCGGTTCGCCGAAACCCGACCAGTGGAAGCCGAACCGGCTCGTTTCGAAGTACGTGCCGTCGCCGCGCGTACGCTCGTCCATCCAGTCGCGCATCGGATGCGCCATCGAGAACACCAGCGTCGCGCCCGGCCGCGCGACGCGCGCAAATTCCCGCAGCGGCACGGCGAGATCGCGCACGTAGTCGAAGGCGAGCGAGCACAGGATCTTGTCGAAGGCGCGCTCGGGCAGCCAGTCGAGCGGCGCCGCGAGATCGCCCTGCGCCACCTCGACCGCGAGCCCGGCGCAGCGCGCTCGCGCGAGCGCGACCATCTCGGGCGTGATGTCGAACGCGTGGACGGTCGCGCCGTGGCGCGCGAGGTGCTCGCTGCAGATGCCGGGGCCGCAGCCGGCGTCCAGCACCGCGAGGCCGGCGACGTCGCCGAGCAGCGCCAGCGACGCCGGGCGTTCGTACAGCGCGTTGTGCGCCTTGGTCGGCGCGATGTCCGCGTAGCGTTGCGCGAAGCTCGCGTATGCGTCGCGCGCGCACGGCTGATTCGGATCGGTCATGCGGAGTCCATCGGCAGGAAACGGAATGCCGATTCTGCCTGAACGGCGCGCGGCCGGCGCATGCGCGGCGATGCGCTGCGTACGCCCCCTAGCGAGCCGCCGTCGCGCCGACGCCCACCGCCGCGACCGCATTCGCCCGGCGTTGCGCGAGCTGCTGCGCGAACCGGTATGCGGTGAGCGACCCGGCCACCGCGAGCAGCATCGGCACCAGGCTGTCGTGGCTCGCGCGCGTGAACTCGAGCAGCAGCACGACCGCCGTGATCGGCATCTGCATCGACGCCGCGAGAAACGCAGTCGCGCCGACCAGCGCGCAACCGCCGACCGACACGCCCGGCCAAACGGCGCTCCAACACCCGCCCAGCACGATGCCGAGCAATGCACCGTTTGCGAGGCCCGGCGTCAGCAAGCCGCCTTCCGCACCCGCGCGCAGGCTGCTTGCGGTGATCAACACCTTCAGCGCAAGCAGCGTCGCCGCGACGCCGATCGTCAGCGCGCCGTCGAAGCTGAGCGACGCGGCCCCCTTGCCGTTGCCGAGCAGTTGCGGAAACCGCATCGCGAGCCAGCCGATCACCGCGAAGTTGACGAGCGCAAGGAACGGCAGCCGCCAGTCCTTCGGCGCGGCCGCGCGCGCCTGGCTCGTGAGCCGCACGAAACCGTACGCGGCGAGCCCGAACACCGGCCCGCACACGATCGACCACGCGACGAGCGACGCGCTCAGCACGAACGGCGGCACGCTGTACTGGTGCTCATTGCCGAGGCCGAGCCACGCGAGCGCGGCGGCGATCGCGGACGTCACGACCGCCGGCACGAGCGCGCGCAGCTCGAACGTGCCGAGCAGCACTTCGAGCACGAACACCGCGCCGCCGAGCGGCACGTTGTACACGGCGGCGAGCCCCGCGCCCGCGCCGCACGCGACCATCAGCCGGCAGTCGGCCGGCGTCAGCCCCGCGCGGTGCGCGAGCCGGCCGGCGAGCAGCGCGCCGATCTCGCGCGGCGCGACCTCGCGGCCCAGCGGCGAGCCGAGCGCGACTGTGACGATCTGCAGCAGCGCGTGGATCGTCGTGCTGACGGCCGGCATCCGCGGATCGTCGGCGCGCACCGCCCGCCGGATGCTGACGAGCGGCCGGCCGTAGCGGTACAGCGCCCACCAGCCGGCGCCCGCGACGAGCCCGCAGCCGCCCAGCACGACGAGCCGCCGCAGCGGCGCGGCGGCGGTCACGCCCGCCAGGAAGCTCTCGTCGCTGATCACCTGCGCGGTGCTGTAGCCGTAGGCGAGATGCTGGATCACATGCAGCAGCAGCGCGAGCAGCATGCCGCCGAGGCCCGCGCCGACGCCGGTCAGCAGCGCGACCGCGGCGAGCCGGGTGAATCGGATAAACGAAGCGCCGCTCGGCGGCAAAGAGGACGAGGGAACGGGCGGGAGGTCGGCACGCATCGGATCGGCTGGCTGGAATCGGGGGAACGGCATGCGTCGCGCATGCCGTCGTCAGCCCGCATCCTAGGTTGGCCGCGCTCATGAGACAAACGTATTTTTCTAATCGACTCATGCATTTTTCGAATACTCTGCGTATCCATGCGCGGCGCGGGGTATCCGCTCCTCACGCCGGATAGTCGATCCGCTCCGGCGCGCGCCGCATGATCACCCGCCCGCCCCGGATCGACAGCGCCGCCTTCGCCTGCCGGCGCAGCGCGTCGTAGTCGCTGTCCGCGTCGAGCACGACGAGGTTCGCCGGCCGGCCGACTTCGAGCCCGTACCGTTCGCCGAGCTGCAGCGCCGTCGCGCTGTGGCCGGTCACGAAGTCCAGGCAGCGCTGCAGGTCCTGGTAGCCCATCATGTGGCAGATGTGCAGCCCCGCATCGAGCACGCGCAGGATGTTGCCGTTGCCGAGCGGATACCACGGGTCCTTGATCGAGTCCTGCCCGAAGCACACGTTGATGCCCGCGCGGTCGAGCTCCGCGACGCGCGTGACGCCGCGCCGCTTCGGGAACGTGTCGAAGCGCCCCTGAAGATGGATGCTCTCGGTCGGGCACGAGATGAAATTGAGCCCCGCGCGCTTGAGCAAGCGAAACAGCTTCGAGCAGTACGCGTTGTCGTACGAACCCATCGCGGTGGTATGGCTCGCGGTGACCCGCGCACCCATCCCGCGCACGCGCGCCTCCTCGGCGAGCACTTCGAGAAAGCGCGAGTGCGGATCGTCGGTCTCGTCGCAATGCACGTCGACGAGGCAGCCGGTGCGCTCGGCCAGATCCATCAGGAAGCGGATCGAGCTGACGCCCTGCTCGCGCGTGTTCTCGAAATGCGGGATGCCGCCGACGACGTCCGCGCCCATCTCGATCGCCTGCTCCATCAGCACGCGGCCGCCGTCGAACGACTCGATCCCTTCCTGCGGGAACGCAACGATCTGCAGGTCGATCAGCCCGCGCGCCTCGTCCTTCACTTCGAGCATCGCCTTCAGCGCGGCGAGCGACGGATCGGTCACGTCGACGTGGGTGCGCACGTGCTGGATGCCGTGATCGCGCAGCATGCCGATCGCCGCGTGCGCGCGCGCCTTCGTGTCCTCGTGCGTGATCGTCGCCTTGCGCTCCGCCCAGCGCTCGATGCCTTCGAACAGCGTGCCGCTCATGTTCCATGCGGGTTCGCCCGCAGTGAGCACCGCGTCGAGATGGATGTGCGGCTCGACGAGCGGCGGGATCGCGAGCCGCCCGCCCGCGTCGATGTCGGCGCCGCTCGCGGGCGTGAGCGCCGCCGGCTGGGCGTCGATGCGCGCGATCCGGCCCGCGTCGATGCCGATCGTGAACAGGCCGTCGCGGCCGCGCAGGCGCGCATTGATGACGTTCATGTGGGTCCAGGCGTGAAGCGGCCGCAGCGGGCCGCGGGTGGGAACGGGTGAGCGAGATGCCGCGTCGCGCTCAATGGAACGTGTGGATCGTCAGGCCGGTCGCCGCGCGCATTTCGTCGTTCGTCACGTCGCGCACGTGCTTGCCGAAGGTCCATACGTGCCGGCCGGGATCGCGCGCACGATAGGTGCGGTCGCCCCAGAACTGGTCGGCCGGCTCCTGCAGGATCACCGCGCCGGCCTGCCTCGCGCGCTCGCAATGCGCGTCGATGTCGGCGTCGTCCGGAAGATGCACGTGGACGTGCTGGGTATTGCGGCCGCCGGTGTCCTCCGGCGACGCGATGCAGTCGGCCCAGGCGCCGCCGACCATGACGAGACCGTCGCCGAACGTCATTTCCGCGTGCGCGATGTCGCCGGCCGGCGTCATGACGACGATCGCGCGCTCGAAGCCGAACGCGTGCTCCAGCCAGTCCAGCGCGCCTTTCGGGTCGCGATAGCACAGCGCGCTGCTGAGGGAAGGTCGGCGGGGCGTGACCATCGGAATCTCCGGATCTCGGTATGGGCCTGTGCATTGTCCATGCGCGCCGCGCGCCGATCAACTGCTCGCACCGGCGAGCCTGCATGTTGTCGATTTGCGACACGCCGCACACCCAGCCGGCGTCTTGCGGAGCGCATCGGTGACGAAAACGCGTATGGTTCCGCGGCTGCAGCGATTTGTGAACTCCGTGTGACACACTTTTGCGTAACTCGCAACAGTGTCTCCGGACGGCCGTCGCGCGAATCGGGCGCGCGCGCCCCTAAACTTGCGCCGAACTTTGGTCATCCATCCACACGCAGGAGCTGTCAGATGAAGAAAACCCTCGTTGCCGCCGCATGCACGACCGCGCTGTTCGCCCCGCTCGCGCACGCACAGAGCTCGGTCACGCTGTACGGCCTGATCGATGCCGGCATCGTCTACACCAACAACGCCGGCGGCGCGTCGATGTGGCGCATGAGCAGCGGCACCGTCAACGGCAGCCGCTTCGGCCTGCGCGGCACCGAGGATCTCGGCGGCGGCCTGAAGGCGCTGTTCGTGCTCGAGAACGGCTTCAACGTCAACAACGGCTCGCTTGGCCAGGACGGCAAGCTGTTCGGCCGCCACGCCTACATCGGCCTCAGCGAGAACGGCTACGGCACACTGACGCTCGGCCGCCAGTACGACACGATGGTCGACTTCGTCGCGCCGCTGTCGGCCACCGCCGGCGACTTCGGCGACGCGAGCTTCGCGCACCCGTTCGACAACGACAACCTGAACCACTCGCTGCGCATCAACAACGCGGTCAAGTACACGAGCGACACGTACGCGGGCTTCAAGGTCGGCGCGATGTACGCGTTCTCGAACGCGACGAACTTCGGCGCGAACCGCGCGTACAGCGTCGCGGCGAGCTACACCAACGGCCCGCTGAAGCTCGCGGGCGCTTACCTGCAGATGAACGGCACGAAGGGTTCGACGAGCGCGAGCCCCGGCGCGACCGACGTCGCCGAAGCGAAGGGCCTGAACCAGGGCGGCTGGTCGATCGGCTCCGACCGCATGCGTTCGTATGGCGGCGGCATCAACTACGCGTTCGGCCCGACCACCGTCGGCTTCGTGTACACGCGTTCGCAATACGACAACACAGGCTCGTTCGGCTCGACCGGCCAGATCGCGTTCAACAACTACGACGTGAACGTGCGTTACGCGGTGACGCCGGCGTTCAGCCTCGGCGCGGCGTACGTGTACACGGATGCCAGCGTGTCGAACCCGGACAGCAGGCACGGCACCGACCCGAAGTGGCACCAGGTCGACCTGCAGGCCGTCTACAAGCTGTCGCGCCGCACCGACGTCTATGCGGAAGCGATGTACCAGCACGCGTCCGGCCGCGGCTACCAGGCGTTCATCAACGGGTCGGGCGGCGCGTCGAGCACGCCGAACCAGATCGTCGGCACGATCGGCATGCGTACGCGCTTCTGAGCGTCGATTCGTCTGATCTGAACGCCGCCCGCAACGATGAACCTGCCCTGACCGGCCGGTTCATCCGACGCGGGCGGCGTTCATTCATGCTGCATCCGAGAATGTTGTTCCATCTGAGAAGCTGCCTGCCTGGAATCGGGGTTTTTGCGCCTGCGTGCGCTGAATAGACTGGCATCCATGGATCGAATCGCATTGCGATCATGCATCGCGATCGTCGAACCGGCCTCACCCCGTGTACAGGAGAATCTCGTGAAATCGCTCGTCGTCACCGCAGCCGCCGCAGCCGTCCTGCTCGCCGCGCCCGCCCTGTCGTTCGCCCAGTCGGCGAAGTCGCCCGTTACGCGCGCGCAAGTGCTGCAGGAACTGTACGACCTCGAATCCGTCGGCTACAACCCGTCGCTCGGCGACGCCGGCAACTATCCGGACGACATCATGGCCGCGCAGGAGCGTCTTGCGGCCAGGCGACTCGCCGCGCGCGATGCGGCGCAACGCGCGTACGGCCCGGCCGAAGGCGGCGCGACCGAATCGGGCGTGGCGGCGAAGCCTTCGCTGTAACGCGCATCAAACGACGCCGCGCCCGCACGATACGCATCATGCGGGCGCGGCACGGCGCACGGCTTCTACACGACGCCCCGCAAGCGATGCGAGCCGCGCAACCCACACAGGGCAGGCGTTCGCCGCTCGTGCAGCACGCTCAGGCTTCCTGCGGCTCGCTCTCGCGCGCGATCGCCTGCAGCATCTCGACGTCGTGCGCGATCATGTCCGGCACCTGGGCGCGCAGCAGCTCGACCCAGGTCCGCACTTTCGCGTCGACGAACCGGCGCGACGGATACAGCGCGTAGACGTTCATCTTCTGCAGGATATGGTCAGGCAGCACGCGCACGAGCGTGCCGTCGCGCAGCGCGTCGATCGACGAATACACCGGCAGCATGCCGATGCCGATGCCGTCGCGGATCGCGAGCGCGAGCGATTCGGCCGTGTTGGTCTGCACCGGCCCCGTCACGTGGATCTGCTCGACGCCGCCCGGCCCTTCGAGCAGCCATTCGTGCGTCGGAAACGCGGGCGTGGACAGCGTCAGGCATTGGTGTCCGCCAAGATCCTGCGGACGCGTCGGCGCGCCATGCTGGCGCACGTAGTCCGGCGACGCGCACAGGATGCTGAACGTCGAGCCGAGCAGATGCGACACGAGCTCCGAATCGGGCAGCGACGATGCGGTCACGACCGCCATGTCGCTGGTGCCGTCGAACAGGTCGGGCATCCGCTGCGACAGCGACAGCTCGATCGATACGTCCGGATACTGCGCGTGATAGCGCGTCAGTGCAGGCATCACGTAGTGATGGCCGACGCTTGCGAAGCTGTGCATGCGCAGCACGCCGGCCGGCCGCTCGTGCGCGCAGCTCGCCTCCTCTTCCGCGCGATCGACGTCGGCGAGGATCTGCCGGCAGCGCCGCAGATAGCTTTCGCCGGCGGACGTCAGCGCGAGGCGGCGCGTCGAGCGGTTCATCAGGCGGGTGCGCAGCCGCGCCTCGAGCTCCGACACCGCGCGCGACATCGCGCCCGTCGTCGAATTCAGCGATTGCGCGGCGGCGGTGAAGCTGCCCGTCTCGACGACGCGCGTAAATACCCGCATGTTTTGAAGCGTATCCATTCCTGTGAGCCACCTGTGTCGGAGCCGCCATTTTCCTCCACGGAATGCGATGCATTGTTACGTCCGCTGCAACTATCGTTTCCCCGGCGCTGCGTTAATGCGCGCGCGCCGCGCTCCTACAATCGGCGCCTCACCAGTCGAACGCACCCTCTATTGTCATGAAGCCACAACCTGCGATCGAGCCCCCTGCCGCCGGATGCCAACGAGCGGGACGCTGGCTCGATCCGCTCGGCAAGGCGGCGCGCGACTGGGCCGCGAGCGACGGGCTGATCTGGCTGCATCTCGCCAAGACCGTATGCGCGGCGCTGCTCGCGATGGGCATCGCGATGCGGCTCGAGATGTCGCAGCCGCGCACCGCGATGACGACCGTGTTCGTGCTGATGCAGCCGCTGTCCGGAATGGTGTTCGCGAAGAGCTTCTACCGGGTGCTCGGCACGGCGGCCGGCCTCGTCGCCGCGCTGGCGCTCGGCGGGCTGTTCGCGCAGCAGCCCGAGCTGTACATGGCCGGCATCACGCTGTGGGTCGGCGGCTGCATCGCGCTCGCGGTGCGCAACCGCCACTTCCGCTGGTACGGCTTCGTGCTCGCCGGCTACACGGCCGCGCTGATCGGGCTGCCCTCGGTGATGACGCCGCAGACGCTGTTCCAGTCCGCGCTGACGCGCGCCGCGGAAGTCGCGCTCGGCATCGTCTGCTCCGGCGTCGTCAGCGCGCTGATCCTGCCGCTCAGCTCGGCGAAGGCGCTGATGCGCTCGCTGAGCGCGCGTCACGCGAAGTTCGTCGCGTTCGCATCCGCCGCGCTCGCGGGCGACATCGAGCGCGGCGGGTTCGAGCGCCGGTTCGCCGATTTCGTCGACGAGATTGTCGGCTTCGAGGCGAACCGCGCGTTCGCGTCGTTCGAGGACCCGCACATCCGCGCACGCAGCCGCCGGCTCGCGCGGCTCAACAGCGAGTTCATGAATGCATGCACGCGGCTCCATGCGCTGCACCAGCTGCTCAAGCGCCTGCGCGAGAGCCGCGCGGACGCGGTGCTCGCGGCGCTCGCGCCGCACCTCGACGCGCTCGCGCGGCGGCTCGCCGCGCTCGACGGCGAGCTGAAACGCGGGCCGGCGCGCGCGACCGGCGCGTTGCTCGAGCTGCGCCGCTTCCACACCGCGCTGCCCAAGGCCGCGCGCGCGTCGCGCCGCGACCTCGAGGATCACGCGGCGGGCGGCCTGCTCGACTTCGATACCGCCGTCGAGCTGATGTATCGCTTCGTCGGCGAATTCCTCGGCTACGCGGACACCTATGCATCGCTCGACGACGACGATCACGCGTTCGAGCGCTCGGTCACCCACTATGCGGTGAAGACCAACACGTTCTTCGTCGGCTTCACGTTCCTGCGCACGGTGGTCGCGGTCGGCGCGATGAGCTGTTTCTGGATCGCGTCGGAGTGGCCGAGCGGCGCGCTGGCGGTCATCGGCGCCGCGATCGCGTGCGCGCTCAGCTCGACGTCGCCGCGCGCGCCGAAGTTCGTCGCGCAGATGGGCGCGGGCGCGGCGCTCGCGACGCTCGTCGGCTACCTGTTCCTGTGCTACGTGTATCCGAACATCGACGGCTTTCCGCTGCTGTGCGCGGCGCTTGCGCCGGTGCTCGGCTTCGGCGCGTTCCTCGCGATGCGGCCGGGCCTGTCCGGCTACGGGATCGGCTTCGCGGTGTTCTTCTGCCTGCTCGCGGGCCCCGACAACGCGATCGCGTACACGCCCGAGGTGCTGATCAACAACGGCATTGCGCTCGTCGTCGCGATGCTCGCGTGCTCGATCGTGTTCGCGGTCGTGTTCCCCACGCACATGCCGTGGCTGACGGGCCGCATCGCGCACGACCTGCGCCGCCAGGTGACGCTCGCGTGCGAAGGCGCGAGCGCCGGCCTCGCGCAGCGCTTCCAGTCGAGCACGCACGACCTGATGGCGCAGTTGCGCACGCTGCTCGTCAGGCGCACGCGCCAGCATCGCGACGCGCTGCGCTGGATGCTCGCGACGCTCGAAGTCGGCCACGCGGTGATCGACCTGCGCGACGAAGTGCAGGCGTTCTCCGCGACCAAGCCGCCGCAGGCGCTGCGCTGGACCGCGTCGATCGACGCGGTGCTCGACATGCTGCCGCCGTTCTTCGACGACCCGACGCCGCCCCGTCACGCGCGCACGCTGAAATCGGTGAACCTCGCGATCCGCGCGGCGCAGCACGCGCTGGTCGCGTGGCACGCGGTGCCCGACGAGCGGCGCCGGATGCAGCGCATCGTCGGCTGCCTGCACTTCGTGCGCAGCGCGCTGCTCGACAAGGATGCGCCGTTCAATCGTCACTACGGCTGAAGGCGGCGGAAACCGTGTCGGCTGCGACGGCGATCGATGCGCACGCAACCTCACCCTTGTTGCGATTGGAAATAAGCTCTACACCCGCGGTGATTAATCTTTAGGCACCGCGAGCTTATAGTTTGGTCACTGCCGGCGACGCCGGTACTGACCCAGGAGAGCCCCAAATGAAGTCGCTGCACCTCGCCCTCGTTGCCCTGTCGCTCACCGCCGCCGTCGCGCACGCCCAGCCGGCGCCGGCCGAACAGGCCCGGCAACAGGCGAACCGCGCCGAAGCCGTGCAGGCTGCCGGCCGCGTCGACCAGGCGAAATCGAAGAAGGAAGACCCGAACGCCTGCGTCGGCCCGGTCAGCTTCTGCAACGTCTACTTCGGCAGCTGAGCATGACGCCGCGTCGTCATGGCCCGGCCCGCCGCGCGCGCATCGTTCGCATTGCCTGCGCGCGCGCCCGACGAGCCGGCCGATCGCTGCAACCGCATTGCCCGTCACGCCGCTTCGATTGAAGCGGCGTGGTCGTTTCAGGCCCGCCGCCCTGGGCGCCACGTCGCCTCGCCTCGCCTCACCTCGCGCACCGCATCCAGCAGCCGTCCCGCCACACCGTCACCCTGCCGACGCGATGAACCCGCCGTCGGGCGCAGGATGCGGCACGTACCAGCCGAAATACACTTCAGCCTCCACGATCCGACCATCGCGCACGCGTAATCGCTCCGCGTTCCGGAAGCGCTTGCCGCTCGTCGTGTCGGCTTCATAGACGACGAACACGTACTCGTCGTGCACGGCGACGTCGACGAACCGGAAACCGGCGAGCAGCGCGCTGTTCGGCCAGCAACGGGCCAGATACGCGTCGCGGTCGAGCCGGTTGTCGAGCGGGCTGGTGAAATGGAAATCCGGCGCAATCAGCGCTTCGATCGCGTCGCGGTCCTTGTCGACGTACGCGCGGTAGCTCGCGCGTGCAACCTCACCGGGGTCGTCGGGCATCGTCGTTACCTCCGAAGATAGCCGGGGCGAACGCAACGGCCGTGCGTCGCCCCGAAAGCGTCGGGCAGACATCATGCGGCAGCGAGACCGCAGGCCCGCGCCGCCGCGATTGCCGGGTCGCGGGCGCGCGGGCATGATGTGGGCCAGCGTGCCGGCTGAACGCGCAGCGGTTGTCGCCGCACGCGACCGGCATCCTGAGCAATCCGCGTGCCGGCGCGGGCCGTCTACGTCACCGAATCCATGTCACTACGCGCATTCAGAACGCTGGTGGCGATCGCCCGCCATCGGGCCTTTGCCCGGGCCGGCGCAGCCATCGGGCTCACGCAATCGGCGGTGAGCCTGCAGATCAAGGCGCTCGAAAGCGAATTCAACGTCCAGTTGTTCGACCGTTCGCGCAGGCAGCCCGCGCTGACCGAGGCGGGCCGCATCCTGGTCGCGCAAGCCGAGCAGATCCTCGCGATGGTCGACCGGATTCCCGACGCGCTCAGCGACGAAAAGAAGCTGGTCGGCCGCCTGCGGATCGGCGCGATCCAGACCGCGCTGGCCGGCCCGCTGCCCGACGCGCTGCTCGCGCTGCGTCACGCGCATCCGTCGCTGCGCGTGCAGGTATCCGCCGGGGTGTCGGCGGAACTCGCGCAGCGCGTCGCCGCCGGCGAGCTCGATGCGGCGATCACGACGCGCCCGGTGCGCCCGCACCCGCCCGCGCTCACGTGGACCACCTTGTACGAAGACCGCTTCTGGCTGTTCGCCCCGCCGCACTGCACGGAGCGGGACGCGGGCGCGCTGCTCGAAGCGCTGCCGTTCATCCGCTTCGATGCGCAGGCGTGGGCGGGCCGCATGATTGCCGCGGAGCTGCGCCGGCTCGGCGTGCGCGTGCGCGAGCAAATGGTGCTCGACAGCGCGGAGACGATCGCACGGATGGTCGCGCGCGGCCTCGGCGCGGCGATCGTCGCGCTGCCCGACGCGACGCTCGCGCGGCTGCCGCCCGTCACGCGCCTGCCGTTCGGCGAGCCGCAGATGGGCCGCGAGGTCGTGCTGCTCGAACATCAATCGCGCCCGGCCGAGCGCTTCGCGCGTGCGCTGGCGACCGAAGTCACCGCGTCAGCGATGAGAATTTCTCATTGAACGCCCGATAATTAACCATTATTGCCGCTGGATCGGCGTGCTAACTTGGCGGCATCGTCACTCTTTCGATCGCCCGCCGTCATGTCGCCTGCCCGCTGGATTCCCGCGTCGCCGTGCTTCGCCGCCTGCCTGAGGGCGCGCCGATGATCGGCCCCGTCCTGCTCGCGCTCGCGCCGGTCGCGCTGCTCGTCGCATTCGGCCACGGGCTGCGGCGCACGGGCTTCATCGGCGACGCGTTCTGGCCGCAAGCCGAGCGGCTCTGCTATTACGTGCTGCTGCCCGCGCTGTTCGCGCACGGCCTCGCGAATGCGCGGCTGCAAGCGCTGCCGGTCGTGCCGCTCGCCGCGGCGCTGGTCGGGTCGACCGCGGTCGTCGCGGCGCTGGTGCTGCTGGTTCGCCGGTTCGTGCAGGTCGACGGCGCGGGCTTCACGTCGGTGTTCCAGGGCGCGGTGCGCTTCAACAACTATGTCGGCACGGCGCTCGCCGCCGGGCTGTTCGGCGCGCGCGGGATCGCGCTCGCGGCCGTATGCGTCGCCGCCATCGTGCCGACCGTCAACCTGATGTGCGTGCTGGTGTTCGCGCGCTTCGGCGCGACGCGACTCGGCGCATGGGCGCTCGTGCACCGGATCGTGTCGAATCCGCTGGTCGTCGGCTGCGCGCTCGGGATCGCGATGCAGGCGGGCGGGATCGCGTTTCCGCCAGCGATCGAGCCGGCCGTGCGCGCGCTCGGCGCCGCGTCGATGCCGCTCGGCCTGCTGTGCGTGGGCGCTGCGCTGCGGTTCGACGCAGCGCGCGGCTGGATGCAGCCGATGTGTATCGCGTCTGCGTTCAAGTTCATGGCGATGCCGCTTGCGACGCTCGCGGCCGGCCGCCTGTTCGGGCTCGGCGATGCCGCGCTGACGATCGCGCTGCTGTTCCAGGCGCTGCCGACGTCGTCCTCGTCGTACATCATGGCGCGCCAGCTCGGCGGCGATGCACCGCTGATGGCAGGCATCACCGCGTTCCAGACGATTGCGGCCGCATTCGCGATGCCGGTCGTGCTGGCCGCGTTCGGCGCGCTGCCGATGTAGCGCTGAAAGGTCGGCGGGTGGAGGGCGACGGGTTGTCGCCGTTTCGCCGTATTGCCGTATTGCCGTGTCACCGTATTGCCGTGCCGCGATGCTGCCGTATGCGGTGCTGCGGTATCGAGGCGCTACGGAGCCGCGGGCGCCTGCGGTGCTACGGGCTGCGTCGTCTGTCGCACATCGCCGCGTCAGCCGCCGCGCGTTCGCGCGTGCGCCCGACGTCGGCGCGCGCCAACGCTTCCGACCGCGAACGCTCGCACCGCTTCCGCCAATCGCCAATCGCCGCCCGCCCCACCGATGCAGCCGCACGCGCGCCTGCATACCCCCAGCGGCGCCGATGCGCGCCCGCTTCTTCTCGCAGCCGCGCCGAAAACCGCCTATGGTGAATGGAGCGTGTCGGTGCATGCGTCGCGCACGACCGTCCGACCGTCCGACCGTCCGACGCCCGCACCGGCGGCGCCGGCGCCGCGTTCCGGCGCCACGCCCCGCAATTGCGCGCACGCCCGGCCGTGTGCGCGATTGTGCCGCCCACCGGACCATCAGGAGGTATCCATGAAAGCCGCGCTTCTCGCCAGTTCCGCCCTGCTCGCCATGGCGTCCGTTTCGGCGTCGGCTCAAGGCTCGATCACCAAAATCGAAAACGGCGCGCTCGTCGCCGCGAACGGGATGACCCTCTACAGCTTCGACAAGGACAAGCCCAACGCCAGCGCGTGCACGGGCCAGTGCGAAACGATCTGGCCGCCGTACAAGGCGAGCACGAACGACGTGCCCGTCGGCCCGTATACGATCGTCAAGCGCGACGACGGCAGCCCGCAGTGGGCGTACAAGGGCAAACCGCTGTATTTCTTCTCGAAGGACATGAAACAGGGCGAGCGCAATGGCGACAACTTCAACAAGATGTGGCACGTCGTCGCGCCGTAGGCGCCGTTCGCGCGCGTTCGCCGCGCCCACACGGGCCGCACGCATGAAAAAGCCCGCGCCGATCGTCGCTCGGCGCGGGCCTGCGTTGCTTCGCACACGCGGCGCCGCGCACCGGGCGCGGCAGCCGCGAACGCGTCAGCGGCTCGACGGGAAGCTGAACACCGTCCCTTCGCGCACGCCGGCCGATGGCCAGCGCTGCGTGATCGTCTTGCGCTTCGTGTAGAACCGCACCGCGTCCGGACCGTACGCGTGCAGGTCGCCGAACAGCGAGCGCTTCCAGCCGCCGAACGAGTGATACGCGACCGGCACCGGCAGCGGCACGTTGATGCCGACCATGCCGATCTGGATGTTGTCGCTGAAGAAGCGCGCCGCTTCGCCGTCGCGCGTGAACAGGCACGTGCCGTTGCCGTATTCGTGCGCGTCGATCAGCGCCATCGCGTCGTCGAGCGACTTCACGCGCACGACGCCCAGCACCGGCCCGAAGATCTCGTGCTGATAGATCGGCATGCCGGGCTTCACGTCGTCGAACAGGCACGGGCCGAGGTAGTAGCCGCCGTCGTGGCCGTCGACCTTCACGCCGCGGCCGTCGACCACCAGCTTCGCGCCGGCTGCGACGCCGGCCTCGACGAAGCCCGTCACCTTCTCGAAATGCTGCTGCGTGACGAGCGGGCCCATGTCGATGCCTGCGCCGGTGCCCGGGCCGACCTTCATCTTCGCGATCTCGGCCTTCAGGCCCTCGACCACCTTGTCGCCCGTTTCGTCGCCGATCGCGACGACCAGCGGAATCGCCATGCAGCGCTCGCCGCACGAGCCGTACGCGGCGCCCATCAGCGCGTTGACCGCGTTGCCGATGTCAGCGTCCGGCATCACGACCGCGAAGTTCTTCGCGCCGCCGAGCGCCTGCACGCGCTTGCCGTGCGCGCAGCCGGTCGAGTAGATGTATTCGGCGATCGGTGTCGAGCCGACGAAGCTCACGGCCTTCACGCGCGTGTCGGTCAGGATCGTGTCGACCGCTTCCTTGTCGCCGTTCACGACGTTCAGCACGCCCGGCGGCAGGCCGGCCTCGAGCGCCAGCTCGGCCATCCGCAGCGTGGACGACGGCGTGCGCTCCGACGGCTTCAGCACGAACGTGTTGCCGCACGCGACCGCCATCGGCCACATCCACAGCGGCACCATCACCGGGAAGTTGAACGGCGTGATGCCCGCCACGACGCCGAGCGCCTGGAATTCGCTCCACGAGTCGATCGCCGGGCCGACGTTCTTGCTGTGCTCGCCCTTCAGCAGCTCGGGCGCGTAGCTCGCGTACTCGACGTTCTCGATCCCGCGCTGCAGCTCGCCCATCGCGTCGGCGAGCACCTTGCCGTGCTCGGCCGTGATCAGCGCGCACAGCTCGTCAGCGTGCTCCTCGAGCAGCGTCTTGAAGCGGCTCATCACGCGCGCGCGCTTCAGCGGCGGCGTGTTGCGCCAGGCCGGGAACGCGGCTTGCGCGGACGCGATCGCGGCCTCGACCGTCAGCTTGTCGGCGAGCGCGACGCTCTTGTCCGATGCGCCCGTCGCCGGATCGAACACCGGCTGGACGCGGCTGCCGCTGTCGACGCGCTTGCCGTCGATCAGGTGGCCGAGGGTGGAGGTGACGTTGCTGTCGTGTTTCATCGTTCAGACTCGTTCGTGAATTCGGTCAATCGTGGAGCGTGCCGCGGCGCGGCTCAAGCCACTTCGTTCAGTGCGTCGGACAGCGCGTTGATCAGGTTGTCGATCTCGCGCTTCTCGGCGATGAACGGCGGCGCGAGCTGGATCGTGTCGCCGCCGTAGCGCACGTAGAAGCCCTTTGCCCAGCAGCGCATCGCGATCTCGTACGGACGGCGCGCCGGCTCGCCGGGCAGCGCCGCGATCGTCAGGCCCGCGGCGAGGCCGTAGTTGCGGATGTCCGCGATATGGCGCTGGCCCTTCAGCCCGTGCACCGCCGCCTCGAAATGCGGCGCGAGCGCGCGCACGCGGGCGACCGCGTCTTCCTTCACGAGCAGGTCGAGCGCCGCGACGCCCGCCGCGCACGCGACCGGGTGCGCCGAGTACGTGTAGCCGTGCGGGAACTCGAGCATGTACTCGGGCCCGCCCGCGGCCATGAACGTGTCGTAGATGTCCTTCTTCGCGATCACGGCGCCGAGCGGCTGCGCGCCGTTCGTCACCTGCTTCGCGATGTTCATGATGTCCGGCGTCACGCCGAACGCTTCCGCGCCCGTCATCGCGCCGGCGCGGCCGAAGCCCGTGATGACTTCGTCGAAGATCAGCAGGATGTCGTGCGCGGTGCAGATGTCGCGCAGGCGCTGCAGGTAGCCCTTCGGCGGCACGACCACGCCCGCCGAGCCCGAGAACGGCTCGACGATCACCGCCGCGATGTTCGACGCGTCGTGCAGCGCGATCAGGTCGAGCAGGCGGTCGGCGAGCTCCGCGCCGTGCTCCGGCATCCCGCGCGAGAACCTGTTTTCCGGCAGCTGCGTGTGCGGCAGGAAGTCGGCGTCGATGCCCTGGCCGAACAGCTTGCGGTTCGGCCCGATGCCGCCGACCGAGATACCGCCGAAGTTCACGCCGTGATAGCCCTTCTCGCGGCCGATCAGGCGCGTCTTCGTGCCCTTGCCCTTCGCGCGCCAGTACGCACGGGCCAGCTTCAGCGACGTGTCGGCCGCTTCCGAGCCCGAGCCCGTGAAGAACACGTAGTCGAGGCCCGCCGGTGTCAGCTCCTTGATCCTGTTCGCCAGCTCGAACGATTTCGGATGGCCGAACTGGAACGCCGGCGCGTAGTCGAGCTGCGCGACCTGGCGGCTCACCGCGTCGGTGATCTCGGTGCGGCCGTGGCCGAGGCCCGTGCACCAGAGGCCCGACAGGCCGTCGAAGATCTTGCGGCCTTCGGCGTCCGTGTAATACGCGCCCTTGCCCGACACGATCATGCGCGGGTCGGACTTGAACTGGCGGTTGGCCGTGAACGGCATCCAGTGCGCGTCGAGCCACGCGGCGTCGGTGCGCAGCGACGTGTCTTCCGGTTGCGTGGCGGTAATGGCGTCGGTCATGTCGGTCGGCGCGGCGCGCCCCTCCTTCGTGGTAGATGTTGCGCATTGTCGGGACGCCAATTAGTCTTTTGAATATCGCAATATCAATGTTCACTTGCGCAACTATGCAAGCAAAGAAACCGAAGAGCCGCGCGCTGCTCGGGCAGCTCAGCGACATGGACCTGCGGCTCTTGCGGGTCTTCAAGGGCGTCGTGCAGTGCGGCGGGATGGCGGCCGCCGAGCTGGAGCTGAACATCGGCATCTCGACGATCAGCCGCCACGTGAAGGACCTCGAGACCCGCCTCGGCCTCGTGCTGTGCCGGCGCGGCCGCGCCGGCTTCACGCTGACGCCGGAGGGGCAGACGGTGTACGAGGAGACGCTGCGCCTGCTGGCGTCGATGGAGGCGTTCCGCAGCCGGGTCGACGGGATACACGACCGGATGGGCGGCGAGCTGCATATCGCGGTGTTCGACAAGACGGCGACCAACCCGAACGCGCGCCTCGGCGACGCGATCCGGCAGTTCGCCGACGAGGCGCCGGATGTCGCGCTGAACCTGCACGTCGCGTCGATCAACGAGGTCGAGCGCGGGATCATCGACGGCAGTTACCAGGTCGGGATCATTCCGGCGCATCGCAGTTCCGGCAGCCTCGTCTATGCGGAGCTGTTCGACGAGCGGATGCTGCTCTACTGCGGCCGCCAGCATCCGCTGTTCGACGCGCCGCACGGGAAGCTGACGTGGACGACGATCCGCCATCATGCATTCGCGGGGCTGGGGTTCCATTCGCCGAACATGGAGCTGAGTCATCGAGCGAAGCTCACGCGCAGCGCGACCGCGTCGGACCAGGAGTCGATCGCGACGTTGATCCTGTCCGGGCGGTATCTCGGGTTCTTGCCGGATCATTACGCGGAGAGCTTCGAGAGCAAGGGGCTGATGCAGGCGATCGCGCCGCATCGGTTTTATTACACGTGCCGGTTCGTGAGCCTGCTCAGGCGCTCGCCGCGGCCTTCGCGGGCGGCTTTGCTGTTCCAGTCGTGCCTCGAGGCCGCGCATGCGGCGGGGCATGCGGGCGAAGGATCGGGGGAGCGGGCGTAGGCGGGGCATTGAGGCGGCCGCGTCGGGCAAAGTAGCCGGGATGTCGGCGCATGTGTGGAACCGCCGTTGGCGGTCGGCGGTTGCCCCCGTGCCCGGCGCCGACCGCCGCGCCCCCCATCGGCCGCCCGATCCGCCTCTGCGATAATGCGCACTTCCCGTTTCCGCTCCGCCTCACGCCATGATGCAGCCGTCCGCCCCGCTCTCCACCGACCTGCCGCCGATCTCGTGCCTGCCCGGCGACGCGCTGCCGTGGCTGCCGATGAGCCCGGACCTGCCGGGCCTCGCGATCAAGTACCTGCACATCAACGCGGCCGAGGACACGCTGACCGCGCTGCTGAAGATGCCCGCCGGCCGGACGCTGCCGCGCCATCGCCACGACGGGCAGGTATTCGTCTATACATTGCACGGCGCGTGGCGCTACGTCGAATACGACTGGGTCGCGCACGCCGGCTCGACGGTGCTCGAACCGGCCGGCTCCGTCCATACGCCGCAAACGCTTGGCAGCGACGGCGAAGACGTGATCACGTTCAACGTGATGCGCGGCGATCTCGTGCTGCTCGACGACGGCGGCCGCGAGACCGCGCGGGAGAATTGCCGCGTCGCGCTGCTGCGGCAGCGCAAGCATGCGCGTACCGCACCGCACGACGCGACGGCCTTCGTCACCCGCTAAGACCGGCAACAGCGGCGCGCCGCGAGGCCGACCGGGCGGGCGGCGGACGGCCCCGCTCGTCCGAGTCTGCCACCCGCCCGCCGCCCATCATCGAAAACGCCGAAAGAACCGCCGAATATCGTCGGCCAGCAGGTCCGGTTCTTCCATCGCCGCGAAATGGCCGCCGCTCGGCATGTCGGTCCACTGCACGACCTCGAACACCCGTTCGACCCAGCTGCGCGGCGGCCGGCTGATCTCCTTCGGAAAGCGGGCGAACGCGATCGGCACCGTCACGCGCTGCCCGGCCGCGAAGCGCATCGGCTGCAGCCGGTTCTCCCAATACATCTGCATCGACGAGCCGATGCACGCGCTGAACCAGTAGAGCGAAATGCCGGTCAGCAGCGTGTCGTGCGAAAACCGCCGCGCGACGTCGCCGTCGCAATCGCTCCACGCGCGAAACTTCTCGGCGATCCACGCGGCGAGCCCGGCCGGCGAGTCGTTGAGCGCGGCGGCGAGCGTCTGCGGCCGCGTCATGTGCACATGCGCATAGCCGCCTTCCAGCGCGGCCCATTCGGCGCGCTCCTTGACGAACGCCCGTTCTTCGTCGGTCAGCGGTGCGGCCGCGTCGATCGCAGGCTCGTAACTGCCCGGCAGGTAGTTGAGGTGGATGCCGTCGACCACGTCCGCATGTCGCGCGCCGAGCGCGATCGACACGCCCGCGCCGAGATCGCCGCCCTGCGCGCCGAAGCGGCGATAGCCGAGGCCGGCCATCAATGCGGCCCAGCAGTCGGCGACCTGAAATGCCGCGACGCCGGGCGACGCCGGCGGCGGCGAGAACAGGAAGCCCGGCAGCGACGGCGCGACGACGTCGAACGCGTCGTGCGGGTCGCCGCCGAACGCGGCGGGGTCGCACAGGCGCTCGATCAGCGCGTCGAATTCGAACACCGACCCTGGCCAGCCGTGCGTGATCACGAGCGGATACGGGTTCGGCCCCGCGCCGCGCCGATGGATGAAATGCACGCGCTGCCCGCCGACGTCCGCGACGAACTGCGGCAAGCGGTTCAGCGCCTGCTCGGCCGCGCGCCAGTCGAATCGTTCGGCCCAGTACGCGGTCAGGTCGCGCAGCCACGCGCCGTCGACGCCCTGCTGCCAAGGCTCGGCAGGCGTCAGCAGCGGCACGCGCGTGTCGCGCAGGCGCCGGCGCAGGTCGGCGAGCGCATGATCCGGAATCTCGATGTTGAACGGGACGGCGTGCATCGTGTCTCCTCGCGAAGGATATCGACGCGATTCTGCGCGATTTTTATAACGCGCGCAGACGGCGCCGCGACGCGTCAGCCGGCTTCGCCCACGTCTGCGCGCGCGTCGCGCCGGATGGTCTGCGGCGGCAGGCCGAACCCGCGCACGAAGGCTTCGCGCATGTGCCGGCGATCGCGAAAGCCGGTCTCCCTCGCGATGACGTCGAGCGGGTGCCGGCTCTGTTCGATCATCAGCCGCGCGGCCTCCAGCCGCAGCCTTTCGATGGCCTTGGCCGGAGACTGTCCGGTTTCGCGCGTGAACACACGGCTGAACTGGCGCGGACTCAGGTGAACCGTCCCGGCGAGTTCCTCCACCGTCAGCGAGCGGCCCAGATTCCGGCGCGCATAGTTCAGCGCATTCTGGATGCGGTCCGATTTCGGCGCGAGCTCCAGCATTTCGGAATGCTGAGACTGGCCGCCTGCCCGCCGCTGATGCATGACCAGCTTGTGCGCGACCGAACGGGCCGCCTCCGGCCCCAGATCCTTTTCCACCATCGCGAGCGCGAGGTCGAGGCCGGCCGTCATGCCGGCGGACGTCCAGATCGGCCCGTCGACGATATAGATCCGGTCGTCCTCGACGCGGATGTCGGGAAAGCGCTTCTGCATGTCGCGCCCGAACGCCCAATGCGTCGTCGCGCGCCGCTGCGCCAGCAGGCCCGCCTCCGCGAGCACGAACGCGCCGGTGCAGATTCCGGCGATGCGCCTCGCGCGCGGGTTGGCACGGCGCAGGAACGCGACGACCGCGGCCGGCGCGGGCGACGCCAACGGATCGTTGACGCCCGCGACGATCCACGTGTCGACGTCGGTGCGCCGGCCGCGCAACGGCCGCGTGGCGACCCGCAGCCCGAGCGACGAGCGCACCTCGCCGCCGTCTGCCGAGAAGTTCTCGAGCGCATAGAACGCCTCGCCCGCCACCATGTTCGCGTACTCGAACACCGATTGCGACGCGAGCGCCATGATCTGAAAGCCGTCGCTGATCAGAAAGCCGATCCGGTGCATGCATATCTCCGGAGGCGGGCGGGCGGGCGTCGCGATCGCGATTGACCGGCCCGATGTCCGAAATCATACCCATCTACGTCATTTGTGTCGCGGCGATTCGACGCCAGAATGCAGCCATGCACTCAACCTTTGTCCCAACACGGAGTGACATCATGGCTCAAGCACATCAAGGTACGGCCGTCGTGACCGGCGCGTCGACGGGCATCGGCGCAATCTACGCCGACCGGCTGGCGCGCCGCGGCTACGACCTGATCCTGGTCGCGCGCAACCGCGACCGGCTGGCGGCCCTCGCCGAGCGCATCACGAACGACACGCGCCGCAGCGTCGAGATCATCGCCGCGGACCTCAACGACCGCGCCGAACTCGCCGGCGTCGAAGCGAAGCTGAAGCAGGATGCCAGCATCACGCTGCTGGTCAACAACGCGGGCGTGGGCACGCATACGCCGCTCATCGACAGCGATGTCGACGCGATGACGCGGCTGATCGACCTGAACGTCACCGCCCTCACCCGCCTCACGTATGCGGCCGTCCCGGGCTTCGTCGCGCGCGGCAAGGGCGCCGTGATCAACATCTCGTCGATCGTCGCGATCTCGCCGGAAACGCTCAACGGCGTCTACGGCGGCAGCAAGGCGTTCGTGCTCGCGTTCAGCCAGTCGCTGCATCACGAGCTCGCCGACAAGGGCGTGCAGGTGCAAGCGGTGCTGCCCGGCGCGACCGCCACCGATTTCTGGGAGACCGGCGGCCTCCCGCTCGAGCACCTGCCCAAGGCCATCGTCATGTCGGCGTCCGAGCTCGTCGACGCGGCGCTGGTCGGCTTCGATCGCGGCGAGCTCGTGACGATCCCGCCGCTGCATGCCGGCGAAGAGTGGGACGCCTATGAAGCCGCGCGGCGCACGATGGCCCCGCATCTGTCGGCGAACGCGCCGGCGGCGCGTTATGTGGTTGCGCGGTAGCGCGGCGGCGCTCGCCCCTAAATCACCCCCGTCGCCCCGCGTCGCCCTTCACGCCAAGCAGCAGCGCGACGCCGCTCGCAACCAGCAGCGCGGCCAGCAGATACACGGCGAGATCCATGCTGCCGGTGCGCGTGCGGATCAGGCCGATCACCCACGGGCTGACGATGCCGCTGGTGATGCCGATGCTGCTGATCAGCGCGATCCCGCCCGCGGCGGCCTTGCCGGACAGGTAGCCGGTCGGCACCGCCCAGAAGATCGGCAGCGCAGCGAAGATCAGCGTCGCGGCGATCGACAGGCATGCGAGCATCGCCGCGAAACTGTGCAGATGCAGCGTCAGCGCGGCGAGCGCGATCCCGCCGCCGATCGTGCAGCACGCAAAATGCCCGCGGCGCTCGCCGGTGCGATCCGAGCGGCGCGCGATCACGATCAGGCCGATCGCGCCGATCGCGTTCGGCACGACCGTATAGAGGCTGACGGCCACGACGTCGGTCACGCCGAAATCGCGAATCATCAGCGGCATCCAGAAGTTGAGCGTCAGCGACGCGCAGGTCAGCGAGAAATAGATGAACGCGAACAGGTAGACGCGCGGATTCAGCAGCGCGGCGGCGAAGCTGCCCGGACCGTGTGCGCCGTGTGCCCCCTCGCGACCCTGCCCGTGCGCGCAGAGCGCCGCGACGCGCGCCTTCTCGTCCGGCGTGAGCCACGCCGCGTCCTGCGGCCGGTCGACGAGATACGCGAGCGCGACGAACGCGAGCACGACCGCGGGCGCGCCCTCGATCGCGAACATCCATTGCCAGCCGTAGAGGCCGAGCACGCCGGCCATGTCGCGCATGATCCAGCCCGACATCAGCCCGCCGAGCACGCCCGCGACCGCCACGCCGGCGAAGAACACCGAGATCGCCGCCGCGCGCCGGTTCGCCGGGAACCACCAGGTCAGGTACAGCACGATGCCGGGAAAGAAGCCGGCCTCGAACACGCCGAGCAGGAAGCGCAGCACGTAGAAATGCGACGGCTTCGACACGAACATCATCCCCACCGACGCGATGCCCCACAGCAGCATGATCCGCGTGAACGTGCGGCGCGCGCCGAAGCGCGCGAGCAGCAGGTTGCTCGGCACTTCGCAAAATACGTAGCCGACGTAGAACACGGCCGCGCCGAGGCCGTACATCGCATCGCTGAAACCGAGGTCGTGCTTCATCTGCAACTGCGCGAAGCCGATGTTGATGCGGTCGAGGAACGACACGACGTAGCAGAGGAACAGGAACGGGATGATCCGCCACGCGATCTTGCGGAACAGCAGTTGGTCGTCGGAAGCCGACGCGGACGCGACCGCCGCTTCGGCGGGAAGGGATTGGGGCATGTCTGTCTCCAAACGTGCTGCGCGAATCGAGCGCGCAGCAGTCTCCGAGGGCGTGCGTGCGCCCTGCTTTCTTGTGAGATCGAAGAAACGCAGCGAGCCCTGCGGGCGCCGCGCAAAGGCGGGACGTCCGCCCGGACGCCCCGCCGTCATGGGCCGCTCAGTCCTGCAGCGCGGCCCACATTTCCTTGTCGCGCTCGGCGGTCCAGATGCGCGGATGCGTGATGCCGCTTGCCTCGTCGAACGCGCGCGACACGTCGAACGGCAAGCAGTGCTCGTAGATGAACACCTGGCCGAACTTCGGGTCCATCGCTTCGCGCGTGAGCGCCATCGCGGCCTTGAGGTCGAGCTTGCGCTCGACGGCCTTGCGGCCCTGCGCGAGCAGCGTCGTGACGAAGTCCTTCGTGTAGTCGAGGCCCTGGTTCACTTCGGCCGGGTTCAGCAGCGCCGGGCCGCGGCCGGGCACGAGCTTCTCGGCGCCGAGCGCGCGCAGCGCCTCGAGCGTCGCCGGCCACTGTTCGAGCTGCGCGTCGCCGCAGTAGCACGCGGCGTCGTATTCGACGAGGTCGCCCGAGAACAGCACCTTCTGCGACGGCAGCCACACGATCGTGTCGCCCTTCGTGTGGCCCGAGCCGACATGCATGATCTTCACTTCGAGCTTGCCGAGGAACAGCGTGATCTCGCGCTCGAACACGAGCGTCGGCCAGGTCAGGCCCGGCACCGTCTCGACGCCCGCGAACAGGCGCGGGAAGCGCTCGATCTCCGACTTCATGTCGGCCTCGCCGCGCTCGACGATCATCTCGTAGGTGCCGCGGCTCGCGATCACGTGCTGCGCGCCTTCGGCGAAGTATGCGGACGCGCCGAGCACGCGCACCGCGTGATAGTGCGACAGCACGACGTGCTTGATCGGCTTGTCGGTAACGCCGCGGATCTTCGCGATCAGGTCCTGCGCCATCGCGGGCGTCGCCGTGGTGTCGACGATCAGCACGCTGTCGTCGCCGATGATCACGCCCGAGTTCGGGTCGCCTTCGGCGGTATATGCGTACGCGTTTTCGGAGAGCCGGGTCCAGGTGATCTTCTTCTCTTCCAGGTCGGCTTGAGAGGCGAATGCTTTGGCCATATGGGGTTCCGTGGCTGCGAGCCATGTGTTGAGGGGTTGAGCGGATCATCGTCCCGCGCCGTTCATTTGTCAATGGCAAATCTGCTTGCTATTGTTTAATACGGGTAAACGTGGGAACGGGCGCGAGAAATGGCGTCGGATACCATGCGGGATGTTTCGATTTCAGGTGAACGCAGTGCAGAACGATGAAGATCGCGCGGACGACGCGCCGCAGAAGGCGCAGCGCGGCATCCAGAGCGTCGAGGTGGGCGGCCGGCTGCTCGACGCGCTCGCGCGGCGGCGCAAGCCGCTCGGGCTGTCCGAGCTGGCGGCGGCCGCAGAGCTGTCGACCGCGCAGGCGCATACCTATCTGGTGAGCCTGACGCGCCTTGCCCTCGTGAAGCGCGACGCGATCACCGGCAATTACGAGCCAGGGCCGCTGTCGCTGCGGCTCGGCCTGATGTCGATCGAGCGGCAGCCGGCGTATCGCGCGGCCTTGCCGCACGCGGCGCGGCTCGCGGAAAGCGTCGGGCTGAGCGTTGCGCTGTCGGTGCCGGGCGCGCTCGGGCCGACGATCGTGCGCATCGAGCACGGCGGCTATCCGCTGCACGTGAACCTGCACGTGGGATCGGTGATGTCGCTCGACACGACGGCGACCGGCCGCGTATTCCGCGCGTTCGGCGAGCCCGCGCAGCTCGACGCGATGGCGGCCAGCCACGCCGCCGGTGCAGATGCGCATGAATACACACACGCCGACGCACATGCCCGGGCCGACGCGCACCCGTCGCGCGCCGAACTCGACGCGATCCGCCAGCGCGGCATCGAGCGCAGCGTCGACCTGCCGAGCCCCGGCGTCAGCGCGCTGTGCGTGCCGGTGCTCGACGCGGACGGCCGCCTGCAGCTCGCGCTGACGGTGATCGGTTCGACGGGGTCGATCGACGTCGCGTGGGACGGCCCGATCGCGACCGCCCTGCGCGACGCGGCACGGCAAGCCACTGCGTCGCTCGACGCCGCGCCCGACGTGCGGCCGGGCACGCCGGCCGCGCCGCGCGTGCCGCCCGCGCTCGCCGACGACGCGAAGGCGCAGCGCGGGATCAACGCCCTCGACAGCACCGGCGGCCTGCTGCTCGCGCTCGTGTCGGCAGGCCGCGCGCTGCCGCTGCGCGATCTCGCGGCGGCGGCTGGCATGCCGGCCGCGAAGGCGTTTCCGCATCTGGTGAGCCTGCTGAAGATCGGCCTGCTGAGCCGCGACGCGGCCGGCTGCTTCGACGCCGGGCCGCTCAGCCAGGCGCTCGGCCTGATCGCGATGCAGCGCGTGTCGCCGGCGCGCGACGCGGAAGCCGAGATCGTCGCGCTCGCCGAAGCGACCGACATGAGCGTCGCAGCCGCGACGCTCGGGCCGCTCGGGCCGACCGTGATCCGCTTCGAGGAATCGGCGCGGCCGCAGCACGTGAGCCTGCAGGTCGGCACCGTGATGTCGCTCGTCAATACGGCGATCGGCCGCAGCTTCGCGGCCGGCATGACCGACGACGTGCTGGCCGGCCTGCTCGCCGGCGAACCCGTGCGCCTCGCGGGGCGCGCGGCGCCGGCCGACGATGCGTTCCGCGTGCGCCTCGCGCAGATCCGCGCGGAAGGCGTCGACTTCGCGTTCGACGCACCGGTGCCCGGCATCGCGACGGTCGCCGCGCCCGTGTTCGATCACACCGGCAGCATCCGGCTCGTGATCGCGATCATCGGCGCGTCGCGCGGCTTCCCGCACGGGCCCGACAGCGGCCTCGCGCAAGCGCTGCTCGCCGCGACGCGGCGGCTGTCGTGGCGGTTCGGGTGGATCGGCGGGCTGTGACGATCACGATGGTTCATGTTGCGTCGCGGCAACAGAACCCGCAAATAATTACCATATTACAAAATCGCATTTCACAGAGCGGTGCGCCTCATCTATGATTAGGGTTATCCCTAACTCGCCACCTGAATGGGGCATCGTCATGCAAACGTCTAACGTCTCCGACCGTTCCAACCAATCCGCTGGCTGGCTCGCGCGTGTTGGCTCGCTGCTTGCAGAAGCATGGGCACTGCACCTCGAGACCTGCGAAATCATCGCTGAAGCCCACGCGCGCCTGCCGCGCTGAACGGAACGACCAGACGCAGGCCGGCGGCCCTGAGTTGGCCCCCGGCCTTGTTCCGTTTCCACTTGCCCGCCTCCGCTGCGCAATCGCGCGGCCGCGCGGGTCGGCACTTCGACGAAGGCCGGCGACCATCCCTCCACGCGCTCACACCTGTATCGACGGCACGTCCTTCATGCAGCGCAGCGCGAACATCGAGCGGCTGTGGCGAATGCTCGAGATCTTGTACAGCTTCTCGCGCAAGAACCGCTCATAGCCGGCCGTGCCGTCCACGGCGACCTTGATCCAGTAATCGTATTCGCCCGACACGAGGTAGGCCTCGAGCACCTCGGGCAGCGCCGCGAGCTCCGCGCCGAAGCGGGCCAGCGCGTCGTCCTCGTGGCGATCGAGCGTCACTTCGAGAATCACGATGTCCGCGTAGCCGAGCATGCGCTGATTGACGAGTGCGACATAGCCGTCGATGTAGCCGTCGAGTTCGAGTTGCCGCGTGCGGTTCCAGCACGCGGTCGTCGACATCCCGATCTGTTCGGCCAGTTCGGCATTCGACAGGCGCGCGTTCTTCTGCAGTGCGCCGAGGATCTTGCGGTCCTGATTGTCGAGCGTTTTGGGTGTGCGTTCGCGGGTGGCCATGGCAAAGGGAATCTTCTACTGGGGATCTTCATTCTAGCCGAACGACGTTCCGATTTGAGCGGCCATTGGCTGGAAAACAGGAAGCCTTTTAACCGCCGCGCTTGATACATTTTCTCCATGCCTGTCGACCGGCGCGCCCGCTGCGACAACCCCCTCGCGACGGATGTCCGACCGCAATCACGAGTTGCGGAGCCGGTCACGCAGGCATGCGAAACCCGCCTCCCGTACGCCTATCCGGTTGTCCGGGCCGGCGCCCGACCCCCTGTTCCGTGGTCCCTGTCATGTCGTTCCGGCTTTATCTGTCGTTCGTCGCTGCATCGGCCGTCCTCATCTACGCTCCCGGCCCCGTCAACCTGCTCACGATGAACCAGGCGCTGCGCGCCGGCTGGCGGCGCGCGCTGCCTTGCGTATGGGGCGGCACGCTTGCCGTGCTGCTGCAACTCGCGCTGACCGCGCTCTGCCTGAATTCACTGGTGCACATCGACGAGCGCGCGCTGATCGTGCTGCGCTGGACGGGCGCCGCTTACCTGATCTGGCTCGGGTGCAAGCAATGGATCAGCCGCGCGCCGGCCGACGCCGCGGCGGCCGCGGCACCCGCGACCGGCAGCGCCGCGCGCGACGCCGAATCGGGACGCGCGCTGTTCTGGCGCGGCGTCGCGACGTCGGGCCTGAATCCGAAGACGTTGCTGTTCTTTCCGTCGTTCTTTCCGCAATTCATCAGCGCGAACGCCGAATGGAGCCTGAACCTTCAGTTCCTGCTGCTCGCGGCGACGTTCGCACTGCTGTTCGCGGGCGGCGTCGCGTCGATGGCGCTGTTCTCGCACCGGCTCGGCCACGCGTTGCAGCGGCCGGCGCGGATGCGCGCGATGAACCGCGTGACGGGCGGCCTGCTCGTCGGGATGGGCGCGGTCATGGCCGGCTGGAGCTGAGGGCCGCGGGCGGGCGCGTCGGTGATTGCGCCCGTGTGACGCGCGGTAGCCCGGAATTTGCGGCGCGGGAGTGGCCGGGCCGCGTAAGTCCGGCGCATAGAGCAGACCGCGTGGGCAGTATCGCGTCGACTCGCCGCATCGGATGACTCGGTTCGGCACTTTGGGACATTCGGCACCGGGACGTAGGCCGTCGACGATCATTAGCATCATATTTTTGAACCGCTATAATTTTCTGCGCCTTGCTAGACCCATTCCCGGAGCATTTCGATGCGAATCCGAAGCACTTATTTGAAAGTGAATAACCTCGAGCGGGCCGCAACATTCTGGGAAAATCTATTAGAGCAGCCGCCGAACCGCAAGACGGAGAGATGGGCGAGTTTTCGCTAGGTGAAATCCGATTCGGGTTATTACTGAACGATTTCGGTGATGAGTTCGCCGGTAGCGGATGCGTACCGGTGTTCGAGTTCGATATATCTGACTTGCACACATTTGTGGAACGCGCGAAGGCTCTTGGAGCAAAAGTCGTTCTCGATGCGCTAAACATTGAGACCATGCAGAGCGTTGTTCTCAGCGACTCCGAGGGCCACGAATTCGAGCTGTGCAGTTGCCACGAATAGTTTGCTGTCCTCCGCAGGAACCGGTCGGCTTGCTTCCTGCAACGGACGTCGACCGACTAACCACAAGGATGGAACCCCGTGAAACACGCAGGTCTAGCAGCGCTCGGGCAGCTTGAAAGTACCCTTCGCGACTTGCGTGAGTTTCCGGACTTACGTGAACGTTCAACCGGTGTTTTTTACAGAAAATCTCGATCTTTTCTGCACTTCCACGAAGATGCGACGGGGCTTTACGCCGACCTTCGAGTCGGCCAAGAATTTGAACGATTCCCTGTGAATTCAGCAATCGATAGGGATGTTTTAATGGCAGCAGTTCATCGCGCGTTGGAATTATAGGTTCCTATCTTAAGCTATGTAACACACAAGACCCATTTGGACCGGTCAAAGTTTTGAATCACGCTTAAGAGAAACTGCATCATGAAGTGTCGGCGGTCGGAAGCTTCGACTGTCCGAATCGGATCGATCACGGCCCTCGATGAAGTGACGGAAAGAGCAATCTCAGGCCTTGTCTGACGCTGACTGAGAGATCAGGTCTCGACTTACGCAACTCTGTCGCATACATCGCGATCGCAGCGCGTAGGTCGCATCCGCGCGGCCACACCACATCAGCCTTCGCGCGTAGATCGCGTCGCATAGGCCGTATCGCGTGGGTCGCACCGCGCTGCCCACCGCCATCGCCCGCCAAGAACACTCCCCCGCTCCACGCGCCCAGTACAATCGCGCGATGTCCGAACTCCTCACCTACGGCGGCCTGTTCGCCGTGTCGCTGGTCGCCGCAACCCTGTTCCCGCTTCAGTCCGAAGCCGTGCTCGCCGGCCTGCTGCTGGCCGGCCGCGAGCCGGCCTGGGCGCTGGTGCTCGTCGCGAGCGCCGGCAACGTCGCCGGCTCGACGCTCAACTGGGCGCTCGGCCGCGGCATCGAGCGGTTCCGCGACCGGCGCTGGTTCCCGGTGAAGCCGGCGGCGCTCGCGCGCGCCGAGGGCTGGTACGCGCGCTACGGCCACTGGTCGCTGCTGCTGAGCTGGGCCCCGGTGATCGGCGACCCGCTGACCATGATCGCCGGCGTGCTGCGCGAGCCGCTGTGGTCCTTCACGGCGATCGTCACGATCGCGAAAGTCGCGCGGTATCTGGTCATCGCATGGCTCGTGACGCGCTGACGGCGTCCGCCCCGGCATGCCGGCGCGCGCGCGCACTGCGCACCCGGCCGGTTTCGCATCGCTAAAGAATCCGCCGAAGCTGCCGTACTCCTTACAGTCTGCGGTGACGCGTGCGTTCCGCTCCTCTCACCCACTCAGGATTCCCATGAGATTGACCCACTTGGGCCGGGCGAGCGTCGGCGCGCGTCTGGCCGCGCTGGCGTGTGTACTCGTCGCACTGCTGTTCACTGCGTTCGCATGGGCGCTCGCCCACTTCGCCAGCGAGCAGCTGGCCGATGAAGCGCATGCACGCATCGCCGAGAAGGAACGCTCGATCGCCGCGATGATCGACCTGTTCGACAAGGCGCTGTCGGAAGAAGCGCATCGCTCGATGACGCTGCTCGCGAGCTTCCTGCCGGCCGATTTCGCGCTGGACCCGGCGCGCACCCAGGACCTCGGCGGCGGCGTCATGGCGCCGACGCTGTCCGCGGGCGGCAGGCCGCTCGATCTCGACTACACGATCCCCGACCAGTTCCTGCAGAAGAGCGGCGCGATCGCGACGATCTTCGCGCGCGACGGCGACGACTTCGTGCGCATCACCACGTCGCTGAAGAAGCAGGACGGCACGCGCGCGGTCGGCACGCGCCTCGACCGCAACAGCCCCGCCTACGCGCCGCTCGTCGCGGGCCGCAGCTACACGGGGCTCGCGAAGCTGTTCGGCAAGCCGTTCATCACCGAGTACAAGCCGGTCGTCGACGCCGGCGGGCGCGTGATCGGCGCGCTGTTCGTCGGGATCGACGTCGGCGCGGAGCTGCAGGTCGTCGAGAACGGCATCCGCGCGTTGAAGATCGGCGACAACGGCTATTACTTCGTCGTCGATGCGTCGCCGGGCGCGACGCGCGGCACGCTGGTCGTCCATCCCGACGCGGCTGGGCAGCGCGCCGACGACACGCGCGCACCCTACGCGCAGATGCTCGCGGCCGGCCACGGGCAGCTCGCGTACACGTCGGCCGACCCGGCCGCGCAGGACCGCGGCCCGACCGCGAAATTCGCGTCGTTCTCGACGATTCCGCAATGGCAGTGGCTGGTCGGCGGCGTCGCGATCGACGACGAGCTGCTCGCCGACATGCGCGCGACCCGCAACCGCTTCCTGCTGATCGCCGCGGCGCTCGTGCTCGCGTTCGCGGCGATGTTCGTCGTCGTGGTCCGGCGCGTCGTGAGCCGGCCGCTCGAAGCGGCCGCGCGCGCGTCGGAACGCTTCGCCGCCGGCGACCTGAGCGTGCGCATCCGCGACGACGGCGTCGCGCCGCGCGGCGCGGACGAGATCGGCCGCCTCGTGCAGGCGGTCGACGGCATCGGCGACGGCCTCGCGCGCATCGTCGCGCAGGTGCGCCGCGGCTCCGCCGACATGGCGCGCGGCACCGTCGACATCGCGGCCGGCAGCGGCGACATCGCCGCCCGCATCGCGACGCAGGCGAGCAGCGTCGAGCAGACGGCGGCGAGCATGGAGGAAATCACGGCCGCCGTGCAGCAGAACGCCGAGCATGCGGCGCAGGCGAACACGCTGGTCGCGGGCGCATCCGACGCGGCGACGGGCGGCGGCGACGCCGTGCAGCGCGTGGTCGCGACGATGGGCGAGATCGAGCGCGCGACGCGCCGGATCGCCGAGATCACGAGCGTGATCGAGGGCATCGCGTTCCAGACCAACATCCTCGCGCTGAACGCGGCTGTCGAGGCCGCGCGCGCGGGCGAGCACGGCAAGGGCTTCGCGGTGGTCGCGGCCGAAGTGCGCGCGCTCGCGCAGCGCAGCGCGGCGGCGGTCAAGGAGATCGAGGAACTGAGCGCCGAATCGGCCGCGACCGTCGAGCAAGGCTACCGGATCGCCGAGGCCGCGCACGGCACGATGCGCGACATCGTCGCGCGGGTCGACCAGGTGCGCACCATCATCGCCGAGATCAGCTCGGCGTCGCGCGAGCAGTCGGCCGGCATCGAGCAGGTGAACCTCGCCGTCACGCAGATCGGCGAGGCGACGCAGCAGAACGCGACGCTGATCGCGCAGGCCGAGCGCGCGGCCGTGGCGCTGCGCGACCAGGCCGCGGAACTGTCGGAAGCGGTCAGCGTGTTCAAGCTCGGCCACGCCGAATAGCGACCGCGGGCCGCGCTCGCGCGGCCGGTAAAATCGCGCGATGTCCGAATTGCTCACCGAACTGGTGACCTACGGCGGCCTGTTCGCCGTGTCGCTGGTCGCCGCAACCCTGTTCCCGCTTCAGTCCGAAGCCGTGCTCGCCGGCCTGCTGCTGGCCGGCCGCGAGCCGGCCTGGGCGCTGGTGCTCGTCGCGAGCGCCGGCAACGTCGCCGGCTCGACGCTCAACTGGGCGCTCGGCCGCGGCATCGAGCGGTTCCGCGACCGGCGCTGGTTCCCGGTGAAGCCGGCGGCGCTCGCGCGCGCCGAGGGCTGGTACGCGCGCTACGGCCACTGGTCGCTGCTGCTGAGCTGGGCCCCGGTGATCGGCGACCCGCTGACCATGATCGCCGGCGTGCTGCGCGAGCCGCTGCCGCGCTTTCTCGCGATCGTCACGCTCGCGAAGGTCGGCCGCTATCTGGCGATCGCGTGGCTCGTGCCGCATTGACGCCGTATCGACGTCACGCCACGCGCGCCGCCGCTCACTTCTTCCCGTCGCCCGCCAGGTCGATCGCCTTGTCCGAGCCGACCGCGCTGCGCAGCTGGAACTTCTGGATCTTGCCGGTGGACGTCTTCGGCAGCTCGCCGAAGCGCACGGCCTTCGGCACCTTGAAGCCCGCGAGCAGTTGCCGGCAGTGCGCGACGATCTCCTCCTCGGTCGCGCTCATCCCTTCGCGCAGCTCGACGAACGCGCACGGCACCTCGCCCCACTTCGGGTCGGGCATCGCGACCACCGCCGCGACCGCGACCGCCGGATGCCGGTACAGCGCGTCCTCGACCTCGATGCTCGAGATGTTCTCGCCGCCCGAGATGATGATGTCCTTCTTGCGGTCCTTGATGCGGATGTAGCCGTCCGGCGACAGCACCGCGAGATCGCCGGTATGGAACCAGCCGCCGTGGAACGCCTCGTCGGTCGCGTGCGGGTTCTTCAGGTAGCCCTTCATGCAGATGTTGCCGCGGAACATGATCTCGCCGAGCGTCTCGCCGTCGGCCGGCACCGGCGCCATCGTGTCCGGATCGAGCACCGTCGCGCCCGCCTCCAGGTGATAGCGCACGCCCTGCCGTGCGTTGAGGCGCGCGCGCTCTTCGTCGGACACACCGTCCCAGTGCGCCTGCTTCGCGCAGACCGTCGCCGGGCCGTAGACCTCGGTCAGCCCGTACACGTGCAGCAGGTCGAAGCCGATCTCCTTCATCTTCGCGATCACGGCCGGCGCAGGCGCCGCGCCCGCGACCATCGCGTGCACCGTATGGTCGATCCCTTCGCGCCATTCGGCCGGCGCGTTCGCGATCACGCTCTGCACGATCGGCGCGCCGCAGTAATGCGTGACGCGCTCCCGGCGGATCAGGTCGAACACGGTCTTCGCGTCGAACCGGCGCAGGCACACGTTCACGCCCGCGCGCGCGGCGATCGCCCACGGAAAGCACCAGCCGTTGCAGTGGAACAGCGGCAGCGTCCACAGGTAGACCGCGTGCTTCGGCATGTCCCATTCGAGGATGTTGCTGAGCGCCGCCAGGTACGCGCCGCGATGGTGATAGACGACGCCCTTCGGGTCGCCGGTCGTGCCGGACGTGTAGTTCAGCGCGATCGCGTCCCACTCGTCGGCGGGCAGCGTCCACGCATGGTCGGCGTCGCCGCCGGCGACGAACGCCTCGTAGTCGGTCGCGCCGGCGAAGCGTGCGGGGTCGGCCGGCATCGCGTCGGCGACGCTGACGATCTTCAATCCCGGAATGTCCAGCGCCGCGCGGTGCGCAAGCTCCGCGTACTCGGTGTCGACGATCAGCACCTTCGCTTCGCCGTGGCGCAGCATGAACAGCACCGACGGAATGTCGAGCCGCGTATTGATGGTGTTGAGCACGGCGCCCGCCATCGGCACGCCGAAGTGCGCCTCGACCATTGCCGGGATGTTCGGCAGCAGCGCCGCGACGGTGTCGCCGCGGCCGACGCCGGCCCGCGCGAGCGCGCTCGCGAGCTGCTTCGCGCGCGCATAGGTTTCGCCCCAGGTGCGCCGCATGTCGCCGTGCACGATCGCCACGCGGTCGCCGTACACCTCGGCGGAGCGCACCAGGAAATCGATCGGCGTGAGCGGTGCGTAGTTGGCATCGCGGCGCTCGAGGCCGGCTTCGAACATCTGCGTCATGGTCGTGTCTCCTTTGTCGAGCCGAGGCGCACGCGCCCCGGTTCGTCTTGATGTGGTTCAATCCGAGCTAGCCTAACGGGCGATATTGTGGAGCGTCTGTCATCGAAACGACAGAGTCCCCCGCGCGCCCCGCGTGTTATCCCTATCCTCGCAAACCCGCAGCCATGCACGACGACGTTCTCGCCCCCCTCGACGCGCCCGCGCCGCCCGAACCCGGCCCGCTGTCCGCGCTGTTCGGCCAGTGCGCGTGGTTCCGCACGCTCGCGCCCGAACACCGGGCGCTCGTGCTCGCGCAGTCGCGCGTCGAATGCCGCGAAGCGGGCGACGTGATCGCGCAGCGGCTCGCGCCGTCCGAATACTGGATCGGCGTGCACCGCGGGCTGCTGAAGCTCGCGATCTTCAACGCGTCCGGGCGCGGCTGCACGTTTTCGGGCGTGCCGTCGGGCGGCTGGTTCGGCGAAGGCAGCGTGATCAAGCGCGAGCCGCGCAAGTACGAGGTGGTCGCGATCCAGCGCTCGACCGTGCTGTTCGTACCGGTCGACACGTTCCACGCGCTGCTCGACAGCAGCCTGCCGTTCACGCGCTTCGTGATTCATCAGCTGAACAACCGGATGGGCGAGTTCATCGCGTCGATCCAGAACAGCCGGCTGCTCGACGTCGACGCGCGCGTCGCGCAGGCACTCGCGCAACTGTTCAACCCGGACCTGTACCCGGACACCGGGCCGTCGCTGGCGATTTCGCAGGAGGAGCTGGGGATGCTGGTCGGCGTGTCGCGGCAGCGGATCAACCAGGCGCTGCAGCAGCTCGAGAAGCGCGGCGTGCTGCGGCTCGCGTACAACCAGGTCGAGGTCGTCGATCTGGCGGGGCTTGCGCGGGTCGGGATGGAGCAGATCTGAGCGGCGCGCATTCGGTGCGACGAACCCGACGAATCGGCGCACGCCGCCGCGCGCGATCCTGACAATTCCGCCAGTTTCGCGCCAGTAACGCGTTGCGCGCCGTCACCTATCATTCGAAGTCCGCGCGTCGATTTGCGGCTCGCGGCACGCGCGCGCAAGGCGCCGCCGCACGGTCGTTGCAGCGGCTAGCCATGCAGCATCGCGGCACCGAGCGCGACCGAAATCGCACGCATCGCGCCGCCGTCGCGGCCCGGCACCGCGGCCGTGCAGCCGTTCCCGCAGCCCGGCCCGCACGCCGGCCCTCAATCCGTTACGCGAACCTGTCCATGAAAGTCCTGATCGTCGAAGACGAACTCAAGGTCGTCGAATACCTGAAGAGCGGCCTGACCGAGGAAGGCTGGGTGGTCGACACCGCGCTCGACGGCGAGGACGGCGCGTGGAAAGCCGTCGAATTCGACTACGACGTGGTGGTGCTCGACGTGATGCTGCCGAAGCTCGACGGCTTCGGCGTGTTGCGCGCGCTGCGCGCGCAGAAGCAGACGCCGGTGATCATGCTGACCGCGCGCGACCGCGTCGACGACCGCGTGCGCGGCCTGCGCGGCGGCGCCGACGACTACCTGACCAAGCCGTTCTCGTTCCTCGAGCTGATCGAGCGGCTGCGCGCGCTGACGCGCCGCGCGCGCGTGCAGGAATCGACGCTGATCTCGATCGGCGACCTGCGGGTCGACCTGATCGGCCGCCGCGCGACGCGCGACGGCACGCGCCTCGACCTGACCGCGCAGGAGTTCCAGTTGCTCGGCGTGCTCGCGCGCCGCAGCGGCGAGGTGCTGTCGAAGACGACCATCGCCGAGCTCGTGTGGGACGTGAACTTCGACAGCAACGCGAACGTCGTCGAGACCGCGATCAAGCGCCTGCGCGCGAAGCTCGACGGCCCGTTCGCCGACAAGCTGCTGCATACGATCCGCGGGATGGGCTACGTCCTCGAGGAGCGCGAGGAGCGCGAGGCGCGCGAGGACGGCGACGGCGAGAGGCGCGCATGAAACGCTCGATCGCGCTGCGCCTGTCCGCGATGTTCGGCATCGTGTCGTTCGTCGTGTTCACGCTGGTCGGGTGCGGCCTGTTCGTGATGATGGAGCGGCAGCTGTTCGCCGAGCTGCGCGCGACGCTCGACACGCGCACCAAGGTGGTCGAGATGATCGTGTCGCATGCGACCACGCCGGCGCGCTGGCACATCACGCAGGAAAAGCTCGCCGATCTGGAGCCGCCGGACGGCTCGACGCATTACCGGGTCGACAGCGCGAATCCCGCGTTCCGCTTCGGGCGCGCGGTGGACGGCACGCCGCACGGCGCGCCGTTCGGCGCGTTCCAGCGCTACCGGCTCAACGGCAGCAGCTACGACGTGATGACGAAGACGGTCACGGTGGCCGGCAGCGGCGAGCGCCCCGACCTGACGCTGAGCGTCGCGACGTCGTGCGAGCGCACGCAGCGGATGCTGCGCCGCTACGGCTGGACGCTGGCCGCGCTGATCGCGTTCGCGACCGGCGTCACGCTGCTGCTCGGCCGCGCGGTCGCCCGCTTCGGGCTCGCGCCGCTCGAGCGCATGTCGCAGGAAGCGGCGGCCATCGGCTCCGCGAACCGGCACCAGCGGCTGCAGACCGACGCGCTGCCGGCCGAGCTGCGCGAGCTCGCCGCGTCGTTCAACGGCGCGCTCGAACGCATCCAGCAGGCGTACGGGCGGCTCGAGGCGTTCAACGCGGACGTCGCGCACGAGCTGCGCACGCCGGTCAGCATCCTGATCGGCCAGACCCAGGTCGCGCTGACGAGCCGCGACCGCTCGGTCGAGCGGATGCGCCAGACGCTGCAGTCGAACCTCGAGGAATTCGAGCGGCTGCGCGTGATCGTCAACGACATGCTGTTCCTGTCGCGCAGCGATCGCGGCGAACGCGCGACCGACCTGAAGGACGTGTCGCTCGCCGACGAAGTGCGGCGCATGCTCGACTTCCTCGAAATCCCGCTCGACGAGGCGCAACTGCGCGCCGAGCTGCACGGCGACGCGCGCGCGAGCGTCGACCCGTCGCTGTTCCGCCGCGCGATGACGAACCTGCTGATCAACGCGATCCAGCATTCGGCGCCTGGCGCGCTGCTGAGCGTGACGATCGCGCGGCGCGACGCGCTCGTCGAGGTGGCGGTCGCGAACCCCGGCGAGCCGATCGACGTCGGCCAGCGCGCGCACATGTTCGAGCGCTTCTACCGGCTCGAGGAAGCGCGCGCGAACAGCAAGGAGAACCACGGGCTCGGGCTGTCGATCGTCAAGGCCGTCGCGGAGATGCACGGCGGCAGCGTGTTCGTCGCGTGCGCGGGCGGCGTCAATACGTTCGGCTTCTCCGTGGCGATACATGCGGACGGCCGCGCTCCCGCGCGCGGTGTCGAGGCCGACGGGCCGCCCGTGCTGGCGCAGGCATCGCGCGCGCTGCGCTGACGGTCCGCGCGCCGAGGGCAGTTTTCTTCAATACGGGCCGACGCGGCGCCCGTAGTCTCGATGCGACTTTCAACCTGTCGCATGGAGACACCTGATGAGCATTCTGGTTTCAATGGCGGCGTTCGCACTCGCGTCGTCGGTCACCCCCGGCCCCGTCAACATCGTCGCGCTGAGTGCCGGCGCGCGCTACGGCCTCGGCGCGAGCCTGCGCTACGCGGCCGGCGCGACGCTCGGCTTCGTCGCGCTGTTCCTGCTGATCGGGCTCGGCCTGCACGCGGCGCTGGTGCGCTGGCCGGTACTGACGACGGCGACGCAATGGTCCGGCATCGCGTTCCTGCTGTACATGGCGCTGCGCCTCGCGCTCGACGACGGGCGGCTCGCGCCGGACGCGCAGGTCGCCGGTCCGTCCGCGGCCTCGGGCGCGGCGATGCAATGGCTGAATCCGAAGGCGTGGCTCGCGTGCGTCGCCGCGATGGGCGCGTACGCGGCCGACGGCGACCGGGCGCTGGTCTGGCAGTTTGCCGCGCTGTATCTGGTGATCTGTTTCGCGTCGATCGCGTGCTGGTCGTATGCGGGCGCGTCGCTGCGGCACCGGCTCGCGAATGCGGCCCGGATGCGCGTGTTCAACCGGCTGATGGCGCTGCTGCTCGCGGGCAGCGCGCTCTTTCTGCTCGACGCCTAGCCGGCCGCGCCTAGCCAGCCGCGCCTGGCCGGCCGCGCCTAGCGCGAAGCGCCGACCGCGCCGCGATACTGCCCCGGCGTCGCCGCCGCGATCCGCCGGAATGCGCGCTGGAAATGCGCCTGATCGGCAAACCCCGCGTCGAGCGCGACGTCCGCGATCGGCCGTCCGCGGCGCAGCTCGGCGCGGCCGTACTGCACGCGGCGATCGATCAGGAACGCGTGCGGCGTCATCCCGTAGCGCGCGTTGAATGCGCGGATCAGGTACGACGGCGACAGCTCGGCCGCCGCGCAGATCGCGTCGAGCGTCACCGCGTCGCGGCAGTGCGCGGCGATGTAGTCGGCGGCGCGCGCGAGCTTCGCATGGTTGGCAGCGCACGGCGCGCGCGGCGCGGCCGGGTCGAGCGCGTCGTGCAGCCGCGTGAAGAACTCGACGGCGGCGCTTTCCTTGCCGAGCGGCTCGACGCCGGGTGCGACGAGCGTCCGGTAGAAGCGGCCGAATTGCGCGAACAGGTCGCGCCGCACGCTCGACGTCTGCGAAAAGCCGTGAAAATCCGTGTTCGGATCGCGGCCGAGCGCATGCTGCAGCCGCGCGAGCCACGGCACGTCGACGTACACCATCCGGTAGGCCCACGCGTCGCGCCCGTACGGGTTGCACGCATGCACCTGTTCGGGATCGATGATCACGAGCGCGCCGGACCCGATGCGTTCCTGCGTCGCGCCGTTCACGTAGGTGCTCGTGCCGCCGACGACCGCTCCGAGCGAAAACGTGTCGTGCGTGTGCTTCGCGTAGCAGATCGTGCGCCCGTCGTCGACGGTGCGCGCCTCGATGAACGGCAGCGCGGCATCGCGCCAGAACGGCGACGGCACGGCGGGTTTGACGGAACGGCTCACGCGGACGGGCTCCCGGATCGGACGGCGAACGCACACGGTACAGGACCGCCCCGGCCGAAGCAATCGCGTGACCAGGCCCTACCGAATCGCGCGGTTTCGCCTAAGCTTGGAATTCCGGCCGCCGCGGCAGGCCCGGCGGCTTCCTTCCACCCATCGCACTTCACACGTATGCACATCGATCTGAGTGGCAAGACCGCGATCGTCACCGCTTCCACCGCCGGCATCGGGCTGGCGATCGCCGAAGGGCTCGCGCGCGCCGGCGCGCGCGTCGTCGTCAACGGCCGCAGCGAAACGTCGGTGCAGTCCGCGCTCGCGCACCTGCGCCGCGCAGCGCCGGGCGCGACCGTCGAAGGCGTCGCCGCCGACCTGTCCGACGCGGACGGCGCCGCACGCGTGACGCGCGCCATGCCGCAGGCCGACATCCTCGTCAACAATGCGGGCGTCTACGGCCTGAAGCCGTTCTTCGACATCGACGACGCCGAATGGACGCACTACTTCCAGACGAACGTGATGTCCGGCGTGCGGCTCGCGCGGCATTACATGAAGGGGATGCTCGAGCGCGACTGGGGGCGCGTCGTGTTCATCTCGTCGGAATCGGCGCTGAACATCCCGGTCGACATGATCCACTACGGCTTCACGAAAACCGCGCAGCTGTCGATCGCGCGCGGGCTCGCGAAGCTCGCGGCCGGCAGCCGGGTCACGGTCAATTCGGTGCTGCCGGGGCCGACGCTGTCGGAAGGCGTGCGCACGCTGCTGAAGGAAACCGCCGACGAGACCGGCCGCAGCGTCGACGAGGTCGCGATCGAATTCGTGCGCACACATCGTTCGAGCTCGATCATCCAGCGGCCGGCGACGCCGGCGGAAGTGGCAAACCTGGTGGTGTACGTATGCTCGCCGCAGGCGTCGGCGACGACAGGCGCCGCGCTGCGGGTCGATGGGGGCGTGGTCGATACGATCGCGTGACGGCAGTGTGACAGCGCACGACGGCGGGCCTTGCGCCTTGCCGTCTGCCTTGCCGTCGTACTAGCGCGCGGCGGCCTTGTGCGACTGGAGCATGCCCTTGCGGTCGGCATCCATGCAGGTGTCGAAGCCGGATCGCGTGACCGCGCCGGCCTTGTCGAACACGACGAAATAAGGCCGGTGTTCGTTGCCGTGTTCGATGAAGTAGTTGTAGCAGACGCCGCTGCCGTTGCGGACCATCCACACGCTGCGCGGGTTGCCGCCCGCGCGAATGACGTCGGCGCGCGTCGCGCCGTGCCGCGATGCGGCGCGCGGCAACGGCGTGCGTGAATACGAGAACGGCAGCCACGAGTCGAACCACGCGCAGCCATGCAGCATCAGGCAACTGGCGGCCAGGGAGAGCGCCGCTGCGGGCCGGGACATCGGGATCGATCGCATGCTCGGAAGATCTGCTGCGCCAGGCCGGCGCGGTCGAAAGCCCCCATGCTACTCGACCTTCGGGGCCGGATCGAAAAGAAATCTACAGACAGGTGGCCGGCGCGCCGGCCGACGCCGCACGGCACGCGAGCGAATCGTCATGCATCGTTGCGCCGCCACGCGGCCTGCACATGCGCCCGCGCGAGCGCAGCGCGCCGACGCGCCGGCCGGCGCGTCCATCGTCAGGCGACCCACTCGGCCCACAGCATCGTGAGCACGGTCATCAGCGCGGGGCCGATGAACAGGCCGAGCAGGCCGAACGTCTCGGCGCCGCCGAGAATGCCGAACAGCACGAGCAGGAACGGCAGCCGCGCCGAGCTGCCGATCAGCACCGGCCGCACGAAGTGCTCGGCGACGAACACGACGACGAAGCCGGTCGCGGCCACCGCCACCGCCCACGCGGTCGCGCCCTGCACGAACAGCCACAGCGCCGCGCCGCAGAACACGATCGGCGCGCAGAACGGCAGCATTGCGGCGATCGCCGTGACGAGCCCGAGCAGCGCCGCATGCGGCACGCCCGCGAGCACGTAGGCGATGCCGAGCAGCGCGCCTTCGCCGAGCCCGACCACGACGAGGCCCGTCACGGTGCCGTGCACGGCCGCCGCCATCCGCTCGATCAACTGCGCACCGTTGCCGCCGAACGCGCGCTGCACGCCCTGCAGCAACGCGCCCGATAGCTTGTGGCCCGCGCGCAGGATCACGAACAGCGTGACCAGCATGAAGCCGAATTCGAGCACCGCATGCGCGAGCTTCGAGCCGAAGTGCCGGCCGAACGCGATGACCTTCTCGCCGTTCGCGCCATGCATCGCCGTGCCCGCGTGCAGCGGGTGACCGAGATTGGCCTGCCACCAGTCGGCGATCTGCGTGGAGCCGTAGGGCAAGCGGCTCACCACGTCGGGCAGCGCGATGCCGTTGTCCTGGATCGAGTGCAGCCAGATGCGCAGGTCGTGCGCCTGCCCGATCGCCTGGATCAGCGCGACCGCCACCGGCAGCACGACGAGCAGCGACACCGCGGCCGTGATGACGGTCGCGACGACGGTCGGCCGCTCGCGGAACAGCCGGTGCGACTCGAAGCGCTTCAGCAGCGGCCACAGCGCGATCGCGATCACGCACGCCCACGCGATCGCCGGGATGAACGCGCGGATCACCCACAGCGCGAGCGCCAGCAGCCCCGCGTACAGCACGACGCGGGCGATCTGCTGTGCGCGCGGCCGCGCGGCGATGTCGTTTGACGGCGGGACCTGTGCGGTCATGGCACCTCGGAAAGTAGGAATGGCGGTTCGCGCAGGCCGCATGCCTGCACGAACCGCCATTCTATCCATCGATGTCGCGACGCGAGGCACGCGCCTTGCCAAGCATTGTCAAATGCACGGCGCGTGCTCGCGCTCTGGCTCAGGCCACCTTGTCGGCGACGCGGTAGCGCTCGAGCCAGTGCGCGTACGGCGCGGGCAGCGTCCACGACGGCCGCTCGACGCCGAGCTGCTTGGCCGCGTAGTACGGCCAGTGCGGATCGGCCAGGTGCGCGCGGCCGACCATCACGAGATCGAGCTGCTGGTCCGCGACCACGCGTTCGGCGAGCTGCGGCGTATCGATCCCCCACGCGGACGCGACCGGCAGCCCGGCCTCGCTGCGCACCCGCTCGGCGACCGGCGCGAGAAACGCCGGGCCCCACGGAATCTGCGCGTCGGGCGTCGAGAAGCCGACCGACACGCTCAGCAGGTCGAGCCCTTCCGCCTTCAGCCGCTGCGTGAGCGCGATCGATTCGGCGAGCGTCTCGTCGTCGCGGCCGTCGTATTCGATCACGCCGAGCCGCGCGGTCAGCGGCAGGTGCTCCGGCCACACCTTGCGCACGGCCGCGAGCGTCTCGACGAGGAAGCGGCCGCGATTGTCGGCCGAGCCGCCGTACGCGTCGTCGCGATGGTTCGAATGCACCGAGAAGAAGCTCTGGCCCAGATAGCCGTGCGCGAAATGCAGCTCGAGCCATTCGAAGCCGATGTCGCGCGCCCGTTTGGCCGACGCGACGAAATCCGCCTGCACGCGCGCGATGTCGTCGCGCGTCATCTCGCGGGGCACCTTCGGCAGGTGCGCGCCGAACGGCACCGCCGACGGCGCGATGGTCGGCCAGCCGTGCGGATCGCCGTCGGCGATGTGATCGTCGCCTTCCCACGGACGGTTCGCGCTCGCCTTGCGGCCCGCGTGCGCGAGCTGGATGCCCGGCACCGCGCCCGCCGCCTTGATCGCGGCGACCGACGGCGCGAACGCTTGTGCCTGCGCGTCGGTCCACAGCCCCGCGCAGCCCGGCGTGATGCGCCCTTCCGGCGCCACCGCGGTCGCCTCGGCGATCACGAGGCCCGCGCCGCCGCGCGCGATGCCGGCGAGGTGCACGTGATGCCAGTCGTTGACGACGCCGTCTTCGGCGACGTACTGGCACATCGGCGGCACCGCGATCCGGTTGCGCAGCGTGACATCCTTGAGTTTGAACGGTTCGAACAGGGCAGACATCCACGACTCCTTTGATTGGTCCTGCAAAACGACGGCACGGGTACGGCCCGCCGCGCGACGCGCGGCGAAACGATCCGGGATGCCCGCCGGCGCGGGCCGGCGGGCGACGAAAACGGGCGGCGCCGCAACGTTCGGCGCCGCGCGGGAGGCTACGCGCGCTTGAGCTGCGCGAGCAGCGCGTCGGCCGCCGGCGCCGACGACGCCGGGTTCTGGCCGGTGATCAGCAGCCCGTCGACGACGACGTGCGGCGCCCAGTCGGGGCCGCGCTCGTAGCGCGCGCCGTTGGTCTCGAGCATGTCCTGCACGAGGAACGGCACGACTTCGGTCAGCTCGACGGCGGCTTCCTCGCTGTTCGTGAAGCCGGTCACGCGCTTGCCGCGCACGACCGATTCGGCCGTCTTCGGGTCCTTCACATGGCGCAGCACGCCCGGCGCATGGCACACGAGCGCGACCGGCTTGCCGGCGCCGAGCGTGCGCTCGATCAGCGAGATCGAATGCAGGTCCTCGGCGAGATCCCACAGCGGGCCGTGGCCGCCCGGATAGAACACCGCGTCGTAGTCGTCGGGCAACACGTCGGCGAGCTTGCGCGTGGCGGCCAGCTCGGCTTTCGCGGCCGCGTCCGCTTCGAAGCGGCGGGTCGCGTCGGTCTGCGCGGACGGATCGCTGCTCTTCGGATCGATCGGCGGCTGCCCGCCCAGCGGCGACACGAGCGTCAGTTCCGCGCCCGCATCCTTGAACGCGTAGTACGGCGCCGCCAGCTCCTCGAGCCAGAAGCCGGTCTTCTTGCCGGTGTCGCCCAGGGTGTCGTGCGACGTCAGCACAACGAGAATCTTCATGATCGGACACTCCTTCGAATCGGGTGGATCGGGCCGCGTCGCGGCGGCGGTCGATGTCGCGCATGGCGCGTGCCGCTTGTCGCTGCCGGCGACGACTTGGCGCCTGCCGGTTAGGCCGTCGCCGCGCGGCAACGTGCCCGTCCACGCAGAATATGTTTGCCTGGCTATTAGACCAGTCGTCTAGTTGAAAGGCATAAAAAAGACGGAAGTTCCGCCCAGATCGACAGGACTTCGGCGCACAGGCCTGTATGGCGGCTGTCTCGTTGCACTGTCGAGACGGGATGATAGTCGCGAATTAGACCGGTCGTCTAGTCGCGTCGACTACACCCTGTCGACGTCATGGCTTTTGTGGAGCTGGCGAACTCCACCGGGCCGACGACCGGCGGCTCGCCCTCGCCTCGCACCGCCGCGTCGCCGCACCGCTCAGCCTGGCGGCGGCCCGTCGGTGTCGCCGATCTCGAGCACCGGGTGCTCCAGCCGCTGCCCGTGCACGCCATCGGCAAGCAGCCCGAGCATCAACTCGGCAAGCGCACGCCCGGTCGTATGGCCGGTCGGCTGCACGATCGCCGTCACGCGATGCGGATGCGCGACGTCGTCGGGCACGCCGTCGTAGACGATCAGCGACATGTCGTGGCCGAGGCGCAGGCCGCGTTCGACCAGCGCGCGAAACGCGCCGCTGCCCGCGATGTTGTTGTCGACGAGCAGCGCCGTCGGCGGTTCGGATGCGGCGAGAAGCGCCTCGACGCCTTCGCGTCCGCCGTCGCGCGTAAACGCGCATTCGATTTGCCATACCGGATCCGGCTCGATGCCCGCCTCGCGCAGCGCCGCGAGATAACCGGCACGGCGCTGCATCGCGAAATTGAGCGTCAGCGGCGCGCCGATCATCGCGATGCGCCGGTGCCCGAACCCGATCAGCCGCTGCACGGCCAGCCTCGCGCCCGCTTCGTTGTCGAAGTCGAACCACGCGTACGGCTCCGCGCGCTCGGTGCGGCCGTATGCGACATACGGAAACCCGCGCGACGCCAGGAACGCGATGCGCGGATCGTCGACGAGCGTGCGCGCGACGATCAACCCGTCGACGAGCTTGCCGTCGACGAGCCGCCGGTAGGTGTCCAGCTCCGCATTCGGCCGCGCGGACACGATGAAGAAATCCAGGTTGCGCTCGGCGAGCCGCTCGGTGATCCCCGCGACGACTTCGGCGAAGCGCGGATCGCCGAGATCGCCCGCGCCGAACGGATAGACGATCCCGATCGCGTCCGCGCGCCCGGTCGCGAGGCGGCGCGCGGTCGGGTCCGCGACGTAGCCCATCTCGCGCGCGGCCTTCATCACCCGTTCGCGGGTCGCCGCACTCACGTCGTCATAGCCGTTCAGCGCCCGGCTGACCGTCGTGCGCGACAGCCCGAGCGCATCCGAGAGCGCCTTCAGATTCACCTTCACCGTCGTTCCTCGCATTCGCCACTCCACCCGGTCGACTCCGACCGGGTAATTATTTCCATTTGGTAAGCATTACCGTCAAATAAATATCTTTTGACGCCCAAACCGGTTTGAAATAGTATCCAAACCGGTTTGGACATCGATGCCACACTCAGACGTTCCCTTTCACCGTCAATCGAAACAACGCCGAGATGACATACTTTCCCTTTTTCCGCTCGCCCCAGGGCAAACGTTTGCCGCTCGCTGGCGGCGCACTGGCCGCCTTCGCGGCCTTCGCCGTCGTTGCGCATGCGCAGACCGCCGGCGCCCCGCAGCCCACGCCGCACACGCAGCAGGCGTACGACCCCGAGGGCAACTTCACGATGCGCTGGACCCGCGCCGACATCCGTCAGATCGTCGCCCAGTCGCACACCGCCGGCGCCGACCGGAACTCGCTGCCGCAAGCCCTGACGATGCCGGACATCCCGCAGGATTTCCCGCTGATCAACTCGAACGTGTGGGTCTGGGACACGTGGCCGCTCGCCGACCTGCGCGCGAACCAGCTCAGCTACAAGGGCTGGGAGGTGATCTTCTCGCTCACCGCCGACCCGCATGCCGGCTATACGTTCGACGACCGCCACGTGCACGCGCGGATCGGCTTCTTCTACCGCCGCGCGGGCATTCCCGCGTCCCAGCGGCCGGCGAACGGCGGCTGGACCTGGGGCGGCCACCTGTTCCCGGACGGCGCGAGCGCCAAGGTGTTCGGCACCTCGCCGATGACCAACAACGCCGAATGGTCGGGCTCCGCGCGCCTCACGCAAGGCGACAACGTCAGCCTCTACTACACCGCGACGTCGTTCAACCGCTCGGCGCCGGGCGGCGCCGACATCACGCCGCCCCAGGCGATCATCACGCGCGCCGACGGCCACATCCATGCCGACGACAAGCACGTGTGGTTCAGCGGCTTCGACGATCACAAGGCGCTGCTGCAGCCGGACGGCAACTACTACCAGACCGGCCAGCAGAATACCTACTTCTCGTTCCGCGACCCGTTCGTGTTCACCGATCCCGCGCACCCGGGCAAGACCTACATGGTGTTCGAGGGCAACACGGGCGGCCCGCGCGGCGCGCGCACCTGCACTGAAGCCGACCTCGGCTACGCGCCGAACGATCCGTACAAGGAAGACCTCAACGCGGTGATGAATGCCGGCGCAGTGTATCAAAAGGCCAACGTCGGCCTCGCGGTCGCGACGAACCCGCAGCTGACCGCATGGAAGTTCCTGCCGCCGATCCTGTCGGCGAACTGCGTGGACGACCAGACCGAGCGTCCGCAGATCTACCTGAAGGACGGCAAGTACTACCTGTTTACGATCAGCCACCGCACGACGATGGCCGCGGGCGTGGACGGGCCGGACGGTGTCTACGGCTTCGTCGGCAACGGCATCCGCAGCGACTTCCTGCCGCTGAACGGCGGCAGCGGCCTCGTGCTGGGCAACCCGACCGACTTCTCGGCGCCGGCCGGCGCGCCGTATGCGCAGGACCCGAACCAGAACCCGCGCGAATTCCAGTCGTATTCGCACTTCGTGATGCCGGGTGGGCTCGTCGAGTCGTTCATCGACGCGATCGGCCCGCGCCGCGGCGGCACGCTCGCGCCGACGGTGAAGGTCAACATCAACGGCACGTCGACCTCGGTCGACCGCCAGTACGGCCGCGGCGGTCTCGGCGGCTACGGCGACATCTCCGCGAACCTGCCCGCGCAGGGCCCCGGCCACTGACGACGGCCGCGCGCAGTCACGCGCAGCGCGCGCGTATCGGGCGTGTCCCGTGCGCGCGCGTGCCGTCACCCTCTGCCTGCCGCGCGCTGCGCCGCCAATCCGCATCCGGCGCGCAGCGCGCGGCGGTCCGCTTCGCCGGACGCAGCCTGGAACCACGCATGAGATTCACGCTACCCCGTTTTCCCTTCCACGCGGCACTCCTGCTCGCGTGCGCGGCCGGCGCGCACGCCGCCGCGCCCTACGTCGCCCCCTACGTCGCCCCCTGCACCGCGCCCGTCGCCGACGGCACGCCGCAATGGCGGCCCGCGATTCACTACACGCCGCGGCGCAACTGGATGAACGACCCGAACGGCCTCGTCTACGAGAACGGCCGCTACCACCTGTTCTACCAGTTCAATCCGGCCGGCAACGACTGGGGCAACATGTCCTGGGGCCATGCGACCAGCACCGACCTCGTCCACTGGCGCGAGCAGCCGGTCGCGATGCGCGCGAACGCGACCGAGGAATTCTTCTCCGGCTCGATCGTCGCCGACACCCGCAACACGTCCGGCCTCGGCGCGCCGGGGCAGACGCCGCTCGTCGCGCTGTATACGAGCGTCTACAAGGCGGGCTCCGGCCACGCGCCCGGCACGCAGGCGCAGTCGCTCGCGTACAGCCTCGATCACGGCGCAACCTGGCGGCCGTACGCGCACAACCCGGTGCTCACGCTCGATCCGGAATCGAAGCAGTTCCGCGACCCGAAGGTGTCGTGGTACGCGCCCGGCGGGTACTGGCTGATGACGACGGTCGTCGCCGATGCGCAGGTCGTGAAGCTGTACCGCTCCGACGACCTGATCCACTGGGCATTCCTGAGCGACTTCACGCTGCCCGGCGTGCCGCACGACGGCGCGCTGTGGGAAATGCCCGACCTGATTGCGCTGCCGCTCGACGGCGATCCGGCACGAATCAGATGGGTGATGATCGTCAACGTCAATCCGTGGTCGATCGCGGGCGGCTCGGGGTCGATGTATTTCGTCGGCGACTTCGACGGCCGCACGTTCACGCCCGATCGCGTCGCACCGGCCGGTTCCGATCCCGCGCAGTTCCGCTGGGTCGATCACGGCGCGGACTTCTACGCGGCCGGCACGTTCTCGGGCGCGCCGGGCGCGCAACCGCTCGGCATCGCGTGGATGAGCAACTGGGACTATGCGGCCAAGGCGCCGACCACGCCGTGGCGCGGCGCGATGACGCTGCCGCGCGCGTTCGCGCTGAAGACGATCGACGGCGAGCCGCGGCTCGTCGTCACGCCGGCCGCTGCATTCACCGCATGGGCCGACCGGCGCCCCGCGGTGCACGTGGGCACGCTGGAAGTCGATTCGGCCGCGCGTGCATTGCCGCCGGCCACCCGCGGCGTCGCACAACGCATCGATGTGACGATCGCACCTGGGCAGGCGGCCCGCGCAGGCGTCGTCGTGCGGGCGTCGGCGGATGGCGCGATCGGCACGCGGATCGTCTACGACACCGCCGCGCGCACGCTGACGCTCGACCGCTCACGCTCCGGCACACCGGACTTCGCCGCCACTTTCAGCCGCCAGCACATCGTCGCCTTGCCGCTCGAGAACGGCTTGCTGCGACTCGACATCATCGTCGACCGCGGGTCCGTCGAAGTGTTTGCCAACGGCGGCCGCACGGTGCTGACGGACGTGGTCTTCCCGCCCGCCGACGCGGACCGTGTTTCGGTATTCGCCGAACGGGGCACTGCGACGTTCTCGGGACTGACGGTGACGCCGCTCGGCGCGCGCGACCGGGCCGGCGAAGGCGACTGCGTGGCTTCTGCGCGCTAGCGACACGAACGCCCGGCCGGCACAGCGGCACGCATGCCGCTGCGCCGGCCACGCGCTCAGAGCAAGCCCATCCCGCCCGACGCGATGATTTCCGCGCCGACGATGAACGCGGACTCCGGCGCGCTCAGGTGCAGCACGGTCGACGCGATCTCGTCCGGCGTGCCGAACCGGCCGATCGGCACGAGGCCCTTGATCTTCCCGGCGGTCGCTTCGAGCGTCGCGGCGTCGAGCCCGAGCTTGCCGTACAGCGGCGTCTCGACGGGCCCCGGGCTCACGACGTTCACGCGCACGCCGTTCGGCAGCAGCTCCGTCGACAGCGTCTTCGCGAGCGAATTCACCGCGGCCTTGCTCGCCGCGTAGACCGACGACCCCGGCATCCCGATGTGCGCGTTGATCGACCCGTTGATGACGATCGATGCGCCGCGGTTCAGCAGCGGCACGAGCGCCTGGATCTGGAAGTACGCGCCCTTCACGTTGGTGTTGAACACGAGATCCCACAGGGCCTCGTCGACGTCCGCGAACGGCGCGAGCTTCGCGACGCCCGCGTTCACGAACACCGCGTCGAGCCGCGCCCCCGCCGCGCCGATCGCGTCCGCGAGCTCGCGGGCCGCCGCCACGCTGCCGGTGTCGTTGCGGATTGCGAGCGCGCCGTCGCCGAGCGTGCGTTGCGCGGCGGCGAGCGCCTCCACATCGCGCCCGGTGACGATCACCCGCGCACCTTCCGCCGCGAATGCCCGCGCGGCCGCGAGGCCGATCCCGCTGGTGCCGCCCGTGACGAGCACCGTCTTGCCTTTGAAGCGTTCCATGATGTTCTCCAGTGATTCCGGTGAAAGACCGTGAACGCATGGTGCGCGCGAAGCCGCCCGCTGCCGTACGATGCGCGCGACGAAAACGTTCGAACGCATCGAACATGTTCCGGCCGGGGCGGCGCGCCCGCCCCGCCGCACGCCGTCACGGCACGACGTCGATCCCGTCGAGCAGGCGCTGCGCCAGGCGCGGCGCGCGCAGCTGCTCGAGCCACCACTGCAGCGCCCGGCCTTCGCGATCGCCGCGCCACGCGACGTACAGCACGTTCGGCTCGCGCGGCTCGGCGGTCGGCATCTCGACCAGCTCGCCGCGCGCGAGCAGCGTCGCCGCGCGCCGCCGCGGCACCCAGCCGACGCCGAGCCCGTCGCGCTGCGCGAGGATCTTCGTGCGCATCGACGGCACCGCCAGCACCGTCTGGCCACCCAGCAAGCCGTACGCGCGGCCGGCGGCGAGCCGCGACGAATCCGCGACCACGACCGCGCGATGCGCGCCGATCGCATCGCGCGTCAGCGGGTCGCGCGCGGCCGCGAGCGGATGGCGCGGCGACACCGCGAACACCCAGTCGAGCGCGCCGAGCTCGAACCATTTCAGCCCCGGAATCGCCGGCGGCTCGTTGGTCGCGCCGACGATCAGGTCGGCCCGGCCGTCGCGCAGCGCTTCCCAGGTACCGCCGAGCACCTCGTGCGTGAAGCGCAGCGACACGCCCGATTCCAGCGCATCGAACGCGCGGACCACCGGCATCATCGATTCGAATTCGAGCAGCTCGTCGCTGACGATCCACAGCCGGTCCTCCCAGCCGCTCGCGATCTGCCGCACCCGTTGCGTGAGCCGCGCGACGTCGAGCATCAGGCGCGCCGCCTCGTCGGCCAGCAACTGGCCGGCGGGCGTGAGCTGCAGCCGGTAGCGGCGCCGGTCGAACAGCAGCGCGTCGAAGCGCGCCTCGAGCTGGCGCGCCGCATGCGACACCGTCGACGGCGCCTTGCCGAGGCGCGCCGCCGCGCGCGACAGACTGCCGGTCGCGCGGATCGCATCGAGCAGCGCGAATTCTTCTTCAGACAACATGGACACGCTCCGGCCTGGGGACGTCGTGATCGGAATCGTGATCGTAAGGCAGCCGCGCATGCCGGTCCAATCCGCGACGCGCGGCCCTTCAGCCGGCATACTGGCGGTATGCCGATTCCGGCAAAACCACCCCGAACGAGGTAGCCACTGCGATGGACATCGCGATTCGCATCGACGGCCGTCACGACCTGACCGGCCAGATCTTCCGGCAACTGCGCGCCGCGATCGTCGACGGACGTCTCGCCGGCGGCGCGCGGCTGCCGTCCACCCGCGATCTCGCCGCGCAGCTCGGCGTGTCGCGCAAGACGACGCTCGACGCGTTCGAGCGGCTCGCCGCCGAAGGCTACCTGCACACGCGGCGCGGCGACGGCACGTTCGTCGCCGACGGCCTCGCGCGCGTGCCGCACGAGCCGGCCGCGGCCATTCCGGCGATCGCCGCGAACCGCCGGCCGGCCGGCGCGCCGACCGCGCGCGCGATATGGAGCGACGTGCCCGACGCGCTCGCGATGCCCGAGCCGCTGCCCGCGCTCGGCTTCGATTTCCGCGGCGGCGTGACCGACAAGACGCTGTTCCCGTTCGACGCGTGGCGGCGCTGCCTGCACCACGCGCTGCGCCAGCAGGCGCGCGGCCCGGGCCAGTATCACGACCCGGCCGGCGACCAGCAGCTGCGGCTCGCGATCGCGCGCTACGTCGCGTTCAGCCGCGCGGTCGCCTGCAGCTGGCAGGACGTGATCGTCACGCAAGGCGCGCAGCAGGCGCTCGACGTGCTCGCGCGCGTCGTCGTGCGGCCCGGCGACGTCGTCGCGGTCGAGGACCCCGGCTACCCGCCGGCCCGCGCCGCGTTCGCGTCGCTCGGCGCGACGGTGGTGGGCGTGCCGGTCGACGCGCACGGGCTCGTCGCCGACCGGCTGCCCGACGACGCGCGCCTCGTCTATGTAACGCCGTCGCACCAGTTCCCGCTCGGCATGCCGATGAGCCTGGAGCGGCGCGTCGCGCTGCTCGAATGGGCGCAGCGGCGGCGGGCCGTCATCATCGAGGACGACTACGACGGCGAGTTCCGCTTCGAAGGACGCCCAATGGAATCACTGAAGAGCCTCGACCGCGCGGGCCTCGTCGCGTATGTCGGCACGTTCTCGAAGACGATCTTTCCCGAGCTGCGGATCGGCTACGCGATTCCGCCGGCCGCGCTGCACCCGGCGCTGTGCAAGGCGAAGCAGATCGCCGACTGGCATACCTGCACGCTGACCCAGACCGCGCTCGCCCGCTTCATGCTCGACGGCGATTTCGCGCGGCATCTGCGCCGCGTGCAGAAGCACTACGACGCGCGGCGCAAGGTGCTGATCGCGCACCTGCATGGCGAGCTGGCGCGCTGGTTCGACGCGATCGTGCCGACCGCCGGCATCCACGTGGCCGCGCCGCTGAAACCGGGGCTCGACGAAGCGGCGCTGATCCGGGCGGCCCGCGCAGAAGGCATCGGGCTGTACGGAATCTCGGGCTTCCACGTCGGCGCGGGCGCACGCGCCGGCCTGCTGTTCGGCTACGGCGGCATCGACGTGCTGCGCATCGACACCGCGCTCGCCCGGCTCGCCGTGCTGCTGAAATCCGGGGGTGCCGGTGCGATGCCGGTGGTCACCTGACTTTTCCCGGAATTGGTCATTCAAGCGGGCCAGTGGCACGCTTAAAGTGGGTCCTGTCGCGCCGCCGTGCGCATCAACCGAACGAGGACCTGCCATGCAACCCCGCCTGAACTTCTACGCCGCCAGCCCGAACGCCATCAAGGTGATGCGCAACGCCGAGGAATTTCTGGCCAAAAGCTCGATCGAGAAGCCGCTCGCCGAGCTCGTGCGGCTGCGCGCGTCGCAGATCAACGGCTGCGCGTTCTGCGTCGACATGCACACCACCGACGCTCGCAAGGGCGGCGAAACCGACCGCCGCCTCGCGACGGTCGTCGTCTGGCGCGAGACGCCGTTCTTCACCGACCGCGAGCGCGCGGCGCTCGAATGGACCGAGGCATTGACGCGGGTCGCGGACAATCACGTACCGGATGCCGTCTGGGAAGCCGTGAAGCCGCATTTCAGCGACGAGGAGCTGTTCGACCTGTCGCTGCTGGTGACGACGATCAATGCGTGGAATCGCTTCGCGATCGCGTTCCGCAAGATGCCCGAGTAAGGAGGCGGCCATGACGCAAACGAGCATGACGTTGCGCCGCGCGCTCGTCGGCGCCGCGCTCGCGCTGGGCGTCGCGCTGCCGGCCGCCGCGCAGGCGCACGACGGCGGCGACAACGTGCACGCCATCCTGCAGCAGCCGGTGCCCGAAGCGCCGGGCCGACTCGCGGTGGTCGCCACCGTCGACTACGCGCCCGGCCAGGCGTCCGAGCCGCATCGGCATCTCGGCTCGGTGTTCGCCGTCGTGTCGAAAGGCGAAGTGCTGTCGCAGGTCAACGACGGCCCGCTGCGCCGCTACCGCGCGGGCGAAGGCTGGTATGAACCGCCCGGCTCGCGGCATCTCGTGTCGCGCAACGGAAGCGATACCGAGCCGGCGCAGATCGTCGTGTTCGGGTTGACCGGCGAGCATCAGCCGCTGAAGTCGCCGATCGACCAGTGATCGGGGCGCCACGCAAAGGCACGCGCCGTAAACGAGAAAACCGGCCCGAAGGCCGGTTTCTGTACCGCGTTCCAGTTGCGGCGCTCACGCGCCGCACGGAATCAGAAGCGGTGGATCAGGCCGACGCCGACGCCGATCTGGTTCTGGTTCGAACCTGCGCCGACGCCGTCACCGATCGAGGTCGTTGCCTTGATGACGTTGCCGTCTTTCAGCGTGTTGCCGCTCGCGTGCTGGTAAGCCTCAACCGCGTACAGGCCCGTGCGCTTCGACAGGCTGTAGTACTGCGACAGCGTGACCTGGTGGTACTTGGCCGCGCTCGTGACGCCGTTCGACTTCGTCGCTGCCGTGAACGCGTAGCCAGCCGCGAAATCCCACTGCGCGCTCGCCTTCCAGTGCAGCACGGCGCCGGCCGTGTTGAAGGTCGCCGTGTTGCGGAACGTCGACAACGTGCCCGGGATGTACTGGACGTTCGAGTACGACACCGAGATGTCCCATGCCGGCGTGAACTGGTAGCCCGCCGTCACTGCGACGCGCTGCTGCGACTGAGCCGACTTGTAGCCGTTGTTGATCGACGACACGGCCGGCTGGCCGCCGCTCGTGACCGTCGAGTTGTCGCCCCACACGCCGCCGCCGAGCGTCGAGTTGTTGACCTTCTGGAAGCCGACCGCGATGCCTGCCGGACCGTTCATGTACTGGATCGCTGCGCTCCACGTCGAGCCGCGGTTGAAGCTGCCCGGCACGCCGCCGAGCGAGTACGAGCCGCCGACCGTGAAGCCGTAGTACTTCGGCGAAATGTAGACGATCGAGTTGTTCGCGCGGTAGCTGGTATCCAGCGAGTCGATATCGCCCGGGTGCGCGCCGTAGTAGCCGGTCAGCCAGGTCGTCGGGCTGTACGGCGACAGCAGCGTGTAGTACGCGGTGTACTGGCGGCCGGCCGTCAGCGTACCGTACGTCGGGTTGGTCAGGCCGACCCATGCCTGGCGGGTGAAGATGCCGCCCGCCCATTGCGACGTGCCGTCGTTCGTCTTCACGCCCGCTTCGAGCTGGAACACCGCCTTCGTGCCGCCACCCAGATCTTCAGAGCCCTTCAGGCCGAAACGGCTGCCTGCCCACACGCCCGTCGACATCTGCACCTTCGAGTGACCGCCGGTGGTCGCGCCCGTCGACGACGAGTTGTTCTGGTAAGCGATACCGTTGTCGACGATACCGTACAGGGTCACGCTGCTCTGTGCGTGTGCGGTGGTGACGGCCGCAAGGCCAGCTGCCGTCATGGCGACAGCGACGCGCTTTTTCATTGAATCTCCGTCCTCAAAGAATGAATTCTTATCTGGTGTGGTTGTGACACATGTGCGAGTACATGCGGACGCAATTCTGACGGATTACCGATTATTTCCCAACACACATAGTCGGTCATCGTATGATCGACGCAACGCGAAGGTTCACCAAGCGGTTACCTAACACCTGAAAACGCTTACGCAGCGGGCCTTTCCGGCATTTCCCAGTGAAAACCCTAGCTTTACATTTTTACGGCTGTAACGCGACCGCCCGATGTCGTCAGACGCCTTCGGCACATAGTGCCCGGCCGAGGCGCGGACCCTGCCCGAAGACTGATCACACCGCCGCGCAGGATCGCTGACATTCATGACAGCCACATTTCTGAAAACGAAATCGTGAAAACGTTTTTGTACGGAGACGCGCGCTGAATGGAAACGGCCCGCGAGCGCGGGCCGAAGAATGCTGCGGAAGAATGCCGCCGAGCGACGCTGCTGCCGGCAGCGCGGCTCGGCGCGCGTCAGGACGCGCGTCCCGTCTGCGCGAGCCGCGCGTCGACCGCGCCGACGAGCGCGTTCAGGCGCGCACGAACCGCCGCGTTCGAGCCGACGATCACGAGCGACGACGCCATGATCCGGTAGACGCGCTTTCTCGTCACCTTGGCCGGCCGCGCCGGATCGAGCCACGCGTCGTGGCCGGCGAGCAGTTCGAGCGTCTCGAGGCCGATCAGGATCGGCCACAGGCACGCCAGCCGCAGCCGCATGAAGCGGCGCGGAATCGCGACCGTGTACAGGCACGCGTCGCGGTACTGCGCGAGCGCGACGCGCAGCAGGTCGAACAGTACCCCCCGCGCGCGCGGCGACGCATCCGGCGCCAGCAGGTCCGGCACGCCGAGCCCATGCGCATCCAGCACCTCTTGCGGCAGGTAGCAGCGGCCGATCCGCAGGTCCTTCGCGCAGTCGCGCAGGATGTTGGTCATCTGCAGCGCCTTGCCGAAACGGATGCCCTTCTCCCGCATGTCCGGCAGGTCCCAGCGCCGCGCGGCCCGCGTGTGCATGCCGGTCATGTCGGTCCAGAACTCGCCCACGCAGCCGGCGACCAGATACGTGTAGCGATCGAGCAGTTCGCGCGACGGCAGCGCGGCGACCTGCCCCGCCTGCTCGTCGGGAAACGTGCGCAGGTCGAACTCCATCCCCGACGTCAGCGTCGCGACGACCTTGCGGATCGCCGCGCTGTCGGCGGCCGACTGCATGCGCAGCAGCGCGAGCATCGGCTGCATCGAGCCGAGCAGCACGTGCTCGTGGGAATCCGTCTGCATCCGCGTCACGTCTTCGAGCGCTTGCGATAGCACGACGCCGTCGTCGAGCCGCTCGATGTTCTCCCGCAGCTGCGTCAGCAGCGCCGCGCGGCGGTCGGGCGCGACGAGCGCGGTGTCCGCGATCGTGTCGGCCGCACGGGCGAGCAGGTACGCGAGACCGACCGGGTCGCGCATGCCGTCGGGCAGCACGCGCAGCGTCAGGTAGAAGGAGCGGGAAACGTTCTTCAGCAGGTCGCCGAGCAGATAGGCGGGTTCGGTATGAGTCGTCATGGGTCGGTCAGGGTCGGCCGGCGCGGGCGCCGGCCGCCAACCGGCGCCGGGCGCCCGCGCCGGCCCGCGATTCGCCGCACCGCCGCGTGCACGCGAGACGCGGCCCGACGCGGCGATGCAAAATTCCCGCAAGTTTAGTGCATCCGGCGCGACTGCTGCCGCCGGCGCACCGACCGACCGCCGTGCGCGGCCCCCCCGCCTCGCCTGCCCCGCGCTTGCCGCGCCGCGCTCAGATCACGCGGAAATGGTGCGTGCCGTCGCGCTTGAGTTGCTCCACGAGCCCGAATTCCCAGTCGAGATACGCCTGCATCGCGGCGGCCGCGTTGTCGGTGCCTTCATACGGACGCCGGTAGCGATCGATGCGCGGCGACGCGAGCCGCGTATCGCCGGCTTCGACCGGCAGGCCCGCGTCGATCCACGCCGCGGTGCCGCCGGCCAGCACCACGATCTGCGCCGACGCGGGCAGCAGCGCGCGCGCGTCGGCCGCCGCGAAGCGCGCGAGCAGACTCGATCCGCAGGTGAACACGTAGCGCCGCGCGGCCGGAATCACCGCGAGCGCGTCGCGCAACTGCGCGCGCACCGCGAACCACGCGCCCGGAATATGGCGCTTCACGTAATTCGCGCTGGCCGTGACATCGACGATCGCGATCTCGTCGGGCGCCGCTTCGCGCAGCCAGCCCGCCAGGGTCGCGGGCGAGACTTCCGCGACCCTGGGCGCAGCCGGCACGTCGCGCGGCGGCTGGCCGGTCTCGCCGAACGCGTGCGCGCCGGCCTCGACCACCCGCACGTCCCAGCCCATCTGCGCGAGCCACGACGCGGTCATGTCCGCACGCACGCCGTCGTCGTCCGCGAGCACGATCCGCGCGCCGCGCACCGGCGCGTGATGGTCGGTCTCCTGCACGAGCTGGCCGCCCGGCGCGCTCGCAAAGCCCGGCAGATGACCGGCCTCGTACTCTTCCGGCGTACGCACGTCGAAGCGGTACAGCGTGCGGCCCGGCTCCGCGAGCGCGGCCACGTCGGCGAGCGCGATGCGCGGCACGCCCGCCCGTTCGGCGACCTTGCGCGCGGCGCTGCGCGCATCGGCGCGCAGCGTTGGGTCGATGTCATCCGGAAAGCGGCGCGCCGCGCCGTGCTCCAGCGCCTGCCCCGCGAGCGTCCAGCCGATCGTGCCGTTGCGCAGCGCCGCGACCGGGTTCGGCAGCCCCGCGTTGATCAGCGACTGCGTGCCGATGATGCTGCGCGTGCGGCCCGCGCAATTGACGATCACCCGCGTCGCCGGGTCCGGCGCGAGCGCGCGCACGCGCAGCACGAGCTCCGCGCCCGGCACGCTGGTCGAGGTCGGGATGTTCATCGTCCGGTATTCGTCGAAGCGGCGCGCGTCGACGATCACGACGTCCGCGCGCGCGTCGATCAGCGCCTGCACCTCCTGCGCGGACAGCGACGGCGTATGCCGTTCGGCCTCGACCCATTCGCCGAACGACTTGCTCGGCACGTTGACGTCGATGAACAGTTCACCGCCCGCGGCGCGCCAGCCCGCGAGGCCGCCGTCGAGCAGCCGCACGTCGCTGTAGCCGAGCTGTGCGAGCCGCGCGGCCGCACGCGGCGCGAGATCCTCGCCGGCCGCGTCGCCGTACACGACGATCGGCGTGTCGCGGCGCGGAATCCGCGTCCACGCGTCCAGTTCGAGCTTCGACAGCGGGAAATTGGCCGCCCACAGCGGGTGGCCCTGCGCATATGGGTCTTCCTCGCGCACGTCGATCAGCGCGAGTTCGTCGCGTGCCAGCAGGCGTGCGCGGACGTCTTCGCACGTCGCGACGGGAAAACGGGAAAGGGAATCGGCGGATTGCGTCACGGTGTCTCGGTCGGATTCGGTTGAAGTCGTTGAAAAGCGAAGCGGGCGTCGGATGGATGCCGGGCGCGCCGGGCGCGGCCCGCCGCGCTGCGGGTCATGCGTTCGAATAGCCGGAAACGAACGGCTTCACGGTGCCGTCCTCGAGATAGACGGCGCGCTCGACCTTGCCGATGTTCGCGCCGTACACGTGGATGCTGATCGACACACGATCGGCAAACGCATTGCTCACGCGATGGATGTCGCCGATGCGCGGCGACACGGCCTCGACCTGCCCCGGCGCGAGCCGGACCGCGTCGCCGGACGGCGCCGGCCGCCCCTGCGCGTCGAGCCGGTACGGCTGCGAGAACTCGCCGCCGCGCAGCATCCCGATCAGCCCCCACACCGTGTGGTCGTGGATCGGCGTGGCCTGACCCGGCCCCCACACGAAGCTGACGATCGAGAAGCGCTCGTCCGGATCGAGATACAGCAGGTACTGGCGGTAGCGCTCGGGGTCGGGCTGCGCGAACGCGTCGGGCAGCCAGTCGTCGTGCGCGACGAGCGCAGCCAGCAGCGCGCCGCCCTCGTCCAGGATGCGCGCCTCGTTCGCGCCGGACGCGAGCAGCGCGTCCAGTCCGTCGACGAACGGGCGCAACGGCGTGTGCTGCAACGCAGGCGTATTCATCGGGGTCTCCTCGAATAAAAATGCCCGGCTTGATCGATCGTCATGATGCACCTGGTCGTGCATGCAGAACAAACATGAAAATTAGCGATATCGATGCTTTGTGGTGGTCGTGCGTTGCCGAACGCCGGGCCGGACCGAGCCGCACCTCGGCGGGGCTCGGGATCACGCAGCCAGTGATCGCGCATCGCGTGCGAAGTCCCGCGCAAGTCTGCGGCGCCTTCGCCCGGCGCGCCGATGTGGCGGCTCGAGCCCGTTCGGCGACGCACGCACGGCGTGGTCCGGCCTGCGCGGTATGCCCCATCGCCGTCCTTACGCATCGCCTCGATCGAACGGCCGCGCAGCGTGCGGCGCGCTGCGCGAACTCGCGCCGTCGCTCGGCGCGCTGCGCGCCGCCGCCGCCGCGTCGAGCGCCGCGCGCCCGGCCGCGACCGCGATCGCATCGTCCTGCGGCGTATGCACGCGGCTGCACAGCACGTCGCGATAGTGACGTTCGAGCGGATTGCTGCGGCTCAGCCCGTGATTGCCCGACAGCTTCAACGCCTGCTCGACCACGCGAATCGCATGCTCGGTGACGGCGCGCTTCACGAGCCCGCTCGTCGTCAGCGTGAGCGGCGCGCCGGCGTCGGCGCGCGCGATCGCGTCGTCGAGCAGCACGCGGTTCGCATGCAGCCAGCCCTCGATCTCGCCGATCGCCTCCTGCACGCGCGGCAGCGTCGCGAGCGGCGCGCCGAGCCCGCTCGGCGAGCGCGTCGCGACGAATCCGGCCAGCCAGTCGCGCGCCGCGCGCGCGACCGCGTCGTACAGGCTGCCGAGCAGCGCGACCATCCACGCCTGCTGGTCGGCCTGCGCGTCGAGGTCCACGTGACTCGACGCCGACGCGGCCCACGCGTCGGGCGCGCGCACGTCCGCCGCGTGATCGCCCGGCAGCCGGACGTCGTCGAACACGACCTCGTGGCTGCCCGACGCGCGCAGGCCCAGATGATCCCAGCTCTCGATCACGCGGATGCCCGGGTCGCCGCGCAACGGATCGCGCGGCACGAGAAACACGCCGACGCGCGGCTCGGGCTCGTCGGTGCGCGCCCACACGGCGAGCCAGCGCAACGCGGGGATGCCGGTGCTGTACAGCTTGTGGCCGGACAGCCGCCAGCCGTCGCCGTCGCGGCGCGCGACCGTCTCGGGCAGGCCGCCGCGCGCCGGCGAGCCGAGCGCGGGCTCGACGCGCAACGCGTTGATCAGCGCCCCGTCGGCCACCGCGCTGCCGAACACCGCGCGCCGCAGCGGCTCGGGCCAGCGGCTGTCGGCGCGGCCGAGCGCGCGATGCTGCAGGTACGTCATCGTCAGCACCAGCGCGGTCGCCGGATCGGCCCGCGCAACCGCCGCGACGATCCGGCTCGCCTGCGCGAGCGTCGCGCCCGCGCCGCCGTAGCCGCGCGGCACGACCTGCGCGATCAGCCCCGCGCGCTGCAGTCGCGCGAAGTTCTCGTGCGGGAAGCGGCCGAGCACGTCGTTGCGCGCGGCATCGGCCGCGAGTTCGGGGGCGAGCCGGTCGAGCAGCGCGGCGACGCGCGCGTTGGCGTAGTCGTCGGCGGCAGGCAGGTGCCGCAACGGCAACGGCTGCTGGTGCGGCTGTAACGGCGGCGGGGAAACGGCAAGACGGGCAGGCATCGAAACGGATTCCATCGAAAAGGAAAAGGCGCAAGCGAAGCGCGAACGCCAAGCGTAGGCGCGTCGCCCGATCGATCAAACCATGCAAATCTGATATTCAATTCGGGATTGATTATTTCCGTTTCGCATGATCGCGGCGGTAATCTGCGCTCCAGTCCGGCCCGTTGCCGGAGCCCTGTACCGGAAGACCCAGCGGAGCCCCAGATGAGCGTCGAATTCATCGGCATGATCCAGAGCCAGAAGCAATCGGAGATTCACCCGCCGACCGGCAACGCGGTCGATCCCGACTACGTGCGCGACTTCGCCCGCGCACACGAGACGGCCGGCTTCGACCGCATCCTCGTGCCGCACCACTCGACCGGCCCGTCGGCGACGCTGACGATCGCATACGCGGCCGCCGCGACCGAGCGGATTCACTTCATGCTCGCGCATCGTCCGGGCTTCACCGCGCCGACGCTCGCCGCGCGCCAGATCGCGACGCTCGACCAGTTCAGCCGCGGCCGGCTCGCGGTGCACATCATCTCGGGCGGCTCCGATGCCGAACAGGCGCGCGACGGCGATTTCCTCGACCACGACGCCCGCTACGCGCGCACCGACGAATACCTCGGCATCCTGCGCCGGATCTGGACCGACGCGCAGCCGTTCGACCACGAAGGCGCGCATTACCGCTTCCGCCAGGGCTATTCCGACGTGCGGCCCCATCAGAAGCCGCACGTGCCGATCTATTTCGGCGGCGCGTCGGACGCGGCGCTCGCGGTCGCGGGCAAGCACGCGGACGTCTACGCGCTGTGGGGCGAATCGCTCGACCAGGTGCGCGACCTGACGACGCGCGTGCGCGCCGAAGCGGCGAAGCACGGCCGGCAGGTGCGCTTCTCGGTGTCGTTCCGCCCGATCCTCGCCGCGACCGAGGACGACGCGTGGGCGCGCGCGCACCGGATCCTCGACGAAACGCGCCGGCTGCGCGAAGCGGCCGGCCTCGGCGCGGGCGGCCCGCTGCAGAGCGAAGGCGCGCGCCGCCTGCTGGCCGCCGCCGAGCGCGGCGCGCGCGTCGACAAGCGGCTGTGGACCGAAATCGCCAAGCTGACCGGCGCGCGCTCGAATTCGACGGCGCTCGTCGGCACGCCCGAGCAGGTCGCCGACGCGCTGCTCGACTACTACGACCTCGGCGTGACGACCTTCCTGATCCGCGGCTTCGATCCGCTCGACGACGCGATCGACTACGGCCGCGAACTGATTCCGCGCGTACGCGCGGCCGTCGCCGCGCGCGATGCCGCGCGCCGCGCCGCCTGACGACGGGAGACGACCGCCATGTCCGCCGTCCTGCCCTCGCCCATCCGCACCGCGTCGGGCCTCGCGCTCGCCGCCGCGCCGCGTCGGCATTTCTGGTTCGACCCGCCCGCGCCGCGCGCCGACGCCGCCGCCGAGCGCCGCCATCGGCAGGAGCGCCTCGCGGCCGCGTTCCGCGTGTTCGCGCGCCACGGCTTCGCGTCGGGCCTCGCCGGCCACATCACCGCGCGCGACCCGGAGCTGCCCGATCACTTCTGGGTGAATCCGCTCGGCGTGCATTTCTCGCAAATCAGGGTGTCCGACCTGCTGCTCGTCAACGCGCGCGGCGAAACCGCGATCGGCGCACGGCCGCTGAACCAGGCCGCGTTCGCGATCCATGCGGCGATCCACGAAGCGCATCCGCACGTCGTCGCCGCCGCGCACACGCATTCGACCTACGGCAAGGCGTGGTCGACGCTCGGACGCCCGCTCGATCCGCTGACGCAGGATGCATGCGTGTTCTACGAGGATCACGCGCTGTTCGACGATTTCACCGGGATGGTGGTCGACACGCGCGAAGGCGCGCGGATCGCGCAGGCGCTCGCGAAGCCCGGCGGCGGCACGCACAAGGGCGCGATCCTGAAGAACCACGGCATCCTCACCGCCGGTCCGAGCGTCGAGGCGGCCGCTTGGTGGTACATCGCGCTCGACAACGCCGCGCACACGCAGCTGCTCGCCGAAGCGGCGGGCGCGCCGCAGCCGATCGACGCCGACACCGCCCGCCATACGCACGGCCAGATCGGCGGCCCCGACGGCGCGCTGCACGCGTTCGACAGCCTGTACGCGCGCATCGTCGCCGACGAACCCGACCTGCTCGACTGAGCGTCACGCATCACCCCGCACGACCGGAGACCTGCCGATGACACACCCCGCCGCCACCGCGCCAGAAACGCACGATGCGCATGACGCGCACGACCACCAGCGCCGCCGCCTGCTGCGCGCCGCCGGCGCAGTCGCGCTCGCCGCGCCCGCGCTCACGCTCGGCCGCCGCGTGTGGTCCGCGACGCCGCTGAAGAAGCTGACCTTCGCGTGGAACCAGAACGCGTTCTGCCTGACGCCGATCGTCGTCGCGCAGGAGCGCGGCTTCTTCGAGAAGAACGGCCTGAAGGTCGACCTGATCAACTACAGCGGCTCGACCGACCAGCTGCTCGAATCCATCGCGACCGGCAAGGCCGACGCGGCGGTCGGGATGATCCATCGCTGGCTCAAGCCGCTCGAAGCGGGCTTCGACGTGAAGATCGTCGGCAGCTCGCACGGCGGCTGCGTGCGGCTGATCGGCGCGAAGGCGGCCGGCGTCACGACGCTGCAGGCGCTGAAGGGCAAGACGGTCGGCGTCAGCGATCTCGCGGCGCCCGGCAAGCATTTCTTCTCGATCCTGCTCGCGAAGAACGGCATCGATCCGGAGCGCGACATCACGTGGCGGCAATACCCGGCCGACCTGCTCGGCGTCGCGGCGGACAAGGGCGAGATTCACGCGATCGCCGACGGCGACCCGAACCTGTATCTGCTCGAAAAGCGCAGCGCCGGCAAGTACGCGGAGCTCGCGACGAACCTGTCCGGCGAATACGCGCGCAAGGTGTGCTGCGTGATCGGCGCGCGCGGCGAGCTCGTGCGCAACGACCGGCCGGCCGCCGCCGCGCTCGCGCGCTCGATCGTGCAGGCGACCGAATTCACGCACGACAATCCGAACGAAGCCGCGAAGGTGTTCGCGAAGTATTCGCCGAAGATCGATCCGGAAGACCTGCGCAAGCTGTATGCGACGCTCACGTACACGCACCACCCGACCAGCGTCGACCTGCAGCAGGAAATCGCGTTCTACGCGGACGACTTCCGCCGGATCGGCGTGATCAGGAAAAGCACCGACCCGCAGCGCTTCGCGCAGCAGGTCTACGCGAACGTGCTGGGGTGACGCGATGTCGACGCTCGAACAGGTTTCCGTGGCGCGCGCCACGTCCGCTCCGGCCGGTACGCTCGTCGCTACGCCGGCATCCTGCGGCGCGTGCGAAGCTGCCCAGGCGGCCGACGCCCGCCGCGCGCGCATCTGGCCGGCCGGCATCGCCGCGGCGCTCGCCTGGGTCGCGCTCGGCGCGGTGACGCGGCTGTGGCCGAACCGCATCGTCGGCTTCAGCGACTGGGCGTACACCGACACCTTCGGCACGGCCGCGTGGGCGATTGCCGCGGTGCTGCTCGCGCTGGCGGCGCTCGGCCCGCGCATGGCCGCGCTGCGCGCGCCGCTCGCGCGCGTGCAGCCGGCCGGCCCGTGGCTCGTCGCCGCGCCGCTCGTGCTCGCCGCATGGGAAATCGCCACCGCGAAAACCGGCTGGCTCCCGACGCCGTTCTTCGCGCCGCCGCAGGCGCTGATCGAGGTCTACGTCGACGACTGGCCGCGCCTGCTGGGCAGCGCCGGCAACACGCTGAAGCTGCTCGGCGTCGGGTTCGCGTACGGCGTCGCGGCCGGGTTCGCGCTCGGCGTGTCGATCGGCTGGTCGCGCCGGGTCGGCTACTGGGTGCATCCGCTGCTGCGCGTGCTCGGGCCGGTGCCGGCCACCGCGCTGCTGCCGCTCACCTTCTACTTCTTTCCGTCGAGCCATTCGGCCGCGACGTTCCTGATCGCGCTGTCGACCGGCTTCCCGGTCGCGGTGCTCACCTGGTCCGGCGTCGCGAGCGTCGACAAGCAGTACTACGACGTCGCCCGCACGCTCGGCGCGAACGCGCGCTTCCTCGTGCTGCGCGTCGCGATTCCCGCCGCGTTGCCGCACGTGTTCGTCGGCATCTTCATGGGCCTGAGCGCGTCGTTCACGGTGCTCGTCGTCGCCGAGATGATGGGCGTCAAGTCCGGGCTCGGCTGGTACCTGAGCTGGGCGCAGGGCTGGGCGTCGTACGTGAACATGTACGCGGCGCTGCTCGTGATGGCGCTGCTGTTCTCCGGCCTGATCGCGCTGCTGTTCGCGGTGCGCGACCGCACGCTCGCATGGCAGAAAGGAACCGTCAAATGGTAAGCGTCGCGCTCGAATCCCCCGTCTCCGCTTCGTCGGCGCCGGCCGCCGAAGCGCCGCGCGGCGCGCGCATAGACGTGCGCCGCGTGAGCCATGCGTTCGGCACTGAAGGCGGCGCGGGCGGCGCGCTGCCGGTGCTCGACGACGTCACGCTGTCGGTCGCCGCCGGCGAATTCGTCGCGCTGCTCGGCCCGAGCGGCTGCGGGAAATCGACGCTGCTGCGGCTCGTCGCGGGCCTCGACGCCGCGCGGCACGGCACGATCGCGCAGGACGGCGTGCCGATCGAGCGGCCCGATCCGTCGCGCATCGTCGTGTTCCAGGACCCGACGCTCTATCCGTGGCGCCGCGTGCGCGCGAACGTTGCGCTCGGCCTCGAGGCGCGCGGCGTGCAGCGCACCGCGCGGCATCGCGTCGACGATGCGCTCGCGCGCGTCGGGCTGCAGGACTTCGCGAACGTGTTCCCGCATCAGTTGTCGGGCGGCATGGCGCAGCGCGTCGCGCTCGCCCGCGCACTCGTCAACGATCCGCGCCTGCTGATCCTCGACGAGCCGCTCGGCAAGCTCGATTCGCTGACGCGGCTGACGATGCAGGCCGAGCTGACCGCGCTGTGGCGGCGCGAGCGCTTCTCCGCGCTGCTCGTCACGCACGACGTCGAGGAAGCGCTGTTCCTCGCGCAGCGCGTGATCGTGTTCGGCCCGCGGCCCGCGCGGATCGTCGCGGAACTGCGCGTCGACCTGCCGTATCCGCGCCATCGCGGCGACCCGCGCCTCGCCGCGCTGCGGCACGACGCGCTGCGCCATCTCGGCCTCGATGCGAGCTGGTAGATGCGCGGCGTCGCTCGCCGAACCGGCGCTTTGCCTCGACACGCGCGGCGCGGATGAACGCGCTGCCGTTTGCCGATTGGGCGCTGCGGTTCCTGCAACTGCTGTATCGCGCGCAGCTCGCGTGTGCGCAAACGCTCCATGCGCTGGGCCTGACCGGCGACGCCGACGGCCAGGCCGCGTGGCCATGGACTCGGCGGATCGCGATCGAGACGCTGCGCATCGATGCGGGCCTGACGCGGCAGCTTGCGTTCGCCGTCGCGGCGACCGTGTTCGCCGCGGCGCTCGGCTGCGTCGCGATCGCGAGCCGCAAGTACCGTGCGGCCGCGTCGATCGCCGGGCTCGCCGGCGCTTGCTTCGCGCCGTGGCCGCCGGCTTCGCTGTGGCTCGCGCCGGCCGCGCCGACCAGTTTCCAGCGCAATCCCGCGCCGTTCTCGGTGGCGAGCGTGGTGCACGGCGCGCGGCTGTACGACCGTCATTGCGCGGCGTGCCACGGCGCCGACGGACGCGGCGAAGGGCCGCTCGCCGCGTCGCTCGCGCACTGGCCGCCGACGTTCGCCGGCACGCTGCTGGCGCGCCGCCTCGACGGCGAGCTGGCCTGGCGCGTGCGGCACGGAATGCGCGATGCGCACGGCGCCGAATCGATGCCCGGCTTCGGCGCGACGCTCAGCCCGCGCGACACGTGGGCCGTGCTCGATTACCTGAAGGCGCTCGCCGCGGGCAGCGGCGCGCAGGCGGACGGCGCATGGCCGGTGCCCGTCGCGCTGCCCGCGCTCGACGTGCGTTGCGGCGGGCAGCCCGCGACGCTGCCGCTCGAACGCTGGCGCGAAGGCCAGCGCGTGCGGGTCGTCGCGCTCGCCGCGGGCGCCACGCCGCCTCGCGAGGATCCGCGCTGGCAGACGCTGCTCGTGACCGGCGACGACGCTCGTACGTCGGCCGCACCGAACGCGCCGGCCGGCGCGCGCGCGAACTGCGTCGCGACGACGCCCGGCGCGTGGCTGGCTTTCGCGACGATCGCGGGGACGCCGCCCGATGCGCTCGGCGGCGCGCAATTCCTCGCCGACCGCCGCGGCTGGCTGCGCGCGCGGGCAAAGCCCGGCAGCGCCGGCTGGTCCGCCGACGACCTGCTATGCCGCGCGCAGACGAACGCGCGCCCGTCCGACGCCGCCGCAAACGCCGATCCGCTGACCGCGCTGCTGGTGCGCGTGGACAGCGAGCCCGTGCAGGACGTGCAGGCCGGCCTGCCGCATTGACACCCTGAACCGTTTCTCCGCCCGAACCGAACCGACGATGAATCCGAACCGACGCCACTTCCTCGCGCAGGCCAGCGCACTCGCCGCCACCTTGAGCACCGCGCCGGCCGTACTGCATGCGCAATCGGGCACGCGGCCGCTGCTGCGCGCCGGCGACCAGAAAGGCGGACTGCGCGCGCTGCTCGAAGCGGCCGACGAACTGAACGGCCTTGCATACGACGTCTCGTGGACCGAATTCCCGGCCGCCGCGCCGCTTGCCGAAGCGTTGAACGCGGGCGCGGTGGATTGCGGACCGATCGGCGACGCGCCGGTGATCTTCGCGCTTGCATCGGGCGCGCGGATCAAGGTGATCGGCGCGAGCCGCTCCGACCCATACGGCACCGCCGTCGTCGTGCGGCCGGACGCGCCGCTGCAGACCGCCGCCGACCTGAAAGGCAAGCGCGTCGGCACGACACGCGGCTCGATCGGCCATTTCGTCACGCTGAAGGCGCTCGACGCGGCGGGGCTCGCGCCGGACGACGTGTCGTTCCGCTTTCTGCCGCCCGCCGACACGATGCTCGCGCTCGCGAGCGGCTCGATCGACGCGTGGGCGACGTGGGAGCCGTACACGGCGCTCGCGCAAACGAGCGGCCGTGCGCGCGTGCTCGTCGACGGCCGCGGCCTGTGGTCGGGGCTCAGCTACGTCGCGGCGACCGACGCCGCGCTCGCCGCGAAACGCGACGTGCTGCGCGATTTCCTGCAGCGCGTCGTGCGCGCGCAGGCCTGGTCGTACCGGCATGCGGACGCGTTCTCGGCGACGCTCGCGCGCATCATCGGCATCCCGCAGCCGGCCGCGAAGCTGCAGTTCGAACGACGCCGCACGCGCTGGCAGCCGATCGACGCGGCCGTGATCGCCGAGCAGCAGCGCACGGCCGACTTCTACCTGAAGGCCGGTTTGCTGCGCCAGCCGCTCGACGTGCGCCCGACGTTCGATCGCGGCTTTCCGCTCGCGTGACCGGCCGGCGCCGCGCGCGCAGGCAGGCGTAGGCAGGCGCAGGCACGCACGCGAGCAACCGTCCAAACAGCCGGCGCGCGATCTGGCACAATCGCGATTCGCCCATCCCGTGTTTGCCAGCCAGCGTCATGCCAGCCATTTCAGAACTGTTCGTCTACCCGATCAAATCCTGCGGCGGCATCGCGCTGCCGCGCGCGCAATTGCTGGAGACGGGCCTCGCGTACGATCGCCACTGGCTGATCACCACACCCGACGGGATGATGATCACGCAGCGCACGCATCCGCGGCTCGCGCTGATCCGCACGGCGCTCGAGCACGACGCGCTGGTGCTGAACGCGCCCGGCATGCCCGAGCTGCGCACGCCGCTCGACGGCGAAGCGTCGGCGCAAGCGCCGAAGATGGCGGCGACCGTCTGGCGCGACACCGTCGACGCGATCGACACCGGCGCCGCCACCGCCGCGTGGTTCAGCGAATTCCTCGGCATGCCGGCGAAGCTCGCGCGCTTCGCGCCCGATGCGCGGCGCGCGTGCAACCGCAAATGGACCGGCGAGCTCGACGCATCGACCCGCTTCGCCGACGGCTACCCGCTGCTCGTGATCGGCCAGGCGTCGCTCGACGACCTGAACGCGCGCCTCGTCGCGAAGGGCGCGCCTGCGATCCCGATGGACCGCTTCCGTCCGAACCTCGTCGTGTCGGGCATCGACGCGTTCGAAGAGGATTACATCGAGCACCTCGACGCCGACGGCGACACGCCGGTGCGGCTGCGCCTCGTGAAGCTGTGCACGCGCTGCCCGGTCCCGACGATCGACCAGCGCACCGGCGCGCCCGATCCCGCATGGCCGCACGAGCCGACCGACACGCTGCAGACCTATCGTGCGAACCCGAATTTCGACGGCGCGCTGACGTTCGGCAACAACGCGATCGTCGTGCGCGGCGCGGGGCGCTTTCTCGAAGTCGGGCAGGCGCTCGACGCGCAACTGGGGTTCGGGGACTGAGGGGAAGTGGACGCGTCGCTCGCGGCGCGTCGGTTTTGCTGCTGCTCGGCGCCAACGTTCGTTCGTAGCGCCGCCTTCTGACGCGCCGGTTCCGAGGCTCGTTCGTAACGGCCGCCTCAGCCGCTCGGCCTCCACCACCAGTCCCTACCCCGCCTCCGGCAACACCGGCAGCCACACCGTCACGATCAATCCCCCGCCGTCCGCATCGGCGAGCGTCACGCTGCCTCGATGCACCCGCGCGATCTCTCTCACGATCGACAGCCCGAGCCCCGTGCCTTCGACGGTCTGCGTCTTGCTGCCGCGATGGAACCGCTCGAACACCGCATCGCGTTCTTCCGCCGGAATCCCCGGCCCGTTGTCGATCACGTCGAGCCGCGCATGCTCGCCGTCGCGCGACACGCGCACGGTGATCACCGCACGATCGCCCGCATAACGGATCGCATTGTCGATCAGGTTGCCGACCATCTCGCCGAGCAGATCGGACTGCCCCAGCACGCCGACGTCCGCCTCGTGCTCGAAGCCGAGATCGATGTCGCGCGCGCGGGCCACCGGCGACCAGTCGAGCGTCACGCTGCGCGCGAGCCGGTGCAGCGCGACCGGCTGGTGCGCGACCGCGTGCCCGCTGTCCGCATCGAGCCGCGACAGTGACAGCAGTTGCTGGACGATCTTCGCCGCCTGCCGCACCGCGCCGTTCACGCGCCGCAGATGGACGTTCACGCGCGGCTGCTCGGCGGGCCGCAGCGCCAGCTCGACGCCCGCCTGCACGGCCGCGAGCGGCGTCTTCAACTGATGCGCGGCGTCCGCGAAGAAGCGCCGCCGCGCGACCTGCATCCGCTGCGTGCGGCCGATGTACTGGTTGATCGAATCGACGAGCGGCGCGAGCTCGCTCGGCATCCCGCCGGTGTCGAGCGGCGTCGGATCGTCCTCGGCGCGCGCGGCGACCGTCGCCGACAGCCGGTTCAGCGGCCGCAGCCCGCGCCCGACGCCGAGCCACACGATGCCGAGCGCAAGCACGACGAGCAGCCCTTCCTGCAGCAGCGAGCCCATCAGGATCTCGCGCGCGAGCGCCTGGCGCGCCTCGATCGTCTCGCCGACCATCACCCACACGATGCGCGACTGCGCGCTAGGCACGTCATGCACCGGCAGCCGCAACGCCGCCATCCGCAGCCGCTCGCCGCGATAGACCGCATCGTAGTAGCGCGTGACGAACAGCGCGCCGTCGCCCGCGTCGCGCCCCTCGTCGCGCCCCTGCGGCAGCGGCAGATCGGGGTAGCCCGTCACCGCGCGGCCGCCGTCCTCGCGGATCAGGTAGAAGATCTTGCCGCCGTCGCTCGATTCGAGCATCTCGAGCGCGAGATACGGCAGGTCGACCTCGACCTCGCCCTGGTTGAGCCGCACGCCTTCGCGGATCGACTTCAGCGACGACGACAGCGTGCGGTCGAACGCGACATGCGCGGCGTTCATCGCGCGCTGGTAGGTGAGCCACGAATCGAGCGCGAGCAGGCCGAGCAGCGGCAGCAGCAGCCACAGCGCGACCTGCATCCGCAGGTTCGGCCGCGTCATTCAGCCTTCGCCTCGAGCAGATAGCCGAGCCCGCGCAGCGTGACGATCGCGACGCCGCTGTTCTCGAGCTTCTTCCTCAGCCGGTACACGTAGATCTCGATCGCGTCCGCGTTGACCGACTCGTCGAGCCCGAAGATCTTCTCCGACAGCGTCTCCTTGTTGATCGCGCGGCCGTTGCGCAGGACCAGCACCTCGAGCACCGAGCGCTCGCGCGGCGTGAGCGGCAGCGCTTCGCCGGCCAGGCGGAAGCTGCGGTCGACGCTGTCGAACGCGAGCGGCCCGCATTCGACCTTCGAATGCTCGTGCCCGAGGCTGCGCCGGATCAGCGCGCGGGCGCGCGCCTCCAGCTCGGTCAGCTCGAACGGTTTCGCGAGATAGTCGTCGGCGCCGAGATCGAGCCCCCTCACGCGGTCCTCGACCGACCCGTGCGCGGTGAGGATCAGCACCGGCACCGGATTGCGCCGCGCACGCAGCCGCCGCAGCACTTCGAGCCCGTCGAGCTTCGGCAGCCCCAGGTCGAGGATCACCAGCGCGTAATCCTGCGTGCGCAGCACGTGGTCCGCCGCCTCGCCGTCCGCCATGTGATCGACCGCGAAGCGCGCGGCGGCCAGCGCGTCGGACAGCGACTGCGCCAGGATCGGGTTGTCTTCGACGAGCAGCACACGCATCGGTATTCCTGTCAGGCAAACGTCAGGCCGCTACATTACATGATCCTTTCCACGCCGACGCTTCGCGCAAATACCGGTTGCGCGCCCGCGCAGCCGCGCCCGCAGCCCCATCGTCTCCGGGAAATCCATGACCCGCCGGACGCGATCGCTCAAGAAAATGAAAGCGGGCTGAAAGTGCGCCGCAATTACCATCCGCGTCACTCGAACAACACAGACGCGCAATTGGAGGAAGACATGCCGTTCGCACCGAAGCACCTCGCCGCCATCCTGTCGATCGTCGCCGGCGCCGCCTGGGCGCAGGTTCCGGCCGGATATCCGGGCAACTACCAGGGCGTCGTCGACGCCGCGAAGAAGGAAGGCAGGCTGATCGTCTATTCGACGACCGACACGGGCCTCGTGCGCCCGCTGATCAAGGACTTCGAAAGCCTGTACGGGATCAAGGTCGAATACAACGACATGAACAGCACCGAGCTGTACAACCGCTACATCAGCGAGAACGCAGCGAACGGCACCAGCGCCGACGTGCTGTGGAGCTCGGCGATGGACCTGCAGGTCAAGCTCGTCAACGACGGCCTGATGGCGTCGTACGATTCGCCCGAAAGCACCCACGTGCCGCAATGGGCGCAATACCAGAAGCAGGCGTACGGCACGACGTTCGAGCCGCTCGCGATCGTCTACAACAAGCGGCTGATTCCCGACGGCGAAGTGCCGAAGACCCGCACGGACCTGATCAAGCTGCTCGCCGCGCAGCCGGACAAGTTCAAGGGCAAGGTCACGACCTACGACATCGAGAAGTCGGGCGTCGGCTTCAATGCGCTCACGCAGGACGCGCACCTGAACGAGAAGGTCACGTGGGAGCTCGTGAAGGCGATGGGCGCGACCGGCCCGAAGCTGCAGTCGAGCACCGGCGCGATGATGGAGCGGATCTCGTCCGGCGAGAACCTGGTCGGCTACAACATCATCGGCTCGTATGCATACGCGAAGGCGAAGAAGGACAAGTCGATCGGCTACGTGTTTCCGAAGGACTACACGCAGGTCGTGAGCCGCCTCGCGACGATCTCGAAGAAGGCGAAGAGCCCGAACGCCGCGAAGCTGTGGGTCGACTACCTGCTGTCGCAGCGCGGCCAGACGCTGATCGCGAACCAGGCGAACCTGTATGCGATCCGCGCGGACGTGACGGGCGAGACGTCCGCCGCGAGCCTCACGAAGGAGCTCGGTGATTCGCTGAAGCCGATCCAGATCGGCACCGGCCTGCTCGTCTACCTCGACCAGTCGAAGCGCCTCGCGTTCCTCAAGCAGTGGCAGCAGTCGATCAAGCGCTGATCCGCTGATGCGCTGACCCGCCGAGCCCCGGCCGCCCGCCGAAAATGCCGCGGGCCGGCCGCTTCCCGTTACCGACTTTCCGTAGGCGGCCATCCGGATGGCCGCAGGGGCGAACTCATGCTTTCAACCAGCACACGGGCAACGACGCCGGCCGTTGCGCGCACCACCGGCCCCGGCGACGCGATCCCCGCGCTCCCGGCCAACGGCCTGCAGCCGCTCGCCGGCATGCTGCGCTGGATCGTCATCGCGGTGCTGACCATCGCGGTGGCGCTGCCGCTCGGCTTCATCCTGTTCCAGAGCCTGCTGTCCGCGCCGTTCTTTGACGCGAACCGCACGCTCGGCGTCGACGGCTTCCGCTTCATCTTCAGCGATCCCGACTTCTGGTCGGCCGTGAAGAACTCGTTCATCATCGCCGGCGGAATGCTGTTCATCTCGATCCCGCTCGGCGGCATCCTCGCGTTCCTGATGGTGCGCACCGACCTGCCCGGCCGCCGCTGGCTCGAGCCGCTCCTGCTCACGCCGGTGTTCGTGTCGCCGATGGTGCTCGCGTTCGGCTACGTGGTCGCGGTCGGCCCGGTCGGCTTCTACTCGGTGTGGTTCAAGGAATGGTTCGGCGCCGCATCCGTGCCCTGGAACGTCTATTCGATCTTCGCGATCACGCTGATCGTCGGCCTCACGCACGTGCCGCACGTGTACCTGTATTCGTCGGCCGCGCTGCGCAACCTCGGCTCCGACGTCGAGGAAGCGGCGCGCGTGACGGGCGCGCGGCCGTTTCGCGTCGCGCTCGACGTGAGCCTGCCGATGACGATGCCCGCGCTGCTGTTCGCCGGCGTGCTGGTGTTCTTCCTCGGCTTCGAGGTGTTCGGGCTGCCGCTCGTGCTCGGCGACCCGGAAGGCCACCTCGTGCTCGCGACCTACCTGTACAAGCTGACCAACAAGCTCGGCGTGCCGTCGTATCACCTGATGGCCGCGGTCGCGGTGTGCATCGTCGCGATCACGTTCCCGCTCGTGCTGCTGCAGCGCCGGCTGCTGAAGACCGCGAACCGCTTCGTCACCGTGAAGGGCAAGGCCGGCCGCACGACCGTGCTGCCGCTCGGCGTGTGGCGCTGGATCGCGCTCGCGATCGTCGCCGCGTGGCTCGCGCTGACCGTGATCGTGCCGATCTCCGGCATCGTGCTGCGCGCGTTCGTGACCAACTGGGGCGAAGGCGTCGCGCTCGCCGAGGTGCTGACGCTCGCGAACTTCGTCGAGCTGTTCGAGCAGGACAACCTCGTGCGCGCGATCGTCAACACGCTCGGCATCGGCGTGATCGGCGGCGCAATCGCGATCGGCTTCTACTCGCTCGTCGCGTTCGCCGGCCACCGCCGCCACGACTGGGCGACGAAGCTGCTCGACTACCTCGTGCTGCTGCCGCGTGCGGTGCCGGGCCTGCTCGCCGGTCTCGCGTTCCTGTGGATCTTCCTGTTCGTGCCGGGGCTGCGCGAGCTGAAAAACTCGATGTGGAGCATCTGGATCGCGTACACGGTCGTGTGGCTCGCGTACGGGATGCGCCTGATCCAGAGCGCGCTGCTGCAGGTCGGGCCGGAGCTCGAGGAAGCCGGCCGCAGCGTCGGCGCGACGCGCGCTCGCGTGTCGCTCGACGTGACGCTGCCGCTCGTGCGCTTCGGCCTGCTCGCCGCGTGGCTGCTGATCTTCATGATCTTCGAGCGCGAATACTCGACCGCCGTCTACCTGCTGTCGCCCGGCACCGAAGTGATCGGCGCGCTGCTCGTGTCGCTGTGGGCGACCGGCGCCGTCGACCAGGTCGCCGCGCTCTCTGTCATCAACATCGCGATGGTCGGCGCCGGTCTCGGCGTGGCCCTGCGCTTCGGAGTGAAACTTCATGGATAAGCTCATCGTCGACGATCTGCATCTGAGCTACGGCGCGAACCCGATCCTCAAGGGCGTGTCGTTCGAACTCAAGGCCGGCGAGGTCGTGTGCCTGCTCGGCGCGTCCGGCAGCGGCAAGACCACGCTGCTGCGCGCGGTCGCGGGCCTCGAGCAGCCGTCCGGCGGCCGCATCCAGCTCGACGACCGGGTGTTCTTCGACGGCGCGCAACGCGTCGACCTGCCGGTCGAGCAGCGCTCGCTCGGGCTCGTATTCCAGTCGTACGCGCTGTGGCCGCACCGCACCGTCGCCGACAACGTCGGCTACGGGCTGAAGCTGCGCCGCGTGGCGCCTGCCGAGCAGAAGCGCCGCGTGCAGAGCGCGCTCGACCAGCTCGGCCTCGGGCATCTCGCCGAGCGCTATCCGCACCAGCTTTCCGGCGGCCAGCAGCAGCGCGTCGCGATCGCGCGCGCGCTCGTCTACAACCCGCCCGTGATCCTGCTCGACGAGCCGCTGTCGAACCTCGACGCGAAGCTGCGCGAGGAAGCGCGCGCGTGGCTGCGCGAGCTGATCGTGTCGCTCGGGCTGTCGGCGCTCTGCGTGACGCACGACCAGACCGAGGCGATGGCGATGTCCGACCGCATCCTGCTGCTGCGCAACGGCCGCATCGAACAGGAAGGCACGCCGGCGGAGCTCTATGGTGCGCCGCGCTCGCTGTACACGGCCGAATTCATGGGCAGCAACAATCGGATCGACGCGCGCGTCGCGGCGGTCGACGGCGAATGCGTGACGCTCGCCGGCGACGGCTGGCAGCTGCGCGCGCTCGCCCGCGACACGCTCGCGCCCGGCCAGGATGCGCAGGCGGTGATCCGCCTCGAACGCGTGCAGGTCGCCGACGGCCCCGGCGCGAACCGGCTGCAGGCGGACCTCGTCACGTCGATGTATCTCGGCGACCGCTGGGAATACCTGTTCCACTGCGGCGACCTGCGGCTACGTGCGTTCGGCCACGTGCCGCGCGCGGCCGGCAAGCACTGGCTCGAATTCCCGACCAACGACTGCTGGGCGTTCGCGAAGGCCGGCTGACCCGCGCGGCGACCAACCTCGGCGGATGTCGCCCGGCATCCGCCGAGGCGCCGCGCGCGCGCCACGATTTCCCTCACCTACAAAAACCACGGAGACACCGTCAATGAAGTCTTGCGCAGCACGTTCCTTTCGCACAGTAGTGCTAACCGGATCGGCCGCCGCCGCGTGCGTCGCGGCCCCCGCCGCTCACGCGCAGTCGTCGGTCACGATCTACGGGATCATGGACGCTGGCATCGAATACACGAACCACGCGGCACCGGACGGCGGCAATTCGTTCAGGTTGAAGTCGGGCAACAAGAACACGTCGCGCTGGGGCCTGCGCGGCGTCGAGGATCTCGGCGGCGGGCTGAAGGCCGTGTTCCGCCTCGAAAGCGGGATCGATCTCGCGAACGGCGCGTCCGACGACGGCCCCGACTCGATTTTCGCGCGCCGTGCGACGGTGGGCCTGAAAGGCAAATGGGGCGAGCTGACTCTCGGCCGCAACTTCACCGTCACGTACGACTATATGATGCCGTTCGACCCGATGGGTTACTCGCAAAACTATTCGTGGGCGTCATCGTCGATGGCGACCGGCGGACGCAAGGACGGCATCTTCTCGCGCTCGTCGAACGCGGTCCGCTACGACGGCGAATTCGGCGGCTTCAAGTTCGGCGCGATGTACGGGTTCGGCAACGTGGCCGGCAGCGTGAAGACCAGCTCGAAGTACGACTTCGCGCTCGGCTACGAGAAGGGGCCGTTTGCAGCGGTCGTCACGTTCGACCGACAGAACGGCGCAGCGGACAGCGTCACGCCGGCCGATCCCGTGAACTACATCCAGGGCATCCACGCGGGCCTGAGCTATGACTTCGGCAACCTGAAGACGATGGCCGGCTACCGCAATTACAAGCGCACGTTCCGCACCGCGGCGGCGAGCCAGTTGAGCGACATGGTCTGGGTCGGCGGGTCGTACCAGTTCACGCCGGCGTTCTCGCTGATCGCGGCCGTGTATCACCAGAACATCAAGGGCGGCACCGATGCCGATCCGACGCTGGTCTCGGTGCGGGCCAACTACGCGCTGTCCAAGCGCACGGTGCTGTACGCGTCCGGCGGCTTCGCGATCGCGCAGCACGGACAGAAGGTCGGCGTGTCGCGTGATGTCGCGGGGTATGGCACCACGCAGGTCGGAGCAACGGTGGGGATTCAGCAGCGGTTCTGAGCATGACGGCGCAGCCGGTCGGCAGCATCGCGAACCGGCTGCGCCGCTTCGTCACGCGTCCCTATGCATCACGAACACCGGACGGACGAGCGCGTTCACGTCATCCCAATACCGGTCGACACCCGCCAGCGGGACGGCTTGCACGCCGATATGCAGGCGCGCCGGCTCGACCGCGTCGAACACCGCACGCGCCGCGTCCAGCAGGCGCGGCAGCGCAATGCTCCCGATCCCGCTGCCCATCAGCGTGATCGCGGTCGCGCGCAGCACCGCGCCGGGCAGCGGCACCTCCGCGCCGCCGATCGAGCCGATCTGCACGAAGCGCAGCGGCCGGCCTTGCGGCGTCGCCTTCGCCGCCGTCACCAGCAGCGCACGTGCGCTCGCGCCCCACAGATAATCGAGCACGACGTCGACGCCCGCGCGGAAGTGCGGCTCCAGCGCACGCGCCAGATGCGCGTCGTCCTGCTGCAGCGACACCACGGCGTCCGCGCCCGCCGATTGCAACGCCGCCAGCACCGCCGCGTTGCGTCCGGTGGCGATCACCTTCGCCGCGCCCAGGTGCTTTGCGATCCGCACGGCCAGCCGCCCGGACGCGCCGGTCGCGCCGTTGACCAGCACGGTCTCCCCGGCCGCGACGCGCGCCCGCTCGGTCAGCGCGGCCCATGACGACATCCCCGGAATCGCGATCGCGGCGGCCGTGACGTCGTCGAGCGTGTCGGGCAGCGGCACGCATTGCGCGTCGGGCACGACCGTGCGCTCGGCCATCGCGCCGAACGGCGCGAGCGGGCCGAAGAAATAGACGCGCTGCCCGTCGTCGAGGCGCCCCGTGCCATCGACGCCCGCGACGAACGGAAAGCCGCCCGTCGACGAATAGTGCGAACCGGACGCGCGGGCCTGCGCGAGCCGGCTCAGTGCGGACGCGGTCACGTCGACCAGCCGGTGGCCGGGCAACGCGTGCGGCGATTCGAACTCGGCATGAACGGGGCGCTCGCCCGCCCCGTTGACGATTGCTGCTTTCATGGGTGCTCCTTCAGATGACCCGCGCCATCACCGCGCGTCGACCCACGCCCGCAACGCGGCGTCGCGGATCTCGAACACGTCGAACAGCCCGAGCGCACGCAGCGCCGGCAGCACGTCGGCGGCATCGGCCGCCGCGCGGGAGCGCTCGGCCTCGTCCGCATGCGGGTCGGTGAGCACCCGCGCATTCGCGAGAAAGGCGCCCACGCTGCCCTTGCGGATCGTCGTGCCGTTGAGGTCGAGCTGGTTGAGGTGGTCGGGAAGCATTTCGTCGGCTCGCATCGCGCGGCCCTCCTGAAGCGTTGAACGAGCACTCAGTGTAGGGATGCGAACACGGCCGGACTCCGGTATAAATGCCATTCGATACCGAATTCCAGCCATGCCTGCAGATCCGCTTCTTCCCGCCGGCCTCGTGAGCTCTTCCGACGGCCCGTTCGTCGCCGCTGCCGAGCTGACGCAGCGCGACGCGCGCGTGACCGCGCCGCATCGCCATGCGCGCGGCCAGCTGGTCGGCGCGCTGACGGGCCTGCTGTCGCTCGGCCTCGACGACCAGGACTGGGTCGTGCCGGCCGTTCATGCAATCTGGATTCCGCCGCATTGCGTGCATTCGCTGCGCTCGTTCGGGCCGTTCTCCGGCTGGAGCGTGTTCGTCGCGGAACCGCGCTGCGGATCGCTGCCGCAGGCGCCGCACGCGATCCGCACCTCCGCGCTGCTGCGCGAGGCGGTACGGCGCGCGGCAAGCTGGCGCGGCGGCGCACTCGACGCGGCGCAAACGCGCGTGGCGGAAGTGATCCTCGACGAGATCGCGGCATCGCCGCCGGTCACGCTCGGCCTGCCGCGCCCGCGCGATCCGCGGGTCGGACGGATCACCGATGCGTTGAGCGCCGATCTCGCGGACAACCGCCGCCTCGAGGAATGGGCAGCGTGGGCGGGCATCGCGCCGCGCACGCTGAGCCGCCGCTTCGTCGCCGAAACGGGGCTGACGTTCGCGCAGTGGCGTCAGCAGGCGCGGCTGCTGCGCGCGTTGGAGAAGGTGGCCGACGGCGTGCCGGTGACGACGATCGCGCTTGACCTTGGCTACGACAACGTGAGCGCGTTCATCGACATGTTCCGGCGCGCGTTGGGGACGACGCCGGGGCGGTATATGGAAACTGGACACGACGGACACCGGGGCGACGCCGCGTAGCGCGTCATTGCGCGCTTACATGCACGCATCGATGGCGGCTGCATTCGATATGCCGCGCCTTCAATACGTGCCGTCGCCCTGCTTCGCGGCGTCGGCCGATTTCCCCTTGAACTGCGACGCCAACCGCTCCGCGCTTCTCGCGAGCAACGTCGTATCGACCCCCACCGCGACGAACAACGCACCCGTTGCCAGATACCGCCGCGCCGCCGCCTCATCGGCGCTGAGAATCCCCGGCGCCTTGCCGGCCGCCTTGATCGCGCGGATCGCATGATCGATCGCCGCCTGCACGTCCGGATGCCCCGGATTGCCGAGATGCCCGAGATCCGCCGCGAGGTCGGCGGGGCCGATGAACACGCCGTCGACGCCCTCCACCCGCGCGATCGCGTCGATCGCGTCGAGCCCCGCACGCGTCTCGACCTGCACGAGCACCGCCATTTCACCGTTCGCGCGCTGCAGGTAGTCGCCGACGCGATTCCAGCGCGACGCCCGCGCGAGCGCGCTGCCGACGCCGCGGATGCCCTCCGGCGGATAGCGGGTCGCCGCCACTGCCGCGCGCGCCTCGGCCGCGCTCTGCACCATCGGCACGAGCAGTGACTGCGCGCCGAGATCGAGCACCTGCTTGACGATCACCGGGTCGTTCCACGGCACGCGCACGACCGGATGCGACGGATACGGCGCGATCGCCTGCAATTGCGCGAGGATCGTCGGCACCGTGTTCGGCGCATGCTCGCCGTCGATCAGCAGCCAGTCGAAGCCGGCGCCCGCGACGACTTCGGCGCTGTACGGACTGGCGAGACCGAGCCACAGCCCGATCTGCGCGTCGCCGCGCGCGAGCGCGGTCTTGAAGGGATTCGATGGCATCTGCATCACGCGTCACCCGAAATGGCATTGAATGGTGCCGAGCGGACCGTAGTCGACGCTGAACGTGTCGCCGGCGCGCGCCGCGCACGGCCGCGTAAACGACCCGCCGAGCACGATCTGCCCGGGCTCCAGCGCGACGTCGAAGCGCGCGAGCCGGTTCGCGAGCCACACGACGCCGTTGGCCGGATGGTTCAGCACGCCGGCCGCAACGCCGGTTTCCTCGACCACGCCGTTGCGCGACATGATCGCCGCGACCCAGCGCAGGTCGACGTCGGCCGGCCGCACGGGCCGCCCGCCGATCACGACGCCGGCGTTCGCCGCGTTGTCGGCGATCGTGTCGAACACCTTGCGCGGGCGCTGCGTATCGGCGTCGATCGACTGGCTGCGCGCGTCGATGATCTCGAGCGCGGGCACCACGTAATCCACCGCGTCGTACACGTCGAAGATCGTGCAGTTCGGCCCGCTCAGGCGCTTGCCGAGCACGAACGCGAGCTCGACCTCGACGCGCGGCACGATGAAGCGCTGGGTCGGGATCGTGCCGCCGTCCTCGAAGAACATGTCGTCGAGCAGCGCGCCGTAGTCGGGCTCGTCGATCTGCGACGTGTTCTGCATCGCCTTCGACGTGAGGCCGATCTTGTGGCCCTTCAGCGTGCGGCCCTCCGCGAGCTTCACGTTCACCCACGCGCGCTGGATCGCATACGCGTCGTCGATCGTGATGTCCGGATAGTCGAGCGAGATCTGGCGGATCTGCTTGCGCTCGCGTTCGGCGTCGTGCAGGCGCCGCGCGAGCTGGTCGATGGTGGCGGATTCGAGCATGGTGGAATCAGGATGGGGGTTCAGCCGGCCCGCTTGTAGCGAGCGTGGATGTTGTTGTGCTTGTACGAGCCGCTCTCGCTGAACTCGACCAGCTCCATCGACAACGCAAGATAGCGCTTCGCGTACAGCTCGGCGAAATGCGCGTTGATCGCGTCGAACAGCGCGTCGCACGTGGCCTTCTTCACTTCCTCGCTGCGGCCCGCGCCGATCTTCAGCGTCACGTGGACGAACGCATCGTCCCCGGTGCCGTCCGCGACGCAAAAGTCGTGCAGCTCGATCGCGCGCGAGCGGATGCCGCCCGTCGGGAACACGCCGCCCTGCGCGATCAGCGTCGCGTTGATCGTGCGCAGCAGCGCGGGGATGCGCGCGTCGTCGCGAAGGTTCGCGGTGTACTCGACGACGATGTGTGGCATGACGATTCTCCTGTTGGATGCACGGCGTGGCACGGCGTGGCGGCGCTCAGGGCAGCGGAAAGATCGCGTTGATCTGCCCGGTGCCCGAGCTCGCGAAGTAGTCGGTGACGATTTCGACGGGCTTGTCGTAGCGATCCCAGCCGAGCAGGCCGAGCAGCATCGCGGTGTCGTGCATCCCGCCTTCGCCGAAGCAGTGCTGGCTGTACTCCGGCAGCATCTTGCAGAAGGTCGCGAAATCGCCCTGCTTCCACAAGTCAACGACCCGCAGGTCGACCTGCCGGAAGAACTCGCGGCTGATCTGGTGGATCGATTCCTCGGGGCTGCCGTTGTCGTTGAAGCGATGCGACAGCGACCCGCTCGCGAGGAACGCGACGTTCGCATCGCTCTTGCCGATCGCTTCGAGCAGCGCTTCGCCGAAGCGGCGGCTCTCGTCGAGCGTGTGCCACATGCACCAGCCGGCGATCGACACGACCTTGAAGTGCTGGTCGGCGTTCATGTAGCGCATCGGCACGAGCGTCCCATATTCGAGTTCGAGGCTGTCGATCTCGTGCGCGCGCGTCGCGATGCCGCGCGCGGTCGCGGTTTCCGCGATCAGCCGGCCGAGCGCCGGATTGCCCGGATACGCGTAGGCCATGTCGCGGATGAAATGCGGCAGCTCGTTGCTCGTATAGACGCCGGAAAACCGTGCGTTGCAGTTCACGTGATACCCGGCGTTGACGAGCCAGTGGACGTCGGACACGACGATCGTGTCGACGCCGAGCGCGCGGCAGCGCTCGCCGATCAGCTGATGGCCGCGGATCGCTTCCGCGCGGCAGCCGTGATGCCTGCCCGGCAGCTCCGACAGGTACATCGACGGCACGTGCGTGATCTTTGCGGCGAGGGACAGTTTGCCCATCGTGAGTCTCCGTCAGTCTGCGTCTCGTTCTTTCTCGCGCCGCTTACACGCCCCAGCGCGGAATGTGATGCGAACCCATCGAGATGCAGACGTTCTTGATCTCGGCGAACACTTCGAAGCTATATTCGCCGCCCTCGCGCCCGGTGCCCGACTCCTTCACGCCGCCGAACGGCTGCCGCAGGTCGCGCACGTTCTGGCTGTTGACGAACACCATGCCGGCCTCGATGCCGCGCGCGAGGCGATGCACCTTGCCGACGTCCTGCGTCCAGATGTACGACGCAAGGCCGTAGCGCGTGGCGTTCGCGAGGCGCAGCCCTTCGTCCTCGTCGTCGAACGGAATCAGGCAGGCCACCGGGCCGAAGACTTCTTCCTGCGCGATGCGCATCCGGTTGTCGACGTCGGCGAACACGGTCGGCCGCACGAAGTTGCCGTTGCGCAGGTGCGCGGGCAGGTTCGCCGGCTGGTCCGCGCCGCCCGCAACGAGCCGCGCGCCTTCCTGCTCGCCGATGCGGATGTAGCCCGTCACCTTCTCCCAGTGCGCGCGCGTGATCATCGCGCCGAGCTGCGTCGCCGGATCTGCCGGATCGCCTACCACGAGATTGTTCGCGCGGCGCGCGAATTCCCGCACGAAGCGGTCGTAGATCGAGCGCTGCACGAAGATCCGCGAGCCCGCGGTGCAGCGTTCGCCGTTGATCGAGAAGATCGTGAACAGCGACGCGTCGAGCGCACGGTCGAAGTCCGCGTCGTCGAAGATCAGCACCGGCGACTTGCCGCCCAGCTCCATCGAATACTTCTTCAAGCCCGCGCGCTCGATGATCTTCTTGCCGGTGACCGTGCCGCCGGTAAACGACACCGCGCGCACGTCCGGATGCCGCACCAGCGCGTCGCCGGCGGTCGCGCCGTAGCCCTGCACGACGTTCAGCACACCCGGCGGAATGCCCGCCTCGAGCGCGAGCCGGCCGAGCTGGTCGGCCGTCAGCGGCGACAGCTCGGACATCTTCAGCACCGCGGTATTGCCGAGCGCGAGACACGGCGCCGTCTTCCACGTCGCGGTCATGAACGGCACGTTCCACGGCGAGATCAGCGCGCACACGCCGACCGGCTGGTACAGCGTGTAGTTCAGCATCTGGTCGTCGACCGGATACGTGCGGCCGTTCATCTGCACGCACACTTCCGCGAAGAAATTGAAGTTCTCCGACGCGCGCGGAATCAGCTGCTTTCTGGTCTGCGCGATCGGCAGGCCCGTATCCTGCGTCTCCAGCGCCGCGAGCGACGGCACGTTCCGCTCGATCAGCTCGCCGAGCCTGCGCATCAGCTTCGCGCGCTCCTTCGCGGGCGTGTTCGCCCACTTCGGGAATGCGGCCTTCGCCGCGCGCACCGCCGCATCGACTTCCGCTTCGCCGCCCGACGCGACGTCGGTGATGACTTCGCCGGTCGCCGGATTCAGCGTCGTGAACGTGTCGCGGCTTTCGACTTCGCGGCCGTCGATCCAGTGCTTGATGGTCATCTGCTCTCCTTGTGCGGCGGGGTCAGCCGGCGCGATAGTAGTCGTGTTCGCCGACGATCGTGTTCACGAGCCGGCCGATGCCTTCGATCTCGGTGACGACCTCGTCGCCCGGCTGCGTGTCCGCGAGCCCTTCTGGCGTGCCGGTGAGGATCAGGTCGCCCGGCGACAGCGTCATGAAGCCGCTGATGTGCTCGATCAGCGCCGGCACGTCGAAGATCATGTCGCGCGTGCTGCCGCGCTGGGTCTCGCGGCCGTTCACCGTCGTGCGCAGCGTCAGGCCGCCCGGGTCGCCGACCTCGTCCGGGCTGACGAGCCACGGCCCGAGCGGCGTGCAGGTGTCGCGGTTCTTCACGCGCAGGTTCGGTCGGTAGTAGTTCTCGAGGTAATCGCGGATCGCGTAGTCGTTCGCGACCGTGTAGCCGGCAACGTAGTCGAGCGCCTGCGCGCGGCGCACGCCCCGCGCGGGGCGGCCGATCACGACCGCCAGCTCGCACTCGTAATGCATGTGGGCCGCATCGGCGGGCCGCACGGTGCGCGACCGGTGGCCGATGAACGTGTTCGGGCCCTTCAGGAAGATCAGCGGCTCGCTCGGCGCGTTGAACGCGAGCTCCTTCGCGTGGTCCGCGTAGTTCAGGCCGAGCGCGAACGTCGTGCGCGGCGCGACGGGCGGCAGCCAGGCCACCGCGCTCTCCTCGACGACCCGCCCCGTATCGAGGCGAATCAGGCCGTCGCCGGCCGGTTCGGCCGCATGCTGCGCGCCGTTGTAGATCACGCGTGCGGTTCTCATCGGGCCCCCTCCGCGATCAGCGCATGCCGCAACGTGCCGATGCCGTGCGCGGCGATCTCGATCCGGCTGCCCGGCTTCGCGCGCGGCGCGCCGCCCGCCACGCCGAGCAGCAGCACGTCGCCGGCGTCGAACGACATGAATGCCGACACGTCGGCGATCAGTTGCCGCACCGGGCGGATCAGCGTGGCGGTCGAGGCGGCGGCGGCCGTGGCACCGTCGATCTTCACGCTCAGCGCGATCGCGTCCGCATCGGCGAGCGCGAGCGCGTGCGCCGACACGATCGCCGGGCCGAGCGGGCAGAACCCGTCGCGGCACTTGAAGCGCACGGCGGGACGGTAGTAGTCGGGATGCGGCACCGACACGTCGCTCGCGAGCGTGAAGCCGTGCACGTAGTCGAGCGCGCGGTCGGCCGCCACGCGGGTCGTGCGGCGGGCGAACACAACGGCGACCGACGCGCCGATCTCCAGCGCGTCGACGCCGGCCGGCACGACGACGGCCGCGCCGTCGGCCGCGTGGGTGTTGGCGGGCTTGATGTACAGGATCGGCGCCTGCGGCGGCCGCCCGTAAGGCGGCTGGTGCACCGCGTCGCCGAGCCCGTCGAGCGCGGCGCGCTCGTTGAGCAGCGCGCCGTAGACGGTGCCGATGGCGACCGGCAGCGCCGCGGCGGTCGTGCAAGACAGCTCCATGCGTCATTCCCCTGCCGCGCGTCGCGGCGCATCGTCAATATTTAACATCTTAAGTACACAATCGGGCGATGACAACCTCGATTACCCTGATACACGAAATTCGCCGCGACCGCCTGTTAAGATTGGCGCGTCCCCGTCCATCCCCTTCATTTCGATGAACCGTACGCTCGACCACCGCAATCTGGCCATGCTGCTGCTCGAGGCCCGGGAAACGCTGATGGGGCGGTTCCGCCCCATTCTCAAGGAATTCGCGTTGACCGAACAGCAATGGCGGATCATCCGCGTGCTCGACGGCGAGCCGTCGCATGCGCTCGAAGCCGGACAGATCGCGCGGCGCTGCTGCATCCTGAGCCCGAGCCTGACGGGCGTGCTCGAACGGATGGAGCGCGACGGCCTGATCAAGCGCACGCGCGCGCAGGAAGATCAGCGCAGGCTGCTCGTCAGCCTGACGCCGCAAAGCCGGAAGCTGGTCACGGAAATCGGCCCGCGCATCGACGAACAGTACCGGCTGCTCGAGGCGCGCTTCGGCCAGGATGCGCTCGACGACATCTACCGCGCGCTCGACCGGCTGATCGAGCTCGGCAACGCGCCGTGACGCACGCCGGGCGGCGCGCCGCGGCCGATCCGCGACGGGCCGCTGGCGCGGCCCGAGCGAAGCGCGCGAACGGCGCGAACGATCAGTGCGGCGTGCCGCGCACCAGTTCGGTTACCGCGACACCGCGCGACGTGCGCATGCATTCCTCGACGTAGTCGACGAACGGCAGCGGTTCGAAATCGATTTCGTCGCGCACGCGCCGGTTGTCGAACACGCGATCGACGGCCGCGAATTCCGCAAAGCGCCGCAGCGCCTTGCCGAGCACCCGCTCGAGCGCCGGATCGGCGCGCCCCAGCACGTCGCGCACGACGAGCGGCAGCTCCGCCGCCGCGCACGCCGCGTAGCGCGGCGCGCCCGCCATCCCCGCCGCCTCGTCCATCGCCCGCACGATCTGCGCGACCATCGGCGCCTCGTCGCCCGCCGACACGTGATAGACGTCGTGCGAGAGCGCCGGCTTGACCGCCAGCAGCATCGTCGCGCGCGCGACGTCGTCGACCGACACGATGTCGATGCGCGTCATCGGCCGCGCCGTATAGCGACGCGCCGCGTGTGCGAGACGGAACACCCAGAACGAGTTCGGCGCGGGCCGCGTGCCGAGCACCGTATGCCCGACGACGTGCGACGGACGGACGACGACGAGCGGCAGCCCGAGCGTGCGCAGGCGCTGCTCGGTTTCCGCCTTCGCGCGCAGGTAGTCGGCGGCGAGCACCGCGCCGGGCAGCGCGTGGGCGGCCTGCGCGGCTTCGCCCGCGCTGCGCGACTCCTCATGCACGAGGCCGCCGCGGCCCGCATGCGCGTAGGCGGTGCCGATGTGGACGAAACGCTGCAGCTGCGGCGCATCCGCGAAGCGCGCGGCGAAGCCGACCGAATCGGCGAGGTCGGCCTGCAGATGCGCGCCGCCGGCCGGCGACGCATGGCCCGCACAATGGATCACGTGCGTCGCGCCGGCCAGACGCGGCGCGTCGGCGCGCTGCCACACGTCGCCGAGCGCGCCGACCGCCACGTTCGCGTCGCTCAGGCGCGACGCCCAGTACGGCGCGAGCCCCGCGCGCAGCGCCGCCTCGCGCAGCCGCGAAACCGCATGGCCGCGATCCTGCGCGCGCACGACGCAGACGATGCGGTCAAGCAGCCCCGCATTGACGAGCGTCGTCAGCACGGTGCTGCCGATGAAGCCGGTTGCGCCCGTGAGCACCAGTCGCCCGACGTTCGCCGCGGCGACCGGCGCGCACGCCGGCGATACGAGGCTCGTGCGCCAGTTGAGCGACAGGGCGGTTTTCCAGATCAGCACGGGAATCTCCTTCGAAAAATCGGCGCGGCGCCGCGCGGCCCCGGTTCACGGGATGCGCCTCGCGCCCGGCCGGCCGGGACTGGCATGGGTCCCGGGGCTCCCGATCCCGTTGCGCTGCCGCAGGGATATGCGTCGAACGCGTCTCGGCGTGGAAGGCCGTGGGACGCCACGGAGGGGCGTCCGCGACAGAGGATCGGAAACCGGCAGTGTGGGGCCCGATCGTCCGGATGTCTGTCCTGAAAGTTTTGCGAAAGTGTGCGGATTTGTATGCGTATGTCGGGGTATGTCGTGACGGCGCCGGCGCGACACTTCGACGCCGGTCGATCCGAGTCGTCGCATGTCCGGAGCCACTCGATTTGCCGCCGCGACGCACGGATCGCGCTACGGCGGGTCTTTGCCGGCGAGATTCGGATCTCGGCCGATCGTCAGACGTCGTTTCATGGCGTATACGAATGCACGCAATTCGATTTATTGAGGATTATCACTTGCGTTTCACCGCAGTCTATCTAGACTGGTCAAACCAAAACGGTCGAACGTGTGATTTTCTTCAGGAGACGATCCAATGCGCCTCACCATTCGGATTAATGGCAGCGAAGCGGCAACTCGACAGTCTTTTGCAGTGCTGTGGGTGGACACCGACGAAGGGCTGTGGTCTCGCGAGGCACATCAAGGCATCGATCTTCCGACGTGGGGCAAGGTCAAGGACGTCGAGGGCGCAATGGCGCTCTGCGCGGCCGACAGCGGCAAGGCCGTCTGCAAGCTGCAGGGGCTGTCGTTCGACGCGACGCAGCGCGAACAGGGCACCGCCGTGCTCGCCGGCGAGCATGAAGGGGCCTGGCGGCTGCAGGCGGTCGATCGTTCCACCGCGGAGCCGGAATACAGGGAATTTATTTCCGTCGCGCGTTAGTTTTTTTGACGGCAATCGTCTGCGGTTTTAGGGATATTCCCATTTCGCGATACGCGATATTAATTTCGATATTCATCAATAAGGCGCCTCTCGACGAGGCGCTTTTTCTTTTGGCGCGAGAAAACTAATCGGGGACGGGTAAATCCGCCCAGCTCGGCAATAACGGCCGGCGCACGTGTCGCGGGTTCGCGGGTCGCGGCTCGCGCGCGGCCACGGAGCGCGTCCATTCTTTTCCGTCGTCCTCGTTGCTTGTGCTGCGCGGCCAGCAGCGGCCGGCCGGCGGCTCACACTTTCCCCACGCGATGCTTACTCATTTATTACAATCGCATTATTCAGACTGACAGCCCGCCGCCTGGCGGCTCGCCCCGGCCCTCGCATGAGCGTGAAAAAGAAGACCCACCCCGCCGATCCGTACGCAACGGCGACCAAGCACCCGATGCTCGCGTCGCGCCTGCCGATGTGGCGCTCGAAGCTGGTCGTGATCATCGTGTTCCTCGCGTTCGCGGCGCTGCTCGCCCGTGCATTCTGGGTCCAGATCGCGAACCAGGATTTCTATGTCGGCCAGGGCCAGAAGCGCTACCAGCGCACGATCGAACTCGACGCGATGCGCGGCCGCATCGTCGACCGCAACGGCGCGATGCTCGCCGTCAGCCTGTCGACCTACGAAATCTGGGCGAACCCGAAACAGGTCGCCGAGACCGACTACCCGCAGATCGCGAAGCTGCTCGACATGCCGCTCGCCGAGGTCAAGCGCCGGCTGCGCAACGACCGCACGTTCGTGCTGCTCAAGCGCCAGATCGACGCCGACACCGCGAGCCGTCTCGACAAGCTCGCGATCGAGGGCGTCACGCAGATCGCCGATTCGAAGCGCTACTACCCCGAAGGCGAATCGGCCGCGCACGTGGTCGGCTTCACGAACGTCGAGGACCAGGGGCAGGAAGGCGTCGAACTGGCGGCGAACAGCCCGCTGTCGGGCACCGCCGGGCAGCGCGAGGTGATCCGCGACCGGCTCGGCCGCATCGTGTCCGACACGCGGCCGCTCGTGCCCGCGCAGCACGGCGCGACGATCGAGCTGACGATCGACCGGCGCATCCAGCAGCTCGCGTTCAGCCAGCTCAAGGCCGCGGTGCTCGAGAACAACGCGCAGGCCGGCAGCGTCGTCGTGCTCGACGCGCAGAACGGCGAGATCCTCGCGCTCGCGAACTATCCGACCTTCGATCCGAACGACCGCGCGCGCCTGACCGGCCAGCAACTGCGCAACCGCGCGGTAATCGACACGTTCGAGCCGGGCTCGACGATCAAGCCGCTCGTCGTCGCGCTGTCGATCGACGAAGGCAAGGTGCGCCCGAACACGATCATCAACACGTCGCCTGGCACCTACAAGATCGGCCCGGCCGTGATCCACGACACGTCGAACCACGGCTCGCTGACCGTCGCGCAGGCGCTGCAGAAGTCGAGCAACGTCGCGCTCGCGAAGCTCGCGCTGAACCTGCCCGCCGAGACGATCTGGAACAAGTACCAGGAATACGGAATCGGCCGCGCGCCGGAGCTGACCTTCCCCGGCGTCGCGTCGGGCCGGCTGCGGCAGTACAAGCGCTGGCGGCCGATCGAGCAGGCGACGATGGCGTACGGCTACGGGCTGTCGATGTCGCTGCTGCAGATCGCGCAGATGTACACCGCATACGCCGGCGACGGCACGCTGCATCCGGTGTCGCTGCTGAAGAACGGCACCGACAGGCAGACGATCGACGCGCATCGCGGCCATCGCGTGACGACGCCGCAGACGGCCGCGGCGATCCGCTCGATGCTCGAAATGGCGGTCGGCGAAGGCGGCACCGGGCGCCGCGCGCGCGTCGACGGCTACCGGATCGGCGGCAAGACCGGCACGGCGCGCAAGCAGGTCGGCAAGTCGTATGCGCAGGGCAAGTACCGTGCGCTGTTCGCCGGGATGGCGCCGATGAGCAATCCGCGCCTGATCGTCGCGGTGATGATCGACGAGCCGCGCGGCAAGGGGTATTACGGCGGCACCGTCGCCGGGCCGGTGTTCTCGTCGGTCACGAGCGGCTCGCTGCAGCTGCTGGGCGTGCCGCCGGATGCGCCGTTCGAGACGGCGCCCGATGCACCCAATGCGCCGAACCGCGCAGCGGCGCGGCAAAAGACGGCCGCGGCAGCCGACTCGGCCGCGCCGCCGAAGACGTCAACCGCGCGGAAAGCGACGGCGCCGGTGACGGCGGACGCCGGACCGCGCGTGAGCTCCCGGACCGACGCCGCGGCGGGCTGAAGCCGGCTGGCGCGGCGGCGAGAGCGTGCCAGCGCGACGCTCCGCGTCGAACGCGTTGCGCTCGGGCTTCGGATGCTGGCCGCATTGCCGACGCCGCGCCCGCAGACGGCCCGCGTCCCGCGCCGCACGATCCTGTGCCATGTGCTGCCGCCCGGCCGCACGCCCTTCGCCCTTCGCCCTTCGCCCTTCGCCCTTCGCCCTTCGCCCTTCGCCCTTCGCCCTTCGCCCTTCGCCCTTCGCCGCTCGCCGCTCGCCGTTCGCCGTTCGCCACGATCCGCGATCCGCGATCCGCGATCCGCGATCCACGAGCTACGAGCTACGAGCAGCGAGCTACGAACGGCGAGCCACGAGCAGCAAGACACACGCCGCCCAACGCCACGCCCCTCAATGCGCAACCGCCGCAGGCCTGGCCATTCTGCCGAGCACGTGCTCGGTCATCCCGCGGGCGAGCTCCGTCTCGCCCATGAACACCGTGCCGACGCCCTCGCTCGCGAGCAGCGCCGCTTCGTCGCCGCTGTTCGTGCACAGCACGACCTCGAGCGACGGATTGAGCGTGCGCGAGATCTCGACGATCTGCCGCACGTCGAACACGTCCGGCAGCGTGACGACCAGCATCCCCGCGCGCGCGATGTGCGCCTGCACGAGCACGATCGGCTCGATCGCATCGCCCGACACCGCCGCGACGCCGTCGGCGCGCAGTTTCTCGACGATCTCGCGATTCTGCTCGACGACCACGCAGGCGATCCCGCGCTCGTCGAGCGCCTGTGCGATCCGCGCGCCGACCTTGCCGTAGCCGACGATCACGACTTGCCCGGTCAGGTGCGCCTGCGGCGTGGACATCGGCAGCGCGGCGAGCGGATCGTCGCGCGCCTCGAGCCGCCGCGCGAACGCCGAGTGCCGGCGTATCCATGCAAGCGCCGGATCGATCATCGCGAACAGGAGCGTATTCAGCGCGATCGAGATCAGCGCGACCGCGAGGATCAGGCTCTGACCTTCCGCCGACAGCAGCCCGAGCGCGCGGCCGAGACCGGCCAGGATGAACGAGAACTCGCCGATCTGCGCAAGCCCCGCGCCGACCGTCAGCGCGGTATTGAGCGGATAGCGGAACGCGAGCACCAGCGCGACCGCCGCGAGCGTCTTGCCCACCAGCACGATCGCCGCGACCTCGATCACGTGCAGCGGCTCGTCGAGCAGCACCTGCGGGTCGAACAGCATGCCGACCGAGATGAAGAACAGCACGGAGAACGCATCGCGCAGCGGCAGCGTCTCGTCGGCCGCGCGCCGGCTGAACTCGGATTCGCGCATCATCATCCCGGCGAAGAACGCGCCGAGCGCGAACGACACGTCGAACAGCTTCGCCGCGCCGAACGCGATGCCGACCGCCGCGGCAATCATGCACAGCGTGAACAGCTCGCGCGAGCCGGTGCGGGCGACGAGCCACAGGATGCGCGGAAACACCCGCTTGCCGACCACGAGCATCAGCGCGATGAACGCGGCGACCTTCAGCATCGTGACGCCGAGCGTGCCCCACACGCTGCCGCCGCCCGCATGCGCGTCGCCGGGCGGCGTGCCGCCGAGCAGCCCGGCGACGGGCGGCAGCAGCACGAGCACGAGCACCATCACGAGATCCTCGACGACCAGCCAGCCGACCGCGATGCGCCCGTTCACGGACTCGACGAGCCCCCGGCCCTCCAGCGCGCGCAGCAGCACGACCGTGCTCGCGACCGACAACGCGAGACCGAACACGAGCGCCGCGCCGAAGCTCCAGCCCCACAGCAGCGCGAGCCCGCCGCCGAGCGCGGTGGCCACCGAGATCTGCACGATCGCGCCGGGCAGCGCGATCTTGCGCACCGCGAGCAGGTCGCCGAGCGAGAAATGCAGCCCGACCCCGAACATCAGCAGCATCACGCCGACCTCGGCGAGTTGCTGCGCGAGCGACAGATCGCCGACGAAGCCCGGCGTGCCGGGGCCGATCACGATCCCGGCGAGCAGGTAGCCGACCAGCGGCGGCATCTTCAGCAGCGATGCGAGATAACCGAAGACCATCGCGAGACCGAAACCGGCCGCGAGCAAAGCAATCAGGCTGACGTCATGTGGCATCCCCTCTCCCCTGTAGGTGTAACCGTTTAGTAAGGTCCAAGGATAAGGGATGAGGTGGGAAAATGGCGCGCCGCCGCGAAAAATTCACGGGCGGGCGGCGCGATGCGGGGGAATGTCGGGGCATCGGGGAGGAAATCCGCGGTGATTCGGCGCGATGCCGGCCGCGGACGCGCTGGGCGCGACGGACGCGGCTGGCGCCACGGCCCGTCACGGATGCCCGCTCAGCGCGCGGCTTGCGGATAACGCGCGCCCGGCGGCGGCTCCGGCCGCGTGCCCGCCGTCGTCTTGCGCACCTTCGCGACCTGCGCGGCCGAGACCGGCGCGCCGGTATTACCCCAGCTCGTGCGCACGAAGTTCGCGACGTCCGCGACTTCCTGGTCCGACAGCCGCCAGCCGAACGGCGGCATCGTGAAGGCCGACGGCGCGGCGTGCGTGCCCTGCAGCGCGCCGCCTTCCAGCACGACGTGGATCAGCGAGGTCGGATCGTCGCCCTGCACGACCGGGTTGCCGCCGAGCGCCGGGAACACGCGCGTGTAGCCGCGGCCATCGCTGCGGTGGCAGGCCATGCAGTTGTCGCGGTAGACCGCCGCGCCCGGCTTGCTCGCGTCGCCGGCCTGCAGTGCGTTGGCGGCTGCGGCGTCGTATGCGTAACGCGTCTCGCCCTGCACCTTCGGCGGCAGCTTCTTCAGGTAGCGCGCGATCGCGGTCAGATCGTCATCGGTCATGTGCTGCAAGCTGTGGCCGACCACGTCCGTCATCCCGCCGAATGCCGCGGTGCGCGGCGTGCGGCCGGTCTTCAGGAACTGCACGATCTCGGCTTCCGTCCACGTGCCGAGCCCCGTGCGCGGCTCGCCGCGCAGGCTCGTCGGCACCCAGCCGTCGATCGCCGCGCCGCCGGCCAGGAAGTCCGGGCCGTCCGCGTCGGTCAGCCCGCGCTCCTGCATCGTCGGCGCGCGCGGCGTGTGGCACGCGCCGCAGTGGCCGAGCCCCTGCACGAGGTATGCGCCGCGCGCGAGGACCGGATCGGGGTACGGCGCCGCGTCGAACGGCTTCGGCGCCGGCGCGAACAGCTTGCGCCAGAACGCGAGCGGCCAGCGCATCGACAGCGGCCACACGATGTCGACCGCGCGGTTTTCCTGCTGCACCGGCGTGACGCCGTGCATGAAGTACGCGTAGAGCGCCTTCACGTCGTCGTCGGTGAGGCGCGCATACGACGGGAACGGCATCGCCGGATACAGCGTGTCGCCGTTCCTGCGCACGCCCGAGCGCAGCGCGCGGTCGAACTCGTCCAGTGTCCAGCCGCCGAGGCCCGTCTTCGGGTCGGGCGTGATGTTGGTCGAATAGATCGCGCCGATCGGCGTGTCGAACTTCAGCCCGCCCGCGAACGGCTTGCCTCCGCTCGCCGTATGGCACGCGACGCAGTCCCCGGCTCGGGCCAGGTACGCGCCGCGCGCGACGAGCGCATCCGCGGCATGCGGCGCGGACGCGGCCGCCGCAGGCACGGCCGCCGGTTGCGCGACGGCCGCCCCGTTCGCCAGGCCGAACGCCAGCCACGCCGCGCCGGTCGCCAGCGCGCGCGCCGTGCGGCGCGCGGCGTTGTCCGTCGTTGTTCTCTTCATGCGGTCACCAGCGGAGCGGGGTTTTTCAGGTATTGCTCGCGGATCGCACGCGCCGACCAGTAGGCCAGCGCCGCGATGATCCCGGTCGGGTTGTAGCCGATGCCCTGCGGCAGCGCCGACGCGCCCATCACGAACACGTTGTGCACGTCCCAGCTCTGCAGATAGCGATTCAGCACGCTCGTCTTCGGATCGTTGCCCATCACCGCGCCGCCGACGAGGTGGGTCGTCTGGTACTGGCGCGAATCGAAGTGCTTGCCGAACTCGCGCGTCGACACGCCGATCGCCTTCGGCCCCATCGCCTCGGCGATCTTCTTCATCTGGCCGGTCACGTACTGCGCCATCCTGATGTCGTTGTCCTTCCAGTCGAACGTCATCCGCAACAGCGGCTGGCCGTACGAGTCGCGGTAGGTCGGGTCGAGATCGAGATACACGTCGCGATACGACATGTTCGTGCCGTGCGCGTCCATCGAGATCGTGTGCGCGTAGTTGTCCTTGACCGCCTTCTTCCACGCAGCGCCCCACGCGGGCGTGCCGGGCGGCGTCGCGATCCCGCTGATCGGCTTCACGCCGGCCTGGTTCACCCACAGCGGCGAGCCGCCGACGAAGCCGAGCGGACCGTGGTCGAAGTTGTCCGCGTTGAAGTCGTCGACCGCGACGCCGTTGCCGCCCGCGCCGATGAACGGGTTCGTGTAGGTGTCCTTGTCGAAGAACGCCTTGATCGTCGACAGGTTCTGGTACGCGAAATTGCGGCCCACGACACCCTCGCCCGAGATCGGGTCGTACGGCTTGCCGATGCCCGACAGCAGCAGCAGGTGCACGTTGTGATACTGGAACGCGGCGAGGATCACGAGATCGGCCGGCTGGTGCACTTCACGGCCGGCCGGGTCGATGTAGGTGACGCCCGTCGCGCGCTTCTTCGTGTCGTCGAGATCGACGCGCAGCACGTGGCACTTCGAGCGCAGCTCGAAGTGCGGCACCTGCTTCAGCGCAGGCAGGATGTTCAGGTTCGGCGACGCCTTCGAGTACATGTAGCACGCGTAGCCGCTGCAGTAGCCGCAGAAGTTGCACGGGCCCATCTGCACGCCGTACGGGTTCGTGTACGGCCCCGACGTGTTCGCCGACGGCAGCCGGTACGGATGCAGCCCGAGCGATTTCGCCGCGTCGAAGAAGCGCTGCGCCGAATACGTGTTGAGCTGCGCGGGCAGCGGGAAGTGGTCGCTGCGGTGCGCGTCGAACACGTTGCCGTCGCCGACCACCCGGCCGTTGACCTTGTATGCCTGCCCCGACGTGCCGAACACCTTCTCGGCGAAATCGAAGTACGGCTCCAGCTCGTCGTAGCTGACGCCCGTGTCCTGGATCGTCATCCCCGCGGGGATGAACTTCTTGCCGTAGCGCTCCTCGTAGTGGCTGCGCAGCCGCAGCTCTTCCGGCGCGATGCGGAAATGCACGCCGGACCAGTGCAGCCCCGCGCCGCCGACGCCCTCGCCCGGCAGGAACGCCGCGAGCTGGCGATACGGCAGCGCCGTGTCCTGCACGCCGTGGCGAATCGACACCGTGGTCTTCGACAGGTCCAGAAACAGCTTCTTGCGGACGTTGTAGGTCAGCTCGTCGATCGTGTTCGGATACGCGCCGTCCGGATACGTGTCGCGATACTCGCCGCGCTCGAGCGCGACCACTTTCAGGCCCGCTTCGGTCAGTTCCTTCGCGAGAATCGCGCCGGTCCAGCCGAAGCCGACGATGACCGCGTCGACATGCGGCTTCTTCTCCGCTGCCATCAGGTACGCTCCCCGTTGATCGAAACCGGCCCGTACGGATACGGCTTGCCGTTCTGGTTGACGAAATCCATGAAGTCCGCGCGCGCGCCGGGGAAGCCGATCATCTTCCACGCGGCCATCCCGCGATTGCCGCCGTGGACCGGATCGCAGAAGTAGCCTTCGCGCGTGTTCTGCAGCAATTGTCCGAACAACACCGCGGGCGGCACGTCGTCGATCTGCGCGCGGCTCTTTTCGAGCGCGCCGAGCACGGCGTCGCGCGTCGCCGCGTCGAGATCCGCGAACGCCTTGCCGTGCGTCTTCGCGCAGAAGCGGTCGACGGCCGCGATGCCGAGCCGATAGATGTCGCGCGGCACGAGCTTCAGCTGGTAGCCGAGCTCCGGCACGCCCTGCTGGAACGGCCCCTGCATGTACCACAGCGCGCCGTGCGCGTATGGCGTTTCCATCTGGCGGTCGATGAATTCGGGCACGCCGGCCTCGAGCGCGCCGGGGCCTTCGGCATCGGCCGGAATCAGCCGGTCGACGGCCGCCTGGACGAACGCCCACTCCCGGGCATCGAAGAAAGTCGGTTTGTACGGCGCGCGTTCGGCGCTCGCCGATGCCGCGGAGGCCGCGCCGGACGGGCGGCCGGAAGATGGCGGCGAGCGCAGGTCGCAGCCGGCGAGCGACGCGATCGGCACGAGCGCGACCGACGAGCGCAGAAAGTGACGGCGCGAATTGGGTTTGTCGGGTGGCGTGGACATGGTCGGGATGTTGATCGTTGGGGGCGAGATCCGGGAAGGCGCGTTCCGCATGCGGCATGCCCGGCACGGCAGCCATGCCGCGTGCGGCCGGCCGTCCTGGATTGGCAACACTGCGAACCTCGGCGCGTCCGGCATCGGCCGGACGCCGCACGCGGTGCGTCAATGCCCGCGCGCGGCGTGCCGGCTGCGGGCCGCCGCGCATGGTCGGCCTCTTCGCGGGCTATCGTCGGGCAAACGCACGACTATTGCCGTCATCCGCCCTCATCGCCCTTCCCCCGAATTACCTCGAACGCCACGCCCGCCACCGGCAAGCGCGACGCGCACGGCCCTCGTCAGGGGCAAGCGACGTGCTGCGCATTATAAATGGAACCGGTTCCATTGCAAAATGAGTTCGAGGCATGCCATTGCATCGCGAAGCGCAACAGTTGAAAAATGGCGCGGCGCGATCGCCGGCCGCCGCAGCGCGAGACGGCGGGCGGCAGGCAGGAGCGCGCCAGCCGGATGGCTCCGGTCGACCCGGCGCGCGCGCCGCTCACCTCGCCCAGTACATCGACGCGAAAGCCAGCGCCAGCGCCACGCAAAGCGGCGAATAACACAGCGTGTCCATGCGCGCGAAGCGCGACCCGCGGACACGCTTGAAGAAGCCGACGTATCGGAAATCGCCGACCGCCCGAACCGCGAAAATGAGTGCGAACGCAACGATCGCGAACGCGGTCGCGCCGGGCAGAACCTTCGGCCCCAACCAGCCCGCGCGCGACGCGACCGCGCCGGCGCCGCACAGCAGCGCCGCCGCGACTGCGAGCGTGCCGCGCCGGGTCGGACGCAACAGCGGGACACCGTCCTGCTCCGGAATGGCCGCGCGCTTGCCGCGCTGTCCACCGAGCGCCCAGTAGACGTGAACGAGTGCGATCGCACAAAGCGTCGGCACGCTGAAGTACGCGCCGGTCATGTCGGTAGGGTCCCCTGTCTCATCTGGTCGTCGTGTGGTCGTGTATCGGTCGGGCATGGACCTGCCCGCACGCGCGCGCCTGCGCGTGCCCCCGAGACGATACCGAAATCGCGCGCGGCCTGCAGTGTGGCGTCCGGTCGCAATCGGACACGCGGACACGCGCATGCTGCGATGCGGTGCGCATCCGCGCGCGCGGGGCCGGCACTTGACTTCCCACCGGCCACCACTACCCTTTGATTGCAATCGCGCAATCGCGCCGGTGCATGCGCAACCGCCGCGCGCCCGGCACGACCGCGATGACGAAAGATCATGGAGACGACTCATGCTGATCGGAGTGCCCAAGGAGATCAAGAACCACGAATACCGCGTCGGGCTCACGCCGGCCGGCACCCGCGAACTGACCCGTCATGGGCATCGGGTCCTGGTGCAGCGCGGCGCCGGCACGGCGATCGGGCTGCACGACGAACACTACGCGGCGGCCGGCGCGACGCTGTGCGACGGCGCGGCCGACGTGTTCGCGCAGGCCGACATGATCGTCAAGGTCAAGGAGCCTCAGCCGGCCGAATGCGCGATGCTGCGGCGCGGCCAGATCCTCTATACGTACCTGCATCTCGCGCCCGATCCGGAACAGGCGGCGGCGCTCGTCAAGTCCGGCGCGGTGTGCATCGCGTACGAGACCGTGACCGGCCCCGGCGGCGGCCTGCCGCTGCTCGCGCCGATGAGCGAGGTCGCCGGACGCATGTCGATCCAGGTCGCGGCAACCCATCTCGAGAGCCCGCGCGGCGGGATGGGCCTGCTCATGGCGGGCGTGCCCGGCGTGCCGGCCGCGCACGTCGTCGTGCTCGGCGCCGGCGTGGTCGGCACGGGCGCGCTGCAGATGGCTGTCGGCATGGGCGCGCGGGTCACGGTGCTCGACAACAACGTCGGCCGCCTGCGGCAGCTCGACCTGGTGTTCGGCAACCGGATCGCGACGGTCTGCTCGAACGCGCAGACGATCGAGGAAGCGGTGTGCGATGCGGACGTCGTGATCGGCGCCGTGCTCGTGCCGGGCGCATCGGCGCCGCGGCTCGTGACGCGCGACATGATCGCGCGGATGCGCGCCGGCGCGGTGGTCGTCGACGTCGCGATCGACCAGGGCGGCTGCTTCGAGACGTCGCACGCGACGACGCATGCAAAGCCGACCTACGTGGTCGACGGCGTGGTGCACTATTGCGTCGCGAACATGCCCGGCGCGGTTGCGCGCACGTCGACGTTCGCGCTGAACAACGCGACGATCGGCCATGCGCTCGCGCTCGCCGACAAGGGCTGGAAGCGCGCGATGGCCGACGACGCGCACCTGCGCGCCGGCCTGAACGTGTGCGACGGACAGATCACCTACGAAGCGGTCGCCCGCGCGCTCGGGCTGCCTTACGTCCCTGCTGAAGACATGCTGGGTTGATTGCGGAATCGGGCGACGCAACCGGGTGCCGGCGGTCGCCCTCTTCGCCGCCATCGGCCACCGACGTCACAGCGATGCGCGCGGTGTCGTGGCGTAACGGCGCTCGTATACGGACTGGCAATGCGTGCAACGCTCGGCCGTCGGCCGCGCGAGCAGGCGCTCGTAGTCGACGGGCGCGTCGCAGTCCACGCAATCGCCGTAGCTGCCGTCACGCATCCGCTGCAATGCGCGCGCGACCGCGCGCAACTCCGCCAGCTTCATGCCGATCAGCGCATGGTCGACGTCGACGAACAGATCGGCGTTCGCTTCGTCGCCCTCGTCGGGCGCCGCGCCGGCCAGGTCCGCATAGGAGGTCGACGCGCGCTGATCCTCGCTCGTCCGAATCTCCGCGCGCAACGCCTGTTCGCTTTCCGTCAGCCGCTGCTGCAACGTCTGCCGTTGTTGGGGGTCGAGCGCCATCGCCGTGTCTCCTGTTCCGGGTTCCGCGCGACGCTGCACGTCGCGCGGCGGTCGCCGGTCACGGCGGGCCGGATTGCCCCGTATGCCGCGCCCGGAGGTGCGCCCGGGCGCTCGAAGCGCCGGACGTTCGACGCAGCATAAACCCATTGAACGCGGACGTGTTGACCTGCATCTGCAACCGCGCGCGTTGCACGGAAACCGGGGCCGGAGGCGACGGGCCGATGCGCGCCATTCGTATGACGCTCCCGCCGTTGAGGTCAATCAATTCCCTGCAGAAACTTGCGACATAGATTGACAGCATGTGCGGTATATCCGCGGCTCTGCGGGAGAACGTCATGCTGTTCGGCGTCGTGGTCTGGGTGGCACTCGCGGTCTTCGTCCCGACCGTGGTCGTGCCGACGGTGCAGCACGCGGTGCAGCCATCGGGCCCGCAAGCCGCGCCCGACGCGCGCCCCGCAGGCGCGCCCGCCGTGCTGCCGGCGAGCGGGCGGTCGAGCGAGGACGGCTGAGGCGAACGCGTCGGCCTTCTATGCCGACGCTCGGCGGTTCGCAACGCAACACGTCACGTCACGTCACGTCACGTCGATCATTCGGATGGCTATCGGTCTCGGCGAATTCCCAGCGCACCGTGTGATCCACCCACGAGCGCGCCGCACCGCAGCTGCATCACGTCACCGCATCCGCCCGCAGGATCTCGAGCAAAGCCCGCGCCGAGCGCTGCCAGCTGTATCGCTGCGCGTGTTCGCGACCCAGTACGCGTAGTCGATCCCGCAGTTCGGCATCGTCCATCACGCACGCGATCGCCGCCGCGATATCGGGCGGCGAATACGCGTCGCAGAACAGCGCCGCGCCGCCGCACACCTCCGGCAGCGATCCCTCGTGTGACGCGATGACCGGGCAACCGCATCGCATCGCCTCGAGCGGCGGCAAACCGAAGCCTTCGTACAGCGACGGAAACACGAACGCGCCGGCGTTCGCATACAGCGCCTTCAGTTCCCCGTCTGTCACGTAGCCGGCCCATGTGACACAAGGGTCGTCTTCGCGCAGGCCGGCCTCTCGCACGCCGAATATCTTCGCGTTGGCGCCGCCCGCGATCACGAAGCGCAACGTCGGGTGCGACTCGCGCATCAGCACGATCGCGGCAAGCGCGCGCACGAGATTCTTGCCAGGCGCGAGCGAGCCGACGAACAGCACATAGCGGTCGGGTTCGAGGTTCAATCGCGACAGCACGCCGGGGTCGGCGTCGATCCGGTCGATATGATCGACCGCATTCGGCACGACCGACACGCGCGCCGGCGATATGCGCAACCTTGCGGCCAGCCGCGCGCGCGAGAAATGCGACACCGTCACGAGGTGGCGCGCGCGTCGCTTGATCATCCAGAACGCGAAGCGGTACCACAGCCGGAACGCGAGCGAATAGCCGTCGGGCAGGTCGAAAATCGCCGCGTCGTGAATCATGACCAGCTGATCGCGCTTGAACAACGGGCCGATGTTGCACAGGCTCAGCAAGGTCCGGCCGCGCGTCGTGCGCGGCAGCGCCCACTGTTCCCACAGCGTGCCGCGCAGGTGCGTCGACGGCTGCGCGCGCGCGCCGGCCGGCAACGCGGCCGGGTCGTGATCGGGCGGCACGATCAGCGACGGCGCATCGTCGGTGATCCGCGCGAGCTCGCAGGTCAGCTCGTACGCGGTGCGCTGCACGCCCGTCATGCGCTGGGCCGTGAATTTTCCGTTGATGACGAGGCCGCGCGCGCGCGCGGCATGCGCTGCCGCACCGATGCCCCGCTCCGTGCGGGCGTCCTGCAGCACGGCCCCGTTGCGCTCCCGAATCGACGTTGACATGATCGTGACTGTTCCGATGGCGGCGGCGCACCAGCGCGCCGCCGGACATCCCGCCGGGCGGGATGCCGCTATACGGCCAGTGTGTGCGCCGCGCGCGCGCCGGTCGGTACGTTCGCTCTCACAACGCCGCGGTTCCGGGCGGATTTTCGAGGCGTCAGAATGCGTTGCGGCCGATGAAGCCGCGCACGATCGTCAGCACGATGATCTTCATGTCGAACGCGAAGCTCCAGTTCTGCATGTAGAAGAGATCGAACTTCACGCGCGCCTCCATCGCCTCGACCTTGCGCGTCTCGCCGCGATAGCCGTTCACCTGCGCCCATCCGGTGATGCCGGGCCGCACGCGATAGCGGTACATGTAGCAGTCGATCAGCTGCCGGTAGAAGTCGTCGTGCTCGACCGCGTGCGGACGCGGCCCGACGACCGACATCTGCCCGCACAGCACGTTGAAGAATTGCGGGAGCTCGTCGAGCGACGTGCGGCGCAGGAATGCGCCGACGCGCGTGATACGCGCGTCGTGGCGCGACGCCTGCCGGATGACGCCCGGCTGTACGCGGTGCACGCGCATGGTCCGGAACTTGAGGATGTCGAATTCGCGGCCGTCGACGCCCTTGCGGCGCTGCCTGAACAACACCGGCCCGGGCGACGACAGCTTGACGGCGAGCGCCAGCACCGACAGCAGCGGCAGCAACGGAATCAGCACGCCGAGCGCGAACAGCCGGTCGAACGCGAACTTGGCCCACAGCTCGGGCGCGGCGCGCGGCGTGGTCGCCAGATTGATCGCCGGCATGCCGAGCACGTCGGTCGCGGAGCGCTCGACCACGGCCATCTGCCGCACGTCGGGCAACAGCCGCAACTGCACGAATTCGTCGCGCAGCTCGCGCACGATGCGCTGGATCCGCCACTCATGCGACATCGGCAGCGTGAGCCACACCTCGTCGATCCGTGCGCCGCGGATCATGTCGCGCAAGGTATCCCAATCGCCGATCACCGGCACGCCGCCGATGCCTGCCGCATTGGCCGGCGCTTCGTCGTCGAAAACGCATGCGGCGACGAACGGCCCACCCGGCGTCAGCTGCATCCGCTCGACCGCCACGCGCCCGTATGCGGTCGCACCGACGACGGCGACGCGGCGCCGGTGCACGTGCGAGTCGTCGCGCGTCAGCACGAACGCGAGCAGCATCGCGCGGCCGATCAGCACGGCGGCGTCGCCGGCGAGCACCGTGCGCACGATCCAGCGGGTGTTCACCGTTGCGCTGCGATTCATCAGCCACATCGTGCCGGCCACCGTGAGCGCGCTCGCGCACACCAGCGCCAGCGCCGTGCGCGTGAGCACGTGCGGGCCGTCCGGCACGGCCACCCCATTGCGCACGGTCCGCACGTAGCGCGGCAGCAACGCGACCGTCAGCACGCACAACAGCGCGATCGAGCCGTGCTGCGCATCGGACAGGTCGCGCCATCCGAGGCCGGCCGCCTGCTGCGCGGCAAGCGCCCCGGCCAGCACGAGCGCAACGTCGGCCGCCGCGATCGCGGCACGCCGCAACGCATTCGCTCCTCCGGACATCGACTGCATCGTCACGCACCGTGCGCCGGATAACGGCTCTGCAGTTCCGGCATGCGCGCGCGCAGCGGCGCGGGCGTTGCATTCGTGCGCGTGCCGAGCAGGCGCCGATAGTCGGCGCGAATCAGGTCGTAGCATTCGCACGCGTGATGTTCGAGACCATGGCGGTCGAGCACCGTGATACGGCCGCGGCGCTGCCGGATCAGCCCGGCTTCCTGCAGGTCGCCGGCCGCTTCGGTCACGCCTTCGCGCCGCACGCCGAGCATGTTCGCGATCGTCTGCTGCGTGACGGCCAGCTCGTCGCCGTCGATGCGGTCGTGCGCGAGCAGCAGCCAGCGGCTCAATTGCTCGCTGACCGAGTGATGCCGGTTGCACAGCGCGCTGCGCGAGATCTGCGCCATCGTGGCCTGGCTGTAGTTCAGCATCAGGCGATAGGTCGCCGCGGACCGTTCGAATTCCGCGCGCATCACGCAGGTCGGCACGCGATACGCCATGCCGGCGGCGCGCACTTCGACGCGGCTCGACACGGCCACGCCGCCGACGAGCGTCGCGAGACCGACCGCGCCTTCGCGGCCGACCACCGCCACCTCCACCATCGCACCGTCCTCCATCAGGTGCTGAACCGACATCATCGCCGTCGTCGGAAAGTGCAGATGACGCATCGGTTCGCCGACGCGATCGAGCATCCCGGCCTTGATCCTGACCAGTTCGAGGTGCGGTGCGATCGCATGAAGGGTGTCCTCCGGCAGCGCATCCAGAATGGCATTGGCGGAGTAACTCGAGTGAAGATGAAGCATGGCTGTATTCCTTTTATTGTCCGCGCCGCGCGCAGCCGCGGCAGCGAAGCTCGTTATCGCGATGCGCATCGACGGCGACGCAGGTTGAGGCCCACAACCCTCGCTCCGATCGACCCTCGGCTTTCCACCGCCTCCGGAAATCGGCAATCCCGTTTCGACACGCCCGCTCGAATAAGCGATTTACGTGCCAATACCCGTCCATCCTTAATATATGAATGACGACCGCATTAGAACGACGGATTAATCGCACTGAAACTTCAAAAAATGTCTCATTTCCGGACACCCCCACGCGTCGCGGACGCGGCAGGTGATTCGACTGATCAATAAGCGCCGCGCGCGGCCGGGTGGCCGACGCGCTTCCGCGACGGCTTGCCGGTCAAATACTTACGACGCGTTTTCATTTGATTCCATGATGTCCGGGCGACCCGCAGGCGGCCATCACGCGACTCGAAAGGTCGTTTGAAACTGTCTCAAAATTGATTCGATCGCTTGATTTACGGGCTTGTAACCTAGCGCACATACATATCGCAACACATTGATTCTATTGTTGAACTTCAAGTCAATATCTCAATTGTCAAACAATGTTCAACGCCTTTTATATTTTTTCCTGTAGCATGCGAAGCGACGCTCAATTGATTCACGATCGGTACTTCATTCCGGAGCGAGCATCCCAATTCGTGCGCGACGGGCAAATTATGGATAACCAAATCTTGGGCTCCATATGACAGTTCCTTACCGACGTCCGAAGCGTCAAACTTTGTGAAGTGACGTAATACGCAATTGAGGGAATTCAATTGCGTGCTAGCTTTTTTAGCCATAGACATTCCAATTCCGACGAACAGAAATCGAACGTTCGTGCCGAATCCGCGCGGATACACGGCACGAAGTCGATTGCCCACCCTATGAGGATGCGCCGTGACTCTTCAGGCCAATGACGCCGTCGCCGCCCCGAGCGGCATGATCGAGCTCTCCCACAGCTTCGACGCGAACCGGTTCATCGCGGCGCTCGACCGCGACGAACGCGCGGCGCTGGTCGCTCACCTGCAGCTGGTTCACCTGAGATCCGGTCAGGTGCTGTGCGAACCCGGCGAAATGCTGAGCGCCGTCTATCTACCCGTCACGACGGCCGTTTCGTTGCAGTACGTATCGTCGGGCGGCATGACGCTGGAAGTGGCCGAGATCGGCAGCGAGAGCATCGTGTGCGACGACGTGATCGGCGGCAGCGGCAGCATGCCGTGCCGCGCGGTCGCATGCCGCGACGGCTTCGTCTATCGGCTCGACCGGCGCGTGTTCGCGCGCGCGTTCGACGCGTCCCCGGTGATTCGCCATCTGGTGTTCGTGTGCGTGCGGCTGCTGATGGCGCAGGTGTCGCAGATCACGTTCTGCAGCCGCCACCATGTGCTCAAGCACCAGTTGTGCAGATGGTTCCTGCTCGCGTACGACCGCTCGCGCAGCATCGAGATCCAAGTGACCCACAGCATGCTCGCGCAGATGCTCGGCGTGCGGCGCGAGACGGTCACCGACGCGGCGGGCGAAGTCCAGAAGCTCGGCCTGATCCGCCAGTATCGAAGCTCGATCGTGCTCGCGAATCTCGGCGGCCTCGAGAAGATGTCGTGCGGCTGCCGCGCGATCGTGCGCGACGAGATCAACCGGATCCTGTCGGCCGACTCGGGCGTGACGACCGCCGCGCGCGCTTGACCGATTCGGCATTTCGGCGCGCCCGGTCGATCGCGTTCAGCCGACTGTAGGGTGGCGAACAGAACGTCGTGCATGCGGATGGTCTACTGATGCCGGACTGCCGGGGGGATGTCAGCGCGCTGCGCGCGTTCGCCCGAGCGGACGACACCACGCACGCCGGAGCAGCACGTGAAAAACGAAATCAGAACCATCCTGAAGCACGTCGCCAATCTCGAAGCCGCGATCGATTCGATCGGCGACGGGGACGATCTTTACGACGCGGGCCTCTCGTCGCTCGACACGATCCAGCTGATGCTCGCGATCGAGAAGCACTTCAACGTCGAGATCCCCGACGAGATGCTGAACCGCAACCTGTTCCGCAGCGTCGACGCGCTCGCGGACGCGGTCGCCAGCCTCCAACGCTCCGAGCATTCCGCATGAGCGCGCTCCTTCCCGAACTCGCGCCCCCCGACGAAGCGTATCGGCTCGACGAGGCCGCCCTCGCCGTCGCGCAGGTCGCCGCGCAACACGCGGATGCGGTCGATCGCGACGCCCGTTGCCCCGTCGAGGCCATCGAGGCGATGCGCGCCCGCCGCCTGCTCGGCGCGATGGTGCCGACCCATCTGGGCGGCGCCGGCGCATCGCTCGCCGACGTCGCATCGGCCTGCTCGATTCTCGGCCGCGCCTGTGCGTCGTCGGCGATGGTGTTCGCGATGCACCAGATCCAGGTTGCCTGCATCGTCGATCACGCGGCCGACCAGGGATGGCATCGGCTGTTCCTGCAGCAGCTCGTGCGCCATCAATGGCTGCTTGCATCGGCGACGTCCGAAGACGGCGTCGGCGGCAACCTGCGCACGAGCCAGTGCGCGCTCGAGACGAACGGCGGCGAGTTCAGGCTGCGCAAAGCGGCGCCGGCGATCTCGTACGGCGACTACGCGGACGGCATCCTCGCGACCGCACGCCGCGACGCCGACGCACCGGCGTCCGAACAGGTGCTCGTGACGCTGCTGCGCGACGGCTATACGCTCACGCGCCGCAACGAATGGGACACGCTCGGCTTGCGCGGCACCTGCAGCAACGGCTTCGTGCTGGAGGCGCAAGGCGCGACGGTCCAGTGCGCGCCGGTGCCGTTCGCGCAGATCGCCGAACAGACGATGGTGCCGGTGTCGCACATCCTGTGGGCCGCCGTGTGGATCGGCGTGGCCGGCGACGCGTTCCAGCGCGCGCATCAGTTCTTCCGCGCGCAGGCGCGTCAGTCCGACGGCGCGCCGTCGCCCGCGGCACGACGGATCGCCGAATCGCTGGACCTGATGCAGGCGATGCAGGCGCGCGTCGACAGCGTGCTGCGCCTCTACGGCTGCGCGTCGGCGCGTTCGTGGTCGGCCGGCATGGCGTGGGCCGCCGAGGTCAACACGCTGAAGACTTACGTATCGACGGCCGCGCTCGAAGTCGTGCAGCAGGCCATGATGATCTGCGGGATGGCCGGCTACAAGAACGGCACACCGTACAGCGTCGGCCGCCATCTGCGCGACCTGCAGGCCGCGCCGCTGATGATCAGCAACGACCGCATCGCCGCCAACACTTCGAACCTGCTGCTCGCCTTGCGTCCGTCGACGCTGGAGAAACTCTCGTGAACGATCGCCTCTCCGTGACTTCGGCCGGCTCCGCCGCCGCGCCCGCCGCGCCCGCCGACGCGCCGCTCGACCGCGCCGGCGTGAACCCGCTGCGCGACGAGCTGGTGGACGCCGGACTGCTGGTGTCGACCGGCATCCAGGGCCTGTTCGGCCGCAGCGAGCGGTTCGAGCGCGTCGTCGAAGCGCTCGACGCATTCGTCACGCGCCTCGGCGCCGATCAGCATGCGGAGGTCCTGCGCTTCCCGCCGGCGATGAGCCGCACCGAGTTCGAGCGCAGCGAATACATGAAGAGCTTCCCGCAACTCGCGGGCAGCGTTCACGCGTTCTGCGGCGACGAACAGCGGCACCAGCGCGTGCTGCAATGCCTCGATCGCGGCGAAGACTGGACCGAAAGCCAGAAGCCGACCTACGTCGTGATGACGCCGGCCGCCTGCTATCCGGTCTATCCGGTCGTCGCGCGCGCCGGGGCGCTGCCCGACGACGGACGCATCGTCGACGTGTTCTCATACTGCTTCCGCCACGAACCGTCGCTCGACCCGACCCGCATGCAGTTGTTCCGGATGCGCGAGTACGTGCGAATCGGCACGCCCGAGCAGATCGTCGCGTTCCGCCGCACCTGGATGGAGCGCGGTACGCGGATGATCGACGCGCTGCGCCTGCCGAACGAAATCGATCTCGCGAACGACCCGTTCTTCGGACGCGGCGGCAAGATCGTCGCCGACAGCCAGCGCGAGCAGAACCTCAAGTTCGAGCTGCTGATCCCGATCGAGCACGACGGCCGTCAGACCGCCTGCCTGAGCTTCAATTACCACATGGACCACTTCGGGCTGCTGTGGGACATCCGCACCGCGAGCGGCGACGTCGCGCACACGGGCTGCGTCGGCTTCGGCCTCGAGCGCCTCACGCTCGCGCTGTTCCGCCATCACGGCTTCGACCTCGACGCGTGGCCGGCCGACGTGCGCGACGCGCTGTGGGGCACGCGATGAGCTTCGTGTCACGCGACGGCGAGGATGCGTCGTTCGACGACGTGCGTCATCGCGCGCGCCACTACCGGCCGCACCCGCTGCACAGTCAGGAGATGGTCTGGAAGCAGACCAACTGCTACGTCGACATGTGGCTCGAGGTGCTGCGCTGGTGGGGGCTCAATCCGTACGCGGCGCTGCCGTTTACGATCGCGATGGACTTCGAGGGCGACCAGTTCACGTTCTTCAAGTTTCCGCACGACGAGCTGGAACGACTGTACGGCATCGTCGTGCAGGAACACTCGATCTACGAGCCGCTCGCCCAGCACATCGAGACGCAGGTCGCGCGCGGCCATCTGATGATCGTCGAGGTCGACGCGTGGTTCCTGCCCGATACGCGCGGCAGCGCCTATCGCACGCAGCATACGAAGACGACGATCGGCATCGACGCGATCGACCGCGCGCGCCGCCAGCTCGGCTACTTCCACAACAGCGGCTATTACGTGGCCGAGGAGATCGACTACGACGGGCTCGTCGGCGGCAGCTCGCCGATGCCGTTGCCGCCGTACGTCGAGTGCGCGAAGCGGCGTTTCGCGCCGCTCGACGAGCGTGTGCTGTGCGACGTGTCGCTCGCCGCCTTGCAGCGGCATCTGCGGCGCCTGCCGCTGGTCAATCCGGTGGCGGCGTTCCGCCGCCAGTTGCAGGCCGATGCGAAGTCGCTCGCCGCGTCGCCGCTCGAGCGCTTCCACGGGTACTCGTTCAATTCGGTGCGGCAGCTCGGCGCGAACTTCGAGCTGTTCGGTCATTACGCGCGCTGGCTGCAGGCGAGCGGCTGCATCGGCCCGTTCGCCGACATACGCGCGGCGTGCGAGCGCATCGCGGCGGAGTCGATGGTGCTCGAATTCCGGCTTGCGCGTGCCTGCTCGCGCGGCAAGGAGGAGCGCGGCGATGCGCCGCTCGACGCGATCGAAGCGGCCTATACCGACCTGATCGCATGCGCGCAGCAGATCAGCCCGCCGCTGCGGCACCTGGTGGCGCCCGTTCGCTGCGAAGCGGCCGCCGTGCCGGCGACGCGGTGACGCGCGCGTCGGCAATGCCGGCGTGGTCGATGCTCGCGACGCCCGCGGGCGCGGCGCCCGCGCCGTCCGATCTTCCGGCCGGCGCCGGGTGGATCGCGGCGCCGGTGCCGGGCACCGTCGCGCAGGCGCTCGCCGTCGCGGGCCGTCTCGACGAGGCCGCGTCGCTCGACGAGCGCGACCACTGGTATCGCGTCGAGCTGCGCGGGCACGGCGCGCGCCTGCTGCGCTTTCACGGTCTCGCGACGCTCGCGCAAGCGTGGCTCGACGACACGCCGATCCTGCACTCGGACAGCATGTTCGTCACGCACGACGTGCGCGTGACGCTCGCCGGCCAGCACACGTTGTTCGTCTGTTTTCGCGCGCTCGCGCCGCACCTGCGCACCGCACGCGCGGCGCGGCGCGCACGCTGGCGCACGCGGCTCGCGGAGCCGGCGACGCTGCGCACGGTACGCACGTCGCTGCTCGGACACATGCCCGGCTGGTTTCCGCATCACGTGCCGACCGGTCCGTGGCGGCCCGTCGACGTGCTCGACCCGGCCGAGGGCACCGTGCCCGCGCATTGCGACCTGCATGCGCGCGTCGACGGCGACACCGGCTGGCTCGACGCCGAGCTCACGTTCGCCGCACCGCTGCCCGACGCGTTCGCGGCCAGGCTGTCCTGCGGCGAGCACCACGCGACGCTCGAACGCGCCGGCGCCGACCGGCTGCTTGCGACCGTCGCCGTGCCGAACGTGCGGCTCTGGTGGCCGCACACGCACGGCGAACCGGTGCTGTACGACATCGCGCTGCATGTCGGCGCCGAGCGCATCGTGCTCGGTGCAACCGGGTTTCGCACGATCGAGCAGCACGCGGGCGACGACGGCAACGGCTTCGGGCTGCGCGTGAACGGCACGCCCGTGTTCGCGCGCGGCGCATGCTGGAGCAGCGCGGCGCCGCTCGCGCTGCATGCGGACGATGCGACCTACGCGCGCCTGCTCGGCCTCGCGCGCGACGCGGGCTTCAACATGATTCGGGTCGGCGGCACGATGACCTACGAAGCCGACGCCTTTCACGCCTGGTGCGACCGGCTCGGGCTGATGGTCTGGCAGGACTTCATGTTCGCGAACTTCGACTACGCGCTCGACGATCGCGCGTTCGCCGACGCCGTCGACGCGGAAGCCGACCAGTTCCTCGCGCGGCGCCGCGCATCGCCGTCGCTTGCGGTGCTGTGCGGCGGCAGCGAGATCGCGCAACAGGCGGCGATGTCGGGGCTCGGCCCGAAACAACGCGCCGTCGAATTGACGGCCGAGCGTCTCGCCGCCCGCGCCGCGGCATGGCGGCCCGACGTACCGTACGTCTCCGATTCGCCCGACGGCGGCGTCCTGCCGTTCGTGCCGCGCGAGCGCGTGTCGCACTACTACGGCGTCGGCGCGTACCTGCGCCCGCTCGACGATGCGCGGCGCGCCGACGTGCGGTTCGCGAGCGAATGCCTCGCCTTCGCGAACGTGCCGTGCGATGCGACGCTGGAGCGCATCGGCCGGCCGCATCCGCACGAACCGCGATGGAAGGCGGCCGTCCCGCGCGATCCCGGCGCGTCGTGGGACTTCGACGACGTCCGCGACCACTATCTGCGCACGCTGTACGACGTGGCGCCCGAGCGCCTGCGGCGCGAAGACCCGGCGCGCTACTTCGAACTGTCGCGCGCGGTGATCGCCGACGTGATGCGCGAGACGTTCTCCGAGTGGCGACGCAGCGGCTCGCGCTGCGCGGGCGCGCTCGTGTGGCAGTTCCAGGACGTGATGCCGGGCGCCGGATGGGGCTTGCTCGATGCCGCGCATCTGCCGAAATCGGGATGGTATGCACTGCGCCAGGTGCTGCAGCCGGTGCAGATCGTCGTGGTCGACGAAGGACTGAACGGCCTCGACGTGCATGTGATCAACGAACGCCCGGCGCCGCTGACGGCGAGCGTCGAGCTGGTGGCGTTGCGCGACGGCCGCACGCCGGTCGCGCGCTGCGGCGGGCAGGTTCGACTCGCCGCGCACGATGCGGTGCGGCTCGGCTCGGCCGAATTGCTCGGGCGCTTCTTCGACTGGACCTACGCGTATCGCTTCGGACCGTGCGAGCACGACACCGTCGTCGCGTCGCTGCGCGGCGACGACGGCGCGCTGCTGTCGCAGGCGTTCCACTTTCCGTCGCGCACGCATCCGGCCGTGTTCGCGCGACGCGATCCGGGCATCGAAGCGCGCGTGTCGCGCGCCGGCGACGCGTGGCACGTCGACATCGACACGCGCCACGTCGCGCGTCACGTGCAGATCGATGCACCGGGCTTCATGCCGCTCGACGACTGGTTCCATCTCGCGCCCGGCGCGACCGCGCGCGTCGCGCTGATCCCGCAACCTATCGGCACACCGCGCATCGACGACGCGCCGCCGAGCGTCGACATTCGCGCGGTCAACGCCGCGCGAACGGTACGCGCAGCGTTGGCCGTCTGACGCCGAGAGAAATGAACCGCCCGCTGCAGCGGCGGCCGTCGCGCGTCAGTCGGACGAGCCCGTGCCGCGCGGCCGCTCGATGCCGTACGCTTCCATCCAGCGATACAGCGTCGCGCGCGACACGCCGAGCTCCCGCGCGGACGCGGCGACGCGCCCCCGCGTGCGCAGCAGCGCGGTTTCGATCGCTTCGCGCTCGATCGACTTGCGGATGTCGGCCACGGACGGCGACGCCGCATCGAGGCAATATTCGAGCTCGAGATCGTGCGCGGTGATCAAACGGCCTTCCGTCATCACGACCGCGCGTCTCACGCGGTTGATCAGCTCGCGGACGTTGCCGGGCCAGTCATGCTTGTAGAGCGCGGTGATCGCATCGCTCGAGAAGCCGCGCACGCGATGGCGCGCGTCGCTGCGAAAGCGCTCGAGCATGTGATGCGCGAGCAGCTCGATGTCCTTGCCGCGCGCGCGCAGCGGCGGCTGGTCGATCCGCATCACGCAGAGGCGATGAAACAGATCCGCGCGGAACCGCCCTTCCTCCATCGCTTCGCGCAGGTCGACGTGCGTCGCGGACACGATGCGGACGTCGACCGGCACCGGATCGCTGCCGCCGAGCCGATGAATCGAGCGCTCCTGCAGGAATCGCAGCAGGCTGGCCTGGCTCTCGTGCGGCAGGTCGCCGATTTCGTCGAGCAGTAGCGTGCCGCCGTTCGCAGCTTCGACGTAGCCGACCTTGCGCGCGTTCGCGCCGGTAAACGCGCCGCGCTCATAGCCGAACAGCTCCGACTGCAACAGGTGCGGCGGAATCGCGCCGCAATTGACCGCGACGAACGGGCCGTTGCGGCGTTCCGAATGACGATGGATCGCGACCGCCGTCAGCTCCTTGCCGGTGCCGGTCTCGCCGAACACGAACACCGGTGCGTCGGTGCGCGCGAAACGCCGCACCGTGTCGAACAGCCTCAGCATCGCGCTGCAGGTGCCGACGATCCCGTTTTCCTGCGATTCGAGCCGCTCACGATCGCGCGCGAACAGACATTCCATGCCGTACGCATGGCCGACGGTATCCGCGATCCTTTGGTGCGACGCGGGCAACGTGATGTAGTCGAAGCAATAGTCGCGCAACAGCGCGCGCACGTTCGCCGACGCCGTCTGGCCGGTCTCGACGAGCGCGACCCACACGACGCCGCGCATCGACGCACAGGTGGACGCGATGCTGCCGATCGCGTCGGCATGGCCGCCGCTCAGGTCGAGGATGCCGCAGGTGATTTCGCCGGAGGTGTCGCGCAACTGGCTCGCGTTCGCGACTACCGTGACCTTCCAGTTGCGCCGCGTCAGTTCCTTGCGAAGCATGACGGACGGCGACTGGGTCCAGTAGATCAGCGGACGCTGCCCGTTGGCCCTCCCTTCGCCGGCACTTTTATCGCGCGTTATTGGGATATTCATAGCGCACCATCACTTTCTCCTCTCCGCGAATCGTTCGCGTGCGCTCCGGGCGGCGGCGCATAGCCACCGGTCCGCGCTGCGTTGCCGCAGCCTTGGCGAAGATCGAAACTGCACACGGCGAGAACCCCCGGAGGTCGAGCCGAATGTCATCCGGCCTCGTTTTCATCGAACTTGAAGAGGAACGTGCGGCCGCGAAGCCACGACGTCCCGGCTTACATGCGACGCGCCATTACCAATGGGCACGCCGGTAAACGGAATTTCCGCTTGCAGTCGCGTCGAGTCGTACACGACAGCCGTGCTCGATACCGAACCGCCGGCCGCCATATCGCTCCCGGACTGGCCGCCTCGTTGCATCCGCCCCGAATTTACACCCGGTCGCCGGACGGTCGTGTTACCAAAAGATAATGCTGAATCCGGCGGTAACCGCGCCGGCACGCCGCCTCCAGCCGACTTTCGATCACCAGTTTTGATTATCCATGAACAATCGAGAGGTTTAGTGGCGAATACCACATTTTCGCAACCTACGCGCCGCGGATTATCCGCGATTTTTGTCGAAATACCCAAGAACGACCGCCACCATCGCCCTCACGTCACATAATTGCCGGCGTGGCCGGGCCGCCGCTTCGAGGCCAGGCGGCGCGCAGCGCGCACGACTGTTACACGTCGTATCGCCTCCGCCGCCCGGCCGCTCAGACCCTCCCCAGCGCCGCGGGCCGCCCAGCCTGCCCGTCGCGCGCGAGGCCGTCGACCGCCACGTCGTCGTGCTGGGCCAGATCGGCAAGGCCGGGAGCGCCGGCCATCTCGTCCAGCAACGCGGCATGGCCGTCCAGCACGAAGCGCGTCAGCTCGCGCCGGAAGCGCGCCGCGCCGAACAGCTCCGCATTCGCGCGACATGCGTGCGGGCTGATCGAGCCGCGCGGCAGCGCCTCGAAGCGCGCGAGCGCGTCGAGCAGCGCGTCGACCGACTGCGTGCGAAAGAACAGGCCGGTAGCGCCCGCGCCCGGCCACGCGCGCACCGACTCGCGCACGCCGCCCTTGCCGTATGCGATCACGGGCGTGCCGCAGGCCTGCGCCTCGACCGGCGAGATGCCGAAATCCTCTTCGGCCGCGAACACGAAGGCGCGCGCGCGCTGCAGGTGGTCGTGCAGCACGTCGAACGGCTGATAGCCGAGCAGCGTGACGTTCGGGCCGGCCAGTGCGCGGATCTTCGCCATCTCCGGCCCGTCGCCGATCACCACGAGACGCCGCTCCGGCGTCCGCGAAAACGCCTCGACGATCAGGTCGATCCGCTTGTACGGCACCAGCCGCGACGCGGTCAGGTAGAACGCCTCCTTGTCGGTGCGCAACGCGAGATGCTCGACGTCGACCGGTGGATAGATCACCGTCGCGTCACGCCGATAGGTCTTGCGGATGCGCCGCGCGATGAAGCGCGAATTCGCGGCCACGCGATCGACGCCGTTCGCCGAGCGCGCATCCCAGTTGCGGATGTAGTGCAGCAACGCGCGCGCGAGCGCCGACTTCGCGCCGTGCGCGAGGCCGGCTTCGTTCAGATACTGATGCTGCAGATCCCACGCGTAGCGCACCGGCGAATGCACGTAGCTCGCATGGAACTGGTCGGGGCCGCTCAGCACGCCCTTCGCGACCGCATACGAGCTCGACAGCACGACGTCGTAGTCAGACAGGTCGAACTGTTCGATCGCCAGCGGAAACAACGGCAGATAGCTGCGATAGCGCGTGCGCGCGAACGGCAGCTTCTGGATGAACGACGTGCGTACCGCGCGGCCGCGCAGGCACTCGCGATCGTCGAGGAAGTCGACGAGGCTATAGAGGTCGGCCTGCGGAAAGCAGTCGATCATATGTGCCAGCACGCGCTCGGCGCCGCCGGGCGACACCAGCCAGTCGTGAACGATCGCTATCTTCAAGTGCGGCCCCTGGTTCTTCCTTCACGTTCGCCATGAGCCGGCCACACGGTTCGTGCGCCGGCCGTCTGCAGCAATTATCCGAAGGGAGCAGCGCGGCCGATGTGTGCTGCCGCACACTGCGCCGTTCGCGCTGCGCGCTCCTGCACGTATACGTAGCGTCAGTACGCTTTCGAACAGACCGGCATACGGCGCATCCGGATCATCGACGTTGCCGCACCGCACGCGCCGCACGGCCCGTGCGGCACTGCGTGTTGAATGCTTCACGCGAGGACCGCATCATGGAATGGCATTGTTGTGAATTCGAACATCTGAGCGCCGTCGATCTCTACGCAATCCTGCGCGCGCGCAACGCCGTGCTGGTGGTCGAGGATGCGCATACGCATCTGGACATCGACGGCAAGGACGCCGGCGCACTGCACGTCTACGCGACGCAGCGCCACGGCGACGCGGCCGAAGTCGCGGCCTACGCGCGCATCCTGCCCGGCGACGACATCGATCCCGACGTCGTGATCGACAAGGTGCTGACGAGCGAGGCGTGTCGCGACGACGATACGCTCGAGCATCTGCTCGAACGCGCGCTGACCGCCGCGCACGCCGCGTGGCCCGATGCCGCGCTGCGCACGCACGTGCCCGCCGCGCGGCAGGCGTTCTACAAGCAGTTCGGATTCCGCAAGGCTTACGGTCCGTTTCTCCATCAGGGCGCGCCGTTCGTCGGCATGATCCGCCCGGCGCAACGCGCTGCCGGCGCGCTGCGTCAGCTGCTGTCTCGCGCGGTGTCGGTGCAGCGCGACCGCAACGAAGAGGCGCGCGCCGACGGCCGCGCTCATGGCCGACTGGCCGCCGATTCCGGAGCCAACCGATGATCCGCACCCTTCGCCAAGTCCCCGATCCCGCGCTGCCGCGCATCCTTCCCGTGATCCTCGCCGGCGGCTCCGGCACGCGCCTCTGGCCGCTGTCGCGCGAGCAGTTTCCGAAGCAGCTGATCGAGCTGACGTCGAACGAATCGCCGCTGTCGGCGACCGCGCGTCGCCTGAACGGCATCGCGAACGCGTCGCTCGACGACACGCTGCTGCTCGTCTGTAGCGAACAGCATCGGACGCTCAGCGCTGCGCAGGTGACCGACCGTGCCGCGCCGGCGCGCATCCTGCTCGAGCCGGCGCCGCGCAACACGGCGCCCGCGCTCACGCTCGCCGCGCTCGACGCGAGCGCGTTCGCGGACGATCCGGTGCTCGCGGTGATGCCGGCCGATCACGTGATCGTCGACGTCGGCGCGTTCCAGGACGCGATCGCACGCGCGGCGCGTTACGCAGAGGAAGGCGCGATCGTCACGCTCGGCGTGTTGCCGCGCCGCGCGGAAACGGGCTACGGCTACATCCAGGTCGGCGCGCCGCGCAACGGCTGCCACGGTAGCCAGGGCGGCTATTCGATCGGGCGTTTCGTCGAGAAGCCCGACGAGGCGCTCGCCGAGCGCTATCTGCAATCGGGCGATTACTGGTGGAACAGCGGCATCTTCGTGTTGCGCGCGTCGGTCTGGTTGAAGGCGATCCGCGCGCTCGCGCCCGCGATTCATGCGTCTTGCGAGGCGGCATGGCGCGCGGGTATCGCCGAAGATCCGTTCTTCCGGATCGATGCGGCCGCGTTCGACGCATGCCCGTCCGATTCGATCGACTATGCGGTCATGGAGCGCTTGCCCGAACACGGCGAGCTCGGCATCGAAGGGATCGTCGTGCCGCTCGCGGCCGGCTGGTCGGACGTCGGCACCTGGGACGCGATCTGGGAAATCATGCCGAAGGACGATCACGGCAACGTCGCGCGCGGCCCGATCGTGTTCGAGGACACGCAGGACAGTTTCGTGCGCTCCGAAGGGCGGCTCGTCGCGTGCGTCGGCATGAGGGACGTGGTCGTGATCGAAACGCCCGACGCCGTGCTGGTCGCGAACAAGCACGACGTGCAGCGCGTGAAGAACATCGTCGCGCGGCTGAAGAACGACCGGCGGCCGCAGGCGATCGAGCACCGCAAGGTGCAGCGGCCGTGGGGACACTACGATTCGATCGACCTCGGCGAACGGTTCCAGGTGAAGCGGATCGTCGTCGAGCCGGGCAAGCGCCTGTCGCTGCAGATGCACTATCACCGCGCCGAACACTGGATCGTCGTGCGCGGCACCGCACGCGTCACGCGCGGCAGCGAGACGTTTCTGCTCAGCGAGAACGAATCGACGTACATCGCAGTCGGCGAAGTGCATCGCCTGGAGAATCCCGGCAGGATTCCGCTCGAGATCATCGAGGTGCAATCGGGCGACTATCTCGGCGAGGACGATATCGTGCGGTTCGACGATCAGTACGGCCGGCCGGTCGACGCGCTGCCTGCGGAGCAGGCATAGCGCGGCGGCGATACCGCGCGCCGTGAGCGGCGCGCGGTCGAGCGGTGCTTACGCGCTGGCGCTCGACCCGTGCTTGCCGCCGTCAGTTGCGCTTGGCGACTGTGCGCACATGCGGCAGCAGCGCGACGTTCGCGCCAACCACGTCAGGCGCGATCGCTCGTGATCGCAGTGCGCCCGCACACGGTGCGGCCGTCGCGTCGGCGGCCGTGCAATCGCGTCCCGGACCGACCCGCACCGGCATCCCGCCGATCTCCGACAAGCGGTTGTCGGCAAGCTGAACACCCGACACGTTGCCCCACAGCCGAATGCCGTCGAACCGCGCGTGCGACACGCGGTTGCCGATCACGGCCACGCGCGTCACCGTGCCCGACCACGTGCTGACGTCGATCGCCGCCTGCTGCGTGAGCGGCCGCGGATCGCTGCGCCCGCTCGCGGTCTGGATCGATGCGATCACGTTGCGCTCGATGCGGACGTTGGACGCGCCATAGGTGTGGTAACTGTCCTCCTGCGCGACGAGGATGCCGGCGCTCACCTGCACGTCGTGCACGACGTTGTCCGAGATCGTCACGTCGGCGCCGCCGACCACCGTGATCCCGCGGCCCCAGGCGTTGCCTTCAAGGACGTTGCCGGTGATGAGCACGTTGCGGCTCAACGCGCCGTCGGCGGCGTAGCTGACCACGGCGATCATGTCGTCGCCGGTGTCGCGCACGACGTTGTGCCGCACCAGCACGTTGCGCGCGCCGTGCGTGATGTGGATGCCGTCCGCGAGCGTGGACAGTACGCGATTGTCGACGATCGCGACGTCCGCGCCGCCGAACACGAAGATGCCCGCGCTGGCGCCGCCGTCGATCACGTTGTCGAGCACCTGCACGTCGCGCCCGGTGACTTCGACCTTGGTCGACGCCGGTGTATCGAGGCGCGTCGCGCCCGTTCCGCTCAGGCGGAAGCCGGCGAGCGTCGTGCCGTCGCCGCGCAGCTCGATCGTCTGATCGGCGGCATCGGTTGCGCTCAGCGTCGCGCCGTAACCCGATACCAGGACGTGCGGCTGCCGCACGACGAGCGAACGGCCGACGACATAACGCCCCGGCACGAACGTCAATCGCTGACCGGGCCGCAGCGCGTCCAGCGCGCGTTGCAGCTCGTCCGCCTGGTCGGTCGCATTCGGCGCGGGACGAACGTAAACGTTGGCGCTGTCGGCGGGACGCGCGCTGCGTGCCGGCGCGCGCGACACATCGTCCGCGTGCGCCGGTGCACCGAGCGCGCCGGCCAGCGTCATGCCGGCCAGCACGCGAGACAAGCATCCCGGTCTGCGCATATCGAAACGTTTCTCCATAGCGGCCGCGCGTGGCGGTCGGCGAGACGATCGAGCGCCGCTCAACCGACGCCTCAACGAATCCGCCATTCGATCCGCTCAGCCATTCGCTTCGCCGGTCGCGAGCACACCGCTCGCGCGCCGCGACGTGAGTGCATGCGCGAGCTTCACGAACGGCGCTTCGCACAGCAGGTAACCGGCCCACGACAACGGAATCAACGGCAGCAGCGGCACGATCATGTAAACGCCGAGCGGCCATCCGACCAGATGAAAGCGCTGGCACAACCAGAACGCCGCAAACAGCGGAAGGCTGTGCAACAGATAGACCGAGTAACTGATCTTGCCGATCCACGCGAGCGGACGGTTGCGCAGTTTGAGCACAGTCGCCAGCATCGCGAACGCCGCGATGCCGATCATGTATGCGAGCGAGATCGGCAGATGAAACGCGTTGTGATGCCGCCAGTCGTCGATCGCGCCCGCGAGCGCGACGCCGACCACCGCTATCGTCACGTACGCGAGCGCCGCCCGGTACGTCATCGACAGCCGGGACAACGGCCCGCTTGCGGCCAGCCGCAGACGCAGCAGTTTCGACGGAGCGTCATAGGCCTGGCGGAAACAGGCGCCCCAGAACATGATGCCGAGGTGATACGGCATCGTCTTGTACTGACTGAGCATCTCCGCCGGGAACACGTGCAGCGCGACCGTCGACGCGAACAGCGCACACAGCGCGACCGTGACGACACACAAATGCAGCATCCGATGCAGCCAGCCGCACCAGAACAGAAGCAGGCACACGACATAGAAATACAGCTCGGTCTCGAGCGTCCAGCCATGCGGCAGGATCAGGCTCGCGCCGAACGCAGCCGGGATCATCGTCACGTTCGCCAGCATCCCGTGCGCGTCCATGGTCTTGTCGAACAGTACCCAGTGAACGAAGTAGCCGGCCGGCAATGCGAGCCAATACGCGGGATACAGCCGGAAGAAGCGCCGAATGACGAACCGCTTCGTGCCCGGGCCGAGGTCGCCGTGCAGGCTGGTCGGAATCAGCATGCCGCTGATCGCGAAGAAGATCACGACGCCGATCCGGCCGAAGTTCACCGACCGCTGCAGCGCGTCGAGCGCCCGCTGCGAGCCGGCCAGCTCGACGAACCGCTCCGCGTAATGCGTCCATATGACGAGGATCACCGCAATCGCGCGCATCGCGTCGATATGCTGAAATCGCTCCGGATCTTTCGCTGTTGACATGACTGGAATGGTGACGGCTCAACACACGGGGCTGCCCGTACGGGAATCGGAACATCCGGCGCCGATCACCGACAACGCAGACGGAATCGCCCGCCCCGTTCGCAGGCGGATCACCTGCGTGCCACGGCCGAGCGTGCTTTGAAAACTTCGTCGCGCCACGCCGCGTGGCGACGACGACGACACGAGCGCGGCGGCGACGTCCGGCATCGCCCGCCGTGCTTCACCTGGCGTGCGCATGTCTCGCGTCGACGCAATACCACCAGATCAGCGCGAGCAACGCGTAAAACGCCGTGCGCGAGCCGAACATCATCCAGTACTCGCCCTGCTGAACCGCGAACGTCGCATAGGAGAACACCTTGGCGATGAGCCACAGCATCACGACGCCGCCGCGCATCGCGACGAGGATCTGCAGCGCGCCGAGCGCGCCATACACCAGCCCCGTCATCGCGACGAACAGCGCGCCGCCCGCATAGCCGAACCAGTACACGGGCACGGCCATGTTCCCCATCGTGAACGTGACGTCGTCGAACATGTACGCGCGCAGCACGCTCGGCTCGGTGTACGACATCATCAGATCGCGCAAGCCGCTCGGCTCGGATTCGTCGAAGAAGGTCGGCATGGTCCACGAGCGCAGCGAACTCACGAAACGCCAGAACGCATCGGTGCCGCCGAGCCGTGGCGCGGTGAACATATGGGCGTCGTTGTCGACCACGTACCACGGCTGCCCTTGCAGCAGGAAGCGCGACGACAGCATGTCAGCCACTTCCAGCCCTTGACCGCGATACGAGTAGATGATCGACACGGCGCCGAGCAACAGCGCGAGGCCCGCGCCGATGCCCAGATAACGCACGACCGGCTTGCCGTTCATCGCATGGATCGCGATGAACGGCGCGAGCGAGCACAGCCCGATGTGCAGCACGGCCATGAACTGCTCGCCGTGCATCACGTTGAGCGCGAGATCGACCGCCATCGTCAGGATCGCGGCCGCCCGGATGCGCTTGTCGGGGCTAGTCGCGATCGTGCCCAGCAGGAAGCCCATGAACGACTGGTTGTTCAGGAACAGGTTGAACATCGTCCCGTTCGACGAGTCGTTGCGCAGCGCATAGCGGTTGATGCCGGAAAACAGCGAGAACCCGGACGTCAGCCCGGCGAGCACGCCGATCGCGATGATCGTCGACGCGAGCACGAATCCGATCGCGATGCTGTGCGGCTGCAACGTGATCCGCGCCTTGATCGGTACGCGCACCGGACGCTCGTCCAGGAACCGGTCGAACGCAACGAGCGCACAGACCACGAAAATCACATAGAACGACAGCAGCCGGCTGAACGCGCCGGTCGTGTCGCCGATCACGTCCGTTTCCGTCAGATAGCCGCCGTTCTCGAGCCCCACGCCGGCGAGGAACGCGGTCATGCCGATCGCGAGCACGTACAGCATCGACACCGCGAACACCGGCCGCGACCTGACCAGGCCGACCAGCGCCGCCGTCGCCAACAGCAGCGTGCACAGCGCGCTCGATTCTTTCAGGCCGAGCGCCGGCATCGCCGCATTGAACAGCAGCGCGAGCGCGAACAGCGTCAGCAACATCACGCCGCTCGCAGAAGCGACGCCGCGGCCGCCGCCCATCGTTCCCGTGGTTCTATTCATGCTGGCTCATGCATGGCTCATGCTGATTCATGCTGCTGCAACCCGAAGTTGCGTTCGACCGTCGGCGCCGCGCGTTGCGGCCGGTAAGGCGCGCCCGGCTGCCGCGCGCGGTCCATCCCGTTGCGATCGGTCATGTGTCACGCTCCGTGGCGATCGCCGTCACGCAGCCTTGCCGAGCAGTTCCTTTCTTACGCGCGTCCATGCCCTGAACAGGAACGTCTCGGCCGCAACGTCGCGACGGTCCGGCTGCGCGCGCGGCCCCTTCGCATCGCGATACGCGTTCGCGTAATAACCGTAGCGAAGCGGCGAAGGATCGAAACCGTTGAATACGAGGCCGTCGACCTTCGCGCCGATCCGTTGCAGGTTCTCGACCGCTTCCGCAACGTCGGCGCTGCCGATCGAGCCCTGCCGCGCGACCATCAGCGTGATGTCGGCGAACCGCGCCAACATGGCGACGTTGGCGGCCGGACGGGTCAGCGGCGCGTCGACGACGATCATGTCGTATTGACTGCGCAGTCGTGCGAGCAGCGCGTCGAGCTTGTCGGCGCCGTACAAATTGCGCGCGGGCTGCGCGTGGGTTCCGGCCGGCAGCACGTCGAGGTTCTCGTCGACGCGGCGAATCGCCCGCTCGGGATCCAGCGATTGCTTCAGTACGTCCGACAAGCCTCGGTCCGCCTTCACCCGCAGCGCGTGCTCGATGCCGGATTGCCGCGCGTCGGCGCGCAGCAGCAACGTCTTGAGGCCGTCTTCCGCGAACAGGCACGCCAGGTTCGCGGCGATCATCGACTTGCCCTGCCCCGGCTCCGGGGACGTGATCAGCACCGTCTTCGAGCGGCCGTGCTCGACGCCCGTCTTGCAACGCAGCAGCAACGCGAGATTGGCGAGCGCTTCGGCGAGCGGCGTGTCGGGGTCGTCCCTGACGGCGACCGACGCCGGGCGACCGAGTGCATCGCCATCGACCGGCTGCGGCAACGACGGCAGTATGCCGAGCATCGGGACGCCGACCGCCGCCTCGAGATGCTTCGGATCGCGCACGCGCCGGAAGAACCACGCGTAGCCTTGCGCGGCCGCGGCGCCCAGGATCAGGCCCACCGCGGCGCCCAGTGCGAGCACGAGCATCCGCTTCGGGCGAATCGGCTTGTCGGTCGGAACCGCCTTGTCGACGATCGACGCATTGCCGACCGTGCCTGCTTTCGCGATCTGCAGCTGCTGGGTGTTGTTCAGCAAGCCCACGTACAGCTGGTTGTTGACCTCGACATCGCGGGCGAGCCGCAGATAGGTCTGCTGCTGAGAAGGCAGATGCGCGACCTTGTCTTTCAACTCGGCCGACTGCTGATCGAGCGTCTTCAGCTTGTTGACGACGGCGGTCAGCTGAGGCTGCCCGGCCACGTACTTCGACGACAAGTCCTGATACTCGAGCTTGGCCTCGAGCCGCGCCTTGTCGACGAGCGCCAGTTGATCGATCAGCAACCTCACGTCGCCCTGCGAATCGATCGAGCCCTGCGCGTTGCGAAACGAATTCAGCGCCTGCTCCGCCTGCTCCAGGCGGGCCTTCACCACCGGCAGTTGCGTCTCGAGGAACGCGAGGCTGTGCTCGGCGTCCTCGGAACGCCGCCTTGCGTTCACGTCGAGATAAGCGGCGGCGATCGCATTGAGCAGCCGCGCGGCGGACACCGGGTCACGGCTTTCGAGGCTGAGCTGCATGACCCCCGACTGCCGCTTCGTTTCCGCGCCCGCCAGCTTCGTCAGGACCGAATCGAGGCGCTCGGCTGTCGTCACCCGCCGTACGCGGAATTCCGTACCGGCGCGCGCGACGATGCGCGCGATGTCGACGCGATAGCCGTTCGCTTCGCTCGGCTTGCCGATTACGCCCTTCAGCACTTCCTGTCCGTCGCTGTCCTTCAGCGAGAACCGGTTGCCGGCCAGATAATCGAGCTCCAGCTTCTTGTCGATCTGCGATTCCGGTACGTCGAACCTGTGGAATTCGATGCGCTCACCGCCCCAGGCGAAGAACGGCGTACTGAACGGCGCGATGACGAGCCCGTCCGCGTCCTTCGGCAACACCGATTCGACGAACCCGCCGACGAGCGGAATCCGGTTGCCGACGGTCGCCTCGGCCTGCGCGACAGTTTCTTCGATGGCTTGCGTGACGACCGTGCGCGAACGCGCGACGTCGATTTCGCCGATTACCGCAGAGTTCTGAATGTCGAGTGCGTTCGATATTTCGGAAAGCGCGCCCAACGCGCTATGTTTGTTTTCCTGAACCTGAATCAGCGTATCGACGGAGTAAACCGGCGCAGCCGAAACGGCATAAATCAATGCCAATAAAAAACAGCCCAGAAAGACCGAAATAAATGCATAACGATAATCGAGCACGTTCTCCAGCAATTCGGTCAGCGCAAACCGCGGCGCGTCGCGGGAAATACTGCCCGCTCCGTCCCGGTATTCATTAGATGCGGCTCTATCCAATGTCATGCATATGCTCCCAAATTGCTGCCCACACAGGCGGGTGGCGACGGTACGCGCATGGCCGTCCGTGCCGCGCGGCTCGTCCGGGCACGGCCCGCCGGCGCGCCTGCGCCGCACCGGATGGCGGGCCGGCGAAGCATGCACGCGCCGGCCACCGCCCACGAAACGCCATTGATTCTGTTTACCCGAGCCACTATGCGTTAAACCCGCCGCCCACTAAGTGCGATGGCTTACATTAATGGCCACTCAGTGCGCCGACCACTGGGTCGCCGACCGGTCTCATGCTATGTTGGGTGGCCTGTTGTTAAACGTGCGCGCAAGCGATGACATCAAGAACCGGTGCCGTTTCACGAGCGCGCGATTCCATCTCGTTCGTCCGTCGCTTCACCTCGATTTAACGGTCTTTATCAAACGACGTGCAATCGCCCGCTTGATTCGAATCCGGGTCATGGCCGGCCGGCAAGCCGAATGGCCGATCGCGCGCCGGGCAACATCGTGTCGCGTCGGCGTCCGTGCTGCGTCGCTTCGAACCGAAGCGACGCAGCACTTGAGAGACGTCGCGCAATGCTCTTCTGTCTACCATCGCGAATGACGACATGAACAACCACTCGCTATCCGATACGCTCGCGCCGACGCGCAACGATGCGCCGCTGCGACAGACGCGCGTCGCGCTCGCCGTGGCGCTTGCCGCGCTGCTGTCCGCCTGCGCAATGGCGCCGGGCCAGCACATGATCGCGCCGGCCGCGTTGCCGGTCACGACGGCCGACAACGGCGACGTGACGAGCGACATGAAGGTCGCGGTCAAGCAGATCGATCTGACGCTGATCGGCCAGATCCATGCGGCCCAGAAAGGTCATACCGCCGCGCCGATCCCCGGCAATCTGCTCGGCAAGCCGAGCGGCTACAAGCTCGGCCCCGGCGACGTGCTGCAGATCACCGTCTGGGATCACCCCGAATTCGCGGCCGCGGTCGGCCAGCCGACGCCGAATACCAGGCCGTCTGACGCAGCGCCCGGCTTCGTCGTCGACAGCGACGGCAACGTGCAGTTTCCCTTCGTGCCGCAGCCGATTCACGCGGCCGGCAAGACGGCCGCGCAGGTGCAGCGCGAGCTCGACGCCGAACTCCGCAAGGTGTTCATCAAGCCGCAGGTGACCGTGCGCGTCGCGTCGTTCCGCGCGGAGCAGATCTATGTGGACGGCGAAGTGCGCGCGCCGGGCTCGCAGGCGATCAACGACATCCCGATGACGCTCGTCGAAGCCGTCAATCGCGCGGGCGGCTTTGCGCCGAGCGCCGACCAGAGCCGCGTGACGATCACGCGCAACGACACGATTTATCCGGTCAACGTCGCGCAGATGACGAAGACCGGCCGCAGCCCCGCCGCGATCATGCTGCAGCCGGGCGACCTGCTGCACGTGGCCGCGCGCGACGACAATCCCGTGTACGTGATGGGCGAAGTGAACAAGCCGCTGGCCGTGCCGCCGCAGCGCGACGGCACGCTCACGTTGAGCGCGGCGCTGTCCGAGGCCGGCCAGTTGAATCAGCAGACGTCGAACGCCGGACAGGTATTCGTGCTGCGCAAGGATGCCGACAGCCCGCCGGTCATCTATCACCTCGACCTCGAATCACCCGTTTCGATGCTGCTCGCGAACCAGTTTCCGCTCGCGTCGAAGGACATCGTCTACGTCGACAATACCGGACTGGTCCGCGCGAGCCGCGTGCTGAACCTGCTGCTGCCGGCCATCAGCGCCGGGTTGACCGGCGCGCTCATCACGAAGTAGGCGGCGGTTCGCGGGAAGGCGGCGGCAGTGCGCGCCGCCTTTCCGGCGCAGCACCGAGGCCGCGTGGAGATCCGGCGCGTCACACCCTCACCGCTCTCCCTACCACCCCACCCCGCGCATGATCGCGTCATCCCGAACGCGCCGACAGGTTCAGCAGGCCCACGCGTTCGCGGCACAGCACGTATGCGAGCGCGACCGCCACGGCCGATTCGGCGATCAGCACCGCGATGGCCGCACCGCGTTCCGCGAACAGCATCGCGAGCGGCGGCAGCAGCGTCACGTTCAGCGCGCCGGACGAAATCAGGATGATGCTGAAAGTGCGCTTCATGCCCATCGGCAGCATCGTCTGAACGCCGAACAGGTCGGTCATGCAGGCCATGAACGGCACCAGCGCGAGGCAGCGCAGCACGCCGACCGTCGGCGCGAACGCATCGCCGTACAGCATCCTGACGACGAACGGCGCGCATACGTAGATCGTCGCCGACATCGCCAGCACCAGCGCGCCCTGCAGCACGATCAGCTTGCGCAGGAACGCGAACGCGTCGTCGCGCGCGTGGTGCATCAAGTACGTGACGTGCGGATAGGTGGCGGCCCTCAGCGGTTGCAGCAGCCCGACCGCGGCGCGGATCAGCTTGTCGCCGGCGGCAAAATAGCCGGCCGCGACACTGCCCGAGACGATGCTCAGCAACACGGTGTTGGTCGACGCGTAGAACGAGATCGACGTCGATGCGAGAAACACCTGCGAGCCGCCTTTCAGCGCGGCGGCGATATCGGCCACGCCGACGCGCACGCTGTCGACCTCGCGCCGCAGGAACAGGTACGCGAGCAACGTCACGCCGCACAGCACCGGCACCGCCGCATTGATCGCGACCGCGTGCAGCAGATCGTCCGGCGTGCGCACCCAGGCGAAGAACGCGACGACGCTGCATGCGCGGTACACGACCACCGTGACGCTGTAGACGCTCAACTTCTGGATGCCCTGAAAGTACCAGCCGGGCGTCAGCGCCGCGCCGACCGCCATCCCGAACCCGATCAGCAGCGCCGTGCGTTCCGCCGCGAAATGCGGGACGAGCAGCGTCAACGCGAGCAGCACCGCGAACCCGGCGACCGTGATCGCCCATTGCGCGCTGACGGTCGCCCAGAAGATGCGCGAGCGCTCCAGCTTGCCGTTCGCGAGCGCGACGCGCGGCGTCGCCGTCAGGTCGAAGCTGTAATTGGCCAGATTGATGAAATACGTGGTGACCGCGAGGACGAACGACAGCCGCCCATACTGCTGCGGCCCGAGCACGCGCGTCAGCAGCGGCAGCGTCACGAGCGGCACGACATACGTCGAGATTTGCAGCGCGAACAACAACGCAAAGTTTTTTCGAACAGCGGTCATCGGGCTTTCAGGCGGTGAGAGAACGGTGTGCCGACCGTCAAGGCGCACACGCGCGCGGTGCGTGCGCGTCGATGCCGAGCACCGCACACAGCGACGCGGCGTAGCACTCGACCGAGTAAGGCGACCAGTCGTAGCGACGATCGGCGATAGCGAGATGCGTGCGCAATTCGGCGAGCGCACGCGCGAAGCCGTCGGGCGTGTTGCGGTAGAGAATCTTGTGGCCGATCTCGTCGCCGAACGTCGACAGGCTGCCGATGTCGTGGACGAGCGCCGGCAAGCCGAGCATCGCAGCCTCGACGATCACGAGCGGCGCATTCTCGGCCCAGATCGACGGCAAGATCAGCGCGTCATGGAGCGGGAGCGCGGCAAACAGCGTGGCATGGTCGACGCGGCCGGCGAAACGCAACCGCCCCGATTCGACGAGCGCCGCGTATTGCCGCTCCAGCTCGCCGCGCTCCGTTCCGTCGCCGTAGACGGTCAGCGACGCGATCGCATCGCCGGCCGGCCCGCTCATCAGCGCGAGGAACGGCGCGAGGCCCTTGTCCCAGTCCACGCGGCCGACGAAGGCGAGATCGAGCCGCTCGCCGCGCGGCGGTTTCGGCGGACGCGGCACCAGCGTCGAATCGATCGGGTTGCGCACGAGCGTCGCGCGGGCGCGACCGCGCTGCGCGATCAGATCGCGCATGAACGGACTCGGACACAGAATCTCGTCGAACAGCCCAAGCGGATCGAACAGCGTATCGACCGCATGCCAGTGCAGCTTCTTCACGACGTCGTGGACGAAGCCGCGCGGGCTGGCCGTCATCGCGATGCGCCGGCGGCTGCGCAATCGTTCGATCGACAACGGCTGCGCGCGGCCGCGCGAGTAGACGAGCAGGCTCGGGTTGTAGAACAGCAGGTGGTAGTCGTGCGCGGTCATGAACAGGCCGCAATCTGCGTGGCGCTTGTAGCGCGCGAGCACGGGCAGGATCGCGCTCGACAACAGGTTGTGGTAGTTGTGCACGAGGATGCGTTGCGGGCGAAACCGGTCGAGCAGCGCGTCGAGCGCGCGGGCGGCGGCAGGCGACCACGCATGCGCGCGCGCGCTGCCGGCCAGCTCGGGCACCGCCTGCTGATCGAACGTCTCGACTGCGACGCCGTCGCGTGCGCGCAGCACGTCGGCGGACAGCCGGTACACCTCCTCCGCGCCGCCCTTGCGCGCGAAGTCGTTGATCACCAGCACGCGCATCACGCTCGCCCCCGGCCGCCGCAATGCCGGGCGCGCGAGGCCGCGTCGTGCGCCGACGCGTCGAAGCGCGCGCGCATCGCGCGCTCGCCGTGACGGCCTTTCCACTTCCGATGTTTCCGGCACGCTTGCTTCATTGTCATTCCTGGGCGGGGTCGCGGCTGCGCCTGCGAACAGGCTCGCATGAAAATTCGACAGCGTCAGGATACGGCCGCCGACGCGCGCGATCTGTTCGTCCGGTTACGTTGGCGGCAGGCGCCGTGCTGCGGCGATGCGGCTCGCGAAGCGTACGGGCGGCTGCGACGATGCGATCGCCGCATGCCGCGCGAACGTGCCGTAAGCGCGCTACAGCGGTGCGTGCTCGGGCTGCGCGGGCATGGCGAGTTCGGCCGGCGCATCCCAGCCGGACAGCAGCGTCGCGCAGCGCGTCACGACGTACTGCGCGGCGACATCGCCGTGCAACGAATGATCGAGCGCGTCCTTCATGTCGACGGACACGTTCGGCAGATGCGCGAACGCATGCGCCGCAGGACCGAAGTGGCGGACGAGCACGTCGACGCCCGGGTCGAAAGTGCCGTAGACCAGATGCGTGCGGATGCCGCGCGCCGACATGTCGCGCAGCATGCCGCGCGGCGTGTCCTTGCCGGGCCGCCAGCCGAGATGTTCGCCGACACGCTTGAGCGGCCCCGTCGCGACCCCCGCGGCGAACCGGAACATCGCACGCAGCACCGGCCGCAGGTCGCGTCCTTCGGTCAGCAGCCGGCGCAGCTTGCGACCGCAACGTAGCGACGCCCAGTAGCCGCGCATCGAATTCGTCTGGTTGTTCAATGCATCGGCGAGCGTTTGCCCGCGCGGCCAGACGAACGCCGGCAGATTCACCGCGATCACGCCGGCCAGTTGCTCGCGCGCGGCCGCATGAAGCGACGCATACGCGCCGGAGCAGATGCCGAACGCGACGATCTCGCGATGCCCGTGCGCGTTCAGCCAGCGCGCCGCCGTGACGACATCCGCGATCGCCTGATCCGAATACGGAATGTTCGACTGATCGTCCGTCGCGCGCGGGCCGCTGTCGCCGACGCCGGTCGAATCGATGCGCAGGCTGCTGATCCCCGCCGCCGCGAGCGAGCGCGCAAGCCGGACCGCGAAGCGACCGTCGGCGACACGCGGATTGGTCGCCGTATTGGCGATCAGCAGCGTCGGTGCGGCAGCGCGCCGGACCATGCCGGCCGGCTCGCACAGCACGCCGATCATTCGAGCCGGCTCGACGGCGACGATACGTTCGACGCTGCTCTGCGCCGTCAACGTCACGCCCAGCCCGGCGCCGGGTAGCGGCCCGCGTACGCCACCGTCGGTGCCGTCGTCGATCCAGTTCACGACCGTGTCGAGCAAGCCGGCGGGCAGCCGCGACCACACCGGCTCGCGCATCATGCCGCCCCAGTCGGCGCAGGTGCGCATCTCCACCGACACGCCGCGCGCCTCAAACGCATCCGCGAGCGCGGAGCCGTCGCCGTAGGGCGCATCGACGAGTAACGCGCGCGCGGGCAACACGCGCGCGCTTGCGACGCACTCGCTCAGATTGATGCTGCGCAGGCGCTCGACGAGATCTTCGGGATACACATGGCCGAGCACGCGCAGCGGCCGTTCGTCGCGAACCGCGTCGCGCACCGCGGGCGATACGTTGTCGAGCCAGCTTTGTGCGACGAGCGACAGCTCGCGCAGATAGCCGCGTCCGCGCACCACCGGCGCCAGCGCGACGAAGCGGGTCAATTCGGGAATGCCGTCCGCGGCCAGCAACGCCAACGTGGCACCGGCGCGCATGCCGACGACGGACAGCGTATCGACGGCGACGCGCTCGCGCAGTGCGTCGACCGCATGCCGGACGCTCGCGAGCATGCGGTCGAAGCGTTCGGCATCGTGTTCGTCGCCGAGCGAGTCGCCGCTCGCCGGGTAATGGAATCGCAGCACCGGAAAGCCGCGCTCCGCGAGGCGCTCGGCGAGCGAGCGCACGAGCTTGTGAAGCCACAACGCCTCGTGGCCGAGCGGCTCGCAGATCACGATCCCATGCGACCGATCGCCCGCGTGAAGCCAGCCGACACAACCGTCGAACTGAATCGGCATCATGATGCGGTCCTCGCGCTGAACGCCCGATGCGCCGGCGCTCCGCCTCGGGGCGAGCAGCCGGACTGCGAAAAGCATTGCACGTACATCGGCGGGCGCAGCCGCAGCGTGCGCGCGCAGCGCACACGCATGCCCGGGCGGCCGCATTCGACGGATCGGGAACGACTGACGTTGCGACGCGTTGAGCCGTATCCCCGTAGCCGGCTCCGTCCTTGCGTATCGATTTGGGTTCCCACGAATACACCCGTATATGAAAACACCCGCATGCCCGAGCGGGCCGCGCGTGTCTGTCGAGCATCACCTGACGTGCAGGCGCCTCTGGGTTGAGCTTGGTCTTTGCAATTGTTTGATTCGTGCTGCGCCACCTGGCCGTTACGCGCTCGCGGAATCGGCGTCGCAGGCCTGGCACTCGGCCTGCTCCCACGCGGCGATTAGGCCATTCGATGCCGCCGCATTCGGTACGGCACATTACATTTTCAAAACACGCCCTCCGGCGCGCACCCGGCGATGCGGCATCACGCGATTGAATACCGTCCCGCGCGATGCGTATGTGAGCCACCTCACTTACGTTCGTCGCAGTGCACCAACGGCGTTTCGGCGGCCGGTTCAGTGCGCGGCAATGTGCAGCGTTTTCGACGCAACCGCCGGAATGCAGGTAGTTGTTACGACGCTGCATCGCGGCACTCGGGAACGATGACCGCGTTTTCGCGACCCCGCACGACCGCGTCAAAAAAAGATCGTACGTATCGGTAGAAACACCGATGCTGTAGTCAAACTACATTCATACCATTGGTCGCTGCAGAGGATCGCTACATACGATTCGGCAGCGTTCGACGGTCCGCGTCGCCGTCGTCGGTGCCGTTCGCGCCCAACCGGCCGTAACGATTCCCCGCCCGGCGTGGCGTGCCGACGCGCAATCACCGTGCATCGCCGGCCGAAGGCGTTCGATGCGAATCGATCGAACGTGTGCAGCTCCTGACCTCACCCGAACAACCGGCATCACGATCATGGAGAGCAACATGCGGGACAAACTCTGGCCGGCCGCCGTGCTGGCAGCGACCCTCTGCACCAGCGTCTATGCGGCCAACGCCGATTTCGATTCACCGGGCAGTGCAGCCGACGCGTTCGCGTCGTCGGCCGCGCAGCAGCGCGCCGACCTGCTCGTGCGCAAGATGACGCTCGACGAGAAACTCCGCTTCATTCACTCGCAGTACGAAATGTCGAAGGTGCCCGGCGGCGGCGCCGGCTACATCCAGGGCGTGCCGCGCCTCGGCATCCCCGACCTGAACATGGTCGATTCGGCGACGGGCTCGGGCAGCACGTCGCAGGCCAGCACGACGTTCCCGGCGACGCTCGCCGTCGCCGCGAGCTGGGATCGCCGCCTCGCGTACGACTACGGCACGCAGGTCGCGATCCAGTTGCGCGCGCAAGGATTCGGGATGGGCCTCGGCGGCGGCGCCAACCTCGCGCGCGAGCCGCGCGGCGGCCGGCTGTTCGAGTATCTCGGCGAGGACCCGCTGCTTGCCGGCGAGCTGCTCGCCGAACGCACGCTCGCGACGCAGCGGCACAAGGTCGTCGCGACCATCAAGCATTACGCCGGCAACGAGCAGGAACACGGCCGGATGGGCGGCAACAGCCAGATCGACGAGCGCACGCTGCGCGAGCTCTACCTGCTGCCGTTCGAGATCGCCGCGAGACGCGCGCAGCCCGGCAGCGTGATGTGCAGCTACAACCGGCTGAACGGCGACTACGCGTGCGAGAACGCGCATCTGCTGAACGACGTGCTGAAGAACGAATGGGGCTTCCAGGGCCAGGTGCAGTCCGACTGGGGCGCGACGCACAGCACCGCGAAGGCGGTCAACGCGGGGCTCGACGAAGAGGAAGACGTCGGGCCGAGCGTGTTCCTCACGCCCGCGGCGGTCAAGCAGGCGATCGCGAACGGCTCGGTGTCGACGGCGCGGCTCGACGACATGGTGCGGCGCAAGCTGTTCGTGATGATCCGCACCGGCGTGATGGACGACCCGCCCAAGGGCGGCGGCGCGATCGACTTCGCGGCCGCCGGCCGGTTCGCGCAGGCGGCCGCCGAGCGGTCGATCGTCCTGTTGAAGAACGACGGCAACCAGTTGCCGCTCGCCGCCGCCGCGCTCGCGCGGATCGCGGTGATCGGCGGCCATGCCGATGCGGCCGTGCTGTCGGGCGGCGGCTCCGGCAACACGCGCGACCCGGTCACCGGTTCGTTCGCGGGCTGCGGCGGCCTCGCGTTCGGCGCATCGGCCGGCTGCAGCTGGTGGCGCAACCCGTGGCTGAAGGTCGACGTGCCGATCGTCGCGGCGATTCGCGCGCTCGCGCCCGCCGCGCAGGTCACGTTCGCGGGCAACAGCGACCAGCAGGCGCCGTTCCGTGCGTACACGCAGCAGGAGATCGACCAGGCCGCGGCGCTCGCCGCTCGCTCCGACGTCGCGATCGTCGTGGTCGCGCAGCCGGCCGGCGAAGACTTCGGCGACCTGCAGAGCCTCGGCCTCGCGAATCCGTCGAACCAGGACGCGCTCGTCGACGCCGTCGCGCGCGCGAATCCGCATACGGTCGTCGTGGTCCAGAGCGGCAATCCGGTACTGATGCCGTGGAAGGACCGCGTCGCCGCGATCGTCGAGGCGTGGTACCCGGGCGAAGGCGGCGGCAACGCGATCGCGAACGTGCTGTTCGGCAAGGTCAACCCGTCCGGCAGGCTGCCCGTCACGTTCCCCGCGCGCGACCAGGACACGCCGTCCTGGAAAGCGGGCGGCGCATTCGACAACGATCCCGTTTACGCGGAACGGCTGAACATGGGCTATCGCTGGTACGACGCGAACAACATCAAGCCGATGTTCGAGTTCGGCTACGGCCTGTCGTACACGCACTTCTCGTACTCGGGGTTGTCCGTGTCGCGGCAGCGCGACGGCTCGCTCGGCGTGTCGTTCACCGTGCGCAATGACGGGCCCGTGGCCGGCGCGGACGTGCCGCAGGTGTACCTCGGCGTGCCGTACAAGGACGAGCCGCCGCGCCGCCTGGTCGGCTGGGAGAAGATCGACCTGAACCCGGGTGAGGCGCGGCGCGTGCGCATCACCGTCCCGCCGCGGATGCAGAGCGTGTGGGACGCATCGCGCAGCGGCTGGCGCTACGTCGCGCGCGGCACGGTGTATGTCGGTGCGTCGTCGCGCGATATCCGTTTGCAGGGCAGTTGAGCAAGCGGCTGGCAGGGGCGGACGCCGGGGGGTGATCGGCGTCCGACTGCCCGCCCCGACGTGCGCGATTGCCGTGCGTCGTGCGCAGGGCCGGTCCGCGCGGACCGGCCGCGTCGGATCTACGAAAACTTCGCCGCGCGAGCGGCTCGGCTCCCACTCGCATCGACTTCCGGCGAAGCACCGAGGGCCAAGTCCTCAGCGCGCGGCGACGCGTCCGATCCTGAATACCCCGACCACGTCGCGCAGCGTGGTCGCTTGCTGCGCCATCGCCTGCGCGGCTGCCGACGCCTGCTCGACGAGTGCCGCGTTCTGCTGCGTGACCGAATCCATCTGGCCCACGGCGACATTGACCTGCTCGATACCCGTTCCCTGCTCGTCCGAGGCCGATGCGATTTCATTCATGATGTCGGTCACTCGCCGCACGGACTGCACGATGTCCGACATGGTCGCGCCCGCGCGTTCGACCTGCTGGGACCCCAGCGCCACGCTCTCGACCGAACCGTTGATGAGGTCCTTGATTTCTTTCGCCGCATTCGCGCTGCGTTGCGCCAACGTGCGAACTTCGCCGGCCACCACCGCAAACCCGCGCCCCTGCTCGCCCGCACGCGCGGCCTCGACTGCCGCGTTCAGCGCGAGAATGTTCGTCTGGAACGCAATTCCTTCGATCACGGCAATGATTTCGGCAACTTTGCCGGAACTGCTCGAAATGGCGCGCATGGAGTCGACCACCTCGTTCACCACTTCGCCGCCGCGCATCGCGACCTCGCAGGCGCTGCCCGCAAGCGCATTCGCCTGCTTCGCGTTTTCCGTATTCTGACGAACCGTCGCGGTCAACTGCTCCATGCTGGCCGCCGTTTCCTCGAGCGACGCCGCCTGCTCTTCCGTTCGCTGCGAGAGATCGAGGTTCCCCTGCGCGATTTCGCCGGCCGAAGTCGTGATCGATTCCGCGGTCGACTGAATTTCCGACACGATGCCGCTCAGTTGCCGCCGCATCGATTCGAGCGACGCCATCAGGCTGCCGCGATCATTCGGCGCGACCGGCACCGGTGCTTCGAGATTGCCTTCGGCAATACGTCCGGCCACGGCCGCGGCGTCGGCAGGCTCGCCGCCCAGCGACCGCATGATGCCGCGGGTGATGACGGTTCCCAGCACGATCGACAGGATGACGGTGATGACGCCCGCTGCCGCGAGCGTCACCTTGGTCAACGCGGTCAAGCTGGCCACCTCTCCTGAACGTTGATCGAGCAGCGACTGCTCGGCCTCGTTCAACTCGGCGGCTACCGCTCGATAGCGATCCATGAACTGCTTGTCGTCGCCCTGCTTGAAGTAGTCGATCAGCACGTTGGCAGGCTGCGTACCGGCATTGACGTCACGCCGCATCGCGATCAGCTTGTCGTCGACCTCCGCCACCTTCCGATGCATGTCGCGCAGCGTCTCGAGACGGCGCTGTTGCGCGGCATTGTCCGATGTGAGGCTGCGCACGACGTCGAACGACTTGGCGAACTGCCTGAGGCCGGCCTTATAGGGCTCCAGAAACCGGTCGTCTCCCGCAGCCACGTAGCCGCGCACGCCCGTCTCCATGTTGACCATGCTGGTCAACATGTCGTCGTTCGCTCGCAGAACCTGATAACTATGAACGTTCCAGCCGTTCGCCTGGTTCAGCTTCAGAAAATTGACGATCGAGATGGCGCTGCCGATCAACGCAATTAGTACGACGATACCGAATGCTGCGCCCAGCTTCCTGCCGACTGTCATGGAGCCCATACGTTCTTCCTCCCCTTGTGTTGTTTCGTTATGTCGGCAAGCAGGAAGACTTACTGTAATTCGCGCTTTCCGTGCCTGAGGAAGTATTCCTCACGATGGCTGAATATATTGGTCAATTCGCCCTGACACGGGGTCGAATCCGGTGACTATCCGTCCTCGCAAACGATCCACGACGTATAGTCTTTTTATCGGTTGCCGCACCACCGAGGACCTCAACGGACGCGCCCGCACGCTTGCCGACGCGATGCGCGCATGGAAGCTCGACTAGCCGCCGCGGGCGGGCATGCAAACGGGAGAAGGCACCGCATGCGGCGCTTCATCACGCCTCACCGCGCGCCACTGTTGTTCGGAAACCTCATCGTGATGACGAGCCCGCCGTCGGCCGCGTTGGCAATCTGCAGCGTACCGCCGTGATGGCGAACGAGGCGGCGCACGATGGCGAGGCCGAGGCCGCTGTGCGCGGTGCCGCCGCGCGCAGGATCGAGCCGGACAAACGGACGCAGCACGCGGTCGAGGTCCGGCTCGGACACGCCTGGCCCGTGATCACGCACCACGAGCTCGTAGTGCCCGTCATGCGCTCGCGTGGCGATTTCCACGGGCGGCTCGCCGTAGGTCAGCGCATTTTCGACGAGGTTCGAGAGAATGCGGTCGATATCCACGATGGGCAGCGTGAAGTCCGGCCCGGCGCGCAGATCGAGCATCACCAGCGCGTCGGTGTCCGCTGCGCCGCCGGGAGCCAGCGCGTCGGTGTAATCGCGCCGGCAGTGGGCGTCCACGCTCGTCTGCGGCGAACTTTCAGGGCTTTCGCGGGCGAAGTCCAGAAACTGCGTGATGACGCGCGACATCGATTCGGTGTCGCGCAGAAAGCCGTCGCGATCGCCGGGATCGGTCAGCAGATCCGCACGCACCTGCATGCGCGTGAGCGGCGTACGCAGGTCGTGCGCGATGCTCGCGAGCATCACGGCGCGCTCGCGTTCGGCCTCGGCCAGTTCGCGCGTCATGTCGTTGAAGTCGTCGATCAGTTCGCGCACTTCACGCGGTCCGCGCTTGCGCACGAGGCTCGCATGAACGCCCGTACGATGCTCGCGCGCCGCGGCAGCGAGGTCGCGCACCGTCCCGTTGAACCGCCACGCGAGCATCACCGCGACCACGACGGCAAACGCCAGCGTCAACGCCAGCGCGCCGGTGAAGCGGTAGAGCGGCACATCGGCCTGCGGCAGCACGATGCCGCGCGCGCTGCCCGCGGGGAGCACGCGCAGCGTGCCGTCGCCGTCCATTGCCACGTGGGTGCCCGACGGCAGCACGTGCCGCAATTGCCGTTCGATCGGCCCATTGGTGTCGCCGCGAAAGCGCTGCGCGTCGGCGGCCGGCAATTGCTTCAGGTCCGCGAACGAAATACCGAGGATGTCGGCCACCGACCGATCGCCGCCGCTCCCCCGCCCGCCCATGCTCGCGGCAGCCTCCACGACGCGCGAAATATGGAAGGCGGCAAGGCTCGCGCGGCTTTGCTCGATCAGCAGCAGCGACGTGAGGTGAACCAGCACGAGCAGGCCCACCGTGGTGACGACGAGCCGCCCGAACATCGAATCAAACGGATTCTTCATCGGCCGGGTTGTCGGGAATGAACATGTAGCCGATGCCGCGCATGGTCTGCAGCCGTCGGGGATTGGACGGGTCGTCCTCGATCAGGCGGCGCAGGCGCCATACCGGCACGTCGATGCCGCGCTCGGTCACGTCGGCGTCCGGACCGTGGAGCAGCTCGATGAGCCGCGTACGCGACAGCGTTTCCATCGGATGCGAGGCCAGCACTTCGAGCAGCGCGTACTCGCCGCCCGTGAGCTTGACGGGCGCGCCTTCGCACAGCAGCGTGCGCGTCGAGAAATCCAGCTCGAAACGGCCGAACCGGCACGGGGCGCGCTTCTCCTGGACCACCGCGGGCGGCGGCGGCCCCTGCCGGCGCAGCACTGCATGGATGCGCGCGAGCAGTTCCTGCGGCATGAACGGCTTGCCCAGATAGTCGTCCGCGCCCAGTTCGAGCCCCAGCACGCGGTCCACGCCTTCGGCGCGCGCGGTCAGCATGATGACCGGAATCGTGTCGCCGCGCGCGCGCAACTGCTTGAGCGCGGTGAGGCCATCGACGCCCGGCATCATGAGATCCAGCACGATGATGGACGGCCGTTCGCGCTCCAGCCGCCGCGCGAGATTCGTGGCGTCGTGCAGAACGGAGAACGCAATGCCGCGCTGCTGGAAGAACTTGCGCAGCAGGTCGCGCAGTTCGGCGTCGTCGTCGACGAGCAGGACTTGCAGCGCGGAGTCGGGGATGGAAGGTGCGTGCACTTCGGGCATTCAGGGCGGCGTGAGGACGAAATGATGGTAGCCCGGAGAGGGCCCGGCTGGCTTTCGGAATATTACCGAGAATTGCGCCCGCTGACGAAACCCGCACGAAGACCCGGCCGCGACGGTAGTTCGTACGCCGAAAGCCCGGTTCTCTTTCGGCCGTATTCGCGCGTCACGGGACAGTAAGTTTCCGTAAGCACGAAAAAATGCGCCGTCGGTAGCGTTACGCCTTGCCCAGTACCGGTTCCGTCGGGGCGCCACCAAGGTGCGCCGGAAGCGTCCGGTGCCGTCCCGTTCTCGCATCGCGCGACGTCGCGATGTCCAAACAGGTCCAAGATGAAGACGCCAATCCTCCCCAACCACGCGCACCGCCGCATGACGTGCAGGCCGCGCCAGCTGTTTGCCGCCCTCTCGATACTGGCGATAGTCGGCACCGCCGGCTGCAACAGGCAAGCAGGCGGGCCGCCCGGCGGCGCCACCGCGCAGACCGCGCAGGTGGGCGTGCTCACGCTCGCGCCGCAGCGCATCGTCGAAACCACCGAACTCTCCGGCCGCCTTTCCTCGCAGAAGGTCTCCGACGTCCGACCGCAGGTGAGCGGCATCATCCTCAAGCGCCTGTTCGTGGAAGGCGGCGACGTGAAGGCCGGCCAGGTGCTCTACCAGATCGATCCGGCCACCTACCGGGCGGCCTACGACCAGGCGCGCGGCACGCTCGAAAACGCCCGCGCCACGTTGGCCGATGCGAAGACGAAAGCGGACCGCTACACGGAACTCGTGAAGATCAACGCCGTGAGCAAGCAGGACTACGACGACGCCGTCGCCGCCGTCCACCAGGACGCCGCCACCGTGACGGCCGACGCGGCCGCGCTCGAATCGGCGCGCGTGAACCTCGAATACACGCGCGTGCGGGCGCCCATTTCAGGACGCATCGGCGCCTCCACCGTGACGGAAGGCGCGCTCGTCACGTCCGACCAGACCACTGCGCTCGCCACCATTCAGGCGTTCGACCAGATGTATCTCGACGTCACGCGCCCCAGCACGGAGTGGCTGAAGCTGCGCAAGGCCTTCGCTTCGGGGCGCCTCAAGAAGACGGGCAGCGACAGCGCCGCCGTCACGCTCGTGATGGAGGACGGCACCGAATACGCCCACGCCGGCACGCTGCAGTTCTCAGGCGTGACGGTCGATGCCACGACGGGCTCGGTCACGCTGCGCAGTACGTTCCCGAACCCCGAACGCGAATTGCTGCCCGGCATGTTCGTGCGTGCGCGCCTGGAAGAAGGCGAGAACGACGACGCGATACTCGTGCCGCAGATGGCCGTGACGCGCGCGTCGGACGGCAGGGCGAGCGTCTACGTGGTGGGTGCGGCCGGCAATGCGCAGCAGGTGCAGGTGACGGCCGACAACGCATTCCGCGACCAGTGGATCGTGACCTCGGGCCTGCACGCCGGCGACCGCGTGATCGTGAGCGGCCTGCAGAGCGTGCATGCGGGCGCGCCGGTCAAGGTGGCCGCCGATACGCCGCAGACGCAGGGGAACGCGGTATCTGCGGCATCTGCGGCGTCCGCTGCCACCGACACATCCGCAGCCGGCACGGCCTCGCCCGTGTCGGCGCAACACTAGGCGGAGCGCGGCATGGCAGAGTTCTTCATCAAGCGTCCCATCCTCGCGTGGGTCATGGCCATCGTCATCATGCTGGTGGGCGCGGCGGCGGTGACGACCCTTCCCGTTGCGCAGTACCCCACCATCGCGCCGCCCTCGGTGCAGGTGACGGCCACCTACCCCGGCGCCTCCGCCGACACGGTGGCCGCAACCGTGACCCAGGTGATCGAGCAGAAACTGAGCGGCATCGACAACGTGCTGTACATGTCGTCCACGAGCAGTTCCGCGGGACAGGCCACCATCACGTTGACGTTCAACCCCGGCACCAACCCCGACATCGCGCAGGTGCAGGTGCAGAACAAGGTGTCGCAGGCCACGCCCACCCTGCCTCAAACGGTGCAGGAGCAAGGCGTGCAGGTGGCGAAGGCGTCGACGAGCTTCCTCATGATCGTCGCGCTGTCGTCGCCGGGCGGCACCTGGAATTCGGTGGATCTCGGCAACATCGTCGCCACCCGGATCGAAGACCCGCTCTCGCAGTTGAACGGCGTGGGCGACGTGACGCTGTTCGGCGCGCAGCACGCCATGCGCATCTGGCTCAATCCGGTGAAGCTGCACAGCTTCGGACTCGCGACCTCGGACGTCACCACGGCCATCACGAACCAGAACGTCGAGCTTTCCACCGGCCAGGTGGGCGGCGCGCCGGCCACGGATTCGCAGGCCATCAACGCGACGATCCGCTCGTCGAGCCTGCTCACGACCGCCGACCAGTTCGCCAACATCCTGCTGCGCGTGAACAGCGACGGCTCGCGCGTGCTTCTCAAGGACGTGGCGCGCGTCGAAGTGGGCGGCGACAGCTACGAAACGTCGTCGCGTCTGAACGGCAAGCCGGCATCCGCGCTCGCCATCAAGCTCGCGACCGGCGCCAACGCGCTCGAAGCAGCCAACGCCGTGCGCGCGAAGCTCGCGGAACTGCAGCCGCAATTGCCGAAGGACGTGGCGATCAGCTATCCGTACGACACCACGCCGTTCGTGCGCATCTCGATCGAAGAGGTCGTGAAGACGCTGCTCGAAGCGGTCGTGCTGGTGTTCCTGGTGATGTACCTGTTCCTGCAGAACGTGCGCTACACGCTGATTCCGGCCATCGTCGCGCCGGTCGCGATGCTGGGCACGTTCGGCGTGATGTCGATGATCGGCTTCTCGATCAACGTGCTGACCATGTTCGCGATGGTGCTCGCCATCGGCCTGCTGGTGGACGATGCGATCGTCGTGGTGGAGAACGTCGAGCGCATCATGAGCGAGGAACGGCTCGAACCGAAGGAAGCCACCCGCAAGGCGATGGGCCAGATCACGGGCGCGCTGATCGGCGTGACGACGGTGCTCACCGCCGTGTTCATTCCGATGGCGTTCTTCTCCGGCTCGACGGGCGCGATCTACCGGCAGTTCTCCATCACGATCGTCTCGGCGATGCTGCTGTCGGTCATGCTCGCGCTCACGCTCACGCCGGCCCTGTGCGCCACGCTGCTCAAGCGCGCGGACGTCGAGCACCACGAGAAGCGCGGCTTCTTCGGCTGGTTCAACCGCTGCTTCGCGAAAGGCAACGCGGGCTACAGCAGTTCGCTCGCCCGCGTGGTCGCGAAGCCCGCGCGCTACATGCTGGTCTACGGCGCGATCGCCGGCATCGTGGCGTTGCTCTACGTCACGCTGCCCTCCTCGTTCCTGCCCGAGGAGGATCAGGGCTACTTCATCGTGTCGATCAGCGCGCCGGCGGGCACGCCGGCATCGCGCACGCTGAAGACGGTGGAGGCCGTGGAGCAGTACGTGCTGAAGGACGAACCGGGCGTCAAGCAGGTGATCGCCATCAACGGCTTCAGCTTCAACGGCCAAGGACAGAACAACGCCATCGCGTTCGTGACGCTCAAGGACTGGAGCCTGCGCGGTTCGCGCGACAGCGCGCAGGCCATCATCGCGCGCGCCAGCCAGCATTTCGCCGCGAATCGCGATGCGCGCATCTTCGTGCTGAACCCGCCCGCCATTCAGGAGCTCGGGACCCAAAGCGGCCTCGACTTCGAGATAGAGGACCGCGGCGGCGCGGGCCACGACAAGCTGCTCGCCGTGCGCAACCAGTTTCTCGGCATGGCGTCGAAGGAACCGACGCTCGCGATGGTGCGCCCGTCCGGCCTCGAGGACACGCCGCAGCTCCAGGTGGACATCGACCGCGAAAAGGCCAACGCGCTGGGGCTTTCCGTCGCCGACCTCAACGACACGTTGCAGACCGCGTTCGGTTCGTCCTACGTGAACAACTACATCGACACGGGGCGCGTGCAGAAGGTGTATGTGCAGGCGGATGCGCCGTATCGCATGATGCCTTCCGACCTCGGCGACTGGTACGTGAAGGCGGGCAGCAGCTCATCGGGTTCGTCGTCTTCGTCTTCGGGCACCACCACGGGCACGAGCACCGTGACGAACACCACCGGCTACGACGCCACGATGGTGCCCTTCTCGTCGTTCGCAACGAGCCGCTGGACGTTCGGCCCGCCGCAGATCGAGCGCTACAACCGGCAGCTCGCCATGGGCATTTCGGCCGCCACGCGGCCCGGCGTCAGCACCGGCGAAGCGATGAATGCCGTGGAGCGGCTCGCGCGCAAACTGCCGCCCGGCTTTGCCCTGGAATGGACGGGACAGTCCTACCAGGAAAAGCAGGCCGGCTCCCAGGCCACGACGCTCTATGCGATCTCGCTCGTCGTCGTGTTCCTGTGCCTGGCGGGTCTCTATGAAAGCTGGTCGATTCCGCTCGCGGTGGTGCTCGTGGTGCCGCTCGGCGTGCTCGGCGCGCTGCTCGCCGCGCACGGCCGCGGTCTGTCGAACGACATCTACTTCAAGGTCGGGCTGCTGGCCACCATCGGCCTCTCCACGAAGAACGCCATTCTGATCGTCGAGTTCGCAAAGGACCTGCAGGCCGAGGGGCACGGCCTCGTGGACGCCGTGCTCGAAGCCGCCCACTTGCGGCTGCGCCCCATCCTCATGACCTCGCTCGCGTTCGTGTTCGGCGTGCTGCCGCTCGTCATCAGCACGGGCGCCGGCGCCGGGGCGCGGCATGCGATCGGCACGGGCGTCACGGGCGGCATGATCGCGGCCACGGTGCTCGCCATCTTCTTCGTCCCGGTCTTCTTCGTCGTAGTGCGCAGGCTGTTCAAGGAACACGGTCACGCCACCGACTCCGCTGAAATCAACGAGGGCAACGCATGAAACGCACACTGATCGCCCTTCTTTGCGCGGGCGCACTCGGCGCCTGCTCACTGGACCCGACGTACCAGCGGCCCGCAGCGCCGATCGACAACACGTGGTCCACCGCGGCCGCGCCGGCGCAGCCGCAGACGGCGCAGAGCACCGCTGCGGCACCGCTGGGTGCCGACCTCGGCTGGCGCGACTTCTTCAAGGACCCGCGCCTGCAAAAGCTGATCGAACTCGCGCTCGCGAACAACCGCGATATGCGCGTGGCCGCGCTCAACGTGGCGCAGTACGAAGCGCAGTACCGCATCGCGCGCGCCAACCTCGGGCCGGCCATCGACGCGTCGGGGTCCGTCACGCGCGAACACATGGCCGGCTCCACGAGCGCATACAGTTCGAGCAGCGCGAGCGTGGGTCTCACGTCGTGGGAAATCGACTTCTTCGGCCGCCTGCGCAGCCTGAAGCGCCAGGCGCTGGAACAGTACCTCGCCACGGATGCCGCGCGCACCAGCACGCAGATCAGCCTCATCGCGACCGTCGCCACCGACTATCTGCAACTGCTCTCCGACGAGGCTTCGTTGCAGATCGCGCAGAACACCGTGGCCGCCGACCAGCACACCTACGACCTCACGGTGAACATGATGAAGCTGGGCAGCGCGTCGCTGCAGGACGTGCGCCAGGCCGAAAACTCGCTGGCGAGCGCGCGCTCGAGCCTCGCCTCGTACACGCGTGCGGTGGCGCAGGACCGCAACGACCTGGTGGCCGAAATCGGCGCGCCGCTGCCCGACGATCTGCCCCAGGGCCCTTCGCTGATGGAAAGCGAGCACACCCTCGCGGACATCGGCGCAGGCGTGCCGTCGGATCTGCTCGCGCGCCGGCCCGACATCGTCGAAGCGGAGCACACGCTCAAGGCGGCCAACGCCAACATCGGCGCGGCGCGCGCCGCGTTCTTTCCGAAGATCGAGCTGACGGCTTCCGCGGGCACCACGAGCAGCGGCCTCTCGAACCTCTTCAAGGCGGGCACGGGCGCGTGGGCGTTTGCGCCGTCCATCTCGGTGCCCATCTTCGACTTCGGCTACAACCGCGCGTCGCTGGACGTGGCGAAAGTCGAAAAGGACATCGACGTCGCCAACTACGAAAAGGCCATTCAGACGGCGTTCAAGGAAGTGTCGAATGCGCTGGCGGGACGCACGACGTACGTCACGCAGGTGGCCGCGGACCGCGACTACGTGAGCTCGGCGCAGCAGTACTACGACCTCGCGCAGGCACGCTACCGCAGCGGCACCGACAGCTTCCTGACCCTGCTCGACGCGCAGCGCACGCTTTACACGGCGCAACAGCAGCTCGTCACCGACATGCTCGCCAAGCAGTCGAACCTGATCACGCTGTACAAGGTACTGGGCGGCGGCTGGTCGGAGACGAGCGCGGTGGCGCAGCGGTAGTCGGGCGAATCGGCTATGGGTCGCGTGCGTCGACGAGGGGGCATTCCGTTCGGCCGCACGCCCCGTCGGATCACCCCCCGCTGCAAAACAACTGCGCAACCAGACTCCGCAGCCACCGGTTTCCCGCTTCGTGGTGGTATCGGGCATGCCAATGCTGTCGGACCGCAAATCCATCGACGGGAACCGGACAGGCGTGCACGGTCAGATCGTTGATTTTCGCCAGCGTCTCGCCGATGTGGCGCGGCAGTGTCGCGATCAGATCGGTGCTTTCGATGATCGCACCAAGCCCAAGGAACCCCGGCAACTCCAGCACGACTTCGCGCTCGATCTGCTCGCGCAACAGCGCCTGTTCGAGTAGCTGCGCGCCCGTCCCGGCCGTGATCGCGACATGCCCCTCGGTGCGGTACTGCTTCAGCCCCAGTCGGGTCTTTAGCCGCGGATGATGGCGATTCGTCAGACAGACCCAGTCCTGCAGGTACAGCTGCTGCTGATAAATCCCGCCGCCAAGCCAGGGCACGTGACCGATGGCCAGGTCCGCCTCGCCGGACTCCAGCGCCCGTTCCGTGTTGCCGTCGATACGCGCCGCTTCCAGCCGGATACCGGGCGCCTGCTCGCGCACGTGCGCCAGCATTCGCGGCAGTAGCGTGATGTGACTGGCGTCGGTCATGCAGATCCGGAAGCGCCGTTTCGCGGTGACCGGATCGAACGCAATTTCCCAGGCCGCAAAGCGCCGCAGCGATTCCAGAATTTCCCGGCAAGGGCCGATCAGCGCATCGGCCTGCGGCGTCGGCGCCATGCCGGTCGGCGTTCGTATGAAGAGCGGATCCTGCAGATGATCCCGCAGACGCCCCAGCCAGATGCTGATCGTCGGCTGACTTTGTCCCAGCTGTTCGGCCACGCGCGTCACGCTGCGGACATCGTAGAGGAGATCGAACAGCTGCAGCAGCTTCAAATCCGGGAGGGGGGCCGCGCTCATAGCACTATTGCTCTACGTAATGACGTCATTGCGATCATAGCATTGCGAGAATGGGCGTCCGCTCGTATCTTGATCTGCACGTTAAGGAGACGGCAGTGAAGATTGCAATTCTGGGCGCCGGCGCATTGGGCTGTGCGATTGGGGCCGCGCTGACCGAAGGCGGCAATGAAGTCTGGTTGCTGAACCGCTCGGCGGCGCACGTCGAGGCAATGAGGCGCGACGGTCTACGGGTAGACGACAGGAACGGCTCGCGTCACGTGAAAGTTCACGCCACGACGCGGGCCGCTGAGGCCGGTGTCGTCGATCTGGTCATTGTGCTGGTCAAGTCGTTCCACACCGACGCCGCGATGCGCGGCGCAGTCGAACTGATCGGGCCGGAAACGCTGGTGCTGTCGCTGCAGAACGGCCTCGGACATGAAGATGTGCTGGCCGACATCGTAGGGCGCGAACGCGTGCTGGCCGGCAAGACCTATGTCGGCGGCGTCATGCGCAATCCGGGGCACATCGAATCGGGCGTCGCCGGCAAAGCCACTCACATTGGCGAGCTGGACGGTCGCATCACCCCTCGCGCGAACGCGATCGCCGACACGTTCAACGCATCCGGACTGGACACGACGATCAGCGACAACATCGTCGGCACGATGTGGGACAAGCTGCTGGTGAATGTCGCGACGGGCGCGCTGACCGGGCTCACCGGCCTCACCTACGGGCAGCTTTACGACGAACCGCTCTTGAAGGCGACTGCACTCGCAGCAGTCGCAGAAGCGATGGCGGTCGCCCGCGCCGCCGGCGTGACTCTTTCCACGGACGATCCCGAACGCGCCTGGACGCTCGCCGGCGAAGGGCTTTCGCCGGGCTTCAAGACGTCGATGCTGCAAAGCCTGGAGAAGGGCTCGATCACCGAGATCGATTTCATCAACGGTTCGGTCGTCCGGTGGGGGCAGCGCTACGGCGTGCCGACCCCGGTCAATGCAACGCTCGTCGCCTGCATCAAGGGGCTGGAACGCGCGATGGCCGATCGCCAACGGAAGGAGGCCGCCGCATGAATGCCCCGAAAGCCTATCTCGAACACGTTGCGATCTGGGTGAAGGACATCCGCTGGCACATCCGATTCTTCGAGGAAGTGCTCGGCATGACCCTGCGCGAAGTGGACGGCACGCTCGACGCGCCGCGGCAGTACTGGACGCTCGGCGGCCTGCAGTTCATCCACGCGCCGGAACACGATGGCCCGGAAGGTCGGCTCGCCCATCTCGGCGTGATGTGCGAAGACCTGGAGGCCGCGCTGGCCGCGGCCCAACGATTCGGCGTGACGGAGATGCCGCAAGGGCGCAACTGGCTTCGCCTGCCCGACGGGCTCGCCGTCGAACTGATCCAGGCCAGACCGGCTTCTTGCGTCGCACAGGCGCTGGCAATCAACCCACGCGCGGAGGCGTGACCATGACGATCGTCGAAAAATACTGGGACGACGCCCGCGAGGGTGACGTGTGCACGAGTCCGAGCTACATCGTGACCAAGGAGCGCATTCTCGCGTACGCCGACCTCACCGGCGACCATACGCCCGTCCACGTGGACGAGGACTACGCGAACGCCAGTCATTTCGGCTGCCTCGTCGCGCACGGGCTGTTCGGCCTGTCCATCGCCGACGGCCTGAAGACGCAGAGCGACTATCGCTTTCTGCCGGGCATGTCGCTCGGCTGGACCTGGGATTTTCTGCTGCCGATCAAGGTCGGCGACGTGCTGCACGTGAAGTTCCGCGTCGGTTCGATGCGGGCCAGCAAGAGTCGCCCGGACTGGGGCATCGTCGTGCTGCCGTCGGAGCTGATCAATCAGGACGGTCAGGTCGTTCAACACGGCGAGCATCGCCTGATGGTGCCGCGCCGTCCGGAGGCACTGTAATGCAGGCTCGCCCACTCGAAGGCATTCGCGTCGTCGACTACAGCCACTTCCTTGCCGGTCCGTATGTCGGGCGCTGTCTCGCCGCCCTCGGCGCCGAAGTCATCAAGGTCGAGCGTCCCGGCGCAGGCGACGCCGGACGCCAGCACGCGACCGTGCTCGACGACCAGCAAAGCGGCTACTTCCTGCAGCTCAATATGGGCAAGCGCGGCGTGAGCGTCAACATGAAGGACGCGCGCGGCAAGGCGTTCATGCAGCGGCTGTGCGACTCCGCCGACGTCTTCATCGAGAACTATCGGCCGGGCGCGCTGGACAAGCTCGGGCTCGGCTATGCCGAATTGTCGGCGCGCAATCCGGGCCTCGTCTACTGTTCGATTTCCGCGTACGGGCACACCGGTCCCGATGCGCATCGCGCAGGCTTCGGGCTGATCGCGGAAGCCAAGAGCGGAATCATGCAGATGGTGGGCACGCCGGGCGAGCGGCCGCCGCTGCTGCGCATCTCGCTCGGCGACATGTACACCGGCATTCATGCGGTCGCGGCCATCAACGCCGCGCTGCTGGGGCGCGTGAAGAGCGGCCGCGGACAGCACGTCGACATGGCGCTGTACGACACACTGGTATCGATGCACGAATATGCGGTGCAGTGCTACACGCTGCAGGGCGTGCTGCCCGAGCAGACCGGGCACGACATGCCGACTTCGACGCTCTATGGCGTGTTCCGTGCCGCGGACGGCGATCTCGTGATCGCCGCGCAAGTCGACGACGCGTGGAAGCGCTTCGCGGCCCTGGTGGAGGCGCATGGCGGGCCTGCCGGCTTCGGTACGGACCCGCGGTTCCACACGCTGAACGGGCGCAATGCCAACCGGCTCGAGATTCTGTCGGTGGTCGAGCCGTGGGTGGCCGCGCGTTCGGTCGCGTCGGTGCTGGAACTGCTGGACGGCATCGACGTTCCCTGCGCGAAGGTGCAGCGCATCGACGAGGTGCTGGCCGATCCGCAGATCATCGCGCGCGGCATGGTGCTCGAGCAGCAACACCCCCGCTTCGGCACCTTGCGCCTGCCTAATCTGCCGTTCCGGTTTTCCGATTGCGATACGACGATTCGCGACGTCGCGCCCGATCTCGGGCAGCACAACGCGGAAGTGGCAACGTCGCTGGGCTTCACTGCGGCAGAGATTGACGCCATGCAGACCGATGGCGTGTTGTATTCGAAAGTGAGGCCGTGATGAGCGACCAGTACGCGGTGATCGGCAATCCGATCGGGCACACGAAATCCCCGCTGATTCATGGGTTGTTTTCTGAAGAATCGCATCAGGACATCTCGTACACGGCGATCGAAGGACCGCTGGAGCCGGACGACGCTTTCGCGGCGACGGTGCGGTCGTTTTTCGCCGCCGGCGGCAAGGGCATCAACGTCACCGCGCCGTTCAAGCTCGACGCGTTCGCGATGTCGGACGAACGCAGCGAGCGCGCCGCACTCGCCGGCGCGGCGAATACGCTGAGCTTCAGGGACGGCCGCATCATCGCGGAGAACTTCGATGGCGTCGGCCTGGTACGCGACATCGAAGTCAACCTGAACCTGCCGATGGCCGGCAAGCGCGTGCTGGTGCTCGGCGCGGGAGGCGCGGTGCGCGGCGCACTGCTGCCGTTCATCGCGGCGCGTCCTGCGGAACTCGTCGTCGCGAACCGGGATGTCGCGAAGGTCGAGGCGCTGATCGCACGAGTCGCGACCGGCGATTCTCTCGTCGCTTGCGGGTACGGCGACCTCGCAGCCATGGGACGCTTCGACCTCGTCGTCAACGCGACGTCGGCGAGCCTCAGCGGCGAACTCCCGCCAGTGCCGCCGAGCGTATTCGACCCGCGCGGAGCAGCTTACGAGCTCGTCTACGGCAAGCGTCTCACCCCGTTCCTGAGACACGCGCGCCACGCCGGCGTGCTGGGTATCGCGGATGGCGTCGGCATGCTGGTCGAGCAGGCGGCTGAAGCGTTCGCGTGGTGGCGCGGCGTACGGCCTGAGACGCGCGCGGTGATCGACCGGCTGACCGTTCCGCTCGATTGAACGGGCGCGATCGACAACAGTCGCTCCCGTTCGATATCCGTCGGATGCATTTCCCCCATGACCTGGGTCCGAACCCAGGTCGGGGCGAATTCAATGACGCAATCGACTCGTGGTGAACCGGCCTCGCCATCGCGTGCCGCTCGCAACCGGGGTGTTCATGACTGCGGTCGGCGTGGACGTCGCCGCCCTCTACGCTGCGACCGCGGGCGGGCGAGCGGCGGTTGCCGAACGAGGCGCTGCCGTTTGGGGGGCAGCGACGCGCGGCGCGGATGCGCTCACGTCGTCGATCTTGAAGACGGACACCGCGTCACGCAGCGCCTGGGCCTGCTGGGCCATCGACTGCGTAGCAGCCGATGCCTCCTCGACCAGCGCGGCATTCTGCTGGGTCACCTGGTCCATCTGGCTGACCGCTTGACTGACCTGCTCGATACCCGTGCTCTGCTCCGCCGCGGCGGCAGCCATTTCGCTCATGATGTCCGTCACGCGCTTCACCGACTGAACGACCTCGCTGATCGTGCTGCCCGTTTCCTCGACGAGCTTCGAACCCGCGTCCACCCGGCTCGCCGAGTCGCCGATCAGATCCTTGATTTCCTTGGCTGCGCTGGCACTGCGCTGGGCAAGCGTGCGGACTTCGCCTGCCACGACGGCAAACCCCCGCCCTTGCTCACCGGCGCGAGCTGCCTCGACCGCCGCATTGAGCGCGAGGATGTTGGTCTGGAATGCGATTCCTTCGATGACCGTGATGATCTCCGCCATTTTGGCCGAGCTGTCGGAGATGCCGTGCATGGTCTCGACCATCCGCCCGACCACTTCGCCGCCGCGCTGCGCGATGTCTGACGCGGTATTTGCCAGCGAGGTCGCCTGCCTTGCGTTATCGGCGTTGTGACGAACCGTGCCGGCCAGTTCTTCCATGCTCGACGCCGTTTGCTCCAGTGACGCTGCCTGCTCTTCGGTGCGGGAGGACAAGTCGGTGTTGCCGCTCGCAATTTGCGCGCTGGCCGTCGCCACGCTTTCCGCATTGCTGCGGACACTGCGCACGACGTCGGCGAGCGAACGTTGCATGGCGCCAAGCGCAGCCAGCAATGGCGAGATTTCGTCGGCATGGGAATCGACGACTGCAACGGTAAAGTTGCCATCGCGAACGCGTTCAGCCACTTTCTGCGCTTCGCCAATACGGCTGCGAAGGCTGCTTCCGATATACCAGGAGAACGCAATGAGGCCGCTCGCGATTATCGCCACGAGGCTCACCAGCAGCACCCGGATCGACTGCAAGGCTCCCTCGATTGCCGCGACCTGACCGCCAAGTTGCTCGCCTTGTCTCGCCCGCTCCTCGCCCAGCCATTTCTGAATGCGTGCGAAGGTCGGGGCCGTCTGCGTTGTCAACATCTGGAACGCTTCGTCACGATGGCCATCCTGAACCAGCCGAAGATTGGCATCCGCCACCGGCCACGCGTCGGCCTGCATTTTGAGCCAGACATTCCGAAAGGCTTCCCTTCCTTCCTCGGTGGCAATGTTGCTCAAGAACGCATCATCGTTGCGACGAATCTGCTGGCGCGCCGCATCGATGCTCTGCGCGGCAACCAGTACGTCGCCAGGCGACGACACCAGCATCGCGTGCCGCAAATTCAGCAATACCTGCGTCACGCTGAGTTCAGTGCTGGCAATGCGCTCCAGCTGTTGCATGCGCACATTGCCCGCAGCGGCTGCAATACGCTGCGCATCGGTCAACTGGATCCACGAGATCGCGGCGACTGCCGTCAAGGCAACGATCAATGTGGCCGACACTGCGTACAGGCGATGAGTCAGGCTGAATCGCGCAAGGAGTTTCATGGGCAATGAATGGAGAGAGTGATCGATCAAGCGGCAAAATCCACGCAGCGGGCATGGGCCAGCGCCTGCCGACGCGGCGCCCACTGACACAACTGATTTACGGCTTGAACGCCGGCCCGGATTAGCGCTCGCTCCAGGAACAGTGCCTTCCTACGATTGCAATGTGTTGGCTTGACCGGTTGTGATAGGCGACTGCGAAGAGATTTCCAACGCTTGCGACACCGTGACGCGTTGCTTTGAGCGACAACACTTGGCCACGTCCTTCAGCCCGATCATTACGTGTGGCTTAAGGCCTGCCGCATCGTTGGGAGCATCGAATGAAGTTTCGCGAGTTGCCGCTGGCAGCGTCGAGCCTTGCCGCGATCCGAAGCCTCTCACCCATCGCGACAACTTGCTGCCGCTTCTTGCGCTCGTGCGCCTCGTGGGCCCCCGCCGCTTCGCCCTCGACACGCGCGCATCCCTACCCTCATCGACACGCATCCGGCCGCAACGAAAGGCACTGACGCGCGGCACGGTAAAATTCGTGCTCGCCGCATTGCGGCGCCGCACCGGGCATGACGTCCGGCGCCGCTTTCCGACGATCGACGACCCCGTGCATCGGCGCCGCCGTCTCGCCGCGTTTCACCCCTTCATCGTGTCCCGGACCATGACCTACTCACTCGCCACCACCTACAGCCGCGAACTCGAAATCCGCAAGAGCCGCTTCATCGCGCACGCGATCCCCGTCGAAGACCGCGACGCCGCCATGCAGGCGCTGCAACGCCTGCGCGACGAACACCCGACCGCGACGCACGTCTGCTGGGCGCTGCTCGCCGGCGGCCAGTCGGGCATGTCGGACGACGGCGAGCCGTCCGGCACCGCGGGCCGGCCGATCCTCGAAGTGCTGCGCCACCATGATCTCGACGGCGTGCTGGGCGCGGTCGTGCGTTACTACGGCGGCGTCAAGCTCGGCGCGGGCGGGCTCGTGCGCGCGTACACCGATGCGATCGCGTCGGCGCTGCTCGACGCCGAGCGCGTCGAACGCATCCGCCGCACGCAGCTCGCGATCGAAATCGGCTATCCGGATGAAGCGCGCGTGCGCCGCTGGATCGAGCAGGCCGGTTACACGCTCGTCGACAGCGCGTACGGCATGACGGTGCGGCTCGTCGTCAAGCTCCCCGAAACCGCCGCCGCCGCGGCCAAAACGGCGTTGTTCGACCTGACGCAGGGCCGCTCGGGCTTCCCGGCGCTGTGACGCAGGCGGCCGCGCGCGGCGGCCTGCGAATGCTCAATACACCTCGGGGACGATCATGCTGTCCGGCACCTGACGACGGATGTAATCCTCGTGATGCTCGCGCTGCGGCAGGTCGATCGGCGAGCGCGGGATTTCGTGGTACGGCACCTGGTTCAGCAGATGGTGGATGCAGTTCAGCCGTGCCCGTTTCTTGTCGACCGCCTGCACGACCCACCAGGGCGCCTCGGGAATGTGCGTGCGCTGGAGCATCTCCTCCTTCGCGGCCGTGTACGCCTCCCAGCGGCGGCGGCTTTCCAGGTCCATCGGGCTCAGCTTCCACTGCTTCAGCGGATCTTCGATGCGGTTCTGGAAGCGCCGCTCCTGTTCGGGATCGGTGATCGAAAACCAGTACTTCACGATCTGGATGCCGCTGCGCACCAGCATCTTCTCGAATTCCGGCACCGAACGGAAAAACTCCTCGTACTCGTCGTCGGTGCAGAAATTCATCACACGTTCGACGCCCGCCCGGTTGTACCAGCTGCGGTCGAACAGCACGATCTCGCCGCCGGCCGGCAGGTGCGCGACGTAGCGCTGGAAATACCATTGCGTGCGCTCGCGGTTGTTGGGCGCGGGCAGCGCCGCCACGCGGCATACGCGCGGATTCAGGCGCTGCGTGATGCGCTTGATCGCGCCGCCCTTGCCCGCCGCGTCGCGCCCCTCGAAGATCACGACGAGCCGGTGCCCGGTGCTCACGACCCAGTCCTGCAGCTTGACCAGCTCGCCCTGCAGCCGGAACAGCTCGCGGAAATACTGCTTGCGCGCCTCGCGCCGCTCCGGTGAAAACAGCGTGTCGTCGTCGTCGAAGCGACGATCGTCGAGTTCCATCTCGAGCTCCTCGTCGTACGCGTCGACGAGATCTTCCTCCAGACGGCGGCGGCGGTCCTCGCGCGCTTCCGGAGCGGTGAAGTCGTCGGTCTCGGTGCGGTTGTCGTTGTCGCTCATGGGGCCTCCTTCCATCAATTGACGCAAGCAAACGCTTCCATTATCCCAGCGTCGCGCGTCAAATTGATGAAAAAGGGGCCGGTCCGCCGGCGGACCGGCCCGCGCCGTCAGCGGATGATGCGCGTGACGCCGCGCCCGCGCGGATCGGCGACCGCCTCGGGTGTCTTGCCGTCGATCTTGATCACCTGGATGTCGCCGCTGAAATCCTGCCCCTTCAGCGTATAGCCGCGCGCCTCGATCTGCTTCGCGAGGTCGCCCTCGATCGGGTGGTACGGCTCCCAGAAGATCGTGTTCGGCGGCAGCAGCTGGTGATGGAAGCGCATCGCGCCGACCGCTTCCTTCAACGGCATCTTGAAGTCGTAGATGTTGTTGATCACCTGGAAGATCGACGTGAAGATCCGCGAGCCGCCCGGCGTGCCGATCACGAGCGAGACCTTGCCGTCCTTGGTCAGGATCGTCGGCGACATCGACGACAGCGGACGCTTCTTCGGCTCGATCGCGTTCGCGTCGCTGCCGACCACGCCGAACATGTTCGCGACGCCCGGCTTCGCGGAGAAATCGTCCATCTCGTCGTTCAGCACGATGCCCGTGCCGTCGGCGATCACGCCCGACCCGAAATAGCCGTTGATCGTGTACGTGTTCGACACCGCATTGCCCCACTTGTCGACGACCGAGAAGTGCGTCGTTTCCGCCTTCTCCGGCATCTCCGTGCCGAGGCCCGGCTGCACGCTCTTCGTGTCGGAGACGGCTCCTTCGGATTCACTTCGGCCGCGCGCTTCGAGAGGTAGGCGTCGCTGGTCAGCCGCGAGACGGGCACCTTGTAGAAGTCGGGGTCGCCGAGGTATTGCGCGCGATCGGCGAACACGCGCTTCTCGATCTCCGCGATCAGGTGGATGTACTGCGGCGAGTTGAGCGCGACGCCCTCGAAGTCCTGCTTGCGGTCCGCCTTCATCTTCAGCAGCTGCACGAGCCCGATCCCGCCCGAGCTCGGCGGCGGCGCGGTGATCACGCGGTAGCCGTTCCAGCTCGCCTGGACCGGCTGGCGCCACGTCGCGCGGTATTGCGCGAGATCCTCGGTCGTGATCAGCCCGTTGCCGTCGCCGGTCTTCATCGACGCGGCGATCAGCTCGGCCGTCTTGCCTTCATAGAAGCCCTTCGCGCCGGCCTTCGAGATCCGCGTCAGCACGTCGGCGAGATCCGGCTGCTTGAAGTTCACGCCCGCCTTCATTCCGGCGAAGTACTTGTCGAAGTTGGTCTTGCCGCCGAATTCCTTCGACGCGTCCACGCCGCGCTGCGCGAGCTGCTCGTCGACGACGAAGCCGTCGCGCGCATAGTGGATCGCCGGCTCGAGCACCTGCTGCCACTTCAGCCTGCCGAAACGCTTCTGCGCTTCCCACATGCCCGCTACCGTGCCCGGCACGCCGACCGCGCGCGGGCCGTACAGGCTCATGCCCTTGACGACGTTGCCGTCCTTGTCGAGATACATGTCCTTCGTCGCCGCGAGCGGTGCGCGCTCGCGATAGTCGAGGAAGTACGGCTTGCCGTCCTTGTAGATGGTCATGAAGCCGCCGCCGCCGATGTTGCCGGCCTCCGGATACGTGACGGCGAGCGTGAACGCGATCGCGACCGCGGCGTCGATCGCGTTGCCGCCTTCCTTGAAGATCCGCTCCGCGGCATCCGCGCTGTACTTGTCCGCGACCGCGACCGCCGAGCTCGTCAGCAGCGCCGGCTGGGGCGCCTTCGCCCAGGCCGGCGCGGCCGGCACGAAGCCGAGGCCCGCTGCCGTTACCAGCACCGCGGCGGACGATTTGAAGCGATTCAGCGTAGTCATTGGATGTTCCCCATGTTGAGTTGCGGGGGGCCGGGATCAGGCCCTGATCCGCTTATAGCCGCAGCCGCGACGGCGCCGATATGTCGATTTCGTAGTCGAGATGGGAATATGCAGGAAGAAGTCGTCGGTGGCTACGGATTGCGATGGGCTGTGTGGGGTTGGGTACATGTTGGCGAGGCGGCGCGCGCGAAGTGTGGGGGGGCAGGTCGGCTCGCGTTTGGCGTTGGCGAGCGCCGAGTGCCATCTGCCGAGTGCAAAAAATCCGCGCGCGAATCGCCCGCTACGCGCGCCGATCTGCGAAGATAGCGCCCCGCTTTCGCGTGCGATTCCCGCCCGCCCGGATCGCACGCTTCACGTTTTTTCGTTTCGTCTCGTATGGCATCACACAATGCGCATCATGCGTCGGGATTCGCAGCTGGCGTTGCCGCCGCCGTTCTCGTCGTGCAAACCGGCGCCAGCGGCCCTTGGCATGCGGGCCTGTTCGCAGCATTCGCGGCCGGCGTCGCCGGCGGCACGGCGCCCGACTGGCTCGAGATCGCCTGGTGGAGCCGCAAGCGCCGCCTGTGGATCACGCACCGAACCGTCACGCACTGGGGCGTCGGCTGGGCCGTGCTGCTCGCGCTGGCGTGGCATGCGCTCACCCATCATCCGCACCCGCTGTGGGCCGCGCCGCTGTTCGGCTTCGCGTGCGGCGGCCTGATGCACCTGCTCGCCGACTGGCCCAACCCGCTCGGTGTGCCCTGGATCTGGCGGCGTCACTCGCTGAATCTCTGGAAGAGCGGCCACTGCGATCTGCTCGTCGTCGCAGCCGCATGGGGCGGCACGCTTTGGCTCACGCAGTCGCTGTGGACGCGCACGCCCTTGCTCGAGCACTGGCTCGGCTGGTTGCAGCGCGTGTAGGCGCGTTCGGCGCGTCGGTCTCGTCGGTCTCGTCGGTCTCCTCGGTCTCCTCGGTCTCCTCGGTCTCCTCGGTCTCGTCGGTCTCCTCGGTCTCCTCGGTCTCCTCGGTCTCCTCGGTCTCCTCGGTCTCCTCGGTCTCCTCGGTCTCCTCGGTCGCGTCGGTCGCGTCGGTCGCGTCGGTCGCATCGGTCGCATCGGTCGCATCGGTCGCATCGGTCGCATCGGTCGCGTCGGTCGCATCGGTCGCATCGGTCGCATCGGTCGCATCGGTCGAATCGGTCGAATCGGTCGAATCGGTCGAATCGGTCGAATCGGTCGAATCGGTCAAATCGGTCGAATCGGTCGAATCGGTCGAATCGGTCTCGTCGGTCTCATTGGCCGCACGAGCCGCACGTGCACCCGCAAGCAGCTCGCCCGGCCGGCCGCTCCCAGCGCCATTCACACAACAACACAGCCTCCCCCAACCACCCGCCCCCCGTAACCAACCGGCGCCATCCCCACGCGCGCCTATTGAAACCCCGCCCGCGCACCTCATCTGCATTCCTGAAGCGCGCGTCTGCCGCGCCGCCCACGCCCGACACGCGCACGCGACGTCTGGCACACTGACGATGCGCGTCGCCGTTCGCGCGCCCGCTCGCTCGCACCCCATTTCAAGGCACCGATGGACGTCACCGCCACCCGCCCCGCCGCCAGCGTGCTCGACGTGTTCCACCCCGCCGTCGCCGCCTGGTTCCAGCGCACGTTCGCCGCGCCGACCGGCGCGCAGGCGCTCGCGTGGCCGCACATCAAGGCCGGCCGCTCGACGCTCGTCGCGGCGCCGACCGGTTCCGGCAAGACGCTCACCGCGTTCCTCTGCGCGATCGACGCGCTCGTGCGCGACGCGCTCGCGCACGACGGCACGCTGCCGGACGCGACGCTCGTCGTCTACGTGTCGCCGCTCAAGGCGCTGTCGAACGACATCCACGTGAACCTCGACGCGCCGCTCGCCGGCATCGCCGAATCGCTCGCGCGGCTCGGCCTGCCGGTGCCCGCGATCCGCACCGCGGTGCGCACCGGCGACACCACGCAGGCCGAACGCGCCGCGCTGCGCAAGCGCGCGCCGCACATCCTCGTGACGACGCCGGAATCGCTGTACGTGCTGCTGTCGTCGACGTCGGGCCGCCAGATGCTGTCGAGCGTGCGCTCGGTGATCGTCGACGAGATCCATGCGCTCGCCAACAGCAAACGCGGCAGCCATCTCGCGCTGTCGCTCGAACGGCTCGACGCGCTGACCGGACGCGCGCTGCCGCGCATCGGCCTGTCGGCGACGCAAAAGCCGATCGACGCGGTCGCGCGCTTCCTGGTCGGCGGGCCCGCCGACGCGCCGCGCGACTGCACGGTCGTCGACACGGGCCACACGCGCGAGCGCGATCTCGCGCTGGAGCTGCCGAACGTGCCGCTCGAACCGGTGATGGCGACCGACGTGTGGGAACAGGTGTACGACCGGATCGCCGGGCTCGCCGCCGCGCACCGCACGACGCTCGTGTTCGTCAACACGCGGCGCACCGCCGAGCGCATGGCGCGCCATCTCGCGGACCGGCTCGGCAAGGACGCGATCGCCGCGCATCACGGCAGCCTCGCGAAAGCGCATCGCTTCGACGCCGAACAGCGGCTCAAGCGCGGCGAGCTGAAGCTGCTCGTCGCGACCGCGTCGCTGGAGCTGGGGATCGACATCGGCGACGTCGATCTCGTCTGCCAGGTCGGCTCGCCGCGCGGCATCGCGCCGTTCCTGCAGCGTGTCGGCCGCTCGGGGCACCACGTCGGCGGCGTGCCGAAGGGGCGCCTCTTCCCGCTGTCGCGCGACGAGCTCGTCGAATGCGCGGCGCTGCTCGACTGCGTGCGGCGCGGCGAGCTCGACACGCTGCGGATTCCCGAGGCGCCGCTCGACGTGCTCGCGCAGCAGATCGTCGCCGAGGTCGCGTGCGCCGAATGGCGGGAAGACGCGCTGTACCGCAGTTCACGCAGGCCGCGCCCTACGCGCGCCTGTCGCGCGAGCGCTTCGACGACGTGGTCAGGATGCTGGCCGAAGGCTTCACCAGCCGGCGCGGCGTGCGCGCGGCGTACCTGCACCGCGACGTGGTCGGCGGCACGGTGCGCGGGCGGCGCAACGCGATGATGACCGCGACGACGTCCGGCGGCACGATCCCCGACATGGCCGACTACGCGGTGCTCCTCGAGCCGCAGGGCATCCAGGTCGGCACCGTCAACGAGGATTTCGCGATCGAGAGCCTGGCCGGCGACGTGTTCCAGCTCGGCAACCAGTCGTACCGGATCATCCGGATCGAGACGGGCCGCGTGCGCGTCGAGGATGCGCAGGGCCAGTCGCCGAACATTCCGTTCTGGCTCGGCGAGGCGCCGGGACGCAGCGACGAGCTGTCGGCCGCGGTGGGCCGGCTGCGCGCGCGGCTCGACGCGCTGTTCGCCGAGGGCGACCGGCAGGCGGGCGCCGGCGCCGCCGAGGGCCGCCTCGCGCCCGCGCTGCGCTGGCTCGCCGACGCGCTGCAGTTGTCGCCCGACGCCGCACGGCAGATCGTCGACTACCTGGCGCGCAGCCGCGCGGCGCTCGGTACGCTGCCGACGCAGGACACGCTCGTGATGGAGCGCTTCTTCGACGAATCGGGCGGCACGCAGCTCGTGATCCATTCGCCGTTCGGCAGCCGCATCAACCGCGCATGGGGGCTCGCGCTGCGCAAGCGCTTCTGCCGCACGTTCAATTTCGAGCTGCAGGCCGCCGCGACCGACGACGCGATCATCCTGTCGCTGTCGCTCGCGCACAGCTTCGCGCTCGACGAAGTGTGGCGCTACCTGCGCGCGGCGAGCGCCGAGCACGTGCTGGTGCAGGCGCTGCTCGACGCACCGCTGTTCGGCGTGCGCTGGCGCTGGAACGCGACGACGGCGCTCGCGCTGCCGCGCTTCACCGGCGGCAAGCGGACCGCGCCGCAACTGCAGCGGATGAAGAGCGACGACCTGCTCGCGACCGTGTTCCCCGATCAGGTCGCGTGCCTCGAGAACATCGTCGGCGAGCGCGAGATTCCGTCGCATCCGCTCGTCGACCAGACGCTCGACGACTGCCTGCACGACGCGATGGACACCGACGGCTGGCTCGCGCTGCTGCGCCGGATCGAAGGCGGCGCGATCGAGCTGGTCGCGCGCGACCTGCCCGCGCCGTCGCCGCTCGCGGCCGAGATCCTCAACGCGAAACCATATGCGTTCCTCGACGACGCGCCGCTCGAGGAGCGCCGCACGCAGGCGGTGCAGGCGCGCCGCTGGAGCGACCCCGAATCCGCGGACGATCTCGGCGCGCTCGACGCCGACGCGATCGCCGCGGTGCGCGACGAAGCGTGGCCGCTCGTGCGCGACGCGGACGAAATGCACGAGGCGCTGCTCACGCTGGCCTGCATCGCCGACGACGAAGCGCGCACGCATGACGGCTGGCCCGCGTGGCTCGCGGCGCTCGCCGAACACCGTCGCGCGACGCGCTGCGTCACGCCCGACGGCCATGTGCTGTGGGTGCCGGTCGAGCGGCTCGTCTGCCTGCGCGCGCTGCATCCCGACGCGCGCTGCACGCCCGCGTTGAAAGTGCCGGCCGCATGCGCCGAGCCATGGGAAGCGGACGCCGCGCTCGTCGACGTGATCCGCGCGCGGCTGACCGGCTTCGGGCCGCTCGCGCTCGACGCGATCGCGCGGCCGCTCGGCCTGCCCGTCGCGGCGGTCACGACCGCCCTCGCCGTGCTCGAGCAGGAAGGCTACGTGATGCGCGGCCGGTTTACGCCGACTGGACTGCGGCCGGCGACGAATGGTGCGAACGCCACCTGCTTGCGCGCATTCACCGCTACACGGTGAAGCGCCTGCGTCGCGAAATCGAGCCGGTCGAGCGCGCCGATTTCATGCGGTTCCTGTTTCACTGGCAGCACCTGACGCCGGACACGCGCGGCGCCGGCCGCGACGCGCTCGCCGCTGTCGTCGAGCAGCTCGAAGGCTACGAAGCGGCCGCGAGCGCATGGGAAGACGCACTGCTGCCCGCGCGGCTGGCCGACTACATGACCGGCGGGCTCGACGAGCTGTGCCGTTCCGGCAAGCTGGCGTGGACCCGCATCGGCGCGCCGGCGCGCGCGGCGGGCACGCCCGTGAAGACGACGCCGATCGTGCTGCTGCCGCGCCGCGATCTCGCCGCGTGGCAGGCGCTGCGCGATCCGGCCGCGCAACCCGCGCTGTCGGCGCGCGCGGCACAGGTGCGCGACGCGCTCGCCGCGCATGGCGCGATGTTCTTCGACGAACTGCTCGGCGACCTGCACATGCTGCCCGTCGAACTCGAACAGGCGCTCGGCGAACTCGTGTCGGCGGGCCTCGTGAACGCGGACAGCTTCGCGGGATTGCGCGCGCTGCTGAAGCCGGCGGTCAAGCGCAGCGCCGCCCATGCGCCGCGCACCCGGCGCGGCGGCGCGCTGATCGGCGGCATGGACGACGCCGGGCGCTGGGCGCTCGTGCAGCGTCCCGCGCCGCCCGTCGACGCGCCGCAGCGCCAGCCGGCGCGCACGCTCGCCGCGACCGATCCCGAAGCGCTCGAACACATCGCGTGGACGCTGCTGCGCCGCTACGGCGTCGTGTTCTGGCGGCTGCTCGAACGCGAAGCCGACTGGCTGCCGGGCTGGCGCGAACTCGCGCGCGTGCTGCAGCGGCTGGAAGCGCGCGGCGAGATTCGCGGCGGGCGCTTCGTCGCCGGGCTGGCGGGCGAGCAGTTCGCGCTGCCCGAAGCGATCCCGATCCTGCGCGAGCTGCGGCGGCAGCCGGGCAGCGGCCAGTTCGTCTGCGTGACGGGCGCCGATCCGCTGAATCTCGCCGGCACGCTGCTGCCCGGCGACAAGGTGCCCGCGCTGGCCGGCAATCGCGTGCTGTTCCGCGACGGCGTGCCGGTCGCGTCGCTCGTCGCAGGCGCGTTCCATTACGCGCCCGAGCTGTCGCCCGCCGCGCGCGAGGACGCGCGCGTGCGGCTCGCGCGCCGCCACTGACACAGGCTGACACGCTGCAGGTCGCAGACTACTGAACGCCGCGCCGTTTCGCCATGCCGGTTCGGGTAGCATCGAACGACTCGACGCGCGCCCGACCGCGCGCATCCCACGCGTTCCGGAGACTGCCTTTCATGCCCTCGCATGCCGATTCGCCTGCCGTCCATCACGCAGGCTCGTTGACGATTTTCCAGGGCGCCGCGCTGTATATCGGCGCGGTGCTCGGCACCGGCGTCATTGCGTTGCCGGCGCTCGCCGCCGAGGTCGCCGGGCCGGCCTCGCTGCTCGCGTGGGCGGGGCTCGTCGTGCTGTCCGGACCGCTGGCGGCGACCTTCGCCGCACTCGGCGCGCGCTATCCCGACGCGGGCGGCGTGTCCACCTATGCGCGCCGCGCGTTCGGGCCGAAGGCCGCGGCGATCGTCGGCTGGTGTTTCTATTTCGCGGTGCCGGCCGGCGCACCGGCCGCCGCGATGTTCGGCGGCGCATACGTGGCGGCCGTGATCGGCGGCGGGCATACGACCGTCGTGGTCACGGCCGCCGCGCTGATCGCCGCCGTATCGGCCGCGAATGCGTTCGGCGTCACAGTGTCGGGCCGCATGCAGCTCGTGTTGTCGGCGTTGCTCGTCACGCTGTTGCTCGCCGCCGTGCTCGCGTCCGCGCCGCATGCGCGCCCGGAGAACCTGCAGCCGTTCGCGCCGCACGGCTGGCTCGCGGTCGGTCAGGCCGCGGCGCTGCTGGTGTGGAGCTTCGCGGGCTGGGAGGCGATCACGCACCTCGCCGCCGAATTCCGCCGGCCGGCGCACGACATGCCGCGCTCGGCCGGCATCGCCGTCGTGGTGGTCGGGTTCCTGTATCTGTCGGTCGCCGCGGCCAGCGTGACGGTGCTCGGCCCGTCGGCCGGCGCGTCGGGCGCGCCGCTCGCAGAACTGATCGCGGGCGGCATCGGCGGCCATGCGCAGGTGCTGGCCGCGGCCGCGGCGCTGCTGCTCACGCTCGGGACGATGAACGCGTATTTCGCCGGCGCGGCGAAGCTCGGGGCCGCGCTCGGGCGCGACGGCGCACTGCCCGCGTGGCTCGCGCAAGGCAGTCAGGTGGGCGGCGTACCGCGCCGCAGCCTCGGCGTGATCGCGGCGCTGGCCACCGCCGCGCTGGCCGCGACCGCGTTCTCCGACGTCGGGCCGAAACCGCTCGTGCTCGTCACGTCGGGCTGCTTCGTGATGGTGTACGGGCTCGGCGCCGCCGCCGCGCTGAAGCTGCTGCCGCGTGCGAGCGCCGCGTATCGCTGCGCGTGGGTTTCGCTGATCGCCGTGGCCGGGCTGTTTCTGACGACCGGTTGGTATTTGTTCTTCCCGTTGCTGCTGGCGGGCGCGGCGCTGCTTTATCTGCGGCTCGCGGGACGGCGCGCGTGACCGGCGCACTAACGTGCACTAACGCGCATTCGTGCGCGAGGCGCGGCAGCGTGCCGCGTTGCGTCGCCGCACGGCGCGTCGCCGATCGAATCTGTCGGCGCAACGAATCACCCCGATGACGTGAGGCCGGCGCTGAAGCCGCTGCCGGCGCCAGCCGCATCGCCGACCGGACGCTTCGCCGCGAACGACGACACCCGGCACCGCGCACCGGCCAGCCCAACTCAGCGCTCGCGGCGCCCCGGCTTGCGTGCAGCGCGCGGCGCGCGGCTCGCCTGCACGTCGCGCAGCCGTGTGCGAGCGATCTCCCGCACCGCGTCGATCAGCGTGCGCGCGACGGGCGACGGCTCGGCATCGGTGCGAAGAATCAGCCCGACCGGCTCGTCGGTGCCGGCCGACGGCAGCGGCAGACGCGCGAGCGCGCCGGTGGACAGGTCGTATTCGGCCGCGTACTGCGGCACGAACCAGACCGCGTCGTTCTCGAGCGCGAGCGCGCGCGCGACCGACACGGACAGCACTTCGATGAACGCGTCCAGCGGCGGCGCGCCGCATGCGCCGAGCAGCTGCTCGGCCGATTGCCGGATCAGCGTGCCGTACGGCGGCAGCACGACCGGGTAGCGCGCAAGCTCGGCGGCCGGCGCGGCGCTCGCCATCAGCGGGTGCCCGGCACGCACGACCGCGACGAGCGGCTCGTTGTACAACTGCTCGAACGCGAGCCCGACCATCCGCTCCGGCTCCGACAGCCGCCCGATCGCACACTCGATCGCGCCCGCCTTCAGGCGTTCCAGCAGGTCGGCATTCGCGGCGGTCGCGAGCCGCACGACGACGCGCGGCCAGCGCACGGCAAGCGCCTTCATCAACGCCGGCGCGAGCGACGCCGCGACGGTCGGCAGCATCCCGATCTCGAGCGTCGCCGCCGCGCCGCCGCCGCCGTGCGCGAGCAGCCCGACGCCTTGCCGCAGCGCGAGCACGCACGCGTTCGCATGCGGCATGAAAAGCTGCGCTTCGCGCGTCGGGCGCGCGCCCTGCCGGCTGCGCTCGAACAGCCTGACGCCGAGGATGGACTCCAGCTCGGCGATCGTCTTCGAGACGGCCGGCTGCGTGATCGACAGGCTCTCGGCCGCCTTCTGCACGCCGCCCAACTGCGCGACCGCGAGGAAGCACTGCAGGTGCCGGAACTTGACGCGGCCGTCGGCGATACGGTTAGTCATAACAGATGGTTATGCAAATGATCGTGAATGGCCATTTTGCATAACTTTTCGCGTACGCCCAAGCACTGCCTTCCGATTTTCGTCCGCCGCTGCGGGTCGCTCGCTCTCCGCGTGCCGCCGCCCCGTCACGCCGCCCGCCGCAGCGCCTCGAAACCGGCCGGCTCCCAGATCCGCTTCGCGATCAGCAGCCCGGTGCCGTGCTTCTGCCCCAGCGGCGCGGACGACGATTCCGCATGCAGCGCGGCCGCCTTGCTGCGCAGCCGGCGCAGCTCCTGTTCGAGCTCCGCGGCGGCCGCCTCGGTCAGCATCCCCTGCGAGAACGTCATCGTCTCGCCGGGGCCGTCGAAGCGGCTGTCGAGGAAATCGCCGAGCGCATGCGCGTGGAAGTAGCGGCGGATCGGGCCGCCCGGCAGCCAGTCGAAGTCGCGCGCGACGCGCACGCGGATCCGGTCGCCCGGCAGCAGCGCGACCACGTTCATCCGGTCGAGCATCAGCAGGTACTTCAGGCATTCGGCCTTCGTCACGCGATAGGCCGCGACGATGTCGTCCACGGTCCAGTAATTGATCGCGCAGACGGCAACGAGCAGCAGCTTCTCGTCCGAGACGAGCAGCGCTTCCTGCTGCTCGGTCAGCACGTGCAGCCGCGGCGCGGACGCCGACGCTTCCTGCACGAGCTCGGCGAGCGTGTAGCCGAGCAGTTCGCCGATCTGGACGACGCGCTCGAGCGTGAAGCGCTCGCTCGCGAACAGGCGCTTCACGCTTGTCTCGGACACCGCGAGCGAACGGGCGACGTCGCGGTAAGTCATGCCCTGCGCCTTCAGCAGGCGCTTCAGCGTATCGATGAGCTGGGCGATTTCGGTCATTCCAGTATCGAAAAATGATGCTCCAGGTCGGATATTAGGCTACCGACGCATCCGCGTGAGCACTTTGGGTTACTCGTCTGCATAATCCGCTCCGTGCTGTCACCCACCGACGGAGCCGCGATGAACACCCGAACCGACGCCCCTGCCTTCGAGCCGCATCACCCCGCGCCGCGCGCCGCGCGCGACACCGAGCGCATGCTGCCGCTCGCCACGCTGCGCACGCTCGCCGCCGGCGCGCACGTCGGGGATCTCGTGTTCATCCGCGCGCCGTCCCGCAAGCCGGGCGCCGCGGCCGACCACGGCGGCTCGTGGGCCGACCGGTTCGGCATCGTCGTCGATACGTCCGGCGACGAGCCGCTGATCGCCGAACCCGCCTGGGCGCGTACGAAGCTCACGCCGCTGTCGCGTTTCGTCGCCCGGGCCGACGGCGGCCGCATCGCACTGGCGCGCCGCGTCGCGGCCGCGACTGCCGACGCGCAGCGCAGCGTGCACGCGCTGGCCGAACAGCGGATCGATGTGCTGCTCGGCGGCCGCTTCGGCATGCTGGCGGGGCGCGGGTTCTGCGCCAACTACGTCGCCGACGTGATCGGCGCCGACCGCGCGGCGACGGCCGCCGCGCTGCTGCGCTGCGGCCGGCTGACGCTCGAATTCGACGGAATCGTGTTCGATCCCGCCCGCCCGTAACGGCGAACCGCGCGGCGCGCGGGGAGACCTTCGAACAAAAACAAGAAGAACCGACAAAAAGCAGCGACGGGCTGGCTGGAGGGCCGTGCAACGTTCGTCACCGACGATACGCGAGCCCGATCGCTTTATCCGCCGGACGGATCTTCTGTCCGGCGGATCTTTCATTGGGCGGCCGACCATAACTCCCGGTTATGCAATTCGCGAAAAAACGTCATTTTGCATAACTTTCCGGATTGGCTAAAGTCCTCCCATCACCTCTCTCGAAAACCTATCAGGAGACGCCCGATGGATTCCCCCACCATCCTCACGCCGCGCGACTGGCCGTCGCATCCCGCGTACATCCACCCCGAATACCGCTCGTCGGTGAAGCGCGGTCCCACCCGGCCGCTGATTCCGCTGAAGGAGAAGCTGCGCGACCAGTACGCGCCCGTGTACGGCGCCGAAGATCTCGGCGCGCTCGACCACGACCTGACGAAGAATGCGGTGAAGAACGGCGAGCCGCTCGGCGAGCGCATCGTCGTCACGGGCCGCGTGCTCGACGAAGGCGGCAAGCCGGTGCGCAACACGCTGGTCGAGGTCTGGCAGGCGAACGCCGCCGGCCGCTACGTGCACAAGGTCGACCAGCACGACGCGCCGCTCGACCCGAACTTCCTCGGCGCCGGCCGCTGCCTGACCGACGACGAAGGCCGCTACCGCTTCCTGACGATCAAGCCGGGCGCGTATCCGTGGGGCAACCACCCGAACGCGTGGCGTCCGAATCACATCCACTTCTCGCTGTTCGGCGACTACTTCGGCTCGCGCCTCGTCACGCAGATGTATTTCCCCGGCGATCCGCTTCTCGCGTACGACCCGATCTTCCAGGGCACGCCCGAAGCGGCGCGCGACCGGCTGATCTCGCGGTTCTCGCTGGACATCACCGAAGAAGGCTATGCGCTCGGCTACGAATTCGACATCGTGCTGCGCGGCCGCGACGCCACCCCGATGGAGCGCTGAACCATGACGACGCTGAAACAAACCCCTTCGCAGACGGTCGGCCCGTACTTCGCTTACGGCCTTTGCCCGCAGCAGTACAACTACGATCTGAAGAGCCTGTTCACGCCGACGATCGCCGCACCGCACGCGGCGGGCGAGCACATGCTGCTGGTCGGCCGGGTATTCGACGGCGACGGCAACGTCGTCAGCGACGCGGTGCTCGAATTCACGCAGGTCGACAGCGCGGGCCGCTTTCCGGCGTCGCGCGCCGATATCGCGCAGACCGGTTTCACGGGCTTTGCGCGGGTCGGCACCGGCACCGACGCGCAGCATCGCTTCGTCGTCGAAACGGTCAAGCCGGGCCGGACCGCCGACGACGGCGCGCCGCACGTCAACGTGACGGTGATGATGCGCGGAATCCTCACCCATGCGTTCACCCGCGTGTACTTCGACGACGAAGCGGCGGCCAACGCAGCCGACCCGGTGCTGAACGCGGTGCCCGCCGAGCGCCGCGCGACGCTCGTCGCGAAGCGCGAAACGCAGCCGGGCGGCCCGACGATCTACCGCTTCGACATCCGCATGCAGGGTCCGGACGAAACGGTGTTCTTCGACGTGTAATTGCGCCGGCCGGTATCGGCCGGCCGATCACACGGACCGCCGGGTCGACGCGCCGCCAGCAGTCGCGTCGTCCGGCGGTTTCGTTTTTCTCGCGAGGTTCGATGCCGTGTTGCAACATCCACGACCGGCGTGGGCGGATGCGCGCCCGTTCGGCGAATTCTGAACATGTATCAAACATGCGCTTGAAACGCATGCTGCACGAGCACATCGATTTCCTCAGACACGCGATATCGTTTGCGTGTTGTGCGGCGTATGCTTTCTTATCGCAAGCGAAGTGCCGCGATTGAATCGGGCCGAGCAGCAATTGCCCGAGCGATGCGTGATTCAAGCGGCGGCTCATTCGCGCGGCTTTTCTGACCGAGTGCCTTTAAGCGCGCCTGTCCCATATCCGGCAGGCGCTTTTTTTGTTCTTCGAGGCCGTAGTCGATGCCTGGGTGTCGCAACCCAGCGAGAAACCCAAGCGGCTCGAACGTACTGCGCAAACAGCGCCTCTGCCCTGCGAAAATCCCCCGACGTTCGGCGACGATGTACTCGAAGCGCGCGTGGTCATCGGCCGTCGCGACGTGATACTCGATTCGCGTGACACGCTTCGACGTGTCGAGCGTGTCTCCTCCTGTTCCTTGCCCTAACCCACCGGACCCGACCGTGCCCCACTCGCTCCTGCGCAGAAAACTACTGATCGGATTACCGCTGCTCGCCGGCACGTGCATGGCTCCCGCGCTGCGCGCAGCCGAAGAATCGCCGCTTGCCGAAATCGAGCGCAGAAGCGGCGGCCGCCTCGGCGTGTTCGCGATCGATACCGGCTCGGGACGCACGCTCGGCCATCGCGCCGACGAACGTTTCCTGATGTGCAGCACGTTCAAGGGACTGCTCGCCGCGCAGATCCTGGCACGCGTCGACAGCGGCTCGGAGCGGCTAGATCGCCTCGTCCACTACACGGAAAAGGACCTGATTTTCACGTCGCCGGTGACGAAGGCCAACGTCGCTCAGGGTGCGATGTCGATCGAGGCGCTCTGCCGCGCGGTTTTGGTGGAGAGCGACAACACGGCCGCGATCCTGCTGATGCGCAGCGCCGGCGGCCCTGCGGCGCTGACGCGCTTCGTTCGCGGCCTCGGCGATACCGTGACGCGCTCCGACCGCTACGAGCCCGACTCGAACCGCTATCACGGCGTGCTCGACACCACCACGCCGAAGGCCATCGCCGCCACGGCGCAGCGCCTGCTGCTCGGCGACGTGCTCAGCGCCGGCTCGCGCGCGCGACTGGAGCGCGGCATGACCGACTGCAAGCCGGGGCTCAACCGGATTCGCGCCGTGTTGCCCGCCGGTTGGCAAGCCGCCGACCGGCCCGGCACCAGCGTCGACCGCGAGACGAACGACTACGCGCTAGTCCGTCCGCCCGGGCGCGCGCCGTTGCTCGTCGCCGTCTACTACGACGCGCCGGGTGTCAGCATGGACGCACGCGAGGCCGTGTTGCGCGAGGCCGGCTCGGCATTCGTGCAGTGGGCGACGCACGCGGGATGAACGGCGCCGACATGCGAAACCGGAAGATCGATTTCCTGCGGGGCTTTTCGATCCTGCTCGTGCTGTTTCACCATTTCAATATCGCTTACCGGCTCGACGACACTGCGCTGTCGCACGTATTCGGCTGGAATGCGGTGCGTGCCGTTGCGCGAAACGGCAACTACGGCGTCACGATGTTCTTCGTGATCTCCGGCTATCTGATCACGACGAACGCGATGCGGCGCTGGTCCGAACTCGGCCACGTCGATATCGGAACGTTTTACGCGCTGCGCATCGCCCGCATCGTCCCCTGCCTGTTGCTGTTGTTGGCCATCGTCAACGCGCTGGCGCTGGCCGGCATCGCGATCTTTCAGAATCACTCGCCGGCCGGCACGCCGGTTTCGTTCTGGCTGGTGAATCTCGCGTCGTTGACGTTCTGGATGAACGTGCTGGTCGGCTCCCACGGCTGGACCAACTATGCGCTCGGCGTGTTGTGGTCGCTTTCGGTCGAGGAAGTGTTTTATCTGTCGTTCCCGCTGCTGTGCGTCGCGCTTCGCCGGGAGGCGCGGCTCGTGGTGTTCTGGCTGTCGTGCATCGTCGCCGGCCCCGTCTATCGTTTCTTCCACCAAGGCGACGAGGGCGACTATCTCTATGCGTATCTCGCCTGCTTCGATGCCATCGCCATCGGTTGCTGCGCGGCATTGCTCGCACGCAAAGTCAAATGGCACGGCCGCGCGCAGACCATGTTCACGGGGTTGACGGCCGCGGGCATGGCGCTCGTCTACCTGTCCTGGCCGATCGGGCAAAGCAACGTGCTCGGCGTGACCGCCATTGCCTTCGGCACGGCGGTTCTGTTGCTGTCCGCGAATTGCGCAGCCGGCACGTCGCTGCGGCCCGCGCGCGTGTCCGCGCTCATCGAAGCGCTCGGCAAGCTCAGCTACGAGCTCTATCTGTTCCACCTTATCGTGCTCGGCTTGCTGAGAACCATTTATCCGCCGTCGCACGTCACGGGCGACGAGAAATTGGCGCTTCTCGTCGGCTATCTGCTCCTTTCCGTCGGCCTGGGCGCCGCCATCGCGCGCAGCTACGCCGAGCCGTCGAACCGCATCGTCCGGAAGTGGCTGACGCCGAGACGTGCCAATCGGCAAGCGAACGCTTTGCGCCGAATCGGCGCGACGTCGAACCTCCCCGATCTGGATTCGCGCGAGCGGCTCGAATGAGCCGCCGCGGCGTCCGCAAGTTCGCCGGGCTTCCGCGCGCCGCTCGGCATCGTGTACCGCGCCTGCGTTAGATAGAAAAAATATCTCCAAATCATCGGAATCAAAAAAGATAGGGAAATTGGCTTCTCCTTGCCGGACGATATGATTCCCCAATCGCACGCACTACCCGATATGTGGGAAGCAGTCGCGCGCAGCAAGCGAGCCGTCGTCGACCGGCTCGCGCGGTGCCCGCTCTGAACGGAAAGGACACGCATGGCCCTCGACGCAAGACAACCTTCGATGCAAGCCCGTCTCAGTCATGGCGGACGGCATCCCGGCCGTTTGCCAGGCACGCTCGGCCTACCCTCGGCGAACTTCACCCGCCCGTTTTCTTCAACGACGCCTATTCATGCAAACGCACCGGACCATTCCGGACGGGGAATCTGCCATGCCTGACGCGAGCCTCGACCCGAGCCGCCTGCCTCCATCGCTGTGGGCGGCCACCGCCGCGCCCGCCGCTGCAACTGCGCCGCTGCCGAGCGGCACGTACTTCGCGGACCTGCTCGTCATAGGCGCCGGCTTCACGGGCCTGAGCGCCGCGCTGCATGCGGCCGAGCGCGGCGCCCGGGTGGTCGTGCTGGAGGCAGCGGAGATCGGCTGGGGCGCGTCGGGCCGCAACAACGGACAGGTGATCCCGGCCATGACGCGCGCGGATCCTGACGCGATCGTTGCCGAGTACGGCGCGGACAAGGGCGAAACGCTCGTCTCGCTGATCGGCGAATCTGCGAACACCGTGTTCGAGCTCGCACGCCGGCACCGGATCGACTGCGCGGCCGTGCAGGCTGGATGGATGCAGCCCGCACATCGCGCGAGCCGCCTGGCGCTTGCGCGCTCGCGCGTCGAGCAATGGCGGCGGCGCGGCGTCGAAGTGGAGTTGCTGGATCGCGATCGCACCGCCGAATTGACCGGCTCGTCGTTCTGGCACGGCGGCTGGCAGAACCCGACCGGCGGGCACGTGAATCCGCTTGCGTTCGTCCGCGGACTGGCGCGCGCCGCGCAGGACGCGGGCGCATGCATCCATACGCACACGCCCGTGTCGTCGCTGACGCGACAGGGCACGCACTGGGTGGCCGCGCACGGCGACGCGGCGGTGCACGCCAGCCGGGTCGTGATTGCCACGCACAGTTACAGCGGCCACTCCACGCGCGCGCCGTGGCCCGGCATTGCGAAGGCGCTGCTGCCGATGCGCTCGTATCAGATGGCCACCCAGCCGCTACCGGCCGATCTGCGCGCCTCGATCCTGCCGCTCGATCACGCGATGTCCGATACGCAATCGGATCTCCACTTCGCCCGCTTCGATCGCGACGGGCGGCTTGTGACCGGCGGCGCGCTCGTCGTGCCGATGGGTTATGAGCGCCGGCTGCCGCAGCGCATCGGTGCGCGCGTGCGGCGGATGTTTCCGCAGCTGAACGACGTGCCGCTTCGTTTCGAATATCTGTGGCATGGCGACTTCGCCGTCACGCCGGACCGGATGCCTCGCTTCGTGAAACTGGATGACGGTCTGTACACGTGGTTCGGCTGCAATGGTCGCGGCGTCGCATTGTCGACCGCGGTCGGCCCCGAGCTTGCGGAAGTGGCGCTGACGGGCGACGAGCGCGCGTCGCGGCTGCCGTTTTCCACGTTGCGGACGATCGCCGCCCATGCGCTCGTCAGGCGTGTGGCGATCGGCGCGATGCTCTATTACCGCTGGAAAGATCACCGAGATTAGGAACCTGCCATGACACAGCATCTTTCGGGAATCGACCATTTCGTCATCGCGGTGCGCGACCTCGATGCCGCGCGCGACGACTTTGCGCGGATGGGATTCGCACTCACGCCGCGCGGTTATCACACCATGGGCTCCGAGAATCATTGCGCGATGTTCGACGGCTGCTACCTCGAACTGCTGACGGTTCGCCGGCCGCATCCCGTCACGGCATTCTTCTCCGACTTTCTCGAACACGGTGACGGAGCGGCTGCGATGGTGGTCGCGACCGACAGCGCGGACGCGCTGTATCGCGACTGGCACGCGGCGGGCGTACCGGCCGAGCCGCCGGTGGCGTTTTCGCGGCCCGTCGCGACGCGCAACGGCACCGGCGATGCGAGCTTCCGCATCACGCAGGTCGACGTCGCCTATACGCCGGGCGGCCGCGTGTTCGCTTGCGAACATCTGACGCCGGAACTCGTCTACCCGCCCGGTGGCGCGCTGCATCCGAACGGCGTAACGAGCCTTGCGGGGATAACGATTGCCGTCGACGCTGCCGCGCTCGAGATGACCGTCGATCGCTACGAACGCGTGCTCGCAGCGAGCGCGACGCGCCTGGACGATGCAAGCTATCTGATCCGCTGCGGGAAGGTCGAGGTTCGTATCGACGGCGCAGCGCGCGCAGAGGCGCTGCGCACCGGACCGCACTTCACGGAGCTCGCGTTCACGGTGCAGTCGCTCGATCGGCTTGCCGATGTGCTGGGCGGTGCCGGCGTCGAGATGCGGCGAAGCGAACGCGGTGTGGTGGTCGAGGGAGCGGTTTCGCACGGGGCGATGCTGCGCTTCGTCGAATGCGCGAGCGTGGGGCGGTTTTGAATGAGGCGGAGCGCGGGTGGGCCCGCGCCGGGCGTACAACCGGCGCACAGCACTCGCGCGACGGCAATCAGTCAGTCCGCGTTTTCCGACACGGATGGCGACGGGAGCCCGGCCAGGATGCCGTCAGATATCGCACGTTGGAAGCGCTCGACCAGGAAGTCCAGTAGCACTCTCACCCGCGGCGTCATATAGCGATTCCGGTTCAACACGGCATAAATGCCGGGTTCGCTTTCGATCCAGTCCGGCAGAACGACCTGGAGTTTGCCGGCGCGAATATCCGCTGCGGCGTCCCAGATCGTTTTTCGAGCGATGCCATATCCGGCCAGTGTCCACGCGCGAGCCAACGCGCCGTCATTGGTTTCCCACGCATTTTCCATTGCCACGGTGTGATTGCAACGCTTGCCTTCCGACACCAGGCGAAACTCGTTCAGTGGCCCTGCAGCCGTAACCAGAACGACGAACTCATGCGCAACCAGATCGGCCGGAACGAGCGGCGTGCCGCATTTGGCCAGATAGTCGGGGGACGCACATAGCACTCGCCAGTTCGGTGCAAGCCGGCGTGCAATCAGTGAGGGGGTGTTCGGCCGGCCAAATCGGATCGCGAGATCGACCTCGTCTTGCAGCAAATCCGATACCGAGTCGGTAAGGTCGAGTGCGATTTTGAGCTCGGGCTGCGTGCGGACGAAGGCTTCCAGCCAGGAGTTCAGCAGATGGCGACCGAAATCGGCCGATGCCGAGATCCGGACTTTGCCCCGCGCTATGCCCCGGCTCGCAGTGAGAGCAGCCTCGCCATCCTCGATGGCCCTCAATGCAATGCTGCAGTGATGGTGATATAGCCGCCCCTCTTCGGTCAGGCGTAGTTGCCTCGTATTGCGGTCGAATAGCCGCGTCGATAGTGCCGCTTCCAATTTGGCGAGCCGTGCGCTCGCTGCTGCTGGGGAAAATCCCAGCTTCCGGCCGGCGGCCGACAAATTGCCCAGTGCCGCCGCTTCCACGAACAAACGCATATCACCCAGTCGATCAGTTGCCATTCTTCATCCAGATTTGAGATGTATTCAAACGGGCGGCCAATTATCAAATCCGTATTTACCAAGCAGACTGCCACTTCGCAAGCCCGGATGCAGGCAAGCGAGGAAACATGGAGAGAAAGATGGATGAAGATTGCGGTGTAGCGGCCATTGGTATTGGATGCGCGGCGACGGTAAATCGTCTCCCGATGGCAGCGTTGCTCGCGTTGACGATGGCCAGCTTCATCGCCACGGCAAACGAAGCCGTACCGGCCGGCTTGCTTCCGGAGATTGCACGAGGGTTTCATGTGAGCGAAGCGTGGGCCGGGCAATTGGTGACGTGCTGCGCGCTCGGCTCCGGTGTAGCGGCCATCCCGCTGACCGCAGCCGTGCGCAGGTGGCAGCGCCGGCATGTCCTGCTACTGGTGCTCGGCGTCTTTGCGGCTTGCAATGCGATCACCGCAGTGTCGTCGAACTACATGCTGACGCTGGCGACGCGCTTTGCCGTGGGACTCGCCACCGGGCTCGCGTGGAGCCTTTTGGCGTCTTACGCGCGGCGCATGGTTCCCCCGGCGATGCAGGGACGCGCGCTCGCGGTGGCGATGATCGGCATCCCTTTGGCGTTGTCGGTCGGTGTGCCGTTAAGCGTGTGGCTCGGCAGTATGGTCGGCTGGCGCAGCATCTTCGGCATCATGTCCGGAATGTCGCTCGCGCTGATGGCCCTGGTGTGCTGGAAGGTTCCCGACTATCCCGGCGAGATGGCGGGCCAGCGTCTGCCGATGCGGCGAGTTCTCGCTATCCCGGGCGTGCGGTCCGTGCTGTTCGTGGTCAGCGCGTGGATTCTTCCGCACTACATTCTCTACACCTACATTGCGCCGTTCCTCGCATCCGTCGGACTCACCCGCGACATGGATTCGGTGCTGTTGCTGTTTGGTATCTCCGCCATGCTCGGGATTTGGGTAATCGGTGCTCTCGTTGACGGATCGCTGCGTCTGCTGGTGCTGGCTGGACTGGCGGCCTTCGCGATGGTTTCGCTGATATTCGGGCTGGGCGTCACGTCACCCGCGGTTATCTGGGTCGGCGTGGTGATATGGGGCTTCAGTTTCGGCGGTGCGCCGACACTTCTTCAAACTGCCCTGGCCGATGCAGCCGGCGATGGCGCCGACGTTGCGCAATCCGCGCTGGTGACGGTGTTCAATCTCTCGTTTGCTGGCAGTGGGATCATCGGTGGCGTATTACTTGAAACGACCGGTGTCGTTGCATTTCCGTGGGTGGTCTCGTCGCTGCTTGCGATTGGGCTGTTCACGGCATGGCGAGCGAAGACCCACGGCTTTCCGTCCGGGAAGCGCCGGTGAACGGACCGGGCGCCTCGTCAATGGCAACAGATTGAATGCGTTGATGTGCGCGACCGCTTGATTACGGCGGGCATCCCGATATGCGCGCTTTCGGCACCAGGCGGCGTAGCAAGTCCTCGTTCATATCGAATAGTCGAACGCCCGGGTCGGGCACCTACCGAGCCGGGCACTCATTCGGTTGAAATATACAGCCTTGCTGTATATTATTCGTTCCCCCCCTTCGGCCGGGGCGAACGAATTTCCGAACAATTGAGGACAAGCATGAACAGCAACGATCCCAAAGCTGTCGTCGAGCGGTTCAACTACGAAGTGATCCGCGATGGCAATCGAGCCTGCTTCGAAGCGCTCATGGCGCCCGACTTCGTCAACTGGTCCGCGCCGAATGAGGCGAGCCGAGGCGCCGAAGCGATGTGGGCAACGTTTGCGTCCGTGCTTCGGCCGGCCATTGCCGACATGGAGATCCACATTCACGAGCAACTATGCGACGGTGACAAAGTCACGACGCGGAAGTCGATCACCGGCAAACATGTCGGGCCACTGCTGGGCGTCGACGCGACTGGCGACGACATTTCGATCGACGTCATCGATATCGTCCGCATTCGGGACGGGCAATATGTCGAGCATTGGGGCGTCAATACGCTTGCCGCCGTCGTTGCGCGACTTCGCGAACGCGCGGTGCGGCCAAAATGAGTCGGATCTCCAGAAACGCCCCTAGCGACCGCGCCGCCGAAGCTGCGGTGTTGGGCGAAGCGATTCGCGATGTCGTCAGCCGTCTGGTCAAGGTCGTTCGCGAGCAAAGCGGTACGCAATCGAACGCGCAGAACGAGACGCTTGCGCTACTCGAACGCTGCGGCCCGGTGAGTATCGCGACACTCGCCGTGCGCAGAGCCGTGACCCATCAGACCATGCGGCTGATCGTGCAGAAACTGGTCGAACAAGGGCTGGTGACCTTGACGGTAGACAATGAAGATCGCCGCGCCTGGGTCGTGGATCTGACCGATACGGGGCGTGCACAGACTGCGCAGGCGCGAGATGCACGTTCGCAATGGCTTACCGAGCAACTGCTGACGAAGACGAGCCGCGAAGAACGCGCGGTGTTGGAGGCCGCGGTTCGAACGCTCAACAAGCTGATCGACTGAATCGGGCTCGCTCCATCCCTGTTGCGGATGATGACCACGGGGCTGGGTGAAGTGCAAAGGGAGACGGCAGCAGTTTGCTGATCCAGACCCCGCATAGCAACTCTGCGGTGGACGATACTTGCACCGCCGTCCGAAATCCGCCGAGGCACGGGCCGGTGCAGACCCCGTGGCGCTTGGCGGACGAAATTCTTCGAAGATGGCATCCCGGATTCCCGCACCACGCAAACCGAGCGTTCTGATGCTCGGCGTCCGTACACGTAAACGTATGCCGCAGCAATACAGCAGCCTGTAAAGGAGCTGCACGACCTGACGGTAGGAACAATCCAGCGGCGAGCATCAAGATGTAAGAATTTAGGCGTAGTCTTGCCAACCTGGATCGTTTTCAGGATAGCTAGTTCCATGCCGGACAGAGCACATGACCGTTTTCACGACAACCGGAACGATCTTTTGACCGACGCTAGTCCCATCAGGAGCGTGTTCGACACCTCCACACGTCAAAATTTTTCGGCTGCACTGATCGACCACTGCCTGAGTCGATCATTCTCCCACCCGGTCTGCTGCTCATGACCGGACTGGCCGCATTCGAAGGTACGATGCGGGCAGCCCATCTGCTGCTCGTTGCGCTGCTGGGTATCTCAGCTTCGGCGGCCGTAGGCGGCATCATTTATACGTTGCTGGCAAGCGTATTGATGTCGCGCTTTTTTGCGCGCCCGACTTCAGTTCCCTCCAGCTATCCGCCTGTCACGGTCGTCAAGCCGCTACACGGTAACGAGTGGAACCTGCTCGATAACCTGTCGAGCTTCTTTCAGCAGGATTATCCGGGCGACGTGCAATATCTGTTCGGCGTGCACGATGCGGCTGACCCTGCGTTGGAGGCGGTCGAGATGCTGCGCACGCTCTACCCCGAGGCGTACATCACGGTGGTAGCGGATGCCCGCCTGTACGGGCCGAACAGGAAGATCGCCAACATCGTGAACATGCTGACGCAGGCGGCCCATGATGTGATGATCTTTGCGGACAGCGACGTCAGTGTGAGCCCAGAGTATTTGCGCAGCGTCGTAGGCGAATTGCAAAAGCCGGGGGTGGGCCTCGTGAGCTGTATCTATCGTGGAAAGTCCGCGCCGGGGTTCTGGCCACGCCTGGCTGTCAATGCGATCAACTATCAGTTCGTTCCGGGCGTGGTGACCGGCCTGACACTGGGGCTGGCCAAACCCTGCATGGGACCGACCATCGCAATGCGCCGCGCGACGGTGGACAAGATCGGCGGTTTCGAACAGTTCGCCCATCATCTCGCCGAGGACCACGCGATCGGCCAGGCCGTGCGCAAAGCCGGCGAGCGGGTCGTGATTCCACCGTTCTTCATTTCCCACGCCTGTGCTGAAACGAGCGCCGCAAGCCTGATCTCGCACGAATTACGCTGGAGCCGCACGATTCGCTCCATCGATCCGGCGGGCCACCTGGGCTCTGCGCTGATGCATCCGTTTGCGTTCGCCACGCTGACCATCGTACTGTCGGGCGCCGCAAGCTGGTCGTGGTCGCTCGCCGCGATCGCCCTGCTGGCCCGCCTTTGGCTGAAGCTCCGGGCGGACCGGGCCTTGTGCCATCCCCATCGCGAGCTGTGGCTGCTGCCGATATGGGATATTGCGTTGTTCCTGATCTTCCTCGCGAGCTACAGTTCGACCCTGGTCACCTGGCGCGGCTTCACTTTTCACGTGGACCGGAACGGCATGCTACATTCAAAACGCTGAAAGCTGGTACGAGCGCGGCCGCCGGCCGTGCTATGCAGCGTCGCGCTTCGCACTCGGGGTAACGCCGCTGCTGCCGGAACGATCCTTATATCCGCATGCTTATTCATATTCTTCCGCTTACGTCGGCGCAGAGCACCTCGCGAACGCCAGGCCACGTTGCCCCGCGGCGAGTTCCGGGGCGGCTCCTTTGAGCAGGCCTTTCAAACGTAATACGGCGACGATGCTGGCTGTGCTTGGCGTTGGACTGGCCGTGGGGGCACCTTTCATAGTGGGCTCCCACCAGTCGCTTGCCTGGCTGCGGACCGTCTCGATGCAGATGTTCCTGGTGTTGGCGGCAAGCGCCGCTGCGAGCGCGCTCGGCAAGGCTGGCAAACAGCACCTGATACAAACGGCACTGGGCTTGCGTCTTCCTTTCGGACGCACATATGGCATCGCCCTCGTGACCGATTCTGCCTTTCTCGTCTCGCCCCTGGGGGCGGCAGGATATGGCGTCAATATCGGGTTGCTGCAGCGCGCTGGAGCCTCGTGGGCAACGGCCACGACGGTCGTCGGCGCCGACCAGGCGCTCGACCTGGCTTTCTTGGCGGTGGCGGTTCCAATCGCGATTGCGTTCGCTGTCGGTCCGCTGGCTCAGGTCGTGCCGAGGCCAAACGTGTCGATGGTCGTCGGAATGCTGGCAGGTGTCGCGATTCTTGTAGCGACGCTATGGGCGTGCCGCCGGAAAGTCGCGAGCGCGCTGGATGCTGCATGTGGCCGCATTCAGTGGCTCGGGAGCCAGCGAGCCCGGTGGGACGGGTTCCGCCAGAGTGTGCGCCGGCAAGCGGGGCTGCTCATGATGGGGCCTCGCCACCGGTTTGCCGGCTTGCTCGTCTTCACTACGCTGCAATGGCTGCCGCGCTATGGCGTCCTGTGGTTCGTGCTGCTCGAACTCGGCTACCGGTTGCCGTTCGGATTCGTTGTGGCGGTGCAGGCCGTGGTCCTGCATGCGGCGCTTTGGACCGGGATACCGGCCGGCGGTGCCGCCGGCGACTTGGCGCTTGCGGCAGCATTTGCAAACTGGATTCCGCAAGATGCCATGGCGTCGGCTCTGGTTCTTTGGCGCTTCGCGACGCTTTATTTCCCGCTGATCCTCGGTGCCGCGGCCTTCTTTGCTTTTGCCTGGCGGCGGGGTTCGGTAAGGCCGACTACGGAATAAGGACCTCGGAAATCATTGAGGCATGCTGCCGCACGTCTTTCCGATCCGGACCGAAAACGCTGCGCGTTCAGCATGATCGGGCGATTCCGAATGTTGAAGCGCGCAGCAGCTTGCCGATCAGACGCGCCTTCGCGCTCCATCAGATCCGGCACGGATTGCTCGAACGGCGGGCTTTAGTCCTCGTCCGGACGCTCGCTACCTGCTTACCCGCTGCCCGTAGCGCCGGGTAGCGCAGCCATGTACTTCGCCATGGAAAACACCCCAAAGGTCGGATCGGAGCCAACTTCTGGGGTGCAGTGTGCGGGCTTAGCGCACGTCAGCGAAGACGTGCGAAGGACGCGTTCAGGCCGCGAGAAACCTCATGCCAAGGAACGCGGTTGCTGAAACGAATCGCGCGCTCAGGCCTTGACGTTGATGATCGTCCCGACTTGCTGGCCGCTGCTGTTCACGCTCGGCGCCGGCTGCGCAGCTGCTGCCTGGACCGCCTTTGCGCCCGCATCGTCGCCGTCACCGTCGACATCGGGACCGACTTCGCGGGCTTCCGACGACGTCATGCCGCGTTGTGCCGTTTGCGCAGTCTGCATCGGGAGTTGGAGTTGTTGGTTACCGCCAACAGAAGAAACGCTCATGTACATCTCCTAGAGGTTGCGAGCATACGTATGCTGCTCACCTCGGTTAACGGTCGTCGAGCGCGAAGGGAATAGGCGGATATATGGAACGCAGTATTGTGCTGGGCAGATGGCGCGCGAAATATTGATGCAATAAAGCCCGCACTCTGCGGGCAACGAGAACTGGCCGATTGCGGTCGCGGTCTCGAAACGTAATCTTGCGCCAACTGTTGGCCGAGGCTCCGGCATGGCCCGCATGACCTTCGGTTCCGGGAATGCGAATTCATCCCGTCGATGCAGCGAATGGATAAGACCGCTGCGCCGGCGTATCGAAGGCGCCACCATCCTCTGCGGGCATTGGCCACCACACCGCGCGTTCCATGAGCCGCGCCTATTTGCACCCTCGTCGCCCGCGGCCCCCTCCTGACGCTATCCGCTAACGCGGAATCGAATCGAGCAACTTGTTGAACGGATCGACCTGCGCCATCAGACCTTCGTCGAGCCCATCGATCGCACGTCGGAGATCGCTGTCCAGCGCATCGATCGACGAATAGCTGTACGGGTCGCCAGACTGTTTCCAGTTGACGTGTTGTCGGAGAATCGCATCGTATGTGTCGCTCTGGAACATGACGATGTCGCCGATCACCCGGCGTGTGAAACCGTGAAAACCGCCGGGCGTGACATAACCGGTGCCGACGCGCAGGAACAAGACCGCATCGCTACCCTGATAGGGCGAGCCGCTTGCCTGCCACATGCGGTGTGCGTCCGGTTTGAGCGTCGGCAAGCCCGGCGCCGATGCATCGACCTCCTGCACCGTGAAGCCATGATTTCGCAGGACCGTTTCGATACTGTCGGTGAAGCGCCGGTTAAGCCCCGTATCGCCGAATCTGGCGGTGACGAGATCATTGAGGGATGTCGGCGAATCGTTGTCGTGCTTGCCGAGCCCGACGCCGACGGCCCCTGCGACAGCCCCCATGGCGAGCGCGCCCACTACGCCGACACCTGGAATCGGAACCGGAATATGAATCGGGCCGGACGGCCCCACCGTGATGTACACGGCCTTGCCTGGATAGACGACCGTCACAGTCTTGACCGCACTCACTCTTTCAGCATTGACTTCGGAGGTCGTATCGCGCGCATGGCCCGCGATCGAAATCAACAGCATCAAAGCGGCGAAACCGGTTTTTTTCAGCAACATGTCCGTCTAATCTCCACGCGTATTCATCGGCCAAACATCTACTGGACCCACGCGTTAACGGATTCGCGACACAAAGCTTGAGCAACAGACGGACAAGCGCAAGTGCGCTACGGCAATTACCGGCCCCCACATTTCTGCAATTGCTGCCACTCCCTACCGCCGCACCTCCACATACCGACTCGGCGTCTCGCCCAGAATCCGCCGAAACGCGGACGTAAACGCGCTCGCGCTCGCATATCCGAGGTCGAACGCGACACGCGTGACCGGCTGTCCGTCGCTCAGCCGCGCGATCGCCGCGAGCATGCACACCTGCTGACGCCACGCCGCGAAGCTCACGCCGGTCTGCGCGCGGAACAGTCGCGTGAAGGTGCGCCGGCTCACGCCCGCATCGGTCGCCACCTGGTCGAGATCGGCAGAGATCGACGGCGACTCCAACAAATGCCGGCAGATCTTCGCGAGCCGCGCGTCGGCCGGCAGCGGCGCGTGCAGCGACAGCTGCGGCATCGTCGCGATTTCCGCGACGAGCAGCGCCATCAGCTTGCCCGGCCGGCCCTCGACGTCGTACATCGGCGGCAGATCGATCGCGTCGTCGAGCAGTTGCCGCAACAGCGACGACACGCCGTACACGCCGCACCGGTCCGGCAAGCCGACGGACTGCGCCGCATCGGGCGACACGAACGCGTTCAGCATCGTGACCGGCCCGGTCATCGTCATCTCGTGCCGCACGCCGGCCGGTACCCAGCACCCGCGCTGCGGCGGCACCAGCCAGCGCCCGTGAGGCGTGGACACGCTGATCGTGCCGCGCGACGCGAACGCGAACTGCCCGCGCGCATGCGCGTGCTCGCGGAAAGTCGTGCCCGCCGCGTAGTCGTTGGCAGTGACCACCACGCTCCGCGGGATATGTTCGTAAGGGTCCAGCAGCGTATTTCTCACGGCCCGAATTCCATCGTCAATGACCCGATATCGAAGGCGGGTCACCTTCGATCGATCTACGATCCGCTCCACGCCTGCGCGACCGGACGGCCGCGCAACCCGACGGCCGAACCGGCCGGATAGCGACTTCATCGGAGCGAACATGCCCAATACGTTTCATCGCGTGGGGGACGGCCCCCACCCTGTTCTCGTGCTGCACGGCTGGTTCGGCGACGCACATGCGTTCGAGCCCGTCGAACCGTGGCTGTCGCGCGAGCGCTTCACCTATGTCTTCATGGACTACCGCGGCTACGGCCGCATGCGCGACGCACACGGCGCGTATTCGATCGCCGAAATCGCCGCCGACACGCTCGCGCTCGCCGACACACTCGGCTGGCGCACCTTCAGCCTCGTCGGCCACTCGATGGGCGGCATGGCGATCGAGAAGGTTGCCGCCATCGCGCCCGAACGCGTACGCGCGCTGGTGCCGATCGCGCCGGTCCCGTGCGGCGGCCTGCCGTTCGACGCGGCGCGTCGCGCGCTATTCGAACGCGCGGCCGACAGCATCGCCGCGCGCCGGACCATCATCGAGCGCAGCACCGGCAGCCGCCTGCCCGCCGCCTGGGTCGAGTGGAAAGCCGCGTATTCTGCATCCCGCTCGTCGCCGACGGCGTTCGGCGCGTACTTCCGCGCCTGGGCCGACACGGATTTCAGCGACGAAATTGCAGGCCGTCATCCGGTCAAGGTGCTGATCGGCGAACACGACCCGGCGTTCGACGCCGCGCTGATGGCGCGCACCTATCTGCGCCGCTACCCGCGCGCAAGCGTCGACGTGCTACGCAATGCCGGCCATTACCCGATGAACGAAACGCCGCTCGCGCTCGTCGCGGCGATGGAACGCTTTCTCGACGATGCAGCGACCGCGCCCGCCTGATGCGCCGCCGCTGCGCGGCATCGGCTCGGCACGCATCACCGCAGCATGAACGACATCGCCGACAGGCTGTTCAGCGTGCGCACCGCATGCTCGACCGACGGCGCATCGAAGCGCAGCGTCACCGCATCGATCCGTTCCAATGCCGGCAGCATGCCGAACAGGTCCGCGAGCGCGGCGCTCTGCACGCGCAGCGTGCACGCGGCCGGGGCAGTCCGATGCGCATCCGCGTGCCAGCCGGACGCAAGCGCATGCTCGACGGTTTCGCGTGCCGCGACCGCAATGCGCCCGCACGCGGCCGCGGGCGTCAGCGTGTCGCCGCACGACGCGCCGCCGGCCGTCTTGACCGTCTCGAAACGCGCGGCCGGAAACAGCGGCCGCGTCTCCTCGGCGAACACGTCGTCGCCGGACGCCAGCGCGACGTGTGCGCCGTATTCCTGCGCCAGCGCGCCGTACAGCCCCGCTTCGCCGAGCTCGACGCCGTTCAGCCAGACCTGCGTGAACGCAAAGCTGTTGATCGTATGCGCGAGCACCCCGCGCGTCTGCGACTTCGCGTGATAGCCGATCATGAACACGAGGTCGGGCCGCTGCTCGAGCCCGGCCATCATGCCGAGCATGCGCGGCTTGCCGAGGACCACGCGCGAGCGCGCATCGAGCGCGTCGGGCAGCAGGTTGCGGAAGCCGCCGTGCGAATCGTTGACCCACACGGCCTGCGCGCCGCCCGCGAACGCGCCCTCGATCGCCGCGTTCGCCTCGGCGGTCATCCAGCAGCGCGCGCGCTCGTATTCCGGATTGCCGGGCCGCGTCTGCTCGACGGCAAACACGCCGGCAACGCCTTCGATATCGGTTGAAATCAGAATTTTCATGAGCGGGTAGGAAGTCCGTCGTCTTGGCCGCCGAACAGGCGGTCGAGGTCGTTCACCGCATCGCGCAGCGCCTGCCGCACATGACCGTCGCGCCCGGTAACGGTCACCGCCTGCAGCAGCGCATCGACGATCGCATGTTCGACGCTTTCGGCCGCGGCCTGGAACAGCGGATCGAGCACGCTGTCGGCGAGCAGCGCCGGCAGCGTCACGAACTGCGCGTCATGGGCGATCGTGTACGCGGTCGAGAACGCGAGCGCGATATCGCCGCTGCCGTGGCCGTAGACCGAGCCCGTGCGCGCGAGCCCCGCCGCCGCGCGGCGCGCGAGCCGCGCCAGCTGCCGCGCGTCGAGCGGCGCATCGGTCGCGAGCAGCATGATGATCGAGCCTTGTTCGGGCGCCGTCGCGTCGGTTGCCTGCGCGCGCGATACGCACGATACGGCGCGCCGCTGCGCGACGATCCGCCCGACCGGCACGCCGGCGAGCGTCAGCATCGGCAGCCGGCCGAAATTCGCGAGCACGAGCGCGCCGACCGTATATGTGCGCCCGGCGGCCGCCGCGATCCGCGACGCCGAACCGATCCCGCCCTTGAGATCGAAGCACGACATTCCGCGCCCCGCGCCGACCGCGCCGCGCACGACGTCGCGCGTCGCGGCGCGGCACGCGTCATCGTAGTGCGACGCGCCCACCGCGAACGCGTGCAGGTCGTTCAGGTAGCCGTCGTTGCATTCGAACACGAGCGGGTTGACGGTCGGCCAGTCGCGGCCGGTCCGCGGATTCGCGGCGATCGCCGCGCGGATCTGCGCGTGCGCGACCGCCCCGACGCCGAAGGTATTCGTCAGCGCGATGGGCGTGTCGATCACGCCGAGCTCGACGGCCTGCACGAGGCCGACGCTCTTGCCAAAGCCGTTGATCACCGCCGCGCCGGCCGGCGCCTTGCTGCGATACACGTCGCCCGCGTGCGGCTTCACGACGGTGACGCCGGTCTGCACCGCGCCGGCGTCGAGCGTGCAATGGCCGACCGTCACGCCGGGCACGTCGGCGATCGTGCCGCGCGGGCCCGCGGGCAGCGTCGCGCTCCACATCGTCGGCGCGGCCATCAGCGGCGCTCGAGCTTCGGATCGAGCGCGTCGCGCAGCCCGTCGCCGAGCAGGTTGAACGCGAGCACGGTCAGGAAGATCGCGAGGCTCGGAAAGATCGCGACGTGCGGCGCCGTCACCATGTCCGCGCGCGCCTCGTTCAGCATCGCGCCCCACTCCGGCGTCGGCGGCTGCGCGCCGAGCCCGAGGAACGACAGGCTCGCCGCGGTGATGATCGACGTGCCGATCCGCATCGTGAAGTACACGACGACCGACGACACGGTGCCCGGCAGGATGTGCCGCATCAGGATCGTCCGGTCCGACGCGCCGATGCTGCGCGCGGCCTCGACGTAGGTCATGTGCTTGAGCACCAGCGTGTTGCCGCGCACGAGCCGCGCGAACGCCGGGATGCTGAAGATCGCGACCGCGCAGATCACGTTGATCATCCCGTTGCCGAGGATCGCGACGACGCCGATCGCGAGCAGGATGCCCGGGAACGCGAACAGCACGTCGGCGATGCGCATCGTGATGCGGTCCCACCAGCCTTCGTAGAAGCCCGCGAGCAGCCCGAAGAACGTGCCGACCACCGCGCCGAGCGCGACCGAGAAGAAGCCGGCTTCGAGCGAAATGCGCGTGCCGGCGACGATCCGGCTGAAGATGTCGCGGCCGAGCGAATCGACGCCGAACCAGTGCGCGGCGGACGGCCCGGCGTTCAGCGCGTCGTAGTCGAAATAGTTTTCCGGGTCGAACGGCACGACGTGCGGGCCGACGAACGCCAGCACGACGAGCACCAGCACGAAGCCGCCCGCGACGAGCGCGACGGTCTGCTTGCGGAACTTGCGCCAGAATTCGCGCCACGGCGTGCGGATCGTGGAGGACGCGGCGCTCGCCGCGGTCTGGACGGTCGCGTTCATGCTGGCCTCACTTGAACCGGATGGTCGGGTTGATGACCGCGTACAGCACGTCGACGGTCAGGTTGATCAGGATGAATTCGAGCGAGAACAGCAGCACGATCGCCTGGATCACCGGGTAGTCGCGCATCGTCACCGCATCGACGAGCAGCCGCCCGAGCCCCGGCCAGTTGAACACCGCCTCGACGACGATCGAGCCGCCGAGCAGGAAGCCGAACTGCAGCCCCATCATCGTGACGACGGGAATCATCGCGTTGCGCAGGCAGTGCTTGAGCACCACCATCGGCTCGTGCACGCCCTTCGCGCGCGCGGTGCGCACGAAATCCTCGTTCAGCACCTCGACGAACGACGCGCGCGTGAAGCGCGCCATCACCGCCGCGACGGCAGCTCCAAGCGTCAGCGACGGCAGCGCGTAGCTCTTCCACGTGCCGTCCGGCACGACCGGCAGCCAGCCGAGCTTCACCGAGAAGATCTCCATCAGCAGCATGCCAAGCGCGAACGCGGGAAACGAGATGCCCGACACCGCGAGCGTCATGCCGACGCGGTCCGGCCAGCGGTTGCGCCACACGGCCGACGCGATGCCGATCGCCATCCCGAACAGCGTCGCCCAGCCCATGCTGACGACCGTCAGCAGCAGCGTGGGCATGAAGCGCTCGCCGATCTCGGTCGACACGGCGCGCTTGCTGCGCGTCGACTTGCCGAAATCGCCGTGCGCGATCTTCACGAAGAAGTTCGCGAACTGCGCGGGCATCGGCCTGTCGAGGCCGAGATCGGCGCGCACCAGCGCGACGGTCGCCTCGTCGGCCTCGGGGCCGGCCGCGAGCCGCGCCGGGTCGCCCGGCAGCAGGTGCACGAACAGGAACACCAGCACCGCGACGATCGCGAGCGTGGGCATGAGGCCGAACAGGCGCTTGACGATGAAATTCAGCATGAAGGGCACCGAACCAGGGCGGCGCGCCGTGACGCGCCCGAATGCGCTTACTTCAGCGAGATCTCGTCGAAATTGAACGAGCCGTCCGGCATCACGTACATGCCCTGCAGCCGCTTGCTGCGCGCGTAGACGATCTTTTCCTGCACGAGGAAGATCCACGGCGCGTCGGCCCAGATCTGCTTCTGCACGCCCGCGTAGTACTCGCCTTTCTTCGCGCGGTCAGTCGTCGACAGCGCCTTCTCCAGCCCCTCGTCGACGAGCCCGTTCTGGTAGTACGCGGTATTGAACAGCTTCGGCGGCTTCGACGCGGATGCGAGCAGCGGCGTCAGCGCCCAGTTCGCCTCGCCGGTCGACGACGACCAGCCGATGTAGAACATCCGCACCGGTGCGGTCGCCGGGTCCTGCGCGCTCTCGACCTTCGAGACCCGCTCGCCCGATTCGAGCGCCTGCACCTGCACCTTCACGCCGACCTGCGCGAGCTGCTGCTGGACGAACTGGATCACCTTCTGCGACGTCGTGTTGTTGTAGCCCGACCAGAGGATCGACTCGAAGCCGTTCGGATAGCCGGCCTCCTTCAAGAGCGCGCGCGCCTTCGCGGGGTCGTACGGCCACGGGCCCGTCTTCGTCGCGTACTCGACGCCCGGCGGCACGACGCCCGGCGCCGGCACCGCGAAGCCCGAGAACGCGACCTTCGCGAGTGCCTCCTTGTTGATCGCGTAGTTGAGCGCCTGGCGCACCTTCGGATTGTCGAACGGCTTCTGCAGCGTGTTCAGCGAGATGTAGCGCACCACGATCGACGGCCGCTCGACCACGTCGAGCTTCGGATTGGTCTTCAGGTCGGCGACCTGCTCGTACGGAATCCGGAACGCGAGGTCCGCCTGGCCCGCCTTCATCAGCGCCGCGCGCGTGTTGTTGTCGATCACGGGCTTCCAGTCGATCATGTCGATCTTCGGATAGCCCTTCTTCCAGTAGCCGGCGTATTTCTTCACCTTCATGTCGTCGGTCTGCTTCCACTCGACGAACTCGAACGGCCCGGTGCCGACCGGATGCAGCCCGATCTCGCGGCCCCACTTCTTCAGCGCCGTGGGCGAGATCATCACCGCGGACGGATGCGCGAGCGTGTTGATGAACGCCGAGAACGGCTCGCGCAGCGTGAACCTCACCGTATACGGATCGACGACCTCGGTCTTCTCGATCACGCGGAACAGGTTGTAGCGCTTCAGCTTGTTCGCCGGATCGGTCACGCGGTCGAACACGACCTTCACCGCATCCGCGTTGAAATCGGTGCCGTCCTGGAACTTCACGCCCTGGCGCAGCTTGACCGTATAGACCTTCGCGTCGGGCGACGCCGTGTAGCCCGTCGCGAGCACGTTGACGAGCTTCATGTCCTTGTCGAAGCCGAACAGCCCCTCGTAGAACGACTTCGCGGCCGCCTGCGACACCGTGTCGTTCGAATCGTACGGGTCCATCGTCGTGAACGTCTCGCCGACCGCGATCACCGCGGTCTGCTGCGCGAACGCGGGCAGCGCGACCGCCAGCGCGAACGCGCTCGCGCCCGTGGCGAGCAGCGCGCGCGGACGGAACATCGGGAACGAAAGCGATTTGTTCATGTGGGCTGGCTCCTGTGCGTGATTCGGTGACGCGTGGTGGGAATCGCGGAATGACTGCCTCCGCTCGGGAAACAACCGTCTCTGCCTGGCGCGTGCGCAACTGCGGTCCATCGCCGCCTCCGCGCGTCAGTACGCGCCGCCGACGCGATGCGTCGCGACGAAGTGATCGGGGCCGACCGCGACGAGCGGCGCGACCGCCGGCTCGTCGCCGGCCGCGCGGATCGGGCTCGGCACCTCGTCCGCCGGCAGCTGGCGCGGTGCGTGCCGGCGCGCCGGATCGGCGACCGGCACCGCGCTCATCAGCTTCTTCGTGTACGGATGCTGCGGCGCCTCGAACACCGCGCGGCGCGGGCCGATCTCGACGATCTGGCCGAGATACATCACCGCGACGCGATGGCTGACGCGCTCGACCACCGCCATGTCGTGCGAGATGAACAGGTACGCGACGCCCAGCTCGCGCTGCAGGTCGAGCATCAGGTTGACGATCTGCGCCTGCACCGACACGTCGAGCGCGGACACCGACTCGTCGGCGATCACGACCTTCGGGTTCAGCGCGAGCGCGCGCGCGATCGCGATCCGCTGGCGCTGGCCGCCGGAGAATTCGTGCGGATAGCGGCGCGCGGCCTCCGCCGGCAGGCCGACCTTGTCGAGCAGCCAGTCGACCCGCTGCTGCGCGGCCGCGCCGCTCGCGACGCCGTGCACGAGCAGCGGCTCCATGATCGAGAAGCCGACCGTGAGGCGCGGGTTCAGCGACGCGAACGGGTCCTGGAAGATGAACTGGATATTGCGGCGCAGCGCCTGCAGGTCCGGGCCCTTCAGTGCGCTGATGTCGCGGCCGTCGAATTCGATCGAGCCGCTTTGCGACTCGACGAGGCGCAGCAGCGAGCGCCCGGTCGTCGACTTGCCGCAGCCGGATTCGCCGACGAGCGCGAGCGTCTCGCCCGCGCGCAGCTCGAAGCTCACGCGCTCGACCGCATGCACGTATTGCGACACGCGGCCGAACAGGCCGCTCCTGACCGGAAAGCGCGTGACGAGGTCGCGCACGCGCAGGATCGGCGGCGCGTGCGGATCGACGCCCGGCTGCGCGAGCGCGGCCACCTCATTCGCATCCTCCGCCACTTCGGCGATGGCCGGGGCCGCCGGCGCAACCGCCATGCCGTTCGCATTAGCGGGCGCGGCCACGTCGACCTTCAGCAGCGGGAATTTCTCCGGCGCGTCGGTGCCGTGCATCGACCCGAGACGCGGCACCGCCGCGAGCAGCGCGCGCGTGTAGCGATGGGCGGGCGCCGTGAAGATGCGCTCCGACTCGCCCTCCTCGACCTTTTCGCCGCGATACATCACGAGCACGCGATCGGCCACCTCGGCCACCACGCCCATGTCGTGCGTGATGAACACCACGCCCATGTTCATCTCGTCCTGCAGCCCGCGGATCAGTTGCAGGATCTGCGCCTGGATCGTCACGTCGAGCGCGGTGGTCGGCTCGTCGGCGATCAGCAGCGCCGGCCGGCACGACAGCGCCATCGCGATCATCACGCGTTGCCGCATCCCGCCCGACAGCTGATGCGGATAGCGCGCGAACACGCGGCGCGCCTCCGGAATCCGCACGAGATCGAGCAGCCGCAGCGTTTCGGCGCGCGCGTCCGACGCACTCTTGGACTGATGCAGCGCGATCGCCTCGCTGATCTGGTCGCCGACCGTGAACACCGGATTGAGCGACGTCATCGGCTCCTGGAAGATCATCGCGATGTCCGCGCCGCGCACGCCGCGCATCGTCGCGGCGCTCGCCCGCGCGAGGTCGAGCAGCGCGCCGTTGCGCCGCCGGAACGCGATCCGGCCGCTCGCGATCGTGCCGCCGCCATGCTCGACGAGCCGCATCAGCGCGAGCGACGTGACCGACTTGCCCGAGCCGGATTCGCCGACGATCGCGAGCGTCTCGCCGCGATCGACGTGGAACGACACGCCGCGCACCGCGTCGAACGTCGCGCCCTCGCGCTGGAACGTCACCGACAGGTCGTCGACCGCGACGACGCGCTGCTCGGGCAAGGCGAGCGCGGGCGGAGTTCGGTTCGGAGTCATGCATGCGTCTCCTGCATCGGGGGCGAAACGGAATCAGGCCGCGTCGTCGCGGTAGATCCCGACGACGGGCGCGGCGCCGACGCGCGCGTAGCCGCGGTACATCCCTTCGGTGTTGAACGGCATCGTGACGTTGCCGTGCGCGTCCACCGCGATGATCCCGCCGCGGCCCGCGATGCGCGGCAGCTTGTTCATCACGACGTCGTACGCGGCCTCGGCGACCGACACGCCGCGGTACGCGATCTGCGCGGCGACGTCGTGCGCGGTCGCCATCCGGATGAACATCTCGCCGGTGCCGGTCGACGACACCGCGCAGGTCGCGTCGTCCGCGTAGCAGCCCGCGCCGATGATCGGCGAGTCGCCGACCCGCCCCGGCTGCTTGTTGGTGATCCCGCCCGTCGACGTCGCCGCCGCGACGTGGCCGTGCAGGTCGCGCGCGACCGCGCCGACCGTGCCGTGCTTGCGGTCCGGGTCGAGCGGCGCGCCGTCGCCGAACGCGAACGTCGCGGCGTCGTGATCGAGCAGCACGCCGGCGGCGTTGCGCGCCTTGAGCCACTGCGCGTGCCGCGCTTCGGTGCCGAAGTAGGCGGGTTCGACGAGCTCCAGCCCTTGCGCGGCGGCGAACGCGTCGGCGCCCGCGCCGGCGAACAGCACGTGCTCGCTCGCCTCCATCACGCGCCGCGCGGCGAGCACCGGATTGCGCACGCGCGTCACGCAGCAGACCGCGCCGGCGGCGAGCGTCGCGCCGTCCATGATCGCCGCGTCGAGCTCGTGCGTGCCGTCGGCCGTGTACACCGCGCCCCGCCCCGCGTTGAACAGCGGGCAGTCCTCGAGCATCCGCACCGCGACGCTCACCGCGTCGAGTGCGCTGCCGCCGTCAGCGAGCACGGCCTGCGCGGCGCGCAGGATCGCCGCCAGTTCCGCGCGGTATTGCAATTCGGTGTCGGTGTTCATCGCTTCGCGCAGGATCGTGCCTGCGCCGCCGTGAATCGCGACGATCGCGGGTGAAGTCATGATTTCCTCGATCCGGTGGATGAAGGGTCCGTCGCCGGCAGCGCGGCCTGCGGCTGCGTGAGCCACGGCAACAGGAATTCGGTCATTTCCGCGGCGGCCTTCGCGGAGCGATGCGTGCGCAGCGCGACCGCGTCGATCAGCGCCTCGATCATCGCGAGCACGGCCGCTTCCGACGTCGCCGCGAAGCGCCGCTCGGCCTTCACGTAGAGATTCAGCGAGGCGACCGGGGCCAACGGCGAGCCAGGGCCGTCGGAAATGCCGAGCACCCGCGCGCCGCGCGCGGCCGCGCGGCGCGCCAGCTCGATCGTGTCCTCGACGTAGCGCGGAAACGCGATCGCGATCACGAGGTCGCGCGCATCCGCGGTGTACAGGCGCCGCGCCGCATGCGACGGGCCGCCGAGCAGCGCGAGCGACTGCACGTTGTCGTGGCACACCGACAGCCCGTGCTCCATCAACCCCGCGAGAAACGCGCTCGATCCCGCGCCGAGGATCAGCACGCGGCGCGCGGCGACGATCGCCTCGACCGCCGCCTCGATATTGGCCGCGTTCAGTTGCGCACGCGTGTCCTCGATGTTCTCGACCGCCTGGTTGAACACCGCGTCGATCCACGCGGCGTCGCGCACGCCGGCTTCCTGCTCCTGCGCGGAGCGCAGCCGCTCGACCGGCGCGAGCGTCGCCTCGAAGCCGCGCACCAGCGCCGCGCGCATCGCCGGATAGCCGTCGAAGCCGAGCGCCTTCGCGAAGCGGTTCGCGGTCGCGATCGACGCGTCGACGGCCTGGGCAAGCTCGTCGATCCGCATCGTCGCCGCGCGGAACGGATTGGCCAGCACGTATTCGCCCATCCGGCGGTGAATCGGCGTCATCCTCGGCATGGCCGACGCGATGCGCTCCGCGATCGCGGACTCGTCGTGATTTGCTTCGGGCGGAACGAGTGGCGTCATGAATGCTGACTGGAAGGTGGATGAAAATCAATTTACACAATCCATCGGGAGGAAAAAAATAAATTTTCAGCGGCGGTGTCACGTGCTCGTCGCGTTTAGTACGACGGACCGGTTTTGCGGCGGAGGGTGGGCGGCGGCGCGCCCGCGTGCGCGCGGGCGTAGAGCGTTCGGCCGGTGCAGAGAGGGAGTGGGATCGAACCGCGCGCCCTCGGGAAAACCCCGAGTAAGTCGGTTCGCGTGCGGATGTGGGAGGAGCGGAGTTGGCTGTGGTGTTGGCCTTCGATGTCGGTGCGGTTGGCGGCTTCGGTGGCGGCTTCGGCTTCGGCTTCGGTGGCGGCTTCGGTGGCGGCTTCGGCTTCGGCTTCGGCTTCGGCTTCGGCTTCGGCTTCGGCTTCGGCTTCGGCTTCGGCTTCGGCTTCGGCTTCGGCTTCGGCTTCGGCTTCGGCTTCGGCTTCGGCTTCGGCTTCGGCTTCGGCTTCGGCTTCGGCTTCGGCTTCGGCTTCGGCTTCGGCTTCGGCTTCGGCTTCGGCTTCGGCTTCGGCTTCGGCTTCGGCTTCGGCTTCGGCTTCGGCTTCGGCTTCGGCTTCGGCTTCGGCGCCAGCATCGGCGGGGGCATCGTCAACGTCAACTTGAAACCACCGCCGCTCGACAACGTCCGCCCGTCGCGTGACAGCAGTTCGTCGATTGCCGTCACGCGAGCGGCCGCCCCCGTTCCCTTGGACAACGACATCAGAACCGGTGATTCACCCGCACATACGCGGACTGCGCCGACACATGACTCGTGTCGATCGTCGCATCGAACCCGAGCGATACGGTGGTCGTCTTCGCGGCCTGCAGCGTGACGCTGGCGCCCGTGGTCAGGAACGAACGCGGCAGGTCGGTGCCCGGCGCGGCGAACACGGTGCCGTCCTGGCTCTGCACCTGGACGACGCGGCTGCCGCGCAGCACCTCGTGCGCATAGCCGACGCGAAGCTGCACGTCGAGCGACCGCATGGCATCGCCGAACGCCTTGTCGAGCGACACGCCCACATAAGGCTGAAGGCTGCGCGCGTTGTCGGGGCCGACGTTCAGGTTCTGCCCGTTCGCGCCGTTCTCGCCGAAGCCGCTGCCGCGCACGTACGCATACCGCAGCCCGACGTGCGGCGTGAAGCGCAAACCGCCCGCCTCCATCGGCAGGCTCGCCTGCGTCGCCGCGGTGAACTCGTGGCCGAGATGGTCGCCTTCGGCCGTACCCGCGCTGCCGAACGGCCGCTTCTGCGACAGGAAATCGAGCCCGTAGCCAAGCGTGGCCGACAGGTTGACGGCACCGACCGGCTGCGCGCCGTACAGCGCGACGCGCAGCGTGTCGATGGTGCCCGATGCACCGGTCGTGTCTTCGCCGAGCGTGGTGTGCATGTAGCCGCCGGCCCCACCGACCGTGGCGCCGCCGAGCCGTCCCTGCGCGCCAGCCAGGAATCCGTACGCGTGCGTCAGGAAGCCCGGCGCGCCGCCCGTGCCGCCGACCTTGGTGCTCGAACCGCTGGCGACGGCCCATACGTTGCGGGAGCCCGCCGGGTCGTCCTGTGGGCCGGCGAGACGGCCGAGCAACGTCGAGCTGGCGTCCTGCGCCTGCAGCAATGCGGTCGTGCCGAGCGCCGTGTAGATCGACGTCTTGGTCGGCGCGATGATCGTCGGGCCGGTCGGCGTGCCAGGGCCGCCCGGCTCCGCGAGCAGCAGGTCGACCGCGTTCGCGCCGTAGTCCACCGACGGCTGCAACGCGCCGAGATTCGCGCCGGCCGTGGTCGCGCCGATGTTCGCGAAACGGCCGGTCACGCCGTTGGCCGCGCTGAGCACCGTGTAGCGGCGCGCGGTATAGGTGCCGGGATCGAACAGGACGGCCAACGAACCGCCGAGCGTCGCCGCGCCGCCTACGCGCAGCTGCGACGCTTCGGTGGGGCTGACCTCGATCGACAGCGTGCCGCTCGCCGCCTGCGCATAGTTGCCGCCGACGGACAGCGTTCCGATCGAGCCGCCCGGCGCCACGACGCCACTGCTGCTGACGTCGCCCGCTACCGTGCCGTGGCCGCGCAACGTGCCGAGTGCATTCACCACGACATTGCCGCCCAGCACCGCACCGGCATTCGCCGCGTCGCCGACGGCCACCGTGCCGCCCGCCACCGTCGTCGTCCCGGAGAACGCGGTGCTGACGCCGTTCAGCGTCAGCGTGCCCGCGCCTTGTTTGACGAGGCCGCCGGTGCCGACGAGGCTGCCGCCGAAGGTCTGCGACGAGTCGTCGGACAGCGTGAGCGCGCTGCCGCCGAGCACCACGCGACTGCCCGTCACGCCGGACAGATGCGCGACCGTCTGGCTGCCGGCCGCGGACAGGTCGAGCGCGGCCGTCGAGCCGGCGAGCGTGACCGACGTGGACGACGCGAGCTGGCCGGCGCCGGACAACGCGAGCGTGCCCGCGTCGACCATCGTCGCCCCGGTGTAGGTGTTCACGCCGGACAGCGTTTGCGTACCGCCCGCGACCGTCAGCCCGCCCGTGCCGTTGACGGTCCCGCCGAACGTGCCGGCCGCATTGGCGAGCGTCAGCGTGCGAGCGCCGAGCGAAACGGTACCCGTGCCGGTGAGCGCATTGATCGTGGCGCCGAAGGTCGTCGCCGAAATATCGAACGTACCGTTGTTGACGACGCCGCTGGACGCCACAAGGCTACCCGACCCGGTCAACGCCAGCGTGCCGACATTGATCGACGTCGCACCGGTGTAGCCGTTGGCACCCGATAGCGTCTGCGTGCCGCCCGCGATCGTCAGTCCGCCGCTGCCGTTGATGGTTCCACCGAACGTGCCAGCCGCGTTCGCGAGCGTCAGCGTGCGGCTGCCGAGCGCAACGGCGCCCGTACCGGTAAGCGCATTGATCGCGGCCCCGGAGGTGGTGCCGGAGATGTCGAACGTACCGTCGTTGACGATCCCGCTCGATGCCGCGAGGCTGCCCGAACCGGTCAACGCCAGCGTGCCGGCATTGATCGAGGTTGCACCGGTGTAGCCATTGGCACCCGACAAGGTCTGCGTGCCGCCCGTGACCGTCAACCCGCCCGTGCCGTTGATGGCGCCGCCGAACGTGCCGGCCGCATTGGCGAGCGTCAGCGTCCGGCCGCCGAGCGCGACCGTACCCGTGCCGGTGAGCGCATTGATCGCGGCCCCGGAGGTCGTCGTCGAAATATCGAACGTACCGTTGTTGACGATGCCGCTGGACGCGGCAAGGCTGCCCGAGCCGGTCAACGCCAGCGTGCCGGCATTGATCGACGTTGCACCGGTGTAGCCGTTGGCGCCCGACAGCGTCTGCGTACCGCCCGCGACCGTCAGTCCGCCGCTGCCGTTGATGGCGCCGCCGAACGTGCCGACCGCATTCGTGAGCGTCAGCGTGCGAGCGCCGAGCGCAACGGCGCCCGTGCCGGTGAGTGCATTGATCGCGGCCCCGGAGGTCGTCGCCGAAATATCGAACGTGCCGTTGTTGACGACGCCGCCGGACACAGCGACGCTGCCCGATCCGCTCAACGCCAGCGTGCCGGCATTGATCGAAGTTGCACCGGTGTAGACGTTGGTACCCGACAGCGTCTGCGTCCCGCCCGCAATCGTCAGCCCGCCGCTGCCGCCGATGGTGCCGCCGAACGTGCCGGCCGCATTGGCCAGCGTCAGTGTCTGGCCACCGAGCGCGACCGTGCCTGAGCCGGTGAGCGCATTGATCGTGGCGCCGGAAGTCGTCGCCGAGATGTCGAAGGTGCCGTCGTTGACGATCCCGCTCGATGCCGCAACGCTGCCCGCCCCGCTCAACGCCAGCGTGCCGGCGTTGATCGACGTTGCACCGGCGTAGCCATTGGCGCCTGACAGCGTCTGCGTGCCGCCCGCCACCGTCAGCCCGCCCGTGCCGCCGATGGTTCCGCCGAACGTCCCGGCCGCGTTGGCCAGCGTCAGCGTCTGGCCGCCGAGCGCGACCGTGCCCGAGCCGGTGAGCGCATTGATCGCGGCCCCGGAGGTCGTCGCCGAAATATCGAACGTGCCGTTGTTGACGACGCCGCTGGACCCCGCAATGCTGCCCGCGCCGATCAGCGCGAGCGTGCCGGCGTTGATGTTGGTGCTGCCCGCATAGCCTGCGGCGCCGGAGATCGCGAGCGTGCCGCTGCCCGCCTGTACGATGCTGCCCGTGCCGCTGATGGTGCCGCCATACGCGACCGTGTCGCTGCGGTTGAACACCAACGTGCCGTTGTTGACGATGTCGCCGGCGACGGAGCCGGTGGTCCCTCCATTGCCAATCTGCAACGTGCCGGCGTTGATCGTGGTGCCGCCGGTATAGGTGTTCTCGCCCGTGAGCGTGATCGTTCGGCTCCCGCTCACGGCCACGCCGCCGGCCCCGGATACCACGCCCGACACCACGAGGTTGGTCGTGGTCGAATCGAAGGTCACGCGGGATGCCACATCGCCGAGCGTGATCTGGTTGGACAGCGTGAGCCCCGCGGAGCCCGCGGTGATCTTGGTCGCCGCCCCCGCCGACACCTCGATGTCACCGACGATGTTGGACCCGGTGACCAACTGCAGCGTGTTGTTCGTGCCGTTGAACTGGATCGCTGCGGCCCGCGTCACGCCGTCGGCGTACAAGCCGCCCGCGATCGTGCCGCCGTTGACGATGACACTGGTGCCGTTCACGATGATGCCGGCTCCCGCGGCCCCGCCATTGCCGGCGCCGCCGGTGATCGTGCCGACGTTGGTCAGCACGGTGAACCCGCTCGCCAGGTTGACGCCCGCGCCGCTGGCGCCGGCCGTGCTCGCGCCCCCGCCGCCGGCCCCGCCCACGCCGCCGACGATGGTGCCGATGTTGGTCACCTGCGAGCCGCTGCCGAGCGTGAGCAACCCGTCGCCACCACCGCCGCCGCCGCCGGCGAAGCCACCGCCGCCGCCGTTGCCGCCGTTCCCGCCGATCAGCGTGCCCTGGTTCGACACGTCGGCCGCGGGCGTCACCATGACCAGCGCCGCGCCGCCGCCGCCGCCGCCGCCGCCGTTCGACACCGGTCCCGACGTGCCGGCCCCGCCATTGCCGCCGGTGCCGCCCTGCACCGTCATGCCGCTGTTGACCGTCACGCTGGTGCCGGTCGAATACACACCCGCGCCGCCACCACCGCCACCGCCGGCGAAGTTGAAGCCGTCGAACGCCTGACCTGCGCCGCCCTGCACGTTCGCGTTGATTACCACATCGCCGGCGAGCGCCGCGGCAGGGGCTCCGCCCGGGCCGCCCTGGCCGCTGTCGTTCATCGCGCCGGTGCCGCCTGTCCCGCCCGACGTGGCGCCGCCCGGAATCTGGACCGTGTTGGGGCCGCTCAGCGTAGATGCACCGCCGCCGCCGCCGTTACCGCTGCCCCCGTTGCCGCTGCGGTCAGGGGTGCCGCTGCCGCCCGCGGCGCTGCAATTAGCGATGGTGCTGGGCGCACATGTGACGGCCCAGGCCGGGACGGCCGCGCCGGCCAGACCCAGCGACACGCCAATGGAAACGATGGAAGCGCAGCGGCGCGCGGGTGTGGCGCCATGGCTGGCGTCGACCCCGCCGTGGGATGCTTTGGTGTGCTCGGATACCACTTGCGGAGCGCGCAAGCTGCGGCTCCAGACCAGCCGATAAACGCGGTTCATGTCGGTCCCCTCGGTGCGTAGACGCATGGGCCGGGCGTTGGTCCAGGAGACGCTGGACCGATGGCGCGACGGACCCGTTCTAGTTGAATTTCTTCTGTTGCGCGCCGGTCCGCGGATACTGATTTTTCTGGCCCATCGGTCGGGCGCACGCGCGCGCAATATAACATCTGCGCGCCGATTATTGCCTGGTGGTTACGAAAAACGCGCCGCTTCGCGGAGGCACGTCGTTTGCTCCCGTGCGGCGGCGAGCGAGCCGCTTTCGCGCGTTGTCGGGCGTGCAAATCGATGGTCGCGGCAACGATGCACGGCGGGCGCTGCGCAGCGCCTGCGGCGCGCCGGTCACACGCCCCTTCCCGCCCGCGGCGATCACTTACAATTCGTCCGGTTCGATCGTCGCTGCAGGTTCCGTTCTTGCAGCCCTCACACCGCGACACACGCGCCGTGTCTCGTTGCGCCTACAACTGAATACCAGCCATGCCGGATTTCCGTTCTTTGCCTCGCACGACATTCGAGGCTGTCGCGTCACCGCAGGCGTCGCGTGCCGCCGGCGGCCGGCCGGCGCGCGTCTTTGCCGCGCCGTGCGCCCGAACACGCGATGGACGCCGCACGAACGTGCATGCGGTTGCGATCGCGTCGCGCCGGCGCGCGCCGGCCGACGGAGCAACGCGATGAGCAAGCTCCTGAACGGCAGCACCGGCGACATCGTCGCGCTCGCGACGCTCGCGGTGCTTTACCTCGGCGGCGTCGGGCTCGCGCTGTGGCGAATTCGCGCGGCCGCGCCGCGCGGCAAGCTCTACTGGATCGTCTGTATCGCGCTGCTGGCCGGCGGCGCCGTGGCGATCACGCAAAACCTGTCGCCGGAGCACGACCACGGGGAAATGCCGCCCGGTTTCGCGCTCGGCGTCGAAGCGGTACTGCTCGGGCTCGCACTCGTTGCCGCCGGTTGCGCTTGGGTGATGTTGCGGGGGCGTCGCGGTTGATATCTGCGGTGTCAGCCGCGCGTCCGTCACGCGTGAACGACGATGCATATGCCGGGCAGCGCTGAGCTGCGGATGCGTCATGCAGACGGCGCCCGTGCGGTGACGAGCCAGCACGCGGCATCGAAACTCAGGTCCGTGCCCTGCACGTAGCGATCGAGCGTCGCGGCTGATACCGGCGGTGTCATCCGCATATCCGTCACGCGTGAGCGACGACGCATATGCCGGGCAGCGCTGCCCCGTGGCCGCCTCACGCAGACGGCGCCCGTGCCGTGACCAGCCAGCACGCTGCATCGAAGCGCAGATCCGTGCCCTGCACGTAGCGATCGAACGCGCCGCGCACTTCGTCGAGCACACGCTGCCGCGTCGCAACATCCACCTGCCGCAGCGCCAACCCGACCGGGCCCAGCCGCGCGACGTAGTCGTCCAGCGCGGCCGTCGGCAACGCGCACGCGACATCGACCGGCTCGACCGCGAGGTCGGCCCAGCCGCTGTCCGACAGCACCGACACGACGCGCTGCCGGTCGCCGAACGCGAACTGTCCGGGCGCGCCCGGCTGTCGCGCAGGCAGATCGGCCAGCAACGGCGCGGCGGCGCGTTCGGCCGTCGTCATGAACGGATTGTCGGCCGCGGCGCGCCAGGCGACGAACCGCAGTTGCGCGTTCGCGCGCGCCGCACGCCGCAGGTTCGCGAACGCACGGACCGGATCGTCGAAGAACATCACGCCCAGGCGCGACACGATCAGGTCGAAGCTCGCGGGTGCAAACGCGTGCGTCTGCGCGTCGGCATGCACGAATTCGACATCGACGCCGTCGCGCTCGGCCCGCTCGCGTGCCGCGGCGATCATCCGCGCCGAAATGTCGACGCCCGTGCACTGCGCGTCCTTCGCGAGCCGTCGCGCGATCGCGAGCGTGACCGCGCCGGTCCCGCATCCGACGTCGAGCACGCCATGCGCGGACGTGGCTGCCGCCGCGTCCGCGAGCAGCGTCTCGAACGGCTCGAACATCCGGTCGAGCGTGCGCTGCGCCTCGACCCATGCGAGCCCGGACGGGCCGTTCCATAGCGCGCTCTGTGCTTCGTTGGGGCGGCTGTCTGTCATCATCGTCATCCTTTGCGCTGCAGCGTTGATCGGAATCGCGACTATGCTGCTTCAAGCCGGCTTGAAGTCAAGGCTGCGCTCGCCGACCGTTCATATTTCTTACATTCGCGTTGCGTATGTTGACGGCTTTCCTACGGTGCCTTCCATGCCACGACTGCTCTCATCCGCGCTGTTCGCGCGCTGCGCCGCGCTCGCCGCGGTCGCCCTGTCCGCGTGCTCGAATCACATCGATACGCCCGCCGACCCGGCGAGCGCCGCGATCAACGTGCAGGCCGCGTGGGTCGAGATCGGCGACGCGAACCAGCCGATCGCGCGCGTCGTCACCAACTTCATGCCGGCGACTGCCAGCGATCCGCTGTGCCCGCAGCTCGTCGTCGACGGCAAGGTGTCGCGGATGACGCTGCGCGCGGGCGCGGCCACCGCGCCGCAGCGGCCGACCGCGAGCGCCCCGGCGGACTCGAAGCCGTCGAGCTTCCCGGTCTCGGTCTGCGAAATGACGCTGCCGGCAGGCGCGCAAAGCGCGCGCGTCGCCGGCCGCGCATTGCCGCTGCCGAAGGCGCAGCCGCAGCGCATCGCGATCATCGCCGACACCGGCTGCCGGATGAAGAAGGCCGACAACGCATGGCAGGCGTGCAACGATTCGACGGTCTGGCCGTTCGACACGATCGCCGCGAGCGTCGCGAAGCTGTCGCCGGATCTCGTGCTGCACGTCGGCGACTATCACTACCGCGAAAACGCGTGCCCATCCGACATTGCCGGCTGCAAGGACAGCCCGTGGGGCTACGGCTGGGATACGTGGCAGGCCGACCTGTTCCGCCCGGCCGCGCCGCTCTTCGCGCAGGCGCCGTGGGTCGTCGTGCGCGGCAACCACGAGGAATGCGCGCGCGCCGGCCAGGGCTGGTTCCGCTTCCTCGACCCGCGCCCGTACAGCGATGCGCGTTCGTGCAACGACCCGGCCAACGACGGCAACGCGAACTATTCGGAGCCGTATGCGGTGTCGCTCGGCAGTGACACGCAGGTGATCGTGTTCGATACCGCGAAGGTCGGGCGCAACGCGCTGAAGACGACCGACACGCAATTCCAGATCTACCAGAAGCAGTTCCAGACGGTGGCCGCGCTCGCGTCGAAGGCCGGCATGTCGACGACGATCTTCACGAACCATCATCCGATCCTCGCATTCGCGCCGATCGCGGGCAGCACGCCCGCGCCGGGCAATCTCGCGCTGCAGTCGGTGATGTCGAGCCTGAACGCGCAGGCGTACTACCCGCCCGGCGTGCACGTCGCGCTGCACGGGCACGTGCACGACTTCCAGGCGATCAACTTCGCGTCCGGCCACCCGGCGACGATCGTGTCGGGCAACGGCGGCGACAACCTCGACGTCGCGCTGCCCGACCCGTTCCCGGCCGGCATGACGCCCGCGCCCGGCGCCGTCATCGACAAGCTGTCGCACAACAACAGCTTCGGCTTCCTGATCATGGAGCGCCGCCCCGCACCGGCGACGGGCTGGGTATTCCACGCGTACTCGGCCGCCGGCAAGCTGCTCGCGTCGTGCACGCAGGCCGGCACGACGCTCGCCTGCGACAAGACGGGGTTCGTCGCGCCGTGACGAAAGGTTCTGCACGCAGCGGCCAATCGGCCCTCACGGCCCTGCTCGCGGCCGCGACGCTTGCCGCCGCCGCGCCCCTTGCCGGCCGCGCCGCGCCGTCCGACACCGTGCTCCTGCCCGGCGCCCCGCCCGCGCGCGTCGTCGGCACGATCGGCAACGGCACGCCGCAGGTCGCTGACAAGATCGATGCGGCCGCCGCGCGCTTCGCGCCCGACCCGACGCTCGTCGCGCTCGGCCGCCGCATCTTCTTCGACTCGCGCCTGTCGGAGCCGCGCGGCATGTCGTGCGCCGGCTGTCACGATCCCGGCCGCGCGTTCGCGCCGACGCTGTCCGCGGCCGCGCTCGCGGGCCCGGGCGTGCCGCAGGGCAGCCGCCCCGGGCGCTTCAGCCGGCGCAACGCGCCGTCGCTGCTCTATGTGCGCTACGTGCCGCGCCGCCACTTCTACCAGGATGACGACGCGCCCGCGCCGTCGCCGTTCGGCGGCCTGTTCAGCGACGGGCGCGCGGACACGCTCGCCGAGCAGATCCGCGGGCCGCTGTTCGATCCGAACGAGATGAACAACCGGTCGCCAACCGCGCTGCTGCGCAAGGTCGACGCAACCGAGCTCGCGCCCGCGCTCGCCGCGCGCTTCGGCGACGGCGTGCGGCGCGATCCGGAGCGCATGGTGCGCGCGCTCGGTGCGGCGGTCCAGGCGTATCTGCAAAGCGACGAGATGGCGCCGTTCACGTCCCGCTTCGACGCGTACCTGCGCAACCGCACGCCGCTCGCGCCGCAGGAGATGCGCGGCCTCGCGCTGTTCAGGAATCCGGACAAGGGCAACTGCATGAGCTGCCATACGCTGTCCGACACGTCGAGCCGGCCGGAGCGCTCGCTGTTCACCGATTTCGGCTACGACGCGATTGCGGTGCCGCGCAACCGCGCGCTGCCGGCCAACCGCGACCCGCGCCACTTCGACAACGGCCTGTGCGACACCGCGCGCCCGGCTGCGCTGGCCGGAGCCGGACCAATGGTGCGGCTACCTGCGCACGCCGGGCCTGCGCAACGTCGCGGTGAAGCAGACCTTCATGCACAACGGCGTGTTCACGTCGCTGCGCGACGCGGTGGCGTTCTACAACACCCGCTCGACCGATCCGAAGCACTGGTATCACGGCGCCGCGACGTTCGACGACGTGCCGCCCGCGTACCGCGGCAACATCAACGTCAACTCGACGCCGATGAACCGCCGCCCCGGCACGCCGCCCGCGCTGACCGAAGCGGAAATCGACGATCTCGTCGCGTTCCTCGGCACGCTGACCGACGCGCGCTATGCGGAACTCGTGCCGCGGGGCGGTTCCGATGGAGTGGCCCGGGGCGCGGCGCGGACGCGCTGAGTGGGGGGGATGGGCGCGTATGGGCGCGCGGGCTCGCCGGAGCCCGCGTACCGTTGCCTTGTCGCGCGAGGTTGTCGAAGCGAACCTGGCGGGAAGGCGCGGGGCGAACGGGGTGTCTGCACGTTGGGCGGTTGCTTCGCGTTGTAGGGCGACGCAAGACCGTGGCACGTCTCGGTATCACGGCCTGAAACGCGGGCGATAACGACCGGCGCGGAAGCCCTTCCGCGGTGCTTGGACGCAAGCGCCCTCTGTCCCGCCTCATCCCTTTCACCGATAGCCCGACATTCCGCTTGACAACCCGCCTCGCCCCAAATACTGTACGAATAACCAGTTGTATAACCAACCAGTATTGGCGGCACCGGCACGAAGCACGCGCCACCGTCGGCAGGACTGGTTGTCGGCTCCGGGTCCGGCGTAGCGTTGCATCGCGGCCGGCCCGGTCGATCGACGAGAACACCCGGAGAGCCTTATGCATCAAGGGTCCCTGTTTAAAGTGGAACATCTGGTCCGGATCGTCAACGACACCGATCGCCAAGTGCTGGCCTGGCTGCGTACGCAAGTCGGCGATGCGCGCGTGGAGCGCGCGGCGCGGCAACTCGGGCACACCCGCAAGCCCTTTCCGTCGGCCCTGTGCCGGTACCTGGGCGTCAGCGCGCCGGCGACGCTGCGCCACACGGCTCCGCCGCGGGCGGTGCGCGATTTCTCGGTCGGCGATCGCTATCTGTCGCTGATCCGCCAGCACCTCGCCACGCATACGGTCGGTCGATGAACGCGCCGAAGTCATACCGGTGGCGCAGCGTCGCACGGCGCGCGACCGGCGCAAGCACGACCCGCCATATCGGCCGCCCCGTCCCGCCGTCGCGGCAAACGGGCGCGGAAGGCTACGCCCGTGCCGAGCCGGCGCCCGCGCTTACGCAGCGGCCGCCGCATCGCGTATCAATCGGCCAAGCGTTTGGATCGCCTCTTCGTGCGCCGCATCGAATACCCGCGTGCAGGCAAGCCGAATGTACGCGTCGAAGCGGTCGGAATTCGAGAAGATCGAACCCGGCGCAATCCGTATCCCTTGGGCCAGCGCCACGTCGAACAAGGCTTCGGAATGCACGCCGTCCGGCAATGCGACCCACAGCATCAGGCCGCCCGGCGGCTGGTTCAGCCGCGTGCCTGCCGGAAAGTGGCGCGCGATCGCGTCGATCGTCGCGTCGCGCTGCGCGCGCAACTGCTCGCGGAACCGGTGCAGATGGCGGTCGAACGCGCCCGAACCGACGAATTCGGCCGCGACCGCCTGCAGCAGCGCGGCGTTGTGGCGACTGTGCGCAAACTTCAGCATCTTCACGCGCGCATGCCAGCGCCCCGCGCTCATCCAGCCGAGCCGCATGCCGGGCGCGAGCACCTTGTTCAGCGACGGGCAATAGATCACGGTGCCGTCGCGGTCCCACGCCTTGACGGGTTTCACGGCCTGCGGCGCTTCGACCAGCTCGCGGTACGGCTCGTCCTCGATCACGGCCACGCCGCGCCGCGCGCACAGTGCGACGAGCGCGGCCTTGCGGTCGTCGGGCATCACGCTGCCGAGCGGGTTCTGCAGGTTCGGCACGACGACCACCGCCTTGATGTCCGGGTAGGCGGACAGCGCCACGTCGAGCGCCTCGATCGACAGTCCGGTCGTCGGGCTGGCGGGGATTTCGAGCGTGCGCAGGCCGAGGCTCTCGAGCAGCTGGATCAGCCCGAAGAACGCCGGCGATTCGATCGCGATCGTGTCGCCCGGCCGCGCGACCGCGCGCAGTGCGAGGTTCACCGCGTCGACGCCGCCGCTCGTCGACATGACTTCGTCCGGCGACACCGTCACGCCATACGCCAGCGCGCGCTTCGCCATCGTCTGCCGGAACTCGGGCGAACCGCCGACCGGGCCGGCATCGGTGAGCAGCGTCGGCTTGCGCCGCAGCAGCCGGATCGCGAGCGCCTGCAGCGGCTCGGCCGGATAGAGCGTCGCCGACGCGGAGGCACCACCGAGGTTCAGCGCATCGGACGCCGCATTGCCGCGATCGATTACGCGCGATACGCGCTCGTGCAGGCCGGCGAACGGCGGCGCGACACTCAGCGGCGGCGCTTCGGTTTCCGGCAACGTGCCGAGCGCCGCCGCGGCGCGGCGTCGCACGAAATAGCCGGAGCGCGGCTTCGCCTCGCACCAGCCGGCGTCTTCGAGCCGCCGGAACGTCTGGATCGCCGTCGACAGGCTGACGCCGTGCTGCTCCATCACCGCGCGCACCGACGGCATCCGGTCGCCGGGCGCCAGCGTGCCGGCGGCGATGATGCGTCGGTAGTGCTCGGCAAGCCGCTCATAGAGCGGTGCGCCGGTCATCGGCAAGGGCGTGCGGGACGGGGCGTCGATGGGCGTCATGCGAGCGATCGTGCCCGCGCGCCTTCCCGGGCGCCAGATACAGATGTCAGGAAAACCCACCGATACAGCGCGACCAAATCGCCGTCTGCACCGCAACAGATCGCGGCTCGCTGAATCTGTCCCGCTCGCACGCGTTTTCTTAATCTTGTCTCACGCTATCGTCCCGCCGTCGCGGGGCCGCGGAACCTGGAAAACGACTCGCCATGCGCACGGAACATATCCGGCTGGACGCCGGCCAAAGCCACATCGCGTGGTTCGACAAGGGCAGCCAGGTCATCGTGCTGGACGGCGCGCTCGCCGTCACGCTCCGGCACGGCGGTCTCGACTGGCTGCCCGAGACGCCGCCGTACATGCGCCGCGTGCTCGACGAAGGCGAATGCATGGCGATCGACACGGCCGGCCACCTGATGTTGTCCGCTGACGGCTCGCGGCCGAGCGGCGCGAGCATCGCGCCACCTGCGCCGCGGCCCGGTGTGTTCGCGATGTTGCAAGCATGGCTGCGGTGGTGCGTGGCGCAGGCGCTCGGCGCGCGTCATGCGCGGGAACGGCCTTAAAGGCGGCCGCCTCGTCACGACCCCGTACGCCCTGTTGCCGCGTGCCCTCGGCGTTTCGCGCCGTCTGCCGTCTGCCGTGTCACCGTGCGTCCGCGCACCTGCAGAAGCAATTCAAACGAGCGACCCCACCGCTGTCACCGCCCAGCGATGAACACCGCCCGACCCCGCCCGCTCCCCGCCTCCCTGCCACTAAGCGTTCCGCCGCCGCTCGATCCATTCGAACAACACCATCCCGACCAGCATCGCGGCAACGAACGCGCTGCCCCTGAGCGATCCGAAGCCGATCGACACGATCGCGGGCCCCGGACAGAAGCCCGCCAGCCCCCAGCCAACTCCGAACGCCGCGCTGCCCGCCACCAGACGCACGGTAATCGCCCGTGCGGCCGGCAGCTGCATCGGCAGGCCGAGCCACGACCGCGTGCGGCGCTTCGCCCATGCGAATGCGAGCACGCCGACGCCCGTCGCGCCGGCCATCACGAAGGCAAGCGACGGATCCCAGCTGCCCGCGAGATCGAGAAAGCCGAGGACTTTCTGCGGATTGGCCATGCCCGACACGACGAGCCCCGCGCCGAACAGCAGTCCCGCCAGAAACGCAAATCCTGCCTGCATGTCAGCCTCCGAGCACGTGCCTGCGCACGAATACGGTCGCGAAACCCGCCACCATGAACACCGCCGTCGCGACGATCGATCTGACCGCGCCGCGCGACAGCCCGCACACGCCGTGGCCGCTCGTGCATCCGCCCGCGTAACGCGTGCCGATTCCGACCAGCAACCCGGCCGCCAGCAGTTCGCCCCAGCCGGCATTGACCTGCGGCATCGCGCCGCTGCCGGCGACGCGCATCATCAGCGGCGCGGCGATCAACCCGGCGACGAATGCGGCGCGCCACGCGCGCTCGCCGCCGCGGGCCGTGAGCAGCCCCCCGACGATGCCGCTGATCCCGGCCACGCGGCCGTTGAACGCGACGAGCCACGCGGCGGCCAGTCCGATCAGCACACCACCGGCAAGCGATAGCGCCGGCGTGAAATGAAACGTATCAATCTGCATGACGCCTCCTCGTCGCGGCCGGGCCGCAGAATTGCTCGTACAGCACCGCCATCACCGCGATCGCGGCCGGGCTGTCGAGCGAGTAACGGATGTTCTTGCCTTCGCGGCGCGTGCGAACCAGCGCGTTGTCGCGCAGCACGCCGAGTTGCTGCGACAGCGTCGGCTGGCGGATGTCGAGCCGCGCTTCGAGATCGCCGACGCAACGTTCGCCTTGCGACAGCTCGCACAACAGCAACAGCCGGTCGGGATTCGACAGGACCTTCAGCAGCGCGCAGGCCGATTCGGCGGCGGCGCACATTTCGTCGGGCTCGGGCAGTCCAGAGACGGAATCTGCGTTCATCGGTACCCTCGCTACGATTTCAGTTTGAATATTATATCGTTTTATATATTGTTTGTCGGCAGTGCGCTCGCGCGGCACTCGGTCGCAGCGAGACGGAAAAGGCAAACGGAGGGATGCGCGACGCGACAACTGCGCCGCGCCGCGTGCTGCTTCGCTGCGACGGCTCAGACGCCGTCGCAGGACGCCGTATCGGTATCGTCGAGCATCAGCGTGCCGACCCGCGCCGGCACGAGCGGCGGACGCGGCGCCGGCGGCGTCCAGCCGAACAGCGCCTGCGCGGCCGCGCCGCACACGCGGCCCTGGCACGCGCCCATTCCGCAGCGCGACTGCAGCTTCGCGGCCGTCCAGCCGGCTTCGGTCACGAGCGCGTCGTAGCGCACGTCCTCGCAGCGGCAGACGAGCGTATCGGGCCGCGCGAGCTTGCGGACCGGCTCGCGGATCGCGAACCGGTCGCGCACCGCATCCGCGAACGCCTGCCAGCGGGCGCGGCGTGCAATCAGCCCGGCAAGCCGCGACGTCTGTCCGGTTGCCGCACAACCGGCGATCTCGCCTTCGACCATCGCCAGCTCGCTGCCGCCGACGCCCGTGCATTCGCCCGCCGCGAAATGCCCTTCCCGGCTCGTACGCTGGTGCGCATCGACCGCCACCGCGCCGTGCTCGATCCGGCAGCCGAGATGGCTCGGCAGCGCCGTGTTCGGCACGAGTCCGAATCCGCACGCGAGCCGGTCGCATTCGACGTCGAATTCGCGGCCGGCCTGCCTGATCCGCACGCCTTCGAGCCGCTGGTCGCCGAACGCTTCGACGACGCAAGCATCCGGCCGGAACACCGGCGTCATCAGCCGCGCCGCCTGCGCGAGCTTGGACGGCCAGCGCCACAGCCCGACTCCGAAGCCGATCACATCCGCCCGCGCGGCCTGTTCGAGCACGTGCAGCACCTGCGCGCCGCGCTCGCGCGCGGTCGCGGCGCTCGCCAGCAGCAGCGGCCCGCTGCCCGCGATCACGGTGCGCTGCCCGCGCACGTCGAGGCCGTGCTTGATCAGCGCCTGCAAGCCGCCCGCGCCGGTGACGCCCGGCAGTGTCCAGCCGGGAAACGGCAGCAGCAGCTCGCGCGCGCCGCAGCACAGGATCAGCGTCCGGTATTCGAGCAGCAGCCCGCGTTCGTCGTCTTCGAGCAGCAGCATGCACGGGCTCGCTTCGGCGACGATGCGCGTCGCCGCGAGATGCCGCACGTTCGGTTGCCGCAGCACGTCGAAACGCGCGGCCGCGGCCGGCGGCGCAGCGACGCCCGGCCCCTGCCGCCAGATCTGCCCGCCCGCGCGCGGGCTGTCGTCGACGAGCGCGATCGACGCGCCGCTTCGCGCCGCCGCCTGCGCGGCGGACAGCCCGGCCGGCCCCGCGCCGACGATCGCGACGTCGACGCTCAGAATCTCGTGTTTCATCGCGTGCGCTCCACCTGCATCCCGTCGCGGCACAGCGTCTGGCACGCAAGCCGGCGGCGTCCGTCGATCGTCATCCTGCACTCCTGGCAGATGCCCATCCCGCAAAACGGCGCGCGCGGCGCGCCGGTGCACGACGTGCGCGTCGTGTCGTCGCCGCTCGACGCGACGGCGGCGGCGACCGTCAGGCAGTCCGCCACCGTCAGCGCGCGGCCGTCCAGATGAATGATCATGAAAGTGCTCCGGCAACGCGGGACGTCGACAGGAAGCGTCCCGGCAAATACGGTTCGACGTCGATCGGCGGCCGCTCGCCGAACATCTGCGCGGCGACGAGCCGCGCGCTGCCCGGCGCGGTCGTCACGCCGAGCCCTTCGTGCCCGACCGCGAGCCACAGCCCCGGCCGCGCCGGATGCTCGCCGAGCAGCGGCAGGCCGTCCGGGCTCGCCGCGCGGAAACCCGTCCATGAGCGAATGCCGTTCAGGTCGGCGAGCGCCGGCAGATAGCCGACCGCGCGGCGCAGCATGCGCGCGAGCACCGGCGGCTCGACGCGCGAATCTTCCGTGTCGAACTGGCGCGACGAGCCGATCAGCAGTTGACCGGTCGGGCGCGGCTGCACGTTGAACGCGACCGACGTGCCGTCGCTCGCATGCGCGCTCGCCGCATAGCCGAGCTCGACGAGCTGGTGCGACACGCATCCCGGGTAACGGTCGGTGATCAGCAGATGCCCCTTCTTCGGCCGCAGCGGCAATTCGGGCAGCAGCGTGCGCGCGGCGACGCCGTTTGCGACGACCACGCGTTCCGCGCGCAGCACGTCGCCGTTCGCGAGCGTCACGCTCGGCCCGTCGACCGCGACCGCCTTGTCGCGGCGCAACACGATGCCCGGCACGCGCTGCAGCAGCCAGTTCGCCGTCACGGGCGCGTACAGGATGCCGTCGCCGGGAATCCTCAGCGCGCCGCCGAGCCCGGGCCGCAACATCGGTTCGAGCGCGGCGAGCGCGCCGCCGTCGACCAGCTCGCCGGCCACGCCATGCGCGGCGAGCGTCGCCTGCTTCGCGCGCGCGAGGTCCATCTCGTTCGAATCGGCCGCGAGCCACAGCGTCCCGCAGTTGCGATACGCGCAGCCTCCCGGCATCCCGCCGCTCAGCCCTCGCCACAATTCGATCGAGAAATGGCTGAGCGCCAGCTCCGCCGCGTTGTCGTCCATCGCGACGAGATGCCCCATGCCCGCGCCGGTCGCGCCGCCGCTGGCGTCGTCGAGCACCAGCACGCGCAGGCCGCGCTGCGCCAGCTCGTGCGCGCACGCCGCGCCGACGATGCCCGCGCCGATCACGACGACGTCGGTCTTCATGTCGCTCACGACACGATGCCCCAGCCGAACGGATCGTCGTCCTCGATCAGCAGCGTCGCTTCCGCGCTCAGGTGCGCGGTGCCGCGGATCGTCGGCACGATGCCGCCGTCGCTTTCGGCATAGCTCGCGTGGAACACGCTGCCGATCACGCTCGCCTGCCGCCACACGACGCCCGGCGCGAGCTTGCCGTCCGCCGCGAGGCACGCGAGCTTCGCGCTCGTGCCGGTGCCGCACGGCGAACGGTCGTATGCGAGGCCCGGGCACAGCACGAAGCTGCGGCTGTCGTGTTCGGGATCGTCGGCGAACAGCTCGATGTGGTCGATCTCGCCGCCGTTCGCGCCGGTGATGCCCGCGCGTTCGAGCCCTGCGCGCACGGCCGACGCATACGCGGTCAGCGCCGCGACGTTGTCGCCGGCGACGCGCTGCCCGTGGCCGCTGATCAGGAAGAACCAGTTGCCGCCCCACGCGATGTCGCCCTTCACGGGGCCATGGCCCGGCACGTCGACGACGACGTCCTTCGCATGGCGATACGCGGGTACGTTGCGCACGCTGACCGACAGGTCGTCGTGCAGCGTCGCCTCGACGGTGCCGACCGGCGTCTCGATCCGGTGCACGCCCGGCTGGATGCGCCCCATGTGGTGCAGCGTGCGCACGACGCCGATCGTGCCGTGCCCGCACATGCCGAGATAGCCGCTGTTGTTGAAGAAGATCACGCCGGCGGCCGCGTCGGGCGACACCGGCTCGCACAGCAGCGCGCCGACCAGCACGTCGCTGCCGCGCGGCTCGAGGATGCACGCGGTGCGATAGCGGTCGTGCTCGCGCGCGAGCCGATCGCGCCGCTCGGCCATCGAGCCGTTGCCGAGCGCAGGAAAACCGGACACGACGAGCCGCGTGGGTTCGCCGCCGGTGTGCGAATCGATGATCTGGATGCGCTTCATCATGCGTCGTCCGAAATTGGGGAAAGGAGCACAGCTTCCTCCGTCGCGCGTCCGCCCGCTTGTGGATTTTCGTTGAGGACGACGACGAAATCGGCACAGCGTCGGGCGCCGCCCGGACGCGCGCCGCGCATTGTGCCGATTTCGTCATTCCGCTCCGCGATACGGCTCAAGCGCGACGGGCGTTTGCACGGCGATACTGGTTGCAGGTCGCCGCGCCGGTCGTCGATCGAGATGCCGCAGGCGTGCGCAGTGCGCCGGGACGTCGGCCACAAGCGACGGACTTCGCGCCGCGCCCGGCAGCCGGCCGGTGCGCGGGCGGCGCTACGCCGCTTTCGTCACGGCGCAGCGCGCCGGCCGTGCGTCATTGGTCAGCGGTCATCGGGCGAACCGCCGAATGTGCGGGGCAGGTGCGTGCCGGCAGCGCGGCGGCGGCACACCGCCGCTTCGCCATTTGCGTGCCCGGCATCGCCGGCGCCGAGCCCGTTCGCCGCAGCGCGCCGCGCGCGGCGCATGAATGGCCGGCGCCCCCGCCGCTCGTCCGGACCGGCCGCCACCCGCACCGGCCCCGGCCCCGGCCCCGATACATCCCAGGAGACGCACCCATGCCAGCGCAACGCAACGCCCATCCGCCCGTCCCGTTGTCCCGATCCGCGGCGGCTTCGGCGGCACGGGCCAGCTCGCGCATCCGTACGACACGCTCGCCGTCGCGGCGATCGCGCTCGTCATCTATTACTGGGGCGCGCATACCGGCGTGCCGTCCGCGAAGCTGCAGCTCGAGGACGACGAAGGCTGACGCCCCGCTTTCCGCTTCTATCCGCCCCTTCCCACTCCGGCCGCACGCAGTGCGCGCGGCGCCGCATTTTCCAAGGAACCCCATGCAACTCACAGGCCAGCTCCTGATCGGCCAGACGGCCGTCGCCGGACGGAACGGCACCCTCCATGCGATCGCCGCCGCGACCGGCGAACGGCTCGAACCCGCGTTCGGCGGCGCGAGCCTGCACGACCTGGAGACGGCCTGCGCGCTCGCCGACGACGCGTTCGACACGTATCGCGAGACGAGCCTCGAAGCGCGCGCCGCGTTTCTCGACGCGATCGGCCGCAACATCATGGCGCTCGGCGACGCACTGATCGAGCGCTGCGTCGCCGAATCGGGGCTGCCGCGCGCGCGCATCGAGGGCGAGCGCGGCCGCACGGTCGGCCAGCTCGGGCTGTTCGCGTCGGTCGTGCGCGACGGCGGCTTCCTCGACGCGCGCATCGATCCCGCCCGCCCCGAGCGCAAGCCGCTGCCGCGCGTCGACCTGCGGCTGCGCAACGTCGCGATCGGGCCGGTGGCCGTGTTCGGCGCGTCGAACTTCCCGCTCGCGTTTTCGGTCGCGGGCGGCGACACGGCGTCGGCGCTCGCGGCCGGCTGCCCGGTGATCGTCAAGGCGCATTCCGCGCATCCGGGCACGTCGGAGCTCGTCGGCCGCGCGATCCAGCAGGCGGTGCACGAATGCGGCTTGCCGGCCGGCGTGTTCTCGCTGCTGTTCGACGCGTCGCGCGAGATCGGCCAGGCGCTCGTCGCCGATCCGCGCATCAAGGCGGTCGGCTTCACCGGCTCGCGCCGCGGCGGCGTCGCGCTGATGCACATCGCGGCCAAGCGCGACGAGCCGATCCCCGTCTATGCGGAAATGAGCTCGATCAACCCGGTGCTGCTGCTGCCCGACGCGCTCGCCGCGCGGCACGATGCGATCGCGCAGCAGTTCGTCGCGTCGCTGACGCTCGGCGCCGGCCAGTTCTGCACGAACCCGGGCCTCGTGCTCGGCGTCGACGGGCCCGCGCTGCGCGCGTTCGAGGCCGCCGCGGCGGCCGCGGCGCGCGTGGCTGCGGCGGCGACGATGCTGACGCCGCACATCCACGCGAGCTACTGCGACGGCGTCGCGCGCCTGCGCGCGCACGCTGCCGTCGACACGCTCGCCGAAGGCGTCGAAGGCGACCGCTACCAGGCGCGCGCCGCGCTGTTCGCGACGTCGGCGGAAGCGTTCATCGCGCGCCGCGAACTGCGCGACGAAGTGTTCGGCCCCGCGTCGCTGATCGTCCGCTGCCCGGACGCCGACACGCTGCACCGCGTGCTGAAGTCGCTCGAAGGCCAGTTGACGATCGCCGCGCATCTCGCCGACGGCGACGCGCCGCTGTTCGCAAAGCTGCTGCCGACGCTCGAACGCAAGGCCGGCCGCATTCTCGTCAACGGCTTCGGCACCGGCGTCGAGGTCGGGCATGCGATGGTGCACGGCGGGCCGTTCCCGGCGACGTCCGACACGCGCACGACGTCGGTCGGCGCGCGCGCGATCGAGCGCTTCCTGCGCCCGGTGTCGTATCAGGACGTGCCCGCCGCGCTGCTGCCGGCGGCGCTGCGCGACGGCAATCCGCTGCACGTCGCGCAGCGCATCGACGGCGTCGTGGTGCTGCCGAAGGAGGCGCGCGATGTCTGACGTGAATGAAGTCGTCCTGCCGCTCGGCGACGTGCACGCGCTCGCGCTGCGCGTGCTGACCCGACACGGGATGTCCGACGCGCATGCGCGCGCGATCGCGAACGTGATCACGCAAGGCCAGCGCGACGAATGCCATTCGCACGGCGTGTACCGGCTGCTCGTCTGCGTACGCTCGCTGAAAAAGGGCAAGGTCGATCCGCAGGCCGCGCCGACGCTGCGCCGGCTGTCGTCGTCGATCGTCGCGGTCGACGCGCATCGCGGCTTCTCGCTGCTGAGCTTCGAGACGGGCCTGCCCGTGCTGGTTGAAATGGCGAAGCAGCACGGCATCGCGGCGATGGTGATCAACCATTGCTATCACTTCTCCGCGCTGTGGCCCGAGGTCGAGGCGATCGCGGCCGAGGGCCTCGCCGGCATCGCGATGAATCCGAGTCATAGCTGGGTCGCGCCGGAAGGCGGCAACCGGCCCGCCCGTGTTCGGCACCAATCCGATCGCATTCGCGTGGCCGCGGCCGGGCGGCCTGCCGTTCGTGTTCGATTTCGCGACGAGCGCGATCGCGCGCGGCGACATCGAGCTGCATGCGAAGCAAGGCAAGCCGATCCCGCCGCACTGGGCGATCGACGCCGACGGCCAGCCGACCACCGACCCGAAGGCCGCGCTGCAGGGCGCGATGCGCACGTTCGGCGGCCACAAGGGCTCGGCCCTCGCGGCGATGGTCGAGCTGCTCGGCGGCGCGCTGATCGGCGACCTGACGAGCCAGGAGTCGATGGCCTTCGACGAGGGCGTCGGCGCGACGCCGTGCCATGGCGAGCTCGTGATCGCGTTCGACCCGAAGGTGTTCCTCGGCGACGACCTCGACGCGGGGCTCGCGCGCGGCGAACGGATGCTCGAATCGATCGTCGCGCAGGGCGCGCGGCTGCCGTCGCAACGGCGCTTCGACGCCCGCGCGCGCAGCGCGGCGAACGGCGTGCGGATTCCACGGCCGCTTTACGAGGAAATCCTCGCGCTGGTCGAGTGAGGCGTGGCGGTGCGGGCCGGCCTACACGGCCTGCCCTGCGCGCCGCGGCCCGCGGCCGCTCATCGCCTATTGAATGGCCAAACCCCGCGTCCCACCGCCCGCTCCGACCGCCGGCGCACGCCCGGCGGCTATGGGATAATCCCCCGGTTTGCCCACAGCGCAGCTCAAGAGGTTGTTCGCACGGGCGCGAGAGAGGCCTTTATTCCCGTGCCTCCACCCTTTTCCGCGATATTTCTTCAGCCATCACAATGCCCGCATACCGTTCCAAAACCTCCACCGCCGGCCGCAACATGGCGGGCGCGCGCTCCCTGTGGCGCGCCACCGGCATGAAAGACGACGACTTCTCGAAGCCGATCATCGCGGTGGTCAACTCGTTCACCCAGTTCGTGCCCGGCCACGTGCACCTGAAGGACCTCGGCCAGCTCGTTGCGCGCGAGATCGAGGCCGCGGGCGGCGTCGCCAAGGAATTCAACACCATCGCAGTCGACGACGGCATCGCGATGGGCCACGACGGCATGCTGTATTCGCTGCCCAGCCGCGACATCATCGCGGATTCGGTCGAATACATGGTCAACGCGCACTGCGCCGACGCGATGGTGTGCATCTCCAACTGCGACAAGATCACCCCCGGCATGCTGATGGCCGCGATGCGCCTCAACATCCCGGTGATCTTCGTGTCCGGCGGCCCGATGGAAGCCGGCAAGACGCGCCTCGCCAATCCCGTCACCAAGACCGTCGAGCTCAAGAAGCTCGACCTGGTCGACGCGATGGTGATCGCGGCCGACCAGGCCTATTCCGACGCCGACGTCGCCGAGGTCGAACGCTCCGCCTGCCCCACCTGCGGCTCGTGCTCGGGCATGTTCACGGCCAACTCGATGAACTGCCTGACCGAGGCGCTCGGCCTGTCGCTGCCGGGCAACGGCACGGTCGTGGCAACGCACGCGGACCGCGAGCAGCTCTTCAAGCGCGCCGGCCGCCGCATCGTCGAGCTGACCCGCGAATACTACGAACAGGAAAACGAACGCATCCTGCCGCGCTCGGTGGGCTTCAAGGCGTTCGAGAACGCGATGACGCTCGACATCGCGATGGGCGGCTCGACCAACACGATCCTGCACTTGCTGGCGATCGCGCGCGAAGCGGGCATCGAATTCACGATGACCGACATCGACCGCCTGTCGCGCGTCGTGCCGCAGCTGTGCAAGGTCGCGCCCAACACCAACAAGTACCATATCGAGGACGTGCACCGCGCGGGCGGCATCATGGCGATCCTCGGCGAGCTCGAGCGCGCCGGCAAGCTGCACACCGACGTGCCCACGGTGCACGCCGCGTCGCTCAGGGACGCGCTGGACCAGTGGGACATCACCCGCACGCAGGACGAAGCCGTCAAGACCTTCTACCTGGCCGGCCCGGCCGGCATTCCGACGCAGGTCGCGTTCAGCCAGGACACGCGCTGGCCGAGCCTGGACCTCGACCGCGCCGAAGGCTGCATCCGCTCGTACGAGCACGCGTTCTCGAAGGAAGGCGGCCTCGCGGTGCTGACGGGCAACATCGCGCTCGACGGCTGCGTGGTGAAGACCGCCGGCGTCGACGAGAGCATTCTCGTGTTCGAGGGCACGGCCCACGTCACCGAGTCGCAGGACGAGGCGGTCGAGAACATCCTCAACGACAAGGTCAAGGCCGGCGACGTGGTGATCGTGCGCTACGAAGGCCCGAAGGGCGGCCCCGGCATGCAGGAAATGCTCTACCCGACCAGCTACATCAAGTCCAAGGGCCTGGGCAAAGCCTGCGCGCTGCTGACGGACGGCCGTTTCTCGGGCGGCACGTCGGGCCTGTCGATCGGCCACTGCTCGCCCGAAGCGGCGGCCGGCGGCGCGATCGGCCTCGTGCGCGACGGCGACCGGATCCGCATCGACATCCCGAACCGCACGATCAACGTGCTGCTGTCCGACGAGGAACTGGCGCGCCGCCGCGAGGAGCAGAACGCGAACGGGTGGAAGCCGGCCAAGCCGCGTCCGCGCAAGGTGTCCGCGGCGCTCAAGGCCTACGCGAAGCTGGTGATGTCGGCCGACAAGGGCGCGGTACGCGATCTGTCGTTGCTGGACGACTGACCGTCGCCTTAGAGGCCGGGAACGGGCCGGAGACGGGCTCGTTCCCGGCCTCTACCCGAGCCCCACCCGCAGCCCGCCGGCCGGATCGGCAAGCTGCCCAAGCCGCTCTACGGAGCGGCTTTTTTTCGTCCCGCGGCAACGCGGGCGCCGCGTGTCAGCGGCGAAACTCGTCGTTGCCGACGCCGCCGCCGTGGCCGCCGCCGGCATTTCCGCCACCTTGCGACCGGCCGCCGTAACCGCCGCCGCCTGGGTTTCCCTGCGGCGGCAGCATGCGCGGCCCGCCGCCCGGCCCGGGCGCCGGGCGCACGACGGCTGAACCGGGCGCCGGCCCGGGTTGCGGCGCCGCGTGCGGTGCGGCTGCCGGGCCCGGTTGCGGCGCCGCGTGCGGTACCGGCGCCGCCTGGGGCATCGCCTGTGGGGCCGGCATGCGGTTCGGTCCACCCCAGCCGCCGCGCGTGGCCGACGGCCGCGTATCGCGCTGCGCCGGCGGAGCGCCGCCGGGCGCGCGCTGGATCGGGCCGCCCGGCTGCGGGTGTCCCTGTCCCGGCGGGAGCCCTCCCGGACCGATGCGCGGCTCGGCGCGATGCTCCCAGCGATCGCGATCGTGGAACCACGGGCGCTTGCGGTAATAGCGGTCCCAGTACGCGCCGATCGCGAACCCGGTGACCGGTACGCCGACGATCGCGCCGTATTCGATCAGCGGCACGTAGTAGCCCTGGTATGGATAGTCGAGCTGCTCCGCGTCGATCCAGCCACGCACGCCAGGCAGCGCGACGTCGCACCACGAGTAGTCGCTCAGGCAGCCGAACACGTCCACCGCGGTGCCCGGCGGAAGCTGAGCGACCACCGGATAGTCGGGTGCCGGCCCGGCATAGAGCGCCGCGACCGAGTTCGTGTAGGCGCTGCTTTGCGCGGCGGCGATGCCCGGCGCCGCGGCGATGCCGAACAGGACGACGCACAGACTTCGAATCATCGTTTTGCTCATGGTGCTCTCCCGCGCGGTGCAGCCGCGCGTCCTTCAGTGTCGATGGCCGCCGTGGTGTCCGCCGCCCCAGTGCCCGCCGCCGCCCCAGTATCCGCGGAAACCGAAGCCGATCGAGATCGGCGGCCCGTACCAGCCGGGGTAGTACGCCGGATAGTACGCGGGGTAATAGACCGGATACGGCACGTAGGCCGGTGCGACATAAACGGGGGGCGGCGCGTAGGTGTAATCAGGCGGCGGCTCGGCTGGAGCTGGAGCTGGAGCCGGAACCTGGGCTTGGGCCCGAGCCGGCGCCCGAGCGGGGGCTGGAGTCGGCGCCGGTGCAGCCGCGGACGCCCCGCTCGCCGGCGCGACGAGAAGCTCGCGCTGCGACAGCAGTGCGGGCGCCGGTGCGTAATACGGTGCATAACCGTACGGCCCCGTGTAATAGCAACCACTCAGCGCGAGCATGACCAACGCCAGCGCGGGTCGCTTCGCAGCGGAAAGGGAAATCATCGAATGCTCCGGACGAAATCGGCGCGCCGCCGCGCGGCGCGCGCCTGTATCTAGCTTACGTCCCCTGCATATTTCTGCGGGTTTGATCGGTGACTTTTTGTTTCGCCGCATGAATCGGGCCGATGCGGCCCCACAGGCACGCCGCCTGCTTGCGCGTCTGCCGCGCCGACATTGAAGTTGGCGCGATCGCCCTCACGTTGGATATCGAGTCAGGCTGGCCGGCGCGGACGGGCGTTCGCGGCCCCCGGCGACCTGAAACCCGCGGACCTTCGGCCCGCCCATACAGGAGCGCGGCTCACGCCGCTATCGACATGACCCTGCCACGCCCCACGCTTCGGGCGGACACGCCCCTCGATCCGATCATCCAGCTGCTCGCGCGCGCCGGCGAGCAGGGATATCTGACGCACGCCGACCTCGTCGACGCGCTGCCGCCCGACAGCGACAGCGCCGATGCCCTGGAAGTCGTGCGCGCCGCGCTCGCGGACATCGGCATCGACGTGCTCGACGAGCCGGCCGCGCCCGCGCCGTTCGTCGGCACGACGCCGGTCGACGTCGATCGAGACACGCTCGACGAGAGCCGCGCGCTGCTCGGCGACCTCGCCCGCGGCGCGAGTGCGTCCACCGATCCGATGGCGCTCTACATGCGTCGTATCCATGCGGTGCCGCTGCTCAAGCGCGAGGATGAAATCGTGCTCGCGCGCGAAATCGAAACGGGCCGCCATCAGATCCTGCACGCGCTCGCCGGCTACCCGCCGGCGGTCGATGCGCTGCTGGCGCGCCACGGCGCGGCGAGCGCGACGGACGCGGCCGGCGACGAAGACGACGACACGCCGAACGACGAATCGCGCGCGCGGGCATTCGCACGCCGGGACGCGTTGCGCGACGCGCTCGCGACGCTGCGCGGCGCGCTGCACGCGCAGGGCTGCCGTTCGGCCGAATACCGCGACGCGCGCAACCGCGTGGCCGCGCTGCTCGGCGAGCTTGGCTGGGCCGTCCCGGCCGTCGACGACGCGAGCCGCGTCGTCGATGCACTGGCGCGCGCGCCCGCCAACGCGGCCGGCGATGCCGGCACCGACGCGGCGTGCTTCGATGCGCCCGCGCGGCGCGCGCTCGGCGCCGCGCTGCGCGACGGCCAGCAGAAACTGGGCGACGGCACGCGCGCGATGCTGGAAGCGAACCTGCGGCTCGTGCTGTCGATCGCGCGCAAGTACGTGAATCGCGGCGTCGATCTGCCCGACCTCGTGCAGGACGGCTGCCTCGGCCTGATGCGCGCGATCGAGAAGTTCGAATACCGGCGCGGCTTCAAGTTCTCGACCTACGCGACCTGGTGGATTCGGCAGGCGGTCGCGCGCGCGGTGGCCGACCGCTCGCGCACGATCCGCGTGCCGGTGCACGTCGGCGACCAGTCGCAGCGCGTGCAGCGGCATGCGCTGCGCTTTCGCCAGCGCCACGGCCGCCGCGCGACGCCGGCGGAGCTCGCCGCCGACACCGGCCTCGCCGAGGACAAGCTGCGCGCGTTGCTCGCGCTGCCTGCCGAGCCGCTGTCGCTCGATACGCCGCTGCCGGACGCGGAAACCGGCCTCGTCGACCTGATCGAGGACCAGACCTCGGCGAGCCCGTTCGAACGGCTGGCGAACACGCGCATGCGGGAATGCGTGAGCTCGCTGCTGCGCTCGGTCACGCCGACCGAGGCCGACGTGCTGCGTCGCCGGTTCGGCCTCGGGGGCGCCGAGCCCGACACCTACGACGCCATTGCGCAGGACGCCGGAATGTCGCGCGAGCGCGTGCGGCAGATCGAGAAGCGCGCGCTCGCGACGTTGCGCACGGCCGCGCAGGCGGAAGGCGCGCAGTCGTTCCTCGACGCATAAGCGGCCACGCGCGACGCGCCGCACACCGGTGCGAACGCGCGCGTGTGGGCTGCCGCACGCCCGCAACGTTCGCCGTTGATGCGCGTCAATTTCCATCCGTCACGGGCCGCGACAATGTGCTGAAATGAAGCGTGCTGCGGCGCATTGCGCGCCGCGTCCATCCCGTTTGCGCTTGCCCCGGTCCCGCGCCATGGAAACGACCATCAGCCACACCGACGAGGAAAACCGGCAGATCGCCGACCATCTGCGCGAGGCCGCGCAGTTGCTTGCCGACCAGGGAGCGAATCCGTATCGGGTGGCCGCCTACCGCGCGTCCGCCGATACGATCGAATCGCTCGACGAAGCGCTGCGCGCGCGGTTCGACGCGGGCGGCGTGGATGCGCTGGGCGCGCTGCCGGCAGTCGGCGCAGGCGTCGCGCAGGCGATCGCCGAGCTGCTGGTGAGCGGCCGCTGGCGTCTGCTCGACCGGTTGCGCGGCGACGCCGAGCGCGTGTCCGCGTTCGAGGCCGTGCCCGGCATCGGCCGCGAACTCGCGATGCGCATTCACGACCAGTTGCAGATCGATACGCTCGAGGAGCTGGAGCGCGCCGCGCGCAGCGGCCAGCTCGAAGCGATCGCGGGCGTCGGCCCGCGCCGCGCGGCGGGCATTCGCGCGGCGCTCGACGAGGTGCTGAGCCGCCGCCGACGCTGGCAAGGCCATGCGCGCGACGCCGGCCTCGGCACCGAGCCGCCGGTCGAGCTGCTGCTGTACGTCGATCGCCTGTACCGCAACAAGGCGGCCGCCGGCATGCTGCCGACCCTCGTGCCGCGCCGCCTGAACGCGGACGTCAGCGTGTCGCCGCCCGTGATGCACATGACGAAGGGCGGCTGGCATTTCACCGCCCTGGCCGCGTGCCCTGCCCGCGCGCAGGAGCCGTCCGCGACCGCCGATTGGGTCGCGCTCTATTTCTACGATGCAACGCAGCGCGAACAGTTGCGCACCGTCGTCACCGGGACGCTCGGCGCGCTCGCCGGCAAGCGGGTCGTGCGAGGACGCGAGATGGAATGCCGCGTGTATCACGCGGGATGACGGGCCGTACGGCGTTCTAGCCCGTTCTGGCTCGTCAAGGGCTATCCGGTTTCGTCCGGCGCGCCGGGGCGCGATGCGCGGCGATGCGCAGCAGCTTGCGAAACGACGGACATTCGAGATGGCTCGGCGCCGGACACGCCGCCGCGTGCCGCAGGCCGTCGCGCACCGCGCTGAGCCGGCGGATCGCGCGATCGAGCTCGTCGGCCTTGCGCTCGAGCGTCGCGCGGTCGATCGCCGGTCGGCCGTCCGCGCCGAACATCGCCAGCATGTCATCGAGCGAGAACCCGGCCTCGCGGCCGAGCGCGATCAATGCGAGACGCTCCAGCACCGACGCGTCGTACTGACGCCGCAGCCCATGCCGTCCGCTCGGCACGATCAAGCCCTTTTCCTCGTAGTAGCGCAGCGTCGACGCGGGCAAGCCCGCATGACGCGCGACGTCGGCAATATCCAGACGGCCCATGCTTGACCTCAAGTGAACTTGAAGCTGCAAGATAGCCGCTCGACCGTTCCGATACAAGCGCGACGCGTGCGTGCCGCCGCGGGGGTTGCGGCGTGATTGGAGCCGCCCGCCGCGCATGCAGCGCGGCAGCGACAAATTAACGGCGCGGCGGGGGCGCACGCGCGGCGCACGCCCCACTCCGCGCCGGTCAGGCTCAGACCTTCATCGACCCGGTCCGCACGAACCGCTCGTGCCACGACAGCGCCTCGCCGAGCAGATGCGGCGTCTGCTTGCCGAAGCTCTCGCGGCACGCGCGCTCGAAGTAGTCGTCGAGCATCGGCCGGAAGTCCGGGTGCGCGCAGGTCGAGATGATCTTGCGCGCGCGCTGCTTCGGCGACAGCCCGCGCAGGTCCGCGAGGCCCTGCTCGGTGACGACCACGGCGACGTCGTGCTCGGTATGGTCGACGTGGCTCGCCATCGGCACGATCCGCGAGATCGCGCCGCCCTTCGCGGTGCTCGCCGACATGAAGCACGACAGGTAGCCGTTGCGCGCGAAGTCGCCCGAGCCGCCGATGCCGTTCTGGATCTTCGTGCCCATCACGTGCGTCGAGTTCACGTTGCCGTAGATGTCGGCCTCGATCATCCCGTTCATCGCGATGCAGCCGAGGCGGCGCACGAGCTCCGGATGGTTGCTGATCTCCTGCGGGCGCAGCAGGATCTTCTCGCGGAACGTCGCGATCTCGTCGGCGAAGCGCTTGACCGCGTCCGGGCTCAGCGACAGCGCGGTGGCCGACGCGAAGCCGAGCGTGCCGTCCGCGAGCAGGTCGAGCATGCCGTCCTGGATCACCTCGGTGTACGCGGTGAGATTCGAGAATCCGGCCGTGCTCAGTTCCGCGAGCACCGCGTTCGTGATGTTGCCGACGCCCGACTGCAGCGGCAGCAGGTTCTCCGGCAGACGGCCGCGCTTCACTTCGTGGCGCAGGAAATCGATCAGCTGCGCCGCGATCTGCTTCGACGTCTCGTCCGGCGCGGAGAACGCGTTGCTGCGGTCCGCCGCGTCGGTCTCGACGATCGCGACGATCTTCTCGGCCGGGCAGCGCAGGTACGGCTCGCCGATGCGGTCGTCGCTCTTCGTCAGCGGGATCGGCTTGCGGTGCGGCGGCAGCGCGGTGCCGTAATAGATGTCGTGCATCCCGTCGAGGCCGAGCGGCTGGCGCGCGTTGACCTCGAGGATCACGTGCTTCGCGCGGTCGAGCCAGGTCTTGTTGTTGCCGACCGACGCGGACGGAATCAGCAGCCCGTCCTCGCGGATGCCCGCGACCTCGACGATCGCGACGTCGAGATCGCCGTACAGCCCGAACCATGCGTACTGCGCGACGTGGCTCAGGTGGACGTCCTGGTAGTCGACTTCGCCGGCATTGATCTTGTCGCGCAGCGTCGGGTCGGACTGGTACGGCAGGCGCATCGAGATGCCGTTCGTCCGGGCGAGCGCGCCGTCGAGCTCCGGCGCGGTCGATGCGCCGGTCAGCACGTTGATGCGGAATGCCTCGCCCCGCGCGTGCGCCGCCTCGATGTGCGCGGCGAGCGCGGCCGGCACGGCCTTCGGGTAGCCCGAGCCGGTGAAGCCGCTCATGGCGACGGTCATGCCGGGACGGATCAGGGCGGCGGCTTCGGCGGCGGTGCGGACGAGCGAGCGCAGGGCGGGAGCGAGGATGCGGGATGAAGACATGGCTATATATCTGAAGCTTCTGGTCTGTCGTTGACGCCGCGGGGGGTGTCTCCTGAGCGACGCGAAGCCCTTGGGGCCGCGAGGGCGGCCCGGCACCACGGGCACGGTCCGAGTATCGCAGACGCCGTCGTCGCGAAATGTCAGCCCGAATGAAAAAGATTCTTGCCGGATGCGCCTGATATCGAACGGCACTTCTGTGTCAGTCGGTCGTAATTTGACCGAATGCGACAGAAAGCAATTCGAAAGAAAACGGCCATTCTCGCCCGGACAGCTTACGAAATGCTGAACGTCGACCGAGCGAAAACCGTCCGGATCCGGCGTCGGCAACCGGGCAATCCGCGCACGCCGAGCGCTTCGCGAATCGCTGCTGCGAATTGTCGCGCGGCGCCCCGTCTCGACCCGTGACCGAGATCAAAGCCGCACGCCCGCGCGGATCCGCGCCGAGCGCCGCTGCGCGGCCCGCCGGCCCTTGACGGCGGCGCGCGGCGAACCCCGCTGGAACCGGTACGATCCGAAGGCGGGAACGCCAATTCACGGGCCCGGATTACAACTTGCCAACACCCGGAATACTCCGTAACACAGGCACATGTCAGGACATTGGTCCAAGGAAAAGCAACAACTTACAAATCCGTATATATTTCGCCGATGGACCAAAGAAAAACCGCCAAACGTTCCGAGCCACCGCTACCCCGCACGTGGGATGCGCGGCTCGCGCGCGCCCTCGTCCGGCCGCTCGTCGACACGCCCGTCACCCCGAATCACCTCACCACCGTCCGCCTGCTGATCGGCCTTGCCGGCGCGTGGTGCCTTGCCCAGGGCGGCTACGGCTGGAGCAACGCCGGCGCATTCCTGATCGTGCTGTCGAACTTCGTCGACCACACGGACGGCGAACTCGCCCGCATCAGCGGCAAGTCGAGCAAGATCGGCCATTTCTACGACCTCGCGGCGGACGCGCTCGTCACGATCGCGCTGTTCGTCAGCATGGGCGTCGGCATCATCGCCCAGGGCGGCCAGATGGCCGCGTCGCCGGTGCTGCTCGGCGCGGCGGCCGGCGCGGCGGTCGCGCTGATCTTCTACCTGCGGATGCGGATCGAATCGTTCGCCGGCAAGGCCGGCACCAAGCAGGCGTTCGTCGGCGGCTTCGAGACCGAGGACGTGCTCTACCTGCTGCCGCTCGTGACGCTCACGAACGGCGTCGAACCGTTCCTGCTGGCGGCGTCGATCGGCGCGCCGCTGTTCGCCGCCTGGGTCGTGATCGACTGGTGGCGCATCGTTCGTCGCGGCGCCCTGCCGCAGAACCCAACCGAAATCCAGGCAAGCAAATGACTCCCAGCACACGCGACGACTCCGTGCTGAACCCGGCACGCCCCGCGCCTGCGCGCGCAGCGGCGGCCACCGCGGACCGCACCGTGGCCGACTGCGTCGGCCGGCTCGACGTCGGCCGCCTGCGCGACGACTACACGCGCCAGGGGTCGTTCCTGTATCTCGACACGTTCCTGCCGCCCGACGCGCACGCGAAGCTCGCCGACGCCGCGCGCGCGCTCACGGCCGACATCAACCGCAATTACCTGCCCGGCCACAAGCAGGGCGGCAGCGTGAGCCGCCACACGATCGACGCGAAGGCGCCGTACATCGCCGAGCTGTACCGCTCGAAGGCGCTGATCGGCCTCCTCGAGAAGCTCACCGGCGACACGCTGCTGCTGTCGCCGGACGACGATCCGCACGCGTACGCGCTGTATTACTACACGAAGCCGGGCGACCACATCGGCTGGCACTACGACACGTCGTACTACGACGGCCGCCGCTACACGCTGCTGATCGGCGTGATCGACGACTCGTCGTGCCGGCTCGACTACGAGCTGCATACGCGCAATCCGGCGGTGCCCGACGAACCGGGCTCGGTGCAGATCGCCGACGGCGGCATCGTGCTGTTCGACGGCGACAAGCTGCGCCATCGCGTCACGCCGCTCGGCCAGAACGAAATGCGCGTGTCGCTCACGTTCGAATACGTGACCGACCCCGGCATGCGGCCGTGGAAGCGTTTCATCTCGAACATGAAGGACGCGATCGCGTATTTCGGTTTCCGCCAGGTGTTCAAGCAGTTGGCGACGCGACGCGCGACGGGCTCATGACACGCGCCGGCATGATCCTGCTGTCCCTCGGGACGGCCCTGTTCGTGGCCCTGCTCGCGTGGCAGGGTGTCGGCGCGGTCGCGTCGACGTTCCTCGCGGCCGGCTGGGGGCTCGCGCTCGTCGCGGCGTTCCACGTCGTGCCGCTCGTGATCGACGCGGCGGCGATCTCGGTGATGTTCCGCAAGGGCGAGCCCGGCGCCGAGCTCGGCAATGCGCTGCGCGCGCGCTGGGTCGGCGAATCGGTCAACAGCCTGCTGCCCGCCGGGCAGATCGGCGGCCCCGTGCTGATGGTGCGCCACCTCGCGCAGCGCGGCACCCGGATGGCGAATGCCGCCGCGGCGATCACGGTCAGCACGACGATGCAGGCGCTTGCACAAATGGCGTTCGCGCTGCTCGGCATCGCCGCGTTCAGCATGGTCGCGACGCACGAATCGGCCGCGCACCTGCGCACGCCGGCGCTGATCGCGACCGGCGTGCTCGGCGGCTGCGCGGTGCTGTTCTATGCCGCGCAGCGGCGCGGGCTGTTCGGCCGCGGCCTGCGCGTCGCGTCGAAGCTGCTCGGCCCGCGCGACTGGTCGTCGCTCGCGACCCGCGCGGACGCGATCGACGCGGCGGTCGGCACGCTGTACCGCGACCGCCGCAAGGTGGCGTCGACCTTCGCGCTGAGTCTCGTCGGCTGGATCGTCGGCACCGCGGAAGTGTGGCTCGCGCTGCATTTCCTCGGGCATCCGGTGAGCTGGCTCGACGCGCTGCTGCTCGAAAGCGTCGGCCAGGCGATCCGCGGCGCCGCCTTCGCGATTCCCGGCTCGCTCGGCGCGCAGGAAGGCGGCTACCTGCTGCTCGCGCCGCTCGTCGGCCTGCCGCCCGACGCGGCGCTCGCGCTGTCGCTCGCGAAGCGCGCGCGCGAACTCGCGCTCGGCCTGCCCGGCCTGCTCTATCTGCATTTCAGTGAAAGAAACTGGCAGCGGCGCCGTGCGCCGCAGCCTCTCGCCGACTGATCGGTCAAGCATCGATCGGTCGATTTTTTGGTTGGAGAACACATGCGAGCCATCATTCTTGCGGCAGGCCTCGGCTTGCGCCTGCAGCAACCTCCCGAAGCGCAATTCCCGAAGTGTCTGCTGCGCTTCGACGACGCCTCGCTGCTCGAGCGCCACCTGCGCGTGCTCGACGCGGCCGGCGTCGACGAGATCGTGCTGGCGCTGGGCTTCCAGTCCGGCAAGGTCGAGGAAGAACTGAAGCGCCTCGGCCGCCGCGCGGAAATCGTGCTGAACGACCGCTACGATCTCGGCAGCGTGCTGACCGTGCATACCGTCGCCGACGCGATGACGCGCGGCGGCGACGTGCTGCTGATGGACGCCGACGTGCTGTACGACGAAAGCATCCTGCACGCGCTCGTGGCCAACCCCGACCAGCCGGTCGACCGCCTGCTGATCGACCGCGATTTCGAGGCGGGCGACGAGCCCGTCAAGCTGTGCCTGAAGAACGGCGTGCCCGTCGAGCTGCGCAAGCAGCTCGCGGTCGACCTCGACTACGACACGATCGGCGAATCGGTCGGCTTCTTCCGCTTCACCGAAGGCACCGCGCGCCGCCTCGCGGCGATCGTCGCCGGCTACGTCGACAGCGGCCGCGCGAACATGCCGCACGAGGAAGCCGTGCGCGACCTGCTGCTCGAAGGCGGCCATTCGTTCGACGTCGCCGACGTGACGGGCGCGCCGTGGATCGAGATCGACTTCCCGAACGATGTCGCGCGCGCCACGCAGGACATCCTCCCCCTGATTCAACGCACCACCGCCGGAGCTGCACGATGAACGCACGCGAACCCAACTTCACCGAATCGCGCAGCGCGCGCCTGCGCCGCATGCTCGTCAGCAGCGACCTCGAATTCCTGATGGAAGCGCACAACGGCCTGTCCGCGCGGATCGTCCGCGAGGCGGGCTTCAAGGGGATCTGGGCGTCCGGCCTCGCGATCTCCGCGCAGTTCGGCGTGCGCGACAACAACGAGGCGAGCTGGACCCAGGTCGTCGACGTGCTCGAGTTCATGGCCGACGCGAGCGACCTGCCGATCCTGCTCGACGGCGACACCGGCTACGGCAACTTCAACAACGTGCGCCGCCTCGTGAAGAAGCTCGAGCAGCGCGGCATCGCGGGCGTGTGCATCGAGGACAAGCAGTTCCCGAAGACCAACAGCTTCATCGACGGCGAGCGCCAGCCGCTCGCCGAGATCGACGAGTTCTGCGGCAAGATCAAGGCCGGCAAGGATTCGCAGAGCGACCCGGACTTCTCGATCGTCGCGCGCGTCGAGGCGCTGATCGCCGGCTGGGGGATGGACGAGGCGCTGCGCCGCGCGAACGCGTATGCGGAAGCCGGCGCGGACGCGATCCTGATCCACAGCAAGCTGTCGCGCCCGGACGAGATCCTGCAGTTCGCGCGTGAATGGAGCGGCAAGGCGCCGCTCGTGATCGTGCCGACCAAGTACTACAGCACGCCGACCGACGTGTTCCGCCAGGCCGGCATCAGCACCGTGATCTGGGCGAACCACCTGATCCGCGCATCGGCGTCCGCGATGCAGGCCGTTGCGCGCGAGATCCACGAGAACGAAACGCTGATCAACGTCGAAGACCGCGTCGCGTCGGTCAACGAGATCTTCCGCCTGCAGGACGCCGACGAGTATTCGGCGGCCGAGCGCATCTACCTGTCGTCGTCGTCGCGCGCGTCGAACGCCGCGATCGTGCTCGCCGCGAGCCGCGGCAAGGGGCTGGAAGCCGTCACCGAAGACAAGCCGAAGGTGATGCTGCCGGTCGCCGGCAAGCCGCTGCTGCGCTGGCTCGTCGACGGCTTCAAGAAGCACGGCGTGAACGACATCACCGTGGTCGGCGGCTACCGCGCCGACGCGATCGACACGTCGGGCATCAAGCTCGTCGTCAACGAGCGCCATGCGCAGACGGGCGAGCTCGCGTCGCTCGCGTGCGCGGCCGAGCGCCTGACCGGCGACACCGTGATCTCGTACGGCGACCTGCTGTTCCGCAGCTACATCCTGCGCGACCTCGCGGAAAGCGAGGCCGAGTTCAGCGTCGTCGTCGATTCGTCGCTGACGCAGCCGACGAACCAGAGCGTGCGCGACTTCGCGCTCTGCTCCGCTGCCGACGACCGCGGCCTGTTCGGCCAGAAGACCTATCTGCAGCGCGTGTCGAGCGATGTGGCCGAAGGCACGCCGCACGGCCGCTGGATCGGCCTGCTGAACGTGCGAGGCGCAGGCGTCGAACGTTTGAAGGCGATGCTCGCGACGCTGCAGGCGCGCGCCGATTTCGACACGCTCGACATCCCCACGCTCCTCAACGAACTGATCGCCGCCGGCGAGAAGATCGAGGTGCAGTACGTGCACGGCCATTGGCGCGGCGTCAACGATCTCGAAGATTTCCGCCGCGCGGGCGACTTCGCGCACGGCCAGACGCCGCTGTCCGAACCGGGCGCCGGCAACGGAGGCGCGCAATGATCGAAGCGGCCCAGTTCGTCGAGGCCGCCCGCGCGCGCGGCTTCGACTGGTACGCGGGCGTGCCCTGCTCGTACCTGACGCCGTTCATCAACTACGTGCTGCAGGACCCGACGCTGCACTACGTGTCGGCCGCGAACGAAGGCGACGCGGTCGCGCTGATCGCGGGCGCGACGCTGGGCGGCAAGCGCGGGATCGCGATGATGCAGAACTCGGGGCTCGGCAACGCGGTGAGCCCGCTCACGTCGCTCACGTGGACGTTCCGCCTGCCGCAGCTCCTGATCGTCACGTGGCGCGGCCAGCCCGGCGTGCCCGACGAGCCGCAGCACGCGCTGATGGGGCCGATCACGCCCGCGATGCTCGACACGATGGAGATCCCGTGGGAAACCTTCCCGACCGATCCCGACGCGGTCGGCCCGGCGCTCGACCGCGCGATCGCGCACATGGACGCGACCGGCCGCCCGTACGCGCTCGTGATGCAGAAAGGCAGCGTCGCGCCGTATGAGCTGAAGGCCAATCCGGCGGCGACGCCGCGCGCGCACGTCGCCGCGCAGTCGGCGGCGCGAGTTGAATCGGCCGACGCGCGGCCGACCCGCCACGACGCGCTGCGGCGCGTGATCGCGCACACGCCGGTCGACTCGACCGTCGTGCTCGCATCGACCGGCTTCTGCGGCCGCGAGCTGTATGCGCTCGACGATCGCCCGAACCAGTTGTACATGGTCGGCTCGATGGGCTGCGTGACGCCGCTTGCGCTGGGCCTCGCGCTCGCGCGGCCCGACCTGAAGGTCGTCGCGGTCGACGGCGACGGCGCCGCGCTGATGCGCATGGGCGCGTTCGCGACGCTCGGCGCCTACGGCCCCGCGAACCTCACGCACGTGCTGCTCGACAACGGCGCGCACGAATCGACGGGCGGCCAGGCCACCGTGTCGCAGCACGTGTCGTTCGCCGGCGTCGCCGCCGCGTGCGGCTATGCGTCGGCGGTCGAAGGCGAGTCGCTCGATGTGCTCGACGCGGCGCTGGCCGCGCAAGCGGACGGCGCGCGCTTCGTGCGCATCGCGATCCGCACCGGCGTGCCCGACGGGCTGCCCCGCCCGACCGTCACGCCGGTCGAAGTCAAGACCCGCCTGATGCGCCACATCGGCGCCGCGCAGGCCGAAGCCCACGCTGAAGGAGCCCATTGATGCTGCTGCTGAACCCCGGCCCGGTGACGCTGTCCGAACGCGTGCGCCGCAGCCTGCTGCAACCCGACCTGTGCCATCGCGAAAGCGAGTTCTTCGACCTGCAGGACGAGGCGCGCGCGCGGCTCGTCGCCGCGTACGGCCTCGATCCGGCCGAATGGGCCGCCGTGCTGATGACGGGCTCGGGCACCGCCGCCGTCGAAAGCATGGTCGCGGCGCTCGTCCCGCAGGGCGGCAAGCTGCTCGTGATCGAGAACGGCGTGTACGGCGAGCGGATCGCGCAGATCGCGACGCAGTACGCGATTGCGCATGAAGTGCTCAAGCATGAGTGGATGCAGGCGCCCGACCTCGCGCAGATCGCCGCGCGGCTCGACGCGGGCGGCTTCTCGCACGTCGCGGTGATCCATCACGAAACGACGACCGGCCGACTGAACGATCTCGGCGCGATCGCCGACGTGTGCCGTGCGCGCGGCGTGAGGCTGCTCGTCGACGGCGTCAGCAGCTTCGGCGCGGAGGCGATCGATTTCGCGGGCGGCGACATCGACGCAGTGGCGGCGACCGCGAACAAGTGCCTGCACGGCGTGCCGGGCGCGGCGTTCGTGATCGTGCGCCGCAGCGCGCTCGCGCAGGCCGCGAGCCGCACGTACTACCTCGACCTCGGCCGCCTCGCGAAGCTGCAGGACCAGCGCAACACGCCGTTCACGCCGTCGGTGCACGCGTACTACGCGCTCGTCGAGGCGCTGCGCGAATTCGACGAAGCCGGCGGCTGGCGCGCGCGCCACGCGCGCTACAAGGCGCTCGCCGACCAGGCGCAAGCAGGCCTCGCCGCGCGCGGGATGCCGCTCGTGCTGCCCGAGGGCGCGTCGTCGGTCGTGCTGCGCGCGTACCGCCTGCCGCAGGGCGTGACGTACGAGCAGCTCCACGACGGGCTGAAGGCGCGCGGCTTCGTGATCTACGCGGGGCAAGGCGGGCTGTCGAAGGAACTGTTCCGCATCTCGACGATGGGCGCGATCGAGGCGGCTGACGTCGAGCGGTTGCTGGATGGGTTTACGGCGTTGACGCGGTGAGTGGTGGTTGCAGGTTGCGTCAAGGAAAAGGCCCGTGAGGGCCTTTTTTGTTGGGTAGTCGATCTTGAACGAATCGAGCAGACCGGACAAACACCTTGTTGCTCCCGCCCATCATTTCGACTATATTCGAAATATGGAAAACAAAGATGCTGTCCGCGCTTTCGCCGCGCTTGCTCACGAACTGCGCCTGAACGTATTCAGGATGCTCGTCGTCGCAGGTCCGGCCGGATTGACGCCCGGCGCCATCGCGGCGCAACTCGACATTCCCAACGCCACCCTCTCGTTCCATCTGAAGGAATTGACGAACGCGGCGCTCGTCACGCAGGAGCGCGATGGCCGCAGCCTGATCTACCGAGCTGCCTTCGAGCAGATGAACGCGCTGCTCGGCTTTCTCACCGAGAACTGTTGCAGCGGCGAGCCGTGCGTCGCCGCGGCCGCCGATTCCTGCAAGTGCTGAAGGATCACGTTCATGAGACGGTTTTACATTCGCGCCGACATCCGCGATCCGGCGGCCAGCGTCGCGGCAGCTCTGCGCCAACTTGTGCGCGACATCAGCAAGCGATAAGGCACGCCCGTGACGACGACCAACGTACTGATCCTCTGCACCCACAACTCGGCGCGCAGCGTGCTCGCGGAAGGGATGCTCAATCATTGGGCCGCGAAGCTCGGCAAGGACGTACGCGCGTACAGCGCCGGCAGTGCGCCGAGCGGGCGGCTCAATCCGTTCGCGCTCGACGCGCTCGCGCGCGGGCGTCGACGCCGGCGGCTGCCGCAGCAAGAGCTGGGACGAATTCGTCGGCGACGGCGCGCCTGAAATGCGCATCGTCATCACCGTGTGCGACAGCGCGGCCGCGGAGACCTGCCCGTACTGGCCCGGCAGTCCCGTCAAGGTGCATTGGGGCTACGCCGATCCGTCGAACGCGCCGGGCGGCGAAGACGGCAAGCGGCTCGCGTTCGAGCTCACCCGCCAGGCGATCGGCTATCGCATGCTGCAATTGCTCGCCCTTCCGCTCGACCGTCTGAGCGATGCCGAACTCCTGCACGCGCTCGACGGCATCCTGAAAAGCTGAGCGCTCCTTTTGCGAATCGCCCCATGACCGCTACCGACCTTACCGCTTCGAACAAGCCGCCCGCGAAGCCGCCCATCGGCTTCTTCGAACGCTATCTGACCGTGTGGGTCGCGCTCTGCATCGTCGCCGGCGTCCTGGCCGGCCAGTTTTTCCCTGCGATGTTCCAGACGATTGGCCGCATGCAGTACGCGCAGGTCAACTTGCCGGTGGGGCTGCTGATCTGGGTGATGATCATCCCGATGCTCGTCAAGGTCGACTTCGGCGCGCTGCATGAAGTCCGCCAGCACATCAAGGGCATCGGCGTCACGCTCGTGGTCAACTGGCTCGTCAAGCCTTTCTCGATGGCGTTTCTCGGCTGGCTGCTCATCCGGCATCTCTTCGCGCCGATGCTGCCCGCCGATCAGCTCGACAGCTACATCGCCGGCCTGATCCTGCTGGCCGCCGCGCCCTGCACGGCGATGGTGTTCGTCTGGAGCCGGCTGACCGGCGGCGATCCGTTGTTCACGCTGTCGCAGGTGGCGCTGAACGACAGCATCATGGTGATCGCCTTCGCGCCGCTGGTCGGCCTGCTGCTGGGCATTTCCGCGATCACGGTGCCGTGGGCCACGCTCTTCACTTCGGTCGTGCTCTATATCGTGATCCCGGTAGCCGTGGCGCAGTTGCTTCGCAAGGCGCTGCTCGCAAGAGGACAGGCAGCATTCGACGCCGCGATGGCGAAGATCGGCCCGTGGTCCATCACCGCGCTGCTGGCCACGCTGGTGCTGCTGTTCGCGTTCCAGGGCGAAGCGATCCTGAAGCAACCGCTGGTGATCGCGCTGCTCGCGGTGCCGATCCTGATCCAGGTGTTCTTCAACTCGGCGCTCGCGTACTGGCTCAATCGCGCCGTCGGCGAAAAGCACACTATCGCGTGCCCGTCGGCGCTGATCGGCGCATCCAATTTCTTCGAGCTGGCGGTCGCGGCCGCGATCAGCCTGTTCGGCTTCCATTCCGGCGCAGCGCTGGCCACCGTCGTCGGCGTGCTGATCGAAGTGCCGGTCATGCTGCTGGTGGTGCGCATCGTCAACCAGTCCAAGGGCTGGTACGAGCGGGGGTGATAGATGCTGAAGCGGTCGAACATGAGGGGCAGAACGATGCCAATCTCGCCGCCCAGGACACGCGCCCGATGAGCGGCACGATCGCGAGCGATGCATCGCCATTCCGCATACGAATCATCACGGCACACTTGAAGGAGCGCGGTCATGAGTACGCCCGTTGACGAAATTCGCCGGGCAGTCGCCACGGACTTCGACCGCATCGTCGCGTTGCTGAACCTGTGCGGGCTGCCGGCCAGCGATCTCACACCACAGAGCCTCGACGGCTTCCATGTCGCCATACTCGCCGGTGAGATCGTCGGAGTGGCAGGACTGGAACAATCCGGCGATGCGGCCCTGTTGCGCTCGGTCGCAGTTCGGCCGGAAATGCGCCAATCCGGCCTGGGCAGCCGCCTCATCGACGCTTCCATTGCGCTAGCGCAAACGCGATCGCTGCGCGCGCTCTACCTTATTCCGAACGATGAACCTGCGCTCGCGTTCTTTGTGCGGCGCGGCTTCACGCAGATCGAGAGACGCCGCCTTCCGGAGGCGATTCGCGGTCTGCCCGAATTCACGCACCTGTGCCCACAGACGCATCCGTGCCTGTGGAAAGCGCTGAATTCCGATTGCCTTGAGGAAAGTGCCATGAAGAAGCTCGAAGTGTTCGATCCGGCGATGTGTTGCTCGACGGGCGTTTGCGGTGTGGACGTCGACCCGGTGCTGGCGCAATTCGCCGCCGATCTGAAGTGGGTCGAGGCGCACGGCGTGACCGTGGCCCGCTACAACCTGGGTCAGCAGCCGCAGGCATTCGCCGCCAACGCGGCGGTGGTCAAGGAAATGGAAGCGGGTATGGAGCGGCTGCCGATCCTCGCGATCGACGGCCACATCGTATCGACCGGCATGTATCCGTCCCGCCAGCAGCTTGCGCAGAAGCTGGGCATCGCGCTGACGACGGCGGACAAGCCTCATGTCAAGGCCGGCAGTTGCTGCTCGCCCGGCTCCGGCTGCTGCTAGGGAGCGCACATGTCCCTCCCTGACACGCAGACCCGCTATCTGTTCTTCACCGGCAAAGGCGGCGTCGGCAAGACCTCGCTTTCCTGTGCGACCGGGCTGGCGATGGCGGATGCCGGCAAGAAGGTGCTCATCGTCAGCACCGACCCGGCGTCCAATCTCGACGAGGTACTCGGCGTCGGCCTGAGCCAATCGCCGACGGCCGTGCCCGGCGCGTCCGGTCTGTTCGCCTTGAACATCGATCCCGAAGCGGCCGCGCAGGCGTACCGCGAGCGCATGGTCGGACCGTATCGCGGCGTCCTGCCTGCCGCGGCGATCCGCAACATGGAGGAGCAGTTCTCCGGTGCCTGCACGGTCGAGATCGCGGCTTTCGACGAATTCTCCAAACTGCTCGGCGATCCCGCCGCGACGGCCGATTTCGATCACGTCATCTTCGATACGGCACCGACCGGCCATACGCTGCGCCTGTTGACGTTGCCTTCCGCGTGGAACGAGTTCATTTCGTCGTCGACCGGGGGCGCCTCCTGCCTCGGGCCGTTAGCCGGGCTGGAGAAGCAGAAGGCGCTGTACGCGGCGACCGTCGAACGACTGTCGAGCGCGGTGGACACCACCGTCGTCCTGGTGAGCCGGCCGGAAGTCGCCGCGTTGCGCGAAGCGAATCGCACGTGGCACGAACTGGCCGAGCTCGGCATTCGCAACCAGGTGCTGGCGATCAATGGCCTCTTTGCCACCGAGCGGCATGACGACGCGATTGCAACCGCGATGGCCGAGCGCGCGCGACAGGCACTGGCCGACATGCCGCGCGAGCTGTCAGTGCTGCCGCAGACGCGCATTCCGTTTCTGCCGCGCGGCACGGTCGGACTGGACGCGCTGCGCGACATGGCGCACCCCGAACGCGTGCGCATGCCGACCGAGCGCCGCATGCCCGACACCGCATTGCCGCCCGGCCTCGGCGGGCTCGTCGACGCGCTGTCGGCTACGGGCCACGGCGTAATCATGACGATGGGCAAAGGCGGCGTGGGCAAGACCACGGTTGCGGCCGCCATCGCCGTCGCGCTCGCGGGGCGCGGACACGACGTGATCCTGTCGACCACCGACCCCGCTTCGCACGTGGCTGCCACGGTCGACGGCGTGGTGCCGCGGCTGAGCGTCACCCGCATCGACCCGGCGCGCGAAGTACAGCAGTACACCGAAGAGGTGCTGGCGAAAGCGGGATCGCACCTCGATGCGGGCGGCCGGGCCATGCTCGAGGAAGACTTGCGCTCGCCGTGCACCGAAGAAATTGCGGTCTTTCGCGCGTTCGCACGGACGGTGGATCAAGGCAAGTCCGGCTTCGTGGTGCTCGATACGGCGCCGACCGGGCATACCATTCTGCTGCTCGACGCTGCCGAGGCTTATCACCGCGAAGTGATGCGCACGCAGGGCGACATGCCGGAGTCGGTCCGCCAGTTGCTGCCGCGTTTGCGCGATCCGGATTACAGCCGCATCCTCATCGTCACGCTGCCTGAAGCGACGCCGGTTCACGAAGCCGAACGCCTGAGCGCCGACCTCGCCCGTGCCGGGATCACGCCATATGCCTGGGTCATCAACCAGTCGCTGTTGGCGAGCGGCACGACCGATCCGATGCTGTGTCAGCGCGGCACGTACGAGGTCCCGTTCGTGCGCCGCGTGGCGGACGATCTGGCGCAGCGCACCGCGCTGATTCCGTGGCTCGCGGAGGCGCCGGTCGGGCCAGTGGGGCTCGAGCATGTGATCAGGGCGGGGGCTGGTGCGTAGCGCGACGCGTCTGGTTGATTTGCCAACCGGCGAATGCGATGTGGACGCTGAGGGCCGGTTGGTGAACGGGTGGCTAAAGCGGGTTTTCCGGTTGGGTGAGCAAGCAATCTGTAGACGCACGTGCCGCCACCGCGTCCTGCCACCCCGCTTTTGCAACGCGACCACCGCGCGCAGGCCTCGGAACCGTTACGATCGACAGATTTACTGCGCAACACTGGCGTCGTCTGATCCGGTATCGATTGAATAGACGAGTCGCCGATGTCGCGTAGGCAGGCCGTCCCCGATTGCAACCAAAGATTGGCCGATCATCGATGACGGTCGGGCGCGGCTGCTATTTCACGCGAACGCCGGCTGGTTCCTCACGCTTGGGCGCTCCTGCATTCTCATGTACCAATCTACAAGGGCCTCGCACTCCGTAGGCACGGGCAACTTCACGATTGACGCAAAGACCAGTCCGCCGATAACGGTGATGTCGGCCATAGAGAACGCATCCCCAGCGACAAATGGCTGCCTTTTCAGAACGTCATTGAAGTAGTGCATGCCTCTCAGGGCTTTGTCGCGCTGACGAAGCCCCCATTCGGCGTTCTGATAGAGCTCGACGTTAGGTCCTAACCCTGGCGTGGCATGGTGGAAATAGACGCTGATTGCGTCGAGCAACTCCAGCTCGGCGCGCTTGCTCATCATGTGGATCACACCCTTTTCGAGTGGTGTCCGGCCGGTCAGCGTGGGCGCACCATCGAGCGTATCGAGGTATTCGGTAATGGCGGTGCATTCGGCAATGCACGTTCCGTCTTCGAGCTCGAGGACCGGCAGCGTTCCCGAGTAGTTTTTCTCGGAGATGAACTCGGGCCTTTTGTGCTCCCCTTTGTAAAGGTCGACCATCACGAACTCGACGCGCGATCGCAGACCTTTCTCGGCCAGGGCGATACGGACGCGTGTCGGATAGGGTCCTTTGGGGAAATCGTAGATCGTCATGATCGGAAGTTTGGTTACGTCGAAGTTCATGCTGCTGGAAGCCATGCGTGCCTCTCTCTAAGCGGTCTGTCACACGGGGGGCGGACGATATCCGGCCTGTCACCTACATCCAACCTAACGTTAGTTAGGTTTACGTTAGAGCGTATAATTGCTCGTGTCAACGGTCGCGGAGGCGGTAGCAGTGAAGAATGATTCAGGCCTGAGCTCCAGGGAGCGAATCCTGGTGGCAGCCACAAAGATTGCGCAGGCCCATGGCTACAGCGGCTTGAATTTCCGTGATCTCGCCGAAGCTGTCGGCATCAAGGCTGCGAGCATCTACCACCACTTCGCAAGCAAGGCCGATCTCGGCGCAGCAGTGGCAAGGCGGTATTGGGAGGAATCAGCAGCGACTCTGGATGCGCTTTTGGCCGAATCCGCAGATCCGCTCGATTGCCTGCGCCACTATCCCGATACGTTTCGCAAGGCGCTTGAGCGTGGCAATCGCATATGCCTGTGTAGCTTCCTGGCTGCCGAATCTGACGACCTGCCGGAAACGGTGGTGAAAGAGATTCAGACTTTTGCGGATGTCAATGTTGCGTGGCTGAGCAAGGTGCTGTCCGCCGCGGCCGTGGTCAGCCCCGAGGATATCGAGCGGCGTGCTCGCGCCATCTACGCGGCCGTCGTCGGCGCTCAGCTCGTTGCCAGGAGTCGCTCGGACATTTCTCTCTATGACGGATTGATTGAAAGTTATCGCATCGCTGGTCTTCTGCCGGCATAGCCGCATCGAGCAAACCGGCTTTGCGGCCCTATCGATCACCGCACACGTCACGAAGGCAGAGAGCGACAGCGCCAAATCCTCCTACACGGGAGAGCGCACCGTGCGCACCGTCGTCAAATACGACGGCAAGTCGTACGGAATCGACACGTACCGGACCTTCTGGTATTCGCCCGCCGCGATGGAGCGCGTCAAGTAACGCGCCGACGACCTGCGTGTCGCGCGCGATATAGCAAACCCTCCCCGAAACGGTTTCTCGACCAGCAGAAGCTGCCCGTCCCGGTCGACAGCGGACAAACGAAACCGGGCAAGGACGCACGCCGCACCCGGCAATGCCGAATTCGCGATCGATTCACACCGCCGCGGCCGCCCCACGCCCACAAAACACCGCCCCACACCACCCCAAATTGCACGGGCATAATGACAACCCGTACTCGCCGGCGGCCGCTTCGATGCACGCACAACGATCCGTTGCGGCACCGCAATATCCCGCACTTTCGCCGACCCTCACCCGGAGCCTGCCTGTGTACCCACCCATCGAAGCCTACGCCCACGGCTACCTCGACACCGGCGACGGCCACCAGGTCTACTGGGAGCTGTGCGGCAACCCGCAAGGCAAGCCGGCCGTGTTCCTGCACGGCGGCCCCGGCGGCGGCTGCAGCCCCGATCACCGCCGGCTCTTCGATCCCGCCCGCTACAACGTGCTGCTGTTCGACCAGCGCGGCTGCGGCCGCTCGACGCCGTACGCGAGCCTCGACCACAACACGACCTGGGATCTGGTCGCGGACATCGAGCGCCTGCGCGAGATGGTCGGCGTCGAGCAATGGCTGGTATTCGGCGGTTCATGGGGCAGCGCGCTCGCGCTGGCCTATGCGGAAACCCACCCGGAACGCGTGAGCGCGCTGATCGTGCGCGGCATCTTCACGATGCGCCGCGCGGAACTGCTGTGGTACTACCAGGAAGGCGCGTCGTGGCTGTTCCCGGACCTGTGGGACCAGTTCCTTGCGCCGATCCCGGAGCACGAGCGCGGCGACCTGATGGCCGCGTACCACCGCCGCCTGACCGGCGACGACGAAGCCGCGAAGCTGGAAGCCGCGCGCGCGTGGAGCCTGTGGGAAGGCCGCACGATCACGCTGCTGCCCGATCCCGCGCTCGCCGAGCATTTCGGCGACGGACACTACGCGCTTGCGTTCGCGCGCATCGAAAACCACTACTTCATGAACCGCGGTTTCGTCGACGAGGGGCAGTTGCTGCGCGACGCGCATCGTTTGGCCGGCATTCCGGGCGTGATCGTCCAGGGGCGCTACGACATCGCGACGCCCGCGCGCACCGCGTGGGATCTGTCGAAGGCATGGCCCGACGCGTCGTTCGAGATCGTGCCCGATGCCGGCCATGCGTATAACGAGCCGGGAATCCTGAAGGCGCTGCTCGCGGCGACGGACCGGTTCGCCGCGTAAGCGGCACGAGGCGACATCGCGCGTGCACGCGCGACTGCGCTCACAACGCGGCTTCGACGATCGCCCGGCCGCGGATCGCCCGCTCGACGAGCCGTTCGTCGCCGACCTTGCGGATCGCATCGTCGAGCAGCCCTTCCGGCGCCTCGGTCGCGACCTTCAGCAGCCCCGACAAGCCGCGCGCGTCGAGCACCACCAGCGTCGCCATCGAGTCCGCGCGGCTGACGAGCACCCGGCGCAACGCCGGACCCGCGCCGAAGCTCGCGCAGAGCGAAATCGTCTCGTTGCCGAACGTGTAGTCGAAGTGCTTGATCATGGATGCCGCCCCTGCATTCGGCCGGCGACGCGCGTCGGCGCGCCGTCATCGCGGCGGCGCACCCGCACGTGCCACCGGCGCCGGACCAGCGTGCGATCCGTTCGCCAGCATCACCATGCTAAGCCGGCCGTATTAACGAAGACTTAAACGCAGGACGCGCGGCGCGGGCGGCCGATCATGCCGCGTCACGCTCCCTCGTCGAGCGGCTCGACCGTCACCCCCACCCTCAGCTCCTGATCGGCGCCGCCGCCGCGGATCACGCCGCGCAGCGGCGTCACGTCCGCGTAGTCGCGGCCGATCGACAGCATCACGTAGTCGTCGCCCGGCGCGCGATCGTTGGTCGGATCGAGCTGCAGCCAGCCGCCGTCCTCCGGCCACGCCGGGTCGTACACCTCGACCCACGCATGCGACGCGTCCGCGCCGATCAGCCGCGGCTGCCCCGGCGGCGGCTGCGTCAGCAGATAGCCGCTCACGTACCGTGCGGCCAGCCCGAGCGAGCGCAGCGCGCCGATCATCACGTGCGCGAAATCCTGGCAGACGCCCTGGCGCAGCGCGAGCGCATCGAGCGCGGTCGTCGTCACGTCGGTGCTGTTCGGCGCATACGTGAATTCCGCGTGGATGCGTCGCATCAGGTCCCACGCCGCCTGCACGAGCGGCCGGCCGGGCGTGAAGCTGACCGCCGCATACGCGGCCAGCGCCGGATCGCACGCGACGTGCGGCGACGCGAATACGAATTCGCTCGCGGCATCGTACGGCTGCCCCGCGCGAAAGCAGAACCGCTCGCGCACCGCTTCCCACGCGCTCGCCCGCGCCGGGTCCGGCTGCGCGATCGCGGGCGGCGGCTCGCCGCGCGCGCCGGCCGACCAGACGGGCGGCGTCACCCGCACGACGCTGCGGCTGCGCACGAACAGCGCGTCGTGCGGCTGGTTCAGCGCGAACGACGTGCGCGCGTTGCCGAACGCATCGGTCTCGGCGCCGACGCTTTCCGGCGCGGGTTCGATGTCGAGCGCGAACGACAGCACCTGCTGGCGCGGCGTCGCGAGCGGCGTCAGGCGCGCCTGGTGCTGCGCGGATTCGACCCGCGCCGCGTAGCGGTACTCGGTGTCATGCGTGACGCGCAGCAGCCGGCCGGCGACGGGCGCGGCAGGTGCCGCCGCGTCCGGTGCGGGCGGCGCCTTCGCCGCGGATTTGGTCGTCGTCACCATAGCGTCCTGCCCGCCTCGCGCACGTGGCTGAAATAGCGTTCGCCGATCCGGTTCGACAGCTCCCACACGGCCTTCACGGTCGTGTCGAGGCGCTCGAGCAGCCGGTCGTGGCGGCCATCGTCGCTGCTGGTTTCGCACAACTCGTGCAGCGACCAGCCGGGCACGTCCGGTATCGCGTCGGCCAGCTCGGACAGCGCGTAGCCCTCGCTGCGCTCGACCTTCGTCAGACGCCCGCGCATCGCCTGCACGACCCACGCGAGCGAGCGCGGATTGTCGGTGTCGAGCACGACGAGCGACAGCAGCGGCGCGACGTCGAAGCCGCGCTGGAAGCGCGAGCGGAACGTGATCGCGCTGTCGAACAGCTCCAGCACCAGCTCGAAGCCGTCCTGCTTGTGCACCGCGCCCTCCTCGAACGCAAATCGCAGCACGCTGCACAGGAAGTCCAGCCGGTCGATCTGCCGGCCGATCGACAGCAGCCGCCAGCCGTCGTCGCGCGTCATGTTGTCGGTCTGCGCGCCGGTGATCGCGCCGAGCAGCAGGCCGAGCCGTTCGAGCAGCTGCAGCGCTTCGTTGCCGAGCTGCTCTTCCGCTTCCGCGTTGCCGGTGCTGTCGGCGAACAGCTGGGTCGCGTCGTCGATCAGCCGCCATTGCTCGCTCGACAGCCGCTCGCGGATCGCGGCCGCCGCGCCGCGCATCCCGAACAGGCACGACGCAATGCCCGCCGCGCGGTCCGCGCCGCGCGTCAGCGATATACGGCGAGCGCATGCTGGAACGCGCGCGGCGCGTCGACCGCGCTCGGCGCGTCGGCCGCAATCAGGCCCGTGTCGCGGCACAGCGTGTCGATCAGCTCCAGATGCGCGGGGCTGTCCGCGTCGTCCTCGCCGCGCAGCCGTTCGAGCGCCGCGCGCGCGAGCCGCATCAGGTTGGTCGCGCGCTCGGTGTAGCGCCCGAGCCAGAACAGGTTCTCCGCGGCGCGGCTCGCGATCGCGCGCGGCTGCGCGGTGGTCAGGTCCTCCGCGCTGAGGTGGGTCTGCAGCAGCGTCGTCGCATCGACGACGCCTTCCGTCATCACCCACGTATCGACCGTGCTGCCGCCGCGCGGCATCGGCGCGTTGAACAGCGCGTCGCGCGCGCCGACCCGCGACAGGCCGCCGGGCAGCACGCGCCAGCGCGCGGCGCCGTCCGCGAGCGCGAACACCCGCAGCAGCAGCGGCTTCGGCACGATCCGCGCGCCGCCGTTGCCGTAGCCGTCGCCCGGCTCGCGGTGGCCCGGCCACGTCGGCGCCTGCGACAGCGGCAGGTCGGCCTGCACCGTGTAGTGCGCGGGATTCGCGAGGATGCGCGCGCGCCATTCGGCGAGCTGCGCGTGCGTGAGCCGCGCGCCGATCACCGGCTCGAAGCCGCCGCCCGCCTGCACGTCCGGCGGGAACGACGGCTTGATGATGCAGCGCGCGAGCTGCGGCAGCGCGTCGTCGCACGCGGCCGGCTCGCCACACCACCACGAATGCACGGCCGGCAGCGTCAGCGTCGTGCCGAGCAGGCTTTCCGCGAGACGCGGCAGGAAGCCGAGCATGCCCGGCGATTCGAGGAAGCTCGAGCCCGGCGCGTTCGCGAGCAGCACGTTGCCCGCGCGCACCGCCTGCAGCAGCCCCGGCACGCCGAGCATCGAATCGGGCCGCAGCTCCAGCGGATCGAGCCACGCGTCGTCGACGCGCCGCAGTATCCCGTGCACGGGTTCGAGCCCGCGCAGCGTCTTCAGGAACACGCGGTTGTCGCGCGCGGTCAGGTCGCCGCCCTCGACCAGCGTGAGGCCGAGGTAGCGCGCGAGATACGCATGCTCGAAATACGTCGCGCTGTGCGGCCCGGGCGTCAGCAGCACGATCCGCGAGTTCTTCCCCGCCGGGCTCAGCGCCTGCATGCTCTGCAGCAGCGCGCGGTAGCTCGCCGCGAGCCGCTGCACGCGCAGCCCGCGGAAGGTGCGCGGCAGCAGGCGCGACACGATCAGGCGGTTTTCCAGCAGATAGCCGAGCCCGGCCGCGCCCTGCGTGTGATGCGCGAGCACCCGCCACTGGCCGTCCGGCCCGCGCGCGAGATCGAACGCGACGACGTGCAGCCACGTGTCGCCGGGCACCCGCGCGCCGCGCATCGCGCGCAGGTAGCCGGGATGCCCGGTGACGAGCGCGGGCGGCAGCAGCCCGCGCTGCAGGATGGTCTGCGGCCCGTAGAGGTCGGCCATCATCGCGTTGAGCAGCCGCACGCGCTGCAGCACGCCGCGCTCGATCGCGGCCCAGTCCTGCGACGTGACGATCAGCGGCAGCAGGTCCAGCGACCACGGGCCGGTCGCGCCGTCGCCGGCGCGCTGCTCGTGCAGCTGGTAGAACAGGCCGTTCTCGCGCATGCGCCGCTGCAGCGCGTCCGCGCGGCGGTCGAGATCGGCGACGCCGTCGCTGCCGAGGTGCGTGAAGAACGCGCGCCACGCGGGCGCGAGCGCGGGCGCCTGCAGGCCGGCCGCGCTGCCGCGCAGCTCGTCGTAGCGGCCGGCGGCGGCCGGCGCGGCAAGCGCGGCGGCCAGCTCGGCGGCGTCGGGCTGCGACCCGGTATCGAAGAGCGTGTGCATCGCGTCGGCGGCGGCGAGATCGTCGGGGTGAATGGGCGGCACGGTATCGGTCCGTCTTGAGTCAGGAAGCGCAAGTCAGCAGAAGCAAACAGCAGTCGATCCCGCACACGCGCCGCCACGGTGCGCGGCGCGCGTGCGCGACCGCGCTCTGCCGGCATCCTAGCATTCCGGCGGGGCCGCCATCGGCCGGCGCGCGCTGTCGCCCCGGTCGCCCCGGCCGTCCGCGCATCGTCATCAGGTCTCCTCCATGCATGCAGCGCTCAGGGCCGCCGCAGGTCCAGCGTGAACGGGAACTCGCGGCTCGGCGCGGCCGCCGCCACCACCATCCGTCCCGGCGTATGCCCCATCGCGACGAAACGCGCGAGCCGCCGGCTCTCGGCCTCGTACGCGTTGACCGGGAACGTCGCGTAGTTGCGCCCGCCCGGATGCGCGACGTGATAGCGGCAGCCGCCGAGCGAGCGCTGCATCCACGTATCGACGATGTCGAACGTCAGCGGCGCATGCACGCCGATCGTCGGATGCAGCGCGGACGGCGGCGCCCACGCCTTGTAGCGCACGCCCGCGACGTATTCGCCGGCGGTGCCGGTCGGCTGCAGCGGCAGCGCGCGGCCGTTGACGGTCACGACGTGCCGGTTGTCGTTCAACCCGGTCACGCGCACTTCTAGCCGCTCGAGCGACGAGTCGACGTAGCGCACCGTACCGCCGATCGCGCCCTCCTCGCCCATCACGTGCCACGGCTCCAGCGCGCCGCGCAGCGACAGCTGCATCCCGTTCACCGCGATCTGGCCGAACAGCGGGAAGCGGAATTCGAAATGCGGCGCGAACCATGCGGGATCGAACGCAAACCCGGCGTCGCGCAGCTCGGCCAGCACGTCGTCGAAATCCATCTTCAGGAACGCGGGCAGCATGAAGCGGTCGTGCAGCGCGGTGCCCCAGCGCGTGAGCGGCGTCGTGTACGGCACGGCCCAGAAGCGCGCGACGAGCGCGCGCAGCAGCAGTTGCTGCACGATGCTCATCCGCGCATGCGGCGGCATCTCGAACGCGCGCAGTTCGAGCAGGCCGAGCCGGCCGGTCGGCGAATCGGGCGAATACAGCTTGTCGATGCAGAACTCGCTGCGGTGCGTGTTGCCGGTCACGTCGATCAGCAGGTTGCGCAGCACGCGGTCGACGAGCCACGGCGGCATGTCGTGCCCGTGCAGCAGCCGGTTGCGCTGGATCTCCGCGAACGCGATGTCGAGCTCGTAGAGCTGGTCGTTGCGCGCTTCGTCGACGCGCGGCGCCTGGCTCGTCGGGCCGATGAACAGGCCCGAGAACAGATAGGACAGCGACGGGTGGTTGTGCCAGTACGCGATCAGGCTCGCGAGCAGGTCCGGACGCCGCAGGAACGGGCTGTCGGCCGGCGTCGCGCCGCCGAGCACGAAGTGGTTGCCGCCGCCCGTGCCGACGTGGCGGCCGTCGACCATGAACTTCTCGCTGCTGAGCCGCGACTGCCACGCCGCGTCGTACAGGAATTCGGTATGGCCGACCAGCTCGTCGAAACTGTGCGCCGGATGGATGTTGACCTCGATCACGCCCGGGTCCGGCGTCACCTGCAGCAGCTTCAGGCGCGCGTCGCGCGGCGGCGGATAGCCTTCGAGCACGAGCTTCACGCCGAGCGCGCCGGCGGTCAGCTCGATCGCGTCCAGCAGGTCGAGATAATCGTCGAGCGCGGCGAGCGGCGGCATGAACACGTACAGGATGCCGTTGCGCACCTCGACGCACAGCGCGGTGCGCGTGATCCACGCGGCCGATTCGAAGCGCTCGGGACGGCGCGTCGCGTCCGGAGCGGCACGGCGCGCGTCGCCCGCCGCGCCATCCGTCGTACCAACTTCGCGCCACTGCATCACGGTCTGCGCGGGCGCCTCGCGATGCACGCCGGCCAGATAGCGCGGCGCATCGCCCGTGCCGGCATGGCGCGCGCGGAACGCGTCGGCGTCCGGCAGCGGCTCGCTCGGCGCGAACGGGTCGCGCTCGACCAGGACCGGATAATCGGCGCGGCCGACCCACGGCAGCGAGTCGAGCGGCAGCCGGTAGCCCATCGGCGAATCGCCGGGCACGAGGTACATCCGCTCGTCGCGGAAGAACCACGGGCCGGTCTGCCAGCACGGGCCTTCGAGCCCCGGGGATTCATCCGCGCGCCTGAGCGGCAGCACGTAGCCGACCACGCTGTCGAGCTTCTGCTCGAACACCTTGCGCAGCCGCGCGCGCTCCAGCTCGTCGTCGAGCCGCGCGTCGAACGGATCGACGTTGACCGGCAGCCGGCGCTCGCGCCACAGGTAGTACCAGACGTCTTCGTAACCCGGACGGATGAATTCGCCTGTCAGGTTCAGGCGCGCGGCCAGCGCGTCGATGAAGCGCTTCGCGTCGCCGGTCGTCAGGGCCGACGGCGCGCGCTCGTCCGCGAACAGCGACGGATCGCGCCAGGCCGGCTGCCCGTCCGCGCGCCAGAAGATCGACAGCGCCCAGCGCGGCAGCTGCTCGCCCGGATACCACTTGCCCTGCCCGAAATGCAGGAAGCCGCCATGGCCGTACTCGGCGCGCAGCCGCTGCACGAGCTCGGTCGCATAGCCGCGCTTGGTCGGCCCGAGCGCGTCGGTGTTCCATTCCGCGCCGTCGCGGTCGTCGATCGACACGAAGGTCGGCTCGCCGCCCTGCGTGAGCCGCACGTCGCCGGCCGTCAGCGCCGCGTCGACCCGGGCGCCGAGCGCGCGCACCGCGCCCCATTGCGCGTCGGTGTACGGCTTCGTCACGCGCGGCGATTCGTACACGCGCGTGACCGCCATCTCGTGCTCGAACGCGACGTCGCATTCGTCGATCAGCCCCTCGACCGGTGCAGCGCTGGTCGGCTGCGGCGTGCACGCGAGCGGAATGTGCCCTTCGCCGGCGAGCAGGCCCGACGTCGGGTCGAAGCCGATCCAGCCCGCGCCCGGCAGATAGACCTCGCACCACGCGTGCAGGTCGGTGAAGTCGACCGCCGTGCCGCTCGGGCCGTCGAGCGACTTGACGTCCGGCGTGAGCTGGATCAGGTAGCCCGACACGAAGCGCGCGGCGATGCCCAGGTGCCGGCACAGCTGCACGAGCAGCCAGCCGCTGTCGCGGCACGAGCCCGACGCGAGCTCGAGCGTCTGTTCGGGCGTCTGCACGCCCGGCTCCATCCGCACCAGATAGCGGATGTCGTGCTGCAGCTTCTGGTTCAGCGCGACGAGGAAGTTCACGGTGCCGGCCGGCGTGCGGTCGATTCCGTCGAGATACGCGCGGAACGCGGGCGACGCGCTCGTATGCGGATCGCACGCGAGATACGGCGCGAGCTCGGTGCGCAGCGCATCGTCGTACTGGAACGGGTACTGCTCGGCGCTGCCTTCGAGGAAGAAGTCGAACGGGTTGTAGACCGACATCTCGGCGACGAGATCGACCGTGATCTCGAACTCGCGCGTGCGCTCCGGAAACACCAGCCGGGCCAGGTAGTTCGCGAACGGGTCCTGCTGCCAGTTGATGAAGTGCTGCGCGGGCCGCACGGTCATCGAATACGCGACGATCGGCGTGCGGCAATGCGGCGCGGGACGCAGCCGCACGACCTGCGGGCCGAGATTGACGAGCCGGTCGTAGCGGTAACGGGTGGTGTGATGCAGCGCGACGTGAATGGGCATGGCAAAGCGGCTCGGCTCAGGTTGGATCGGGCCGTCGCGCCGCGCCGGATCGGGCGCGGCTCAGCGGCGCGACGGGTTCGTCGGCTGACGTGCGCGTCAGACCAGTTCCGGCGACTGCACGACGCTGATCTCGATGCCGAGCGGCGTCGCGCCGGCCCCGGTCACCGGCTGCGCGTCGCGGGAGTCAAGGCCGGTCGCGATGCGCACGTAGCGCTCGTCCGGGCAGCGGTTCATGAACGGATCGAAGCCGACCCAGCCGAGCCCGTCGACATACGCCTCGGCCCACGCGTGGCCGGCGGGCTGCTGCATCGGCGCGGCCGCCTGCTGCCGCGCGCCGAGCGCCGGCCGCGGCATGCCCTGCGACTGCGACGCATGCGCTTCATCGACGCGCTGGCCGAGCGCCTGCTGCATCCCGTCACCGCTTTGCAGCGCGACGGCCTCTTCCTCGTGCGCGCCGCCGCCTTGCTGCTTCGCGTCCGCGATGCGCTGCATCGCGCTGTCGGCCAGCACGTAGCCGGAGATGTAGCGGGCCGGGATCTTCAGCACCCGCGCGGCCGCGATGAACGCATGCGCATGATCGCGGCTCGTGCCCTCGCCGCTTTGCAGCGCGGTTTCCGCGTCGACCGGCGTGTCCGGCGCATGCGGCGCATACGCGATGCGGCCGTGCACCTCGGTCATCAGCCAGTGCAGCGCTTCGAGGCTGCGCTGCTCGATCGGCAGCGCGTCGGCAAGCGCGCGCACCGTGTCGCCCGCTTTCGTGAGCGCGGTCTCGCGCTCGAAGATCCACGGCGGCGCGTAGCCCTCGGTGTGCCCCGAGGATGCCCGCGCGGTCCTGGGTCTCGACGACGCCCGCCGCGACGATCACGATCTCCGGCTTCGTGCCGCGGTCGTGCCGCACGAGGTCGGTGCGGTTGCCGAGCCCGTCGGCATAGGTGAGCGTCGGCTCGACGCCGTCGATCGTGACCTGCCACGCGCGCACCGTCTGGCCCGGCCCCGATTGCGGACGCAGCCGCAGCCGTTGCAGCACGTGGGTGACCTGATCGTCGAACTGATAACGCGAGATGTGTCGGATGGCGAGTCGCATGGCAAGTCTCAGTCGAAGTTGTACGCCTGGGCGATTTCGAGCCCCAGGCTGTTGTTGCGGCCGATGAAGTCGGTCAGGAATTCGTGCAGGCCGCTCTTGAAGATCCGCTCGACGCTGGTGTCGGACAACATTTGCAGGATCTTCGTGGCGGTGTCGTGACACGGGTGCGTGACGCCGTAGTCCTTCGCGAGCAGGTTGAGGCTCGACACGACGCGGCCGTAGCAATAGCGCAGCGAGCGCGGCATCCGGCCGTTGAGGATCAGGTAGTCGGCGATGTTCAGCGGCTTGTACTGCACGTCGTAGACCCAGCGGTACGAGCGGTGCGCGGCCACGCAGCGCAGGATCGTTTCCCACTGGTAGTTGTCGAGGATCGTGCCGACGTGCGAGACCGACGGCAGCAGCAGGTGGTACTTCACGTCGAGGATCCGCGCGGTGTTGTCGGCCCGCTCGACGAACGCGCCGATCTGCGCGAAATCGAAGATCTCGTTGCGCAGCATCGTGCTGTAGAAGCTGCCGAGGATCAGCGCGGTCTCGCGCTTCACCTGGTCGAGCACCGCCGGCAGCTCGCCCTCCGGCACCGGCTGCGCGAGCCCGCGCCCGAGCGACAGCCATGCGCCGTTCACGCTCTCCCACGCTTCCCGCGTGAGCGCCGTGCGCACCATCCGCGCGTTCGAGCGCGCGGCCTCGATGCACGACAGCACGCTCGACGGGTTGTCGCGGTCGCGCAGCAGGTAGTCGGTCACGGTGTCGGCCGCGTACGCGTCGTATTTCTCGCGGTAGCCGTCGTCCGCGCCCGAGCTGACGAGCACCGACGACCATTCCGCAGGCGCGTCGGACGTGCGCGTGAGCGCCATCCGCAGGCCGGCGTCGACGATCCGCGCGGTGTTCTCCGCGCGCTCGATATAGCGGTACATCCAGTAGAGACCGCTCGCTGTGCGTCCAAGAAGCATCTTGTGTCCACTCCGTCTGTTTTCCGTTCGCGCGCGGCCGTTGCCGGCGCGCGCCGTCGCCGCGCTCCGTTCAGTCGGCCAGCACCCAGGTGTCCTTGGTGCCGCCGCCCTGGCTCGAATTGACGACGAGCGAGCCCTCCTTCAGCGCGACGCGCGTGAGCCCGCCCGGCGTGATGCGGATGCGATCCGACACCAGCACGAACGGCCGCAGGTCGACGTGCCGCGGCGCGAGGCCCGCGTCGGTCAGGATCGGCGTCGTGGACAACGCCAGCGTGGGTTGCGCGATGTAGTTCGCGGGCCGCGCACGCAGCTTCGCGGCGAACGCCTCGATCTCGGCCTTCGACGCGCACGGTCCGACGAGCATCCCGTAGCCGCCCGAGCCGTGCACTTCCTTCACGACCAGTTCGTCGAGATGCTCGAGCACGTACTTCAGGCTGTCCGCCTCGCCGCAGCGCCAGGTCGGCACGTTCTCGAGCAGCGCCTTGCGGCCCGTGTAGAACTCGACGATTTCCGGCATGTACGAGTAGATCGCCTTGTCGTCGGCGATGCCGGTGCCCGGCGCGTTCGCGATCGTGATGTTGCCCGCGCGGTACACGTCCATGATCCCCGCGACGCCGAGCACCGAATCGGGGCGGAACGTCAGCGGGTCGAGGAACGCGTCGTCGACGCGGCGGTACAGCACGTCGATCGGCCGGAAGCCCTCGGTGGTGCGCATCGCGACGCGGTCGTCGATCACCTGCAGGTCGCTGCCCTCGACGAGGTGCACGCCCATCTGGTCGGCGAGGAACGAATGTTCGTAGTACGCGGAATTGTGGATGCCGGGCGTCAGCACGGCGATGGTCGGGTTGTCGGCGTTGCCGCCCGGCGGGCAGACGGCCGCGAGCGACTGGCGCAGCATCTGCGGATAGGTCTCGACCGGCCGCACCTTGACCTGCTGGAACAGCTCGGGAAAGAGCTGCATCATCGTCTCGCGGTTTTCCAGCATGTACGACACGCCGGACGGCGTGCGCGCGTTGTCCTCGAGCACGTAGAACTGGTTCTCGCCGGTGCGCACGATGTCCACGCCGATGATGTGCGTGTAAACGTTGCCGGGCGGCCGGAAGTCGATCATCTCGGGCAGGAACGCATCGTTGTGCGCGATCAGGTGCTTCGGCACGATCCCGGCGCGCACGATTTCCTGGCGGTGGTAGATGTCGTCGAGGAAGGCATTGAGCGCCATCACGCGCTGCTCGATGCCGAGCGACAGCCGATTCCACTCGTTCCCGGAAATAATGCGCGGCACGATGTCGAACGGGATCAGCCGCTCGGCGGCGTCCGCGTCGCCGTAGACGGCAAACGTGATGCCCGTCTTGCGGAACACGCCCTCCGCGTCGCGGGCTTTCTGGGCGAGGCTCGCGGGGTTCTGCGTGTCGAGCCACTGCTTCAGGCGCGCGTAGGGCGCCCTGACCATGTCGCCGGATTGCAGCATTTCATCGAATGGCTTCATCGATTTGTTCTCCATCGTTTTTCCCGGCATTGCGCATGCCGGACCGGCGTAACGACTGCTGAGCAAGGAGCGTGCCTTGCCGTACCCGTGCGTTTCCCCCGTTTTGCGCCGCGCCGCGCACGCTTGCGCGCCATGCCGCACCATGTCGGTGCAACGGCGGCCCGGCGCGTCGCATCGACAGCGTGCAATTGCGCGATCACCGCGCCAGACGTCGAACTTAGTGCGCGTGCGTGTCACGCGTATGCAATCTGCACCGCGACGATTCGCCGGCACGCCGCGGCCCCGAATCGCGGCTGAAGCGGGCCGGCCACGGTTGCCGCGGCCGGCCCTTGGGGAAGTACCGTCTGCGGCGCCCGGTTCGACGCGATGAACTAACCGGTTAGCCGGTTCCGGCGTCTCAAACTTATGCAGCCGTAATGCCGCCGACAATGCCCATGCATATTTCGACTAACACCCATCGAAAAAAAACATCGGTATGCTCGACACGAGGCGCGGTAGGCTAGAAAGTTCGTGCAGCGAAACCGTGGCGCCGCGCCGTGGGCCCCCGACTATAAAAAGCGAAGAAAGAAATGGAAGCAAAGTGGCTGGAAGATTTCCTGAGCCTTGCAGATACCAAGAGTTTTTCCCGGGCGGCGCGTAACCGGCATCTCACGCAATCGGCATTCAGCAGGCGAATCGCGTCGCTCGAGACCTGGATGGATGCGAAGCTGGTCGACCGGAGCATCACGCCGGTCGCCCTCACCCCGGCCGGACAGATGTTCCGCGGGCTGGCCGCGGACATCCTGCGCAGCATGTATGCGGCGCGCAACCTGGTGAACGGCTACGACCAGTTCGCGGCGAGCGACCAGGTCGTGCGGTTCGCGGTCGCGCATACGCTCGTGTTCACGCTGTTCCCCGAATGGCTGAAGCAGCTCAACGGCGAAGTCGGCCACGTGACCGCGCGCGTCAACGCGGTGAACGTGCCGGAGGGCGTGCAGCAGCTCGTCGAGGGCGAATGCGACATGCTGCTCGGCTATCACCATCCGCAGCTGCCGATCGTGCTCGACCCGAACCATTTCCCGTTCGTGAACCTCGGGGTCGAGCGGATTCTCCCCGTCTCCACGCCCGACGCGCACGGCAATCCGCTGTTCCAGCTGCCCGGCCGGCCGCGCGAGCCGTTGCCGCTGCTCGCGTATTCGTCGGGGGCCTTCCTCGGCAACGTCGTCGAGATGCTGCTGCTGAACGCGGCCGAGCCGTACGCGCTGCACCGCTGCTTCGAGACGCACATGTCCGAGGCGCTGAAAGGGATGGTGGTGGCGGGCCACGGGATCGGCTGGCTGCCGGAAAGCTGCGTCGCGAAGGAACTCGCGGAAGGCAGCCTCGTGTGCGCCGGATCGGCCGACTGGATCACCGAGCTGGAGATCCGGCTGTACCGGTCGGCGCGCAAGCGCGGGCTGGCGGCGGAGCAGCTGTGGACGTACATCATGAACCGGCCGCGCGCAGCGAACGACGCCGCCGTGGGCGGTCAGTCGCCTGCCACGGCAGCGGTGCGCGTCGCGCGCGGCAGCGCGCGCGGGCGGTAGCGGCGTCGCGGTTCGCGGGGTACGTCGGCGGCGATCCTGCACGCGCCGGCCGATCGCCCAGGCGGGCGCGGCTGCACATTTTTCGAGCCTGTGCCGGTAAATATGCAGGCCGCCGCACGCGCGATCAAATCGGCCGTCACACCAAACGTTTGCGAATCCGGACCGCCGTTATTGCCGAATGCAAAATCGATCGCCGCCGCTGCGCGATTCGTATGCCGGAAATACCTCGTTACAAAACAAAATAAAAATCCCGACTTGCGCGCAATGGTGATAATCACCAAAAACGTCGCACCCTCATTTACTGCCGATTGAATCTGTGCATTCGCCGTCACTGCAGCGCGTCGAATACAGACGCAAATGTTTCTTTTATCAGTCGTTATTTTTCGGCACGAAGTTCGGTACAACCACCACGCAGAGACCTGCTTCCTGCCATTCCTACCGCGGCCCAATTTCGACGACCGGAAATAGCGACTTTGTTCAGAGCCGATTCATTTCGTCCAATTAATCCATATTCCGTTTAAATAATACCTTTAAAGCGCGTCCGATATCCGCCACCCGTGGTTGTTTGTTCAAAATCCATCGTGTATCAATAGCGTGTCGCAAAAGAACGCCGTTAATTTCGACCCGGAATAAATCAGTGCGATGAATTCCGGATGGAGGTGACAATGTCTTCCTCGTCGCTCAAGGAGCATGCGCGCGTGCTCGTCGGCGTCGTCGCATTCGCATGTCTCGCGCATGCCGGCGCCCAGACGCAGCCAGGCGGCGGTGCACCTGCGTCGGGCATCGCGCCCGGTCGCTACATGATTTCGTACATCTGCGGTGACGCACGGATCGACGGCACGGCGCCGCTTCCGCCCGACGGGCGGCCCTACAACCTGGGCGTGTCGTTCGTGTCGGGCGGCACCGGGCAGCCGCTGTCGAACGTTCAGGTGCGGCTCAGACGACATGGCCGCGTACTCGTCGAGTTCAAATCGAGCGGGCCGCGCTGCCTGTTCAGCGTTCCCGATGCCAGCTACCGGATCGAAGGAACCTATGCGGGCGCGACACAGTTCGCGGTCGTCGAAACGGGGGCGCTCACCACGCAACTGAAGTGGTAGGCGCCGGCCGATCGCGCGCGGTTGCGCCATCCATCGGATCCGCGCGCACCGAGGAGCATCGAATGACTCGTGGAGAACGACCGGGCGACTCCCCCGCCGGGCCACCGAAACCCTCGTGGGGCCCGGGCAAGAACGCGGCGCTCAGCTTCGTGGCTTTTGCCGTGATTTTCGGCGCGTTTGCGCTCGTCGAGCGCAACCCGGGCCGCGGCCACGCAAGCATCGCCCGCGACGTGGCGGGCGAGATCGGCACGGCCGTCGGCAGGTATCGCAACGCATTCGTCGCCGCGTCGGCACCGGTCGGCGCCGCATCGACGGCCGCGCTGTCGGCGTCGCTCATCCCGCCTGCATCGGCCGCGGACGCGGAAGCGGCCGCCGCACCGCAAGCGGACGCCGGTTCCGCCGCGAAACCGCCGCGCGGTGCGGACCCGCGGCACGCGGCGCTCGCGACGAGCCCGCACGACACATCGGGCGGCGCGCGCGCAACGGACACGGGCGACACGCACCGGACGTCGCGTTCGCCAGCGCCGGGACACACGCGCAGGCACCGCGCGGCTGCGTCGCAACTGCGGCCCCCACCGCAACAGCAGCTTCCTGCGCAGCCGCCCGCGCCGGCGCAGTCGTATCTGACCGACGCGGCCCGGATGGAGACCACCAGCGTCACGCACGACGAGCTCGCAAGCGCTCGTGCGCTGGCAAGAGCGCGCCGGTGCGCGCAGCTCGACCAGTGGCAATGCGTCGAGCAAAACGCGAGCCGTGCGCTCGCCATCGATCCGACGAATAGCGAATCGCGTGCGCTGCTTGGGCAAGCGATACGCAATCGTCTGTAGACGGTCCACGGCCGGCGGGCATGGCCGCCCGCCCGCGCGATCGCGGCGACGTGCGTCGCCGGGCGCGCAACGGTCGTGACCGATTCGGACAGAGGAGACATCGTGGCCAGCAATCGCCAGCAACAATGCACGTCCGTCGCGCCGCCCAACCGGCGGATCCTGCTGCATGCGCCCCTGCTGTTGCTGCTCGTCGCGTCGGGCTCGTGTCTGGCCGGCGAAGGCGATGCGTCAGCTCTCGGCGCGCGCGAAATCGCCGAGGCCGACGCCGGCGGCGGGCGCGATGCGCTGCCGCCCGATATGCAGCCGGCCGGTACGACGGTGCAAGTCGTGCAGGTGGCCGACGCCGAGCCGCCCACGGCGCCGACCCCGATCGCCCGGGCCTCCGATGCATCGATGCAGGTCGCGCAGGCGCGGCAGGCGTCGGCGATGCCGACCACGGTCGTCGTCGAGCCGGATACGTCGCCGACAAGCGAACCGCGTGCGGTCGAGCCGGCGCTGGCCGCTCCGGTTCGGTCGATGGACGCGGTCGGCACGTCGGACGCCGCCTCCGCGGACACGATGCCGGACACGACGCCGGCCGCTGAGCATACGCCGGATGGATCGCTGCACAGTTCGCCGGGTGCGGCTGAGTCGATGTCGTCGGTGTCGGTGTCGGCCTCGTCGCCGTCCTCGGTGTCCTCGCCGTCCTCGCCGTCCTCGGTGTCCTCGGTGTCCTCGGTGTCCTCGGTGTCCTCGGTATCCTCGATGTCGTCGCCACCTTCACCACCCGCTACACCGCCGACGCGCACGCCTACCCCCGCACCGCCTACATCCGCGTTCGCCCTGCCCGAGCCGACCACACCAGCGCAGCCCACACCGGCCACGCCGCAACTGCTAGCCCAGGCCGCGCCCCCCGCTGCACCGACCCGAACCGCCCCGGCATCCGCCCCGCCGCTGCCGGACGCGCCCACCCTGCGGCCGCCCGGCGCGCAACCGTCCACGCTCGACGCGCCGAACTCGCAATCGCCCGGCGCCCAGCTCCCCGGCGATACGCCGCAGCGCTCGCAAGGCCCCGACGTCGAGGCGCCGAACGCGCAGGCGCCGAACCTGCGAACCGCCGACGTCGCCACCGTGCGCAACGAAGTGTTCGGTCTCGCCACGAGCGGCGGCGCCGTCAAGGCGCTCGACGAGGCGAAGTCCCGGCCCGACATCTTCTCCGCATTCGATCTCGCGCAACTGGAGGAGCTGTCGATCCGCCAGCAAGTGCGCGGCGGACGCGACAAGGCGCGCTCGATGACGAGCACCGATCGCTTCGACGGGCTCGACACCGCGCTGCGCGCCGCCGACGATCTCGACCAGCGGATGCCGCCGACCCCCGAGTATTCGCCGGTCCGCACCGCGCTCGCCGGCGACCGCACGATCGCGCATGCGGCACGCGGCGACATGAAAAAGGCGGTGGCGTCGTTCGAAACGATCCCGCCCGACGCGGAGATCTCGATCGATGCGCTCGCGGCCGTCGGCGATGCCTACCTGTACCTGAGCGAACCGGCCAAGGCGCACGCCGTATACGAGCGTGCGCTGAAACAGGCCACCGCATCGCCGACGGACCGCGCGACGCGCGGCTACCAGTACGGCGCGCGCACGCGCCCGATCGCGCTGCGCGAAGGCCTGTTCTGGTCGTACGTCGACCAGGGCCGCGCGGCCGACGCCGGAAAAGTGCTCGACGACATGCGCACGTCGCTGCCGCCCGCGAAGGAGGTACGCAACTACGGCCCGGAAGAAAGCGATTATTTGCGCTACTACCGGCTGCGCGCGCAATACCTGATCGTCACGGGGCACGTCGACGAAGGGATCGCCGCGCTCGAACAGCTCGAGAAGGAGGTGCCGTTCAATGCGGAAATCCGCGCGGCGCACGCCGACGCGGTGTCGGGCCAGTCGCACCCGCGCCAGGCCATCGCGATGTATCACGCGACGCTGACCGACCATCCCGACAGCGTCGAAAACCTCGCCGGGCTCGGCCGCGCGTCGCTCGCGGCGGACGACTATGAAACAAACCGCGCGCAAGATCGACCAGACCTTCGGCAACACGTTTCCGGACAACGGCGCGGTCCGCCAGTTCAAGCGCGACTACAACGCGTACCGCAGCCCGGTGCTGACGACGGACCTGAGCTACGAGCACGGCAACAGCGCACTGGCGAACAACAGCTTCACGTCGAATACCTATCTGTATTCGCAACCGTTCGGCGACAACTGGCGCGTGTTCGCCCATACGTTCTTCGGGCATGCGCAAACCGACCTCGGCAGGGTCAGCCGCACGCGCACCGGGGTCGGCGGCGACTACCGGCACGGGCCGCTCAGCTTGCAGGCCGAAGCCACGCGCTCGTTCGGCACCGACGGGCGCACCGGCGGCCGCGGTTCCGTCAGCTACAACTTCGACGATTACTGGTCGGTGGCAGCCGGGCTCGACAGCAACGACAACTCGCTGCCGTGGAAGGCCTATGTCGCGCACATCTGGGGCAAATCCGCGAACGTCGAGGTGGCGTACCGCCAGAACGATCGCCGCGAGGTCAAGCTGAGCTACGGCGTGAGCCGCTACTCCGACTCGAACCTCCACCAGGAAATCGCGGCGACCGGCACGCAGCGCGTGTACACGTCCGCGAACCAGCTGGTCAACGTTTCGCTGAATGCCGGCACCGGCAGCAACACGCGGCAGGACACTCCCTACTTCAGCCCGAGCCGCGACTACGCGGTCGCGGCGACCGTCATGCATCAATGGCTGGTCTGGAAGAAAAGCGACATGTCGATGCGGCAGCGCATCTCCGCGTCCGGCGGCGCATACAACCAGAGAGGATTCGGCACCAGCGCGCTGTGGAGCGCGCGCCTCGAACACGCGTGGACGTTCAAGCACGACATCACGCTGACCTACGGCGTCGAGGTCAGCAGCCATGCGTACGACGGCCGGCGGGAGCGCTCGGAAACGGGCTTCCTCGCGCTCAACCTGCCGTTCTAGAACCAGGAGCCCAGCGAATGCAATCCAGACGGACCTTCATGTGTGGCTGCCTTGGCACGGCCGCAGCTTGTTCGCTGTTTCCGGGCGTGACCCGGGCAAGGATGATCGACCTCCTTCCGCCGTCGGATCCCGCCGACGGCAAGACCTTCCGCGTGATCTGCATGCACGACGTGCGCGACAACCTGCTGTCGACGTTCGCGACCGCCACGATAATCGATCCGTACGCGATCGACACCGGCACGCTGACCGCGATTTTTTCCTGGCTGCAGACCAACAACTATCACACGATCACAGTCAAGCAGATCGAGGCATCCCGGCACGGCGGCAAGCCGTTGCCGCCCCGCTCCGTGCTCCTCACGTTCGACGACGGCTTTCGCAGCCACTTCACGAAAGTGCTGCCGCTGCTGAAGCGGTTCCGCTATCCGGCGGTGATGGGCATCGTCACCGCCTGGATCGACGCCCCCGCCGACACGCCGATCCGCATCAGCGACAGGCTGCAGCTGCCGCGCGATTACTTCATGTCGTGGGACGAGGTCAAGCAGATCGGTTCGTCGGAGCTGGTCGAGCTCGCCTGCCACACGCACAACCTGCATCATGGCGCGGTGGCCAATCCGCAGGGCAACGAGTTGCCCGCCACCACGTCGCACCTTTATCTGGCAAACGAGAAGCGCTACGAAACCGATGCGGAATTCGAAGCGCGGGTGCACGGCGACCTGCAGACCTGCATCCGGCAGATTCGCGAACGCACCGGGCTTGTCGCGCGCTCGATGGTCTGGCCGTACGGCGCGGAAAACCACCCGGTGCAAAAGATCTCGACGTCGCTCGGCATGGACATCCAGTTCAGTCTCGATGCCGGACCGAATACGCCGGACGTGCCGCTCGATCGCTTGCGGCGCATCCTGATGATGTATGACGTCGATATCGGCGTGTTCGAGCGCTCGATGCGCGAGCCGGCGACCAACCGCGGCGAAGTCGAAGCCGCCGAGCGGATCGTGCAGGTCGATCTCGACCAGGTGTACGACCCCAACCCGGCACAACAGGAAAAGAATCTCGGCGAGCTCGTCGAGCGCATCTACCGGATGCAGCCGAAGTCGGTCTACCTGCAGGCGTTCGCCGATCCGAAGGGCACCGGCGTCGCGGAGTCCGTCTATTTTCCGAACCGGCACCTGCCGATGCGGGCCGACCTGTTCTCTCGCGCCGCATGGCAGCTCAATACCCGGTCCAATGTCCAGGTCTATGCGTGGATGCCGGTGCTGGCCTTCCGTCCGCCGCCGGACAAGCTGCACAGCCTCGAAACGGTCACCGCCCATAGCGGCGCACCGGCACGCGAGAACGGCACGCGCGTGTTTCGCCTGAGTCCGTTCGATCCGAACGCCCGGCTGCTGATCGAGCAGATTTACGAGGATCTCAGCAAATATGCGTCGTTCAACGGCATCCTTTTCAGCGACGACGCCGTGCTCGACGACTACGAGGATGCGGGCCGGCACGCGCTGCAGCTCTATGCGCAGTGGGGGCTGCCGCGCGACATCGGGCAGATTCGCGCGAAGCCCGACCTGATGAACCGCTGGACGCGGCAGAAGACCCGCTATCTGCTGGACCTGACGCGGCAACTGGAGCAGATCGTCCTGGCGAACCAGAACGCCGGCGACGTGCTCACCGCGCGCAACATCTTCGCGCAGCCGGTGCTGAACCCCGAATCCGAAGCGTGGTACGCGCAAAACTACGACGATTTCCTCAAGGCGTACGACTTCGTCGCGCTGATGGCAATGCCGTACATGGAGCAGGCATCGGACCCGGATCGCTGGCTGGACAAGCTCGCCGACGTCGTCGCCGCCAAGCAGCACGGCTTCGCGAAGACCGTGTTCGAATTGCAGGCCTACGACTGGCGCGCCCGCAAGGAGATTTCAAGCACCACGCTGCTTGCGCAGATGGGGCGGCTGAGAAGCCGCGGGGCATTGAGCTTCGGCTACTACCCGGACAACTTCCTGCACGATCAGCCGAAACTCGCGACCATACGCGGCGCCATGTCGCTCAAGTCGCGTCTCGACCCGACTTCGATCAATGCGCTGATGCAGGCGCAACAGCACCAGGGGAAGCCGGCAAAATGATCACACACGACCTCATCCGGCGCCTGCAGGACTTCGTCTTCTATTACCCGTTCTTCATGTCGTATCTGTGGATGATCGGGGGCGTCGTGCATTTCCTGCTGCTCGAGGAGGGCCGCGTGCTGTCCAAGCGCATGCTCGCGGCGAGCGGCATGCCGAAGGTGTCGATCGTCGTGCCCTGCTTCAATGAAGAAGCGAACGTGCGCAGCGTGATCACGCACCTGAACGGCATGGACTATCCGACCTACGACATCATCGCGGTCAACGACGGCAGCCGGGACCGCACCGGCGAAATGCTCAACGAGCTGGCCGCCGACATCCCGCGGCTCATCGTCATCCATCACGCGCGCAACGAGGGCAAGGCGGTGGGCCTCACGACCGCGGCCGCCGTGTCGAACGCGGAGTACCTGCTCTGCATCGACGGCGATTCGCTGCTCGCGCACGATGCGATCGAATGGATGCTCGAGCATTTCATCGCCGACCCCGGCGTCGGCGCGGTCACCGGCAACCCGCGCATCCGCACGCGCACGTCGCTGCTCGGCCGCATGCAGGTCGGCGAGTTCTCGTCGATCGTCGGGCTGATCAAGCGCACGCAGCAGGTGTACGGCCGCATCTTCACGGTGTCCGGCGTCATCACGATGTTCCGCAAGACCGCCCTCGCCGACGTAGGCTTCTGGAGCTCGGACATGCTGACCGAGGACATCGACATCAGCTGGAAGCTGCAGTGCCGCGACTGGCGCGTCATGTACGAGCCGCATGCGCTCAGCTGGATCCTGATGCCGGAGACGATCCGGGGGCTCTATCGCCAGCGGCTGCGCTGGGCCAAGGGCGGCATCCAGGTGCTGCTCAAATATGCCGGCACGGTCGCGCGGCCCGCGCAGATGATGATGTGGCCGCTCTACGCCGAGTATCTGATCGGCATCGCCTGGGCGTATTCGATGTCGTTCATCCTGCTGCTGTCGGTCGTCGGCCTGTTCCATCCGCTGCCGCCGGACTGGCACGTGTCGCTGGTGCCGCGCTGGCACGGCATGCTGCTGGTGGCGACCTGCGTGCTGCAGCTGATCGTCGGCTGCATGATCGATCGCCGCTACGACGAAAAGCTCCTGATGTATTTCCTGGACACCGTCTGGTATCCCGTCGCCTTCTGGCTGATCAGCATGATCACCACCGTCGTCGCCCTGCCCGCCATCGTGTTGCGAGGCCGGGGCAAACGTGCAATATGGACCAGTCCCGACCGAGGAATTCAACATGAAGAACGCGCCGATTATTGACCTCTCGCTCCGGTCACCCGCCCGGATGATCGCCGATCGCGGCATCATCGCCGGTTGCACGCAGATCGTGTGGTTTCGCTTCATTCGGCCGGCGCTGGTCGGCGCGGTATGGGCGTCGATCTGCATCTATACGTACCGCTACCTGCTGCCGATCAACGACGCCGAAATGCCGATCGAGCAACTGGTCTTCTATGTGACCGGCATCTCGCTCATCGCCGGTGCGCTGGTCACGTGGCTGATCGCCGCCCGCGTCATTCATCCGTTCACCTTCCGGTGGCACGTCACGAAGATGCTGCGGCGCTCGGCCAGCCTGAAGTCGAAGCCGGCACCGACGACGGCACTGGCGAAGTCCGAGCACCTCGACGGGAAACAGGCGTCGCGCATTCTCGTCGCATCGCATGACGCCAACGGATCGATTTCCGCGCTCGAATGGAAGCGCCACGAGCGCCGTGCCGCGCCGCAAGCGCGCGAATGGGTCGACGAGGAATCGAACGAGGCCGTCTGGACCGGCGTCGGCCCGACGACGCGTCACGGCACCTGACGTCGACGTCCGCCGCACCGCGCGGGCGTGCCGATAACCTCTTCTGGACGAGGTGATCCATGTGTGGAATCGTCGGAGCAAGCGGCCGGAGCAATCAGGTGCCGCAACTGGTCAAGGCGCTGAGCCGGCTCGAGTACCGCGGCTACGACTCGTGCGGCATTGCGCTGCAGAACGGCGGCAACCTGCGCAGCGAGCGCACGTTGCGGCGCGTGACGGATCTTCAGGAACGCGTGATGACGCTCGGTCTCGAAGCGGGAACCTGCATCGCCCATACGCGCTGGGCCACCCACGGCGCGCCGTCCGAGACCAACGCGCACCCGATCATGCCGGGCGACTCGATTGCGGTCGTGCACAACGGCATCATCGAGAACCACGATGCGCTCAGGGCCGAACTGCGGCAGCGCGGCTACGTCTTTCGCGGCGAGACCGATACGGAAGTGATCGCCCACCTGATTCACGGCGAGTATCGCGACGACCTGTTCGACGCCGTCGTTCGCGCGGTCAAGCGCCTGCGCGGCGCGTACGCGGTCGCGGTGCTGAGCGCGCGCGAGCCGCAGCGTCTCGTGGCTGCGCGCGCGGGCTCGCCGCTCGTGATCGGCATCGGCGCGCAGCAGAACTACCTCGCGTCCGACTGCGCGGCGCTCGGCGACCTGACCGACCGTTTCATCTATCTCGAGGACGGCGACGTCGCGCTGCTCACGCCCGAGCGCATCGCCGTGGTCGATTCGATCGGCAGCGACGCGCAGCGTCCGCTGTGCGTGGTCCGGGCGCGCGACCACGACGCAGCGCTCGGACCGTATCGTCACTTCATGCAGAAGGAGATCTTCGAGCAGCCGCAGGCGATCGCCGCCACGCTCGACGGCGTCGACACCGTGTCGCCCGCGCTGTTCGGCGACGACGAAACCGCGCGCGCGCTGCTGTCGAAAACGCGCAGCGTGCTGCTGCTCGGCTGCGGCACCAGCTATTACGCGGGGCTCACCGCGAAATACTGGATCGAGAGCATTGCGGGCCTGCCGGCCCAGGTCGAGATCGCCAGCGAATACCGCTACCGGGAATCGGTGGCCGACCCGGGCACGCTCGTCGTCGGCATTTCGCAATCGGGCGAGACCGCCGACACGATCGGCGCGATCGAGCACGCGCGCGGCCGGGGCCAGGACCTGTCGCTGGCGATCTGCAACGTCGCGACGAGCACGATCGCGCGCAACGCGTCGCTGCGCTTCCTGACGCAGGCCGGCGTCGAACTGGGCGTCGCGTCGACCAAGGCCTTCACGACGCAGCTGGTCGCGCTGTTCCTGCTGACGGTGACGCTCGCGCAGTTGCGCGGCCGGCTCGACGCCACGCGTGCGGCAGCATGCCTGCAGCAGTTGCGCGGGCTGCCGGCGCGCGTCGGCAATGCGCTGGCCCTGGAAACGCAGATCATGGGCTGGGCCGCCGATTTCATGCAGCGGGAGAATGCGCTGTTCCTCGGGCGCGGCATTCACTTCCCGATTGCGATGGAAGGCGCGCTGAAGCTCAAGGAGGTGTCGTACATCCATGCCGAGGGCTACCCGGCGGGCGAGCTGAAGCACGGCCCGCTCGCGCTCGTGACGAGCGCGATGCCGGTCGTCACGATTGCGCCGGACGACGGCCTGTTCCAGAAGCTGAAGTCGAACATGGCCGAAGTGCGCGCGCGCGGCGGGCGGCTCTACGTGCTCGCGGGCAGCCATCTCGAGATCGACGACGCCGACGACACGCGCCTGATTCGCCTGCGCGAGCCGGGCGACGTGCTGTCGCCGGTCATGCACGTCGTGCCGCTGCAGCTGCTCGCCTATCACGTCGGCTGCGCGCGCGGCGCCGACGTCGACAAGCCGCGCAACCTCGCCAAGTCCGTGACCGTGGAATGATGCCGCTGCGCGCGCGGATCATGGCCGGATCGAAGGCGGACCGGCGAAAAGCGGCGCGGGTCATCGCCAGCGCGCTGTGCGCCGCCTGCTGTCTCGTCGTTGCCGCGAGCGTGGCCCCGCCGGCCGCGCTCGCGGGCGCGACCGCCAGACACAAGGCCGCGCCCCGTCCGTCCGCGCCACGCAAGGACACCGGCGACCCGCGACGCTTCATGCACGGCATCGGTGTGGCCGACGCCGGCAACGGCAAGCGCTGGATCTTCTTCAGCAGCTCGGGCATCCCGCCGCGCGGCGCGCTGTCCAACGGCAACTGGCCGCATGACGTATACGTCGGCGAGTGGTCGCCCGGCAGTGCGCACACCACGCATGTCCGCACCTTCATCAGCCGGCCCGAAGCGCAGGAGCCGGTGTCGGTCGCGCAGAACGATCGGGGCGACCTCTTCGTCACGTTCGAGGACGGCTGGAACGCGCCGCAGGAAGTCAGCCAGCGGTACGGCGTCTATCGCCGCGACCTGAAGCCGGTCAAGCCGTATCCGAACGACGTCGAGTCGGGCGGCCACTCGGGGCACGTCGCCGCGGTCGGCGAGCGCTTCGTCGTGTTCTATTCCGCCGACTGGGTCGACGGCGGCGGCGTCGACAACCTGGGCACCGGCGGCGGCGTCTATCTGAAGACCTACGATGCCGCCGGGCGGCTGCTGAACCACGTCCCGGTCGCGCCGCACAGCCGCGAGTGGTGGCCCGTGATCGCGGGCTCGCCGCACCGGGCGCTGCTGGTCTGGCAGAAGTTCATCAAGGACAGCACGAACGCCATGCTCGAATATGCGCTGTTCGACCCGGCGACGGCGAAGCTCGAAAAGCTCGGAGAACTGAGCGAAGCGATCCGGTACTACGTGTATGCCGCCGCGTATGTTCCCGCGATCGATCGCTTCATCGTCGTCACGACGACGGCGGACCGGCGCGGCGCCGCGATGCTGATCGATCCGGACGGCCGCCGCACCGCGAGGCTCGATTGCCTGCCGGCCGCGGTGCGCGAGTCCGGCATCGGCGTCGCCGGCGCACACGCGTACGTGCCGACCCGCGACGGCCGGCTGCTGACATTGGCGCTGTCGCCGACCGGCATGACCGTAAGCGGCGTGCAGCGCTCGCCGATTCCGTGGGGCGCGACCGGCATCGTCGGATTCCCGGCGCGCGCCGCCGCGATGCATTTCGTGTCGCTGACACCGACCGGCGTACGCGAAGCCGACTTCGACACGGCGCGCGAGACGCCATTGCCGGACGCGGACGCGCAGTGTGCGCGCCGCTGACCATCAAGGTGCGGCGAGCGCCCGCGCGCACATCGTGGCTGCGCGTTCAGCGCTCGTTGCTCGTCACGGTTTCGAACTGCGAGCGATAGACGCCTTCGCGAACGATGCGCTCGAGCGTTGAGACGCCGTCCAGCAGCGTGTCCGGATGGAAATTCGGCATGACGGGAAATTCCGGGCCGACGCCAGTTGGCTGGCCACGATCGTCGGATATGGGCAAAGCGTACGGTCTGCGACAGTGTCCATGCCGATGGTCCGGTAGCGTCGGCGCGACCGACTGTATCGCGATGTCCGCGATGCCGTGAAGGAGGCAGCGCACCGCACCGCGCATGTTTCGGTACCCGATGCTATATCGCGCGCACGCTGCACGCCGCGCGTTCCGAAGTCGCCAACGCCGCGCGCACCGGCTAGACTGTCGCCCGATCCCATTCACCGGCCAGCGCCCCTGCAGTTTTCTCGCGGCCGGAACACCCTCGTACGGAGAACGAATGCTGAAGCGCCGGTGGTTTTCGCTGTTGTTGCTGCTCGCGTGCGCGCTCGCCACGCACGCATCCGCACAGTCCGCGCTCGAACTCGACACCGGCGGCGCGCCGCGCGTGCTGACGCGCGACGCCTTGCTCACACGCGCCGATGCGACCGAGCTGCACGTGCCGCACGACATCGCGTACGGGCGGCCGATGACGTTCCGTGCGGTGCCGTTCGCAGCGCTGCTGGGCGATGCGCCGCTGCCTGCGGACAGCGTGCTCGAAACGCGCGCGGCCGACGGCTTCGCCGCTCAGCTGCCGCTCGATCTGGTGCGCCGTCGTGCGCCGGCCGGCGCCGTTGCATGGCTCGCGGTGGAGGACCCCGCGCACCCGTGGCCGAAGCTGCCGCGCAAGCCGGTCAGCGCGGGGCCGTTCTATCTGGTGTGGTCGGGGCCGGACGCGGCGTCGGTGCGCGGCGAGCAGTGGCCGTATCAGATCGTGCGCATCACGATCCAGTCGTCGCCGCTCGCGCGCTGGCCGTCGCTCGCGGTCGATCCCGCATTGCCGGCGAACGCGCCGGCCCGCGCCGGGCAGCGGCTGTTCGTCACGCTGTGCCTCGCCTGCCACCGCATCGACGGCGCCGGCAGCAGCCAGGCCGGCCCCGACCTCAACGCGCCGATGAATCCGGTCGATTACTTCCAGCCCGCCGCGCTGCATCGCTACATTCGCAATCCGGCATCGGTGCGCGACTGGCCGGGCCGCGTGATGCCGGCGTTCCCGCCCGAGCAGCTGAGCGACCGGGAACTCGACCAGATCGTCGCGTACCTGACGTACGTCGCGCGGCGCAAGCCCGGCAAATAAGCCGCGGCGCTCACGGGCGCTTCGCGGCACCGCTTGCAGCAGCACGTTGGCGCCGGCCGTCGACCATTCCGGCGTGATCGCGTCGGCCTCGTTGTGGCCGAGACCGTCGACGCACGGCACGCGCGGCATGGCACGCGTCGTGGCCCGCGCCCGACACGATGTCCAGGTGCGACAAGCCGAACGCCTGCGCCGCGTCGCGCACCGCGCCGATGTGGCGCGCATACGACATCGGGGCCTTCAGCACACGCAGATGTTGTCGTAGCGGCCGCGCGTCGGCGATGCCCCAGCTTGCGGACGTCACTCGATGTATATATGATACGCATATCATATATCGGAGAATGCCATGAGCCGCATCCTGATCGATCTGTCGAATGGCCAGCTCGACGAGCTGGCCGCCATCGTCGACACTGAGCAACGCCCTCGCGCCGCGATCATTCGCGATGCAATCGATGCGTATATCGCACAACACAAGCGATCGCATGCCGATATCGTGTTCGGCCTGTGGAAGGACCGCGCCGTCGACGGGCTCACCTATCAGGAGGCACTGCGTTCAGAATGGTAAAAGCGATCATCGACACCCGTTACGTCACCGCATGCCGGAGCCGCCGGCTTGCGGCCAACGCTCGTCCCGCACGGCTTCGGCCGCCGCATGCCGGCACCGTGTTCGGTCTCTGGAAAACGCGCGCGCTCGACGGGCTCGCGTATCAACAGGCGTTGCGCGCGGAATGGTGAATGCCCTCTTCGACACCAACATCCTGATCGACTATCTCGGCGGCGTGGAAGCCGCGCGCGAGGAACTCGCCCGCTACGAGTCGCGCGCGATCAGCGTGGTGACCTGGATGGAAGTCCTGGTCGGCGCAACGGCAAGCGACGACGCAGCGATCCGCACGTGGCTGTCGTCGTTCGACATCATTCCGCTCGACGGCGCGGTGGCGAATCGCGCGGTCGCGATTCGCCAGGCGCGCCGCATTCGGTTGCCCGATGCGATCGTGTGGGCTTCCGCGCAAGTGAACGGCCTGCTGCTCGTATCGCGCAACACGAAGGATTTTCCCGCCACCGAACCGGGCATCCGGGCGCCCTATCAGTTGTAGCGCAGGCGGCGGCGGGGCGAATGTCTGCCCCGTCCTGCCCTGCCAGTCGCTGCCCCCTGACGGCAGCCGCGCGACCGTATAGGCCAAGCGTCGCACGCCGGTCCGTGCGTGCCGACGTTCGACGTACTCGATACGCTTCATGCGCTCGACGACGCCCCGACACGCACAACACGCTCGAACTGACCGCCGCATCGCGCAACCGCGCCACCGCCCAACGGCACATGCAAAGCACCCGGCATTTCCATACATCACGTGGCCGCGGTGCCGATATCGCACCGGCCTCGTGCCCAGCGACCATCGACCGACCGCAGCGCCCCAGGCGATGCATCGAGCTTCCTCGCGTTCGGCCACGGCGCACGCGCCGCACGCAATGCCGCCCCTCCGAGCCTCACTCCGCCTCACGGATCCAAAGCCCCGCCCACGCCCGTTCGAAACCGCGCCGCAACCAGATAGAAATTCACGATCCCGGGGATTAAGACAAGCAATTTCACAAGGCAAGGGTGAACCCCGATACTGAGCACACTTCATCAACACCACCGCAAAGGAACGCTCAAGATGCCGATCATCAACACCCAAATCAAGCCGTTCAAGGCAACCGCTTACCACAACGGCGATTTCGTGCCCGTCTCCGACGAGAACTTCAAGGGCAAGTGGTCCGTCGTCGTGTTCTACCCGGCCGACTTCACGTTCGTCTGCCCGACCGAGCTGGGCGACCTCGCCGACCGCTATGCGGAATTCCAGAAGCTGGGTGTCGAAATCTACGCGGTGTCGACCGACACGCACTTCACGCACAAGGCGTGGCACGACACGTCGGACACGATCGGCAAGATCAAGTACCCGATGATCGGCGACCCGACGCTCACGCTGTCGCGCAACTTCGACGTGCTGATCGAGGAAGAAGGGATGGCGCTGCGCGGCACCTTCGTGATCAACCCGGAAGGCGAGATCAAGCTGTGCGAGATCCACGACAACGGCATCGGCCGCGATGCGGGCGAACTGCTGCGCAAGGTGCAGGCCGCGCAATACATCGCTGCGCACCCGGGTGAAGTGTGTCCGGCCAAGTGGACCCCGGGCGCCGAGACGCTGACACCGTCGCTCGACCTGATCGGCAAGATCTGACGCCACGCCCCGCGCGCCTCGTGCGAGGCGCGCAACGGCCGGCCGCCGCATCGCGCGGCCCGCCCTCCCCTCCGGCACGACGTGCCCGACCAGAATCATCAATACGGAATCCGAAACGCCATGCTCGACGCCAATCTCAAGAACCAACTCAAAGCGTACCTGGAAAAGATCACGCGCCCGATCGAGCTCGTCGCGTCGCTCGACGACGGCGCGAAGTCGCAGGAACTGCTCGCGCTGCTCAACGAGATTGCGTCGCTGACGACGCATGTGACGGTGGCCGAACGCCGCGACGACGCCGAGCGCAAGCCGTCGTTCTCGATCGGCGAACCGGGCAAGCCCGCGGGCATCCGCTTCGCCGGGATTCCGATGGGCCATGAATTCACGTCGCTCGTGCTCGCGCTGCTGCAGACGGGCGGCCATCCGGTCAAGCTCGACGACGACGTGATCGAGCAGATCCGCGCGCTCGACGGCGACTACGCGTTCGAGACGTATTTCTCGCTGTCGTGCCAGAACTGCCCGGAAGTCGTGCAGGCGCTGAACGTGATGTCGCTGATCAACCCGCGCATCCGCCACGTCGCGATCGACGGCGCGCTGTTCCAGAACGAAGTCGAGGCGCGCCAGATCATGGCGCTGCCGACGATGTTCCTGAACGGCGCATCGTTCGGCCAGGGCCGCAGCAGCGTGAAGGAAATCCTCGCGAAGCTCGATACCGGCGCGAGCGCGCGCGCCGCGAAGGCGCTCGAGAACAAGCCGGTGTTCGACACGCTGATCGTCGGCGGCGGCCCGGCGGGCGCGGCGGCCGCGATCTATTCGGCGCGCAAGGGCATCGTGACCGGCGTCGTCGCCGAGCGCTTCGGCGGCCAGGTGCTCGACACGATGGCGATCGAGAACTTCGTGTCGGTGCAGGAAACCGAAGGGCCGAAATTCGCGGCCGCGCTCGAACAGCACGTGAAGCAGTACGACGTCGACGTGATGGACGTGCAGCGCGCGGACGCGCTGATTCCCGGCGCCGTGCACCAGATCCGCCTCGCGAACGGCGCGGTGCTGAAGGCGAAGACGATCGTCCTCGCGACCGGCGCGCGCTGGCGCGAAATCAACGTGCCCGGCGAGCGCGAATACCGCAACCGCGGCGTCGCGTACTGCCCGCACTGCGACGGCCCGCTGTTCAAGGGCAAGCGCGTCGCGGTGGTCGGCGGCGGCAACTCGGGCGTCGAGGCCGCGATCGATCTCGCGGGCATCGTGAAGGCGGTCACGCTGATCGAATACGGCGCGCAACTGCGCGCGGACGAAGTGCTGCAGCGCAAGCTGCGCAGCCTGCCGAACGTGACGATCGTCACGCAGGCGCAGACGACCGAGCTGACCGGCGACGGCAGCAAGCTCGACGGCCTCGTCTACAAGGACCTGCGCAGCGGCGACGTGAAGCGCATCGATCTCGAAGGCGTGTTCGTGCAGATCGGCCTCGTGCCGAACACCGAATGGCTGAAGGGCACGGTCGAGCTGTCGAAGCACGGCGAGATCGTCGTCGACGCGCGCGGCGCGACGTCGGTGCCGGGCGTGTTCGCGGCCGGCGACGTGACGACGGCGCCGTTCAAGCAGATCGTGATCGCGGTCGGCGAAGGCGCGAAGGCATCGCTCGCCGCGTTCGACCACCTGATCCGGCAGGACGCGACGCCGGTCACGACCGCCGCGCCGCAGCCCGCCGAAGCACTCGCCGCGTAACGCGTAACGCGCGACGCGCGCACCGATTCGTCTCTCTTGGCCCCGCATGCTCTGGTCAGCGTGCGGGCCCTTTTTTATCCGGCGTCGCGCCGCGCGAGCGCGCTGCCGCTCGTCACGGGGCGACAGGCGCGCCGTTCGTCGACGCGGGCGTCGTCCTGATGGTGCTCGATTGCCGCACCAACTGCTCGGTCATCGCGGCGGCAACCGGGTTCGAGCCGGCGGCCGCATGCGGTTGCGCGAGGCCCGGCGTCGCCACGTATTGCGGCGGCGGCAACGACGGATCGAGCTTGGCGGACTCGCGCACCAGCGCGGCGGTTTCAGGTGTTTCGGCGCGCTGCGCCGGCTGCGCCGTTGCCGCGTGGCGCTCGAGGCCGTCGCGGGTGCGTGCGGCATGGCGGGTCGGCTGCTTGCCGGACCGAGGCGCTTGCGCCGTGTCAACCGGTGCAGCGGGTTGCGCCGCGCGGGTCGGCTGAGCCGGTTGAATCGTCTGCGGCGCTGCCGGCGGCAACTGCGCGGGTTTCGCATTCGTGGGGGTCGAATCGGCCGGCTCGACCGCGACCACGTGGACGGCGGGCGGCGGTGCGGCCGGCTTCGGCGCGGGCACGGCAGCGACGGGCGCGGCCGGCGCAACTTGCGCGACCGCCGCGGACGCCGGCACCGAACGGTCACGTGCGGCCGCTTGTTGCGGCAGCGCCTCATCTACATGCGGGGAAGGAGCGGCATCGGGCGCGGGCGGCGCGATCGCGCCCTGCACGGTGCGGCCGTCGGCTGGGGCCGTAGCAGCCGGTGCGGCTGCGTCGCCGATGCCGGCCTCTGCGATCGCGCGGTGGTCCGCACGCAGCAGCATTACGTAGCCGGCGCCCGCGGCCGCGACCAGCAGCCCACCGGCGATCCACAATGTCTTTCGGGTACTCGTCATGCTTGCTCACCGATCGTGTCGACGTGAACAAGCCATGATACCCGCGCGTCGACGCGCGATCCCGTGCGAATACATTTGGTTGCATTGACGCGCAGCCGGCCCACCATGCAGCGCAGCCTCGCGATCGTCAGCCCGCCCGAACCGCCCCGCTGCCGCCCGTCATGCGATCAGACCCAGAATATCGCGACCGCGATCCCGCCGAACAGCGCCCACTTCACGATGTAGTACACGGTCCGGTTCCACGCCTTCAGCCGCTTGCCCAGGCGCCGAATCGCATACAGATACTTGAACGCGTGATTGAGGCCGCCGGTGCGGTCGCCGGTTTCGTTCGGCGACGCCGCCGCGCGCATCAGCAGCTGCCCGAACGCGTCGTTGACGCGCTGCGCCCAGCGGTATTTCATCGGCCGGTCGATGTCGCAGAACAGGATCACGCGATCGTGCTCGGTGCGGTTCTCGGCCCAATGCAGATAGGTTTCGTCGAACATCACGGCCTCGCCGTCGCGCCATGCATACGACTCGCCGTCGACGACGATCCGGCACGCCGCGTCGTTCGGCGTGTCGAGCCCGAGGTGATAGCGCAGCGACCCCGCATACGGATCGCGATGCAGGCCGAGCTTCCCGCCCGGCGGCAACTGCGCGAACATCGCGGCCTTGATCGACGGAATCCGCGACAGGATCTCGACCGTGCGCGGACACAACGCCTGCGCGGACGGATGCGGCGCGTCGTACCACTTCAGGTAGAAGCGTTTCCAGCCGTTGCGAAAGAACGAATTGAAGCCGATGTCGTTGTACTCGGCCGACGCCTTGATCCGGCTCGAATCGCGCAGCGCGAGCGCTTCGTCGCGGAAGGTGCGCCATTCGCGCTGCAGCACCGCGAGTTCAGGAAAGTGGCCGATGTCGATGAACGGCGTGGTCGGCACCGACGAGAACGCATACGAAAAGCAGTTCAGCGGCGCGGTGAAGGTCGAGTGATCGGATAGTTGCCTGAACAACCGATGCCGAACCTTGCCGCGCCGATGCGTATGGACCACACACGCAATGAACACGATCAACAGGACCCAGCGCATCGATATTTCCCCCGTAAATTCTTTGCAGAAATTTTAGGGAAGGGGAAAAATTCATGCACTGAAGCGCACGCGAAACGACGCGCGCAATCGACGCGCGAGCACGATGCCGGCCGCCCGCCCGCACATCGCCGAAAAGCCCGTGCCGACGGGCTTTTCGGCGCCATCGCAACGCATGCGCGCGATGCCGGCCGCACCGGCGCACGCGGCGATTATTCCGAAAACGGCAAATCAGTTTGTCCGTCCGCGCGCATGCCGAACGTATTGAGCGTCATCGCGACGAGCGCGTAATAGCCGAGCAGCGCGACGAGATTGACGACCACCTCGTGGCCGAAGCGCTCCTCCGCGCGCGCGAACGTCGCGTCGCTGACGCGCCGCGCATCGTACAGCTCGTTCGCGAACGCGTAGATCAACGCATCGTCGTCCGACTCGAACGCAGGTTCGACGCCGTCGCGGATCGCTTCGGCGGTCGCAGCCGGCAGGCCGGCATCGAGCGCGATCGGATGATGAATGTGCCATTCCGCCTGCGAGCGCCACCGCGCGGCGGTGACGAGGATCGCAAGCTCCGACAGGCGCAGCGGCAAGCCGGTGCGATACCGGCAGAACGCGCCGAGCCGCTGCGCGTGCTGCGCAAGCTCGGGGCTCGCGATCCAGCCGAGAAACGGGCCGTTCAGGTTGCCGCGCGGGCCGCTGAGAATCTCGGCCAGCACCGCCTTCTGCGCATCGGTCGCGGATGCGGGGTCGAATGGGGGAAGTCTCGAAGTCATCGGGTGTCCGTTCGCTGAATTCGTCATGCGCCGACCGCCGCCACCGCGGCGTCGATCGCGCCCGCCAGGCGCTCGACGATCGTGTCGATCTGCTGCTCGGTGCAGATGAACGGCGGCGCGAGCAACACGTGGTCGCCCTGGCGTCCGTCGATCGTACCGCCCATCGGATACACCATCAAACCGCGCTGCATCGCCTCGCGCTTGATCACCGCGTTCAGCTTCAGCGCCGGATCGAACGCCGCCTTGCTCGCGCGATCGCGCACGAATTCGACGCCGACGAACAGCCCGCGCCCACGCACGTCGCCGATATAGGGATGCTGCGCATAACGCTCGCGCAACGACGCACGCAATTGCTCGCCGCGCGCCTTCACGTTGTCGAGCAGGCGCTCTTCCGCGATCACGCGCTGCACTTCGAGCGCCGCCGCGCAGGCGGTCGCATGGCCGATATACGTGTGCCCGTGCTGGAAGAAGCCCGACCCGCCGACGATCGTCCGGTAGATCTCGTCGCTGACGAGCGTCGCGCCGATCGGCTGGTAGCCCGCGCCGAGCCCCTTCGCGATCGTCAGCAGGTCCGGCGCGACGCCGTCTTCGTCGCATGCGAACAGGTAGCCGGTGCGCCCCATCCCAGACATGATCTCGTCGAGGATCAGCAGCACGCCGTACTTGTCGCACACCGCGCGAATCTTCTGCAGATACGTGCGCACCGGCGGCACCGCGCCGGCCGTCGCGCCGACCACCGTCTCCGCGACGAACGCGGCAACGTTGTCCGCGCCGAGTTCGAGAATCTTCTGTTCGAGCTCGTCGGCAAGACGCTGCGCGAACGCCTCTTCGGTTTCGTCCGCGCGCTGCTCGCGATATGCGTAGCATGGGCTCACGTGATGCGCTTCGATCAGGATCGGCAGAAACGGCTCGCGCCGCCATGCGTTGCCGCCGATCGCGAGCGCGCCGAGCGTGTTGCCGTGATAGCTCTGCCGGCGCGCGATGAAGTGACGCCGCTGCGGCTCGCCCTTCTCGACGAAGTACTGGCGCGCGAGCTTGAGCGCCGCCTCGATCGCCTCCGAGCCGCCCGACACGAAGTACACGTGATCGAGCCCCGCCGGCGCGGCATCGACGAGCCGGTCGGCCAGTTCCTCGGCGACGTCGGTGGTGAAGAACGACGTGTGCGCGTACGGCAATTGCTGCGCCTGGCGCTTGATCGCGTCGATCACGCGCTGGTTGCTGTGCCCGAGGCACGACACGGCGGCGCCGCCGCATGCATCGATGTAGCGCTTGCCGGTCGAGTCGATGATCTCGATGCCGTCGCCGGCGACGGCGACCGGCAGTGTCGCGCGCGGCGCGCGATGGAAAACGGTTGTCATGCGTTGCCTCGTGGTTCAGGACGCGTCTGTCGCGCGCCCGTCCGGCACGATCCGCGTCGCGAAACGCTGCGTGCCGTGTTGATGAATCGTGACGTCGATGCCCGCTGCGCGGATCGCGAACGCCGCGGTCGCCAGCGTGTTCTCGTCGTCGGGATCGGCCGGGTCGTCGCGATAGATCGGCAGTCCGTCGGGCGCGCGATCGCCGAGCACGCGCAGCAGCGCGGCTTCGTCAGGCACGTCGATGCCCGGCAGCAGCGCATCGACGCGCCGCCGACGGTCGCCGGACGATCTCGTGCGTGACGACGATCATCGTCATGCCTTCGTTGGCAAGATCCTGCATCACTTTCAGCACTTCGTGGCGCAGTTCCGGATCGAGCGCGGAGGTGGGCTCGTCGAACAGCATCAGCCGGGGCCGGATCGCGAGCGCGCGCGCGATCGCGACGCGCTGCTGCTGGCCGCCCGACAGCTCGGACGGGTAATGATTCGCGCGCGATGCGCCGCGCACCTGGATCGGCCCGAACATCACGTTCTCGAGCGCGGTCATCTGCGGAAACAGGTTGAACTGCTGGAACACCATCCCGGCCTCGAGCCGGATGTTGCGGATCGTCGCCGCGTGGCCGCGCACGCTCTGGCCGTCGACGAGCAGATCGCCGGACGTGATCTTCTCGAGCGCGTTGATACAGCGCAGCATCGTCGACTTGCCCGAGCCCGACGGGCCGATCACGACCACGACCTCGCCCGCGTCGATCGTCAGGTCGATGTTCTTCAGCACCGGCACGTGGCCGAAGCTCTTCGACACGTTCTGGAATTCGACCATGCTCATAAAATTTTCATCCTCTTCTCGACCACGCGCAGCGTCAGCGTCATCGCGCCGGTCAGCATCAGGTAGATGACCGCCACCGCGGTCCAGATCTCGACCGCCTGGAAGTTGCCGGCGATGATCTCCTGCCCCTTGCGCGTCAGTTCGCCGACGCCGATCACGATGAACAGCGACGTGTCCTTCAGGCTCACGATGCACTGGTTGCCGAGCGGCGGAATCAGCCGCCGGAATGCGAGCGGCCCGACCACCTTCAGCAGCACGCGCGGCATCGACAGCCCCATCGCGAGCCCGGCTTCCGTCAATCCCTTCGGAATCGACAGCAGCGCGCCACGCACCACTTCCGCGAGATACGCGCCGGAGTTCACGGTGATCGCGATGATCGCGGCCGTCAGCCCGTCGATGCGGATGTGCGCGAGCAGCGGCAGCGCGAAATACAGGAACATCACCTGCACGACGATCGGCGTGCCGCGGATCAGCTCGATGTACACCTGCGCGAGCACGTTCATTGCCTTCGGCCCGTACGCGCGGAACATGCCTGCGATCATGCCCACGACGAAGCCGCCCAATAACCCGAACAACGCGATGAACACCGTCAGCCGGACCCCGTCCATCAGGTCCGGCAACGCCGCCCAGATCGCTGACCAATCGAAATTCACTTGCCGCTCCCCGTTCGATTCAAGACCGGCGCGACCGCAGGCCGCGCCACGATGCGCCGTCACGCTCACATCTTCGGCGGCTCGGCGCCGAACCACTTCCTGTAGATCTGCGCGTAGCGGCCGTCGGCCCTGATCTTCACGAGCCCCTCGTTGACCTTCGCGACGAGCGGGCTGCCCTTCGGGAAGCCGATCCCGTACTTGTCGCCGCTGACCGGCTGGCCCGCGACCTTCACCTTGCCCTTGCCTTCGTTGTTCACGAAGAACAGCACGTTCGGCGTGTCGTGCATCGCCGCGTCGACGCGGCCGGCCTCGAGCGCGAGATACGCCTGGTCGATGTTCGGGAACTGGCGGATCTCCTTCGGCTTCAGGTGCGCCTTGATCCAGTCGATCGTCGCGGTGCCCGTCTTCGCGGCGATCACCTTGCCGTTCAGGTCGTCGATCGACTTGATCGTCGTGTTGCCGGTCTGCACCATCGCGGCGAGGCCGCTGTCGTAGTACGGCGCGGAGAAGTCGATCGCCTTCTTGCGCTCTTCCTTGATGGTCATGCCCGACAGCGCGACGTCGATGTTCTGCGTCTGCAGCGCCGGGATCAGGCCCGCGAAATCCATCGGCTGGATCGTGTATTTCCAGCCCTGGTCCTTCGCGATCTCCGCCCACAGGTCGAGATCGAAGCCGACGTACTTGTCGCCCTGCTTGAACTCGAAAGGCATGAACGACGTGTCGGTGCCGACGACGAGCGTCTTCGTGTCCGCGCGGGCGATGCTGGCGCCGAGCGCGGCAGCGACCGCACGGCTTTCAGGAAGGAACGGCGACTCATGACTTTTCTTCGCATGGTTGAGCGAGGTAACCGGCCGGCTGGCCGGGGAATGACGACAGCAAGCCGCACCGCAACATGCGATGTCGAATTACACATTAGTGCAACATGTGTTGTCAACGCCGATACTACGACAACAAAAAAACGCGCAACGGAAAAATGTATCGAGACAAACCCGAGCCGGGGCAAGCGGGTTTGATCTGAGGAAAGGGGCGTCAGGGGTGCGGGGCGGGAGCGACCGGTCGGTCGGTGGCAATGGCGCGCCGTTGCGGAGCGTGGAAGTGCGAAAGTGCCGACGAGGCGATGTGGGCGAGCGCCGTTGCGGCGAACTCGTGTGTTGCCGTGGCGATCCGGGAATGGAGTGGACGACTGCGCATCCCGCGGAAGGAGCGAGCGAGGGACGCTGCCGCGGGCAGCGGGGCCGGACGCTTGGTGCGAAGCATCCCCTCTCACGCTGGGCCGGCGCGCGCCGGTCGCCGTCGACCGCGTTCGTGCCCAGCGAAGCCGGCGCGCCGCCGCTCAAGCGCGCGAAGGCCGTAGCGCCCGCATCCACAACGCATCCCATGACGCTCACGCGCGCGGCGCGGGTGGTGCCAGGCGAGCCCACGCACACAGCGGCGCGGGCATCGCCGGCTCGTTACCTCATCGTCGTCACGGCCCGGTGAAGAACAGCCCGACGACGCAGGCCATGCCGGCAAACCATGTGAGCGAGCGCAGCGCGGCCCAGTTCAGCAGGTACAGCAGCGAGTAGACGACGCGGATCACGACGAACGCGATCGCGAGCTGGTCGACGCGATGCGCGTTGGCACCGGATTGCCACGCGATGACGAGACCGGCCGTGAACAGCGCGAGCGCCTCCCATCCGTTGTGGTGCGCGGCCGCCGCGCGGGCGCGCCAGCCTTCGAGCTTCGCGAGGTATTCGCGCGGCGCGTGGTTGTCGTAGCCCTTCTTCGCCTTCGCGAGAATCGTCAGCGGGAACGGCAGCACCGCCACGATGAACAGGCACAGCTGGGACGTCGTCATCAAAGCCTCCTCCGTGTTTATGATTACATCGATCAATGACACGGTCTCGCAGAGCTTAGCATCGCGACACCCCGTTCGCGCACCGGTTTTCTAGACGGCGGACTCGGCAAGGCCGGCTGCGCGAAGTCGCGACGACCCGCCCGCGAGATCGAACATTCCACCAAATCAACGCTAAATACGTTAATTAAAACTGGTCCAACATACATAAGATAGCGATCGAAACTGGCTTGGCACGTCGCCACGCCACCCTGCCGACCCCGCGCTGCACCGTCGTGCGCGCGCCGAACGACCTTCGATCCGAACCGACCATGCCCCGCCCCATCGTCGCCCACATCCGTCCCGCCGCCGTTCGCCACAACCTCGAGTTCATTCGCCGGACCGTCGCGCCATCGCGCGTGTGGGCGGTCGTCAAGGCCAACGCCTACGGCCACGGCATCGAGCGGATCTATCCGGGGCTCGCGGCAGCGGACGGCATCGCGCTGCTCGACCTCGACGAGGCGGTGCGCGTGCGCGCGCTCGGCTGGGACAAGCCCGTGCTGCTGCTCGAAGGGATTTTCGAGCCGGCCGACGTCGAGTTGGCCGGCCGCCACCGGCTGACGGTCGCGGTCCACTGCGACGCGCAGCTCGACCTGCTGATCGCCGCGAAGCCGCAGCGGCCGATCGACATCCACCTGAAGATGAATTCCGGGATGAACCGGCTCGGCTACCGGCCCGCCGCGTTCCGCGCCGCGTGGGAGCGCGCAGCCGGCGCGCCGTCGATCGGCGCGATCACGCTGATGACGCACTTCGCGAACGCCGACGAAGGCGAGATCGACTGGCAGCTCGACCAGTTCGACGCGGCGACGGCCGGCATGCCGGGCGAGCGCTCGGTGTCGAACTCGGCCGCCGTGCTGTGGCATCCGCGCGCGCATCGCGACTGGGTGCGCCCCGGCACGATCCTGTACGGCGCGTCGCCGACCGGCGCCGCGCGCCACATCGCCGATACGCCGCTGATGGCGTCGATGACGCTGACGAGCCGGATCATCGGCGTGCAGACGCTCGCGCCGCAGGAAACCGTCGGCTACGGCCGCCGCTTCACGGCCGACCAGCCGATGCGGATCGGCGTCGTCGCGTGCGGCTATGCGGACGGCTATCCGCGCCACGCGCCGACCGGCACGCCGATCGCGGTGGACGGCGTGCTGACGCGCGTCGTCGGCCGCGTGTCGATGGACATGCTCACCGTCGACCTCACGCCGTGCCCGAACGCGGGCATCGGTTCGCGCGTCGAGCTGTGGGGCGATCAGGTGAAGGTCGACGACGTCGCCGAGGCGAGCGGCACGATCGGCTACGAGCTGATGTGCGCGGTCGCGCCGCGCGTGCCGGTCGTGGTCGAGCCGCTGGGCACGTCAGGCACGTCGGCAACGCAGGACGAGCCGCTGCGCACCGGCAGCTACGGGCGGTAACTCCGGCGCGCGGCGTCGCCGCGCGTCAGGTCCGCCAGCGCGGCGGCCGCTTCTCCAGGAACGCGTCGATGCCCTCGCCCGCGTCTTCTTCCATCATGTTGCGCGCCATCACGTCGCCCGCATACGCGTAGGCGTCGTCGAGCGGCATCTCGCGCTGCCGGTAGAACATCGCCTTGCCGTAGCGCACGGCGGCCGGGCTTTTCGCGACGATCTCCGCGACCTTGCGCGCGACGGCGGCGTCGAGCGCGTCTTCCGGCACCGCTTCGTTGACGAGGCCCCATGCGGCGGCCGTCGCCGCGTCGACGAAACGCCCGGTGACGAGCATGTCGAACGCGCGCTTCGCCGCGACGCTGCGGCTCAGCGCGACGGCCGGGGTCGAGCAGAACAGGCCGACGTTGATGCCGGACACCGCGAAGCGCGCGGTATCGGCCGCGATCGCGAGATCGCACGCGGCGACGAGCTGGCAGCCCGCGGCCGTCGCGATGCCGTGCACGCGCGCGATCACCGGCACCGGCAACGCGCGCATCGCGAGCATCACGCGGCTGCACTGCGCGAACAGCGCACGGTAGTAGTCGAGGTCGGGCTTGCCGCGCATCTCGCGCAGGTCGTGGCCCGCGCAGAACGCCTTGCCTTCGGCGGCGAGGATCACGCAGCGCACGTGCGGATCGGCCGCGAGCGATTCGAATGCGTCGTGCAGGCTCGCGAGCATCGCTTCGGACAATGCGTTGAATTGCTGCGGACGGTTCAGGCGCAGCGTGACTACGCCGTCACGCACGTCGTGCAACAGGATGGGTGCTGCCGAAGCGCAATTCGTATCCATGACGTCCCCGGTTGAAATGATGTCGATGCGATCACGCATCAATATAGTCCAACGGGGAAGCCCACGCCGCGCGGTCAGCCCGCGAGTTTCTTCAACGCCTCGACCACCGCATCGCCCTTGAACGGCTTCACGATCCAGCCCTTCACGCCGGCCGCCTTGCCGCGCTCCTTCATCGCCGGGCTGCTTTCGGTCGTCAGCATCACGACGTTGACCGCCGCGTTGCCGAGCTCGCCGCGAATCTTCTCGACCATCGTCAGGCCGTCCATGTTCGGCATGTTGACGTCGCTGATCACGAGCCGGATGCCGGGCGTCGCCTTCAGCTTCGCGAGCCCGTCCTTGCCGTCGACCGCCGTCGCGACGTCCAGCCCGTGATTGCGCAGGAAGCCCGCGACTTCGTCGCGCACCGTGCCCGAATCGTCAACCACCAGAATCTTTGCCATGCGTCATTCCCCTTTTTTTTCTTGCTGAACTTGCCTGAAAACTTCAAAACAACTCGAGTTCGCCCGATTCGACCATCGGCCCGACGTCCTGCACCACTTCGCGGAAATCCTCCGGCGACCAGCTCAGGCTGAACACGAAGCGCTGGTCGATGCAGACCGCCTGCCCCGACGCCGGATCGGTCATCCGGTACTTGAAGCAGAGCTGCGGACAATCGCCGCCGAACGAGATGAACTTCTGCTTGTGATTGACGATCAGCGGCACCTGCACCGGATGGCGCGCGAGCGCTTCCGCGTCGCCGAGGTAGCGGTCCTTGAACGCGCCCCACACGAGATTGGTGAGCTCGCCGAGCGCGCCGTTCACGTCGCGAAAGTCCGGCGTGCGTCCGTCGGCGCGCGCGCCGCCGAGCATGTCGAGCAGCGGCTGCTCGCTCGTCTGCAGCAGCATGTAGCCGCGGCACCACGCGCTTTCGAGGGCGATCAGGCTGAACACCTCGCCGAAGATGATCCGGTCGCGCACGATGCACGGCGTGTCGCGGCTGATCGTCATGCCGGTGAACATGCTGTCGAGCCGCGCCTCGGTGATCTCCGAGATGCCGCGCACGAGCGCGTTCGGATAGTCGATGCTGAAGATGTATTCGTCGATCACCTCACCCGCCGCAGCGGCGTCATGTCGTCGGCGACGTAGGTCGCGCACGCGACGCGCGCGAGCGCGTCCGGCAGGCCGTCGCGCGACGCCTGCGCGTCGCGGCGCAGGATGATCGGCAGCTCGGGGCGCAGCGCGTCGATCTGCGTCGCGACGATCGCGCTCTCGGCCGACGAGCCGCCGTAATCCTCGGCGAGCAGGATCGCGCCGAGATCGATGTTCGAGCGCAGCACCTTCAGCAGCCGGTTGCGGCGCACCGTGAGGCCGATCAGGTTGTGGTCGTCGCAGAAGCGCTTGATCGCGTCGGCGTGCGTGCGGCTGTCGTCGAGCACGAGCACCTTGCTGACGGGTTTGCCTTCGGTCATGGCGCGGGTTCCTTGGGTTCGGGTTCCGGAACGATCCGGTCAAAACAGTTCGAGCTCGCCGCCGGCATCCACCGCCGCCGTCGCCGGCGCATGGAAATCGACCGGCGCGTTCGCGCAGATGCACAGCGTCGCGCGAACCCGCACGCCGTCGCCGAGCGTCACGTCGAACGCGGCGACATGGCCGGGCGCCAGCGCGGTGAAATACTCGATGCTCGCGTCGCTCAGCAGGTAAGGCGTCGACATGCCGAGATCCGGGAAATGGACGGTCAACGCCTGGTTCATCGCGCCGCAGCAGAGGTTCGCGACTTCCATGAACGCCTCCTGCAGCGACGGTTGCGCGTCCGCTTGCACGGCGCCCGTGTAATAGCGCCGCGTCGCGTCATCGTCGCTGAAGCGCAGCGCGAGCAGCAGGCGGAAATGCAGCGCCGAGATCGTCAGCACCGCGACCTGCGCGGCCGGCTTCGAGCACGACCGGCGCTCGCGCGGCGGCTCGTCCGCCGCCGGCGCGATGTCGCACGCGCCGCCGCCGGTCGCGAGCCGCGTGCGCGCCGCGTCGAAGAAAATCCGTTCGAAGCTCGCCTTCGCCTGCGCGCCGATCACGCCGCCGCTCCTTCCAGCCGCGCATTCAGTTGCCCGGCCAGCGTCTCGACGCTCGCGAGCGCGGCGGTGATCATCTTGCCGCCCGCCTGGATGTCCTGGAACGTCGCCGCGGTCACGAGGTCGTTGCGGTTCAGGCTGTCGCGATAGCTGTTCGACAGCTCCTGCGAACGCGCGGCGAGCCCGCGCACCTCGCTCGCGACGATCGAGAACCCGCGGCCGGCCGTGCCGGCGCGCGCCGCCTCGATCGACGCGTTCAGCGACACGATCGACACGTGCGCGACGATCGCGGACAGCTCCAGGTTCTTCGCGCGCATGTCCTGGTTCTGCGCGGTCAGCGAGATCATCTGCTCGTGCCAGCGCTCGAACGTGCCGGCGAGCCCGCGCAGGCGCGCGGCCTCGTGCGCGATCTTCGCCGCGTGCTGCGACAGCGCCGCGCGCTCGGCCGCGAGCGCCTGCAGCGCGTCGCGCCGCTCGTCGGCGCCGGCCGTCTCGCGCGCCAGCGCCTGTTCGAGCTCCGCTTCCCGCTGCGTCCAGGCCTGCGCCGCCTGCGCATGCGCGGCGACGGCCGCGTCGGCACGCGCGTCGGCGGCGTTCAGCGCGTCGCGCAATGCGTGCGTTTCGCTCGCGATCGCGGCTGCGGAACGCGCGCGCAACACCCGCGCGACGATGAAGGCGATCAACGCGGCCGCCACGCCGCCGCTCAGAGCGGCGCCGACCGGAATCATCCACGCCTGCACGTTCACTCCGCTGCGTCGACGTTCGCGATGCCGGCGCGCGCGTGCGCCTCGACGTCCCGGCCGTCGCCCTCGGCCGCGAAACGCGCCGGCAGCGACACGATCGTGCGGAACGCGCGATACGACGCGCCGGCGCGATCGTCGGCGAAGCGCAGCGCGATATCGCCGCCCTCGCGCTTCAGGAAGCTGCGCACCGCGTCCATGCCGACGCCACGCCCCGACACCTCGGTCACCTCGCGCGCCGTCGAGAAGCCCGGCCGGAAAATCAGCTCGGCCACCGCTTCATCGGTCATCGCCGCTTCGTTGCCGGCGTCGATCCAGCCGCGCTCGCGCGCGATGCCGCGAATCCGGTCGAGCGCGAGGCCGCGGCCGTCGTCGCGCAGCACGAAGCGCAGCGCGTCGCCGTCGGCGGCAACCGCGATGTCGATCGTGCCGGCGGCCGGCTTGCCCGCAGCGCGACGCTCGTCAGGCGACTCGATGCCGTGGTCGATCGCGTTGCGCAGCAGGTGCATGAACACGTTCTTCAGCGTGCCGCCGATCTCGCTGCGCACGCGATAGCCGTGACTGTCGATCCGCACGACGGGCGACGCCTTGCCGAGCTCCGCCGCCAGCGACGGCAGGGATTCCAGCACGCCGCCGAGCGCATCGCCGACGCTCTCGGTGCCGAGCAGGCTCAACATGCGGCGCACCGCATCGCGCGCGGCACGCCAGTCGGCGGCGTTCGCGGGATCGACGCCGTCGAGCACGCGCAGGCTCTCGCTGATGTGCGCGCGCTCGACCATCAGGTAGTCCTCGCTCGCACGCTGCGCCGGCTCGCCGCTGCGGCCAAGCGTGACTTCGTTGATCGTCGCATAGTGCTCGACCGCATCGCGCACGCGCGCGAGATCGTCCATCAGCGCATCGCGGTTCCACTCGGGGCCCGCGTCCGCGCGGCGCAGCGTGTCGTAGGCCTGCTCCGCCTCGTGGACGATGTTCGTCAGGTGCTGCAGGCTGTACGTGCGCGCGTTGCCCTTGATCGTGTGCATGTTGCGGAACAGCGCCGCGACGATCGAGTGATCCGCGCGCTCGTGCTGGCGGATCATCCGTTCGTTCTCGCTGAGGAAGCCCTTCGCGCTGTTCACGAACTGGTGGAACTTGTCCTGGCTGATCGACAGGATCTCGCCGATCATCTCCAGGCGGCGCTGCTGCTCGCCGGCCTGCGCGGTCAGCTCGCGCAGCTCGGTCACGTCGCGCACGCACAGCATCAGGCGCGCGATCGTATCGGTCTCGTCGGTGATCGCCGACCAGCTCAGGTCGAGCCACTTGTCGCGGCCGTCCGGCATGCGCTTCGCGACCTCGTTGACGAGCAGGTGCTCGTTGAATTCGAAGTTCATGCTGTCCTCGCCGAGGCACGCATGCACGGCCGCCTCGACCTGCGAGCGCGCGTCCGGGCCGAGGTTCGAATCGTCGAACACGAGCGCCATCAGGTCGCGGCCCGCGATCTCCTGCGTTTCGAAGATCGTCTCGAGGTACGCCGAGTATTCGGCATGCACGACGCCGCCGTCGACGACGGTCAGGATGCCCTGCTGCATGTTCTGCAGCATCGCCTGGATGTCGGCGGTCTTCTGCTTGAGCTGCGCGGAATTCTCCTGGATCTTCTCGATCATCCCGTTGAACGCGACGATCGAGTGGCCGATCTCGTCCATCCGGCCAACCGGCACGCGGCGCGTGAAATCCTGGCTCGTCGCGATCTCGCTCATCATCGTCTGCATCCGGCTGAGCGGGCGCGTGATCTGGCGGTACAGCACGAAGCCGAGCGCGGTCAGCAGCACGATCACCGTGCCGGCCACGCCGGCGATCGCGGTGGCCGTCGTCGCCAGCATCCCGTTCAGCGCGCTGATCGCGTCGTCCTTCTGGCGGTTCTTCTCGACGCGCAGCGTCTCGACGATGCCTTCGAGCTCGTCGCGATATTGCGCGACGTTCGCGAACAGGTAGGCCTGCGCCATCTCGGCCTTGCCGTCGGCCTTCATCTTCACGGTGTCGTCGATCGCCGCGAAATAGTTGGCGGCGCTGTCCTTCGCCTGCGCGACGAGACCTTCCTGCGCATGGCTCGCGGCCGACTTCGCCTGCACGTCGAGCGCCGCGCGCAGCGCCGCCTCCTTCACCTTCAGCTCGTCGCGCGCCTGCGCGGCGGTGTTGGCGTCCGGCGCGTAGATCAGCGTCATCGTCGCGATCTGAATGTTCTTCACGTCGGACACGACGTCCGCCGACGCGAGCGCGCTCGGCACGATGCCCTGCGTCACCTGCCGGACCTCGGACGCGCTCTTGCGCGTCTGGTAGACGGCATAGGCGCCGATCGCCGACAACGCGAGAAAGGTCAGGACGACAAGCAACGTGATGCGATGACGAATGGTCATGTGTACAGTTCCCCGTAGCGATCCGGCTTCAATCGCCCTCTGGTCTATTGAAAGAATATGAGCGGCGAATTATCGGGGATGGTGTATGACGGTCCGATGACCGGAAATCAATGGATCGTTGATGAAATTGCAATGATTAATTGCGCAGCCGAATTCCTAAAGTTCCGACGGAATCGGCCGTTAATCGTTGTCCGGCAAGGGTTCGCCATCTCCTTTCAGCGCGGCGACGGACGAATTCGGATATGCGCTTTCCATTCGTAATCCGGCGATTGAAATGGTGTCGATTCCGGCAGAACGCCTGCAAATCGTCGAGGTCGGCTGGCTGCCGGCCGGACATTTGGCGGCAGTTTTCCGGTGGCTGATTCGCAATACGCGCGACGCAGCGCCGGCCGCGATGCCGGACGGCATTCATTCCTGTCGGGAAAGGATCAATCACCATCCGGCGGTTCACTCTGCCGGCTGCGCGGCATAGACTGTCGGATCGTTTCGCTACCGGACCCACGCGATGACCGACGTTGCCCAGCTGACCACCGACCCCGAATCGGGCCTCCACTACCGGCTGCGCGCGGCCGTCGGCCGCCCGGCGGGCCGCCTGTTGCTGCTGCACGGCGTCGGCGGCAACGAAACCAATCTGCTGAACCTGGCCGATACGATCGACCCGCGCATCGAAATCGCGTTCCTGCGCGCGCCGCTGGCGTTCGGGCCAGGCCAGCATGCATGGTTTCCGGTGCGCTTCGGCCCGAACGGCCCGGAAATCGACGCGGCCCGCGCCGATGCGAGCCGCCTGAAGCTGATCGCGCTGCTGCGCGCGCTACGCGCGCGCGACGCCGCGCAGCAAGCCGCCGCGTTGCCCGTCGCGATCGCCGGCTTCAGCCAGGGCGGCATCATGAGCGCGAGCGTCGCGCTCACGTCGCCGGCCGACGTCGCCGCGTTCGCGGTGCTGTGCGGGCGCATCCTGCCGGAAATCGATCCGCTGATCGCACCGCGCGACGCGTTGAAGCCGCTGCACGCGCTGGTGATGCACGGCCGCTTCGACGACAAGCTGCCGCTCGCATGGGCCGACACGGCCGACGCGAAGCTGACGGCGCTCGGCGTCGCGCACGACACGTGGCGCTACGACGCCGGCCACGAACTCACCGCGCAGATGGCGGCCGATTTCAGCCAATGGATCGGTGCGCGGTTCGGCTTGAACTGAGCGCGGTGGGCCGGCCGGGCGCCGGCGCGCGCGGCCGGCATCGTCAGACGCTGCCCGCGGGATCGGCGGCGATCGGCGAGGCAGCCTGGGCCGCGGCCGCAGCAGCGGCATCGCGCGCCGAGCCGCGCTTCGCCAGACGCCAGCCGACCGTCAGCGCGAGCGCGACGACCGGAATCATCGCGATGGTCCAGGTGCCGCCCGGATAGTCGAACGCCATCAGGACCAGCACCGCGAGCAGGAACGCGAGCGTGAGCCAGGACGTGAACGGCGCGCCGGGCATCCGGAACGGAACGTCGCTCAGCTCGCCGCGCCGGACCTTGCGGCGGAACAGGATCTGGCACACCACGATGAAGCCCCACGTCGCGATGATGCCGAGCGACGCCATGTTCAGCACGATCTCGAACGCCTGCGCCGGCACGATGTAGTTCAGCGGCACGCCGATCGCGTTGATCGCGACCGTAAACAGGATGCCGCCGTAAGGCACGCCGCGCGCGCTCATCCTGGAAACGAACCGGGGCGCGGACCCGCCCATCGCCATCGCGCGCAGCACGCGCCCCATCGAATAGAGCCCGGAGTTCAGGCTCGACATCGCGGCCGTGAGCACCACGACGTTCATCACGGTGCTGACGTAAGGCACGCCGAGCTTGCCGAAGAAGGTCACGAACGGGCTTTCGTGCGCGCTGTAGGCGGACCACGGCAGCAGCGTGACCAGCAGCACGACCGAGCCCACGTAGAACAGCGCGATGCGCCACATCACGCTGTTGATCGCCTTCGGCAGCACCTTGCGCGCATCGGCGGTCTCGCCCGCCGCGACCCCGACGAGCTCGATGCTCGCGTACGCGAACACGACGCCCTGCACGATCAGCACCGCCGGCAGGAGCCCGTGCGGAAAGATCCCGCCGTGATCGGCGACCAGATGCAGGCCCGGCATCTGCCCGGCGACCGGATGGCCGCTCGCGAGAAACACCGCGCCGACCGCGAGGAACAGCGCGAGCGTCCCGACCTTGACGAGCGAGAACCAGAACTCCATTTCGCCGAACATCTTCACGCCGATCATGTTCACCGTCGACACGATCGCGAGCGCGCCGAGCGCGAACACCCATTGCGGCACGTCCGAGAACACCGCCCAGTACTTCATGTAGATCGCGACCGCCGTGATGTCGACGATGCCGGTGGTCGCCCAGTTCAGGTAGTACATCCAGCCCGCGACGAACGACGCCCGCTCGCCCATGAATTCCCGCGCGTAGGACACGAAGCTGCCGCTGGTCGGGCGATGCATCACGAGCTCGCCGAGCGCGCGCATGATCAGGAATGCAAAGATCCCGCAGACGAGATAGACGAGCGCCAGCGCGGGCCCCGCGTGCTGCAGGCGGCCGCCGGCGCCGAGGAACAGCCCGGTCCCGATCGCGCCGCCCATCGCGATCATCTGCACGTGGCGCGGCTTGAGCTTCTGTTCATAGCCGGCCTCGTGCGACGCGAACATCGCGTCGCGCTCGGCATCGCGGGGTTGCGCGCCGCCGGTCTTGGCCGGCGCGCGCTCGCTGACGTGCTTCATGGTGTGTCTCCGTTTCTTGATGTGTCGCGCCGCCGACGCGGCGCCGCGGGAACGGCGCGCGGGCGGCCGGCGGCAGGCGCCGGCGCCGCGTGGCCGAAATCAGTAAGCGCGCGGGCGGATCAGCGCTTCGGGTTGCAGCGCGTCGTCGAGTTGCGCATCGGTCATCAGCCGGTGTTCCAGCACGACCTCGCGAATCGACTTGCCGCTCTCGTGCGCCTCCTTGGCGACGGCAGTGGCGCGCTTGTAGCCGAGGTACGGATTGAGTGCGGTCGCGAGCGCCACCGAGCGCTCCAGGGTTTCGCGCAGCCGCTCGGGGTTCGCGGTGATGCCCTTCACGCACTTGTCGGCGAGCGTCATGCAGGCCGCCGTCAGGTGGCCGAAGCTGCGGAACAGCGCGCTCGCGATCACCGGCTCGAACGCGTTGAGCTGAAGCTGGCCGGCTTCGGCGGCGAAGGTCACGGTCAGGTCGTTGCCGAACACTTCGAACGCCACCTGGTTGACGACTTCCGGGATGACCGGATTCACCTTGCCGGGCATGATCGACGAGCCGGCCTGCATCGGCGGCAGGTTGATCTCGCCGAGCCCGGCGCGCGGCCCGCTCGACAGCAGCCGCAGGTCGTTGCAGGTCTTCGACAGCTTGACCGCGATCCGCTTGAGCACGCCGGAGATCTGCACGAACGCGCCGCAGTCCTGCGTCGCCTCGATGAGGTTCGGCGCGGTGCTCAGGTCGACGCCGGTGATGCGCCGCAGCGCCGCGAGCGCCTTGGCCGCATAGTCCGGATGCGCGGTGATCCCGGTGCCGATCGCCGTCGCGCCGAGATTGATCTCGCGAATCAGCGCGCCCGCCTCCTGCAGGCGCGCGATGTCCTCCGTCAGCATCACCGCATAGGTGGAGAACTCCTGGCCGAGCGTCATCGGCACGGCGTCCTGCAACTGCGTGCGCCCGAGCTTCAGGAGCCCGGCGAATGCGTCGGCCTTCTCGTCGAACGCGTCGCGCAGGTGCGCCATCGCCTCGAGCAGATGCTCGATCGCGAAGCACGTCGCGATCCGCAGCGCGGTCGGATAGACGTCGTTCGTGCTCTGCGCGAGATTGACGTGCTCGTTCGGGTGCAGATAGTCATACTCGCCGCGCGCGTGCCCCATGATTTCCAGCGCCCGGTTGCAGATCACCTCGTTCGCATTCATGTTGGTCGACGTGCCCGCGCCGCCCTGGATGATGTCGACGACGAACTGGTCGTGCAGGTGGCCTTCGCGGATCTCGACGCACGCCGCGGCGATCGCGTCGCGGTACGCCTGCGGCAGCAGCCCGAGTTCGCAGTTGGCGTCGGCGGCCGCTTCCTTCACGGCCGCCAGCGCGATGATCAGGTAGGGAAACGACGCGATGCTGCGGCCGGAAATGTCGAAGTTCTCTTTCGCGCGAAGCGTATGGACGCCGTAGTACGCCGAGTCGGGCACGTTTCGCTGCCCTAATAGATCCGCTTCGACGCGAAAGCCGCGTTCCGTCATGGTGTCCCTCCTGTTGTCTCGTTGCGCTGCCGAAAACGGCGGCGTGCACCGCTGTCCGACGCGCGGGATCGCATTCTATGCCTTTGCAGAGTGATGCTCGTTTCTGTATTATCGAAAGCGGTTTTGCGTGGAACGCAACAGCAGGAGACGGATGAACACCATGGCGAGAGACACCGGCATCGATCACCTCGGCGCGATGCGCGCATTCGTGCGGGTGGTCGAAACGGGGAGTTTTTCCGCGGTCGCGAAGGAGATGCGCGTGTCGACGTCCACCGTCGCGCGCAAGGTGTCGGCGATCGAAGAGGCACTCGGCGTGCCGCTGCTGCACCGCTCCACGCACAGCGTGACGCTGACGGAAGCCGGCAGCATCTACCACGAACGGGCCGTCACGCTGATCGCGGATCTCGACGACACGCTGCGCGTCGTCGCCGAGCTGAATGCGCGGCCCAGCGGCCCGCTCAAGCTCACCGCGCCGGTCGCGTTCGGCCGGCGCCATCTCGCGCCGCTGATCGCGCCGTTTCTCGCGCAGTACCCGACGATCCAGCTCGACGTCCGGCTGACCGACAACCACAACGACCTGGTCGCCGGCGGTTTCGACCTCGACATCCACGAAGGCGAGAACTACCTCGACAACCTGGTCGTGCAGCGGCTGTCGCGCAACGACAGCATCCTGTGCGCGTCGCCCGCCTATCTCGATCGCTGCGGGCGTCCGGCGACGCCGCAGGATCTGCAGCAGCACAATTGCCTGCGCTACGTCCACCCCGAAGGCGACCCGCGCTGGGAGCTGGTCGACGCAGACGCGCGGCACAGCATCCTGCCGGCGGGGAACCTGGTCTCGGACCACTCGGAGCTGCTGCTCGACGCCACCCGTGCGGGACTCGGCATCGCGGAGTTCGAGATCTGGCTGGTGCGTGATCTGCTGGCGAGCGGCCAGCTCGAGGTCGTCCTGCCCCGCTATCGGCTGCAGAACAAGCTGACCGGCGACTTCATCTACATGGCGTATCTGGCAAACCGGCGCAGCTCGGCGAAGCTGCGCGTGCTGAAGGACTTTCTGGCCGAACATCTCGCGCACATCGGCGAGCTGTCGGAGGTCGAGCTGATGAAGATTCGCGACGCGCTCGCGTAACCGGCGCGGCGGCGGCCGTGCAATCGCATGGCCGGCGTCGCGCCGGGCATGCGCGCGTCAGGGTCAGCGGCAGCGACATCGCCATGGTCCGTTCGGATACCGGGCTCCACGGCGTGTGCAGCGGCCGAGCGCTTTCCGCGCCCGGCGCGGCGGTTCGCGTCAGGCCGGTTGCAGCTCGAACGGGAAGCGCGCGTGACCGGTCTCGACGCCCTGCGTGTTCGGCATCGGCGGACGATGGAACGCCGCCAGTTGCTCGCGCTGCGCCGCCGTGCCGATCCGCAGCCGCTCCAGGAGCTCGCTGACGACCATGTACAGCACGTCGATGTTGCCGTCCTCGATCTTGACCGAGATGCCGAGCGCGCCCTGCGCGCCGAGTTCGCGCGTGCGTGCGCAGGCGCGCACGCCGAGCCCGTAGCACGCATCCGCGCCGAGCTTGCCGACCACCTGCCCTTCGAACGCGTTCATCAGCACCGTGCAGTAGCGGCCATCTCCGGCGACCAGCTCCGGATGCGCCGTCATCGCCCGATGGATGCGCGCGAGCGCGCGCACGCGATCGGTGGTCGCGACGCTGCCGGCTTCGACCGCATCCGCGCTGTCGGCGAGCGACGCGTAGAGACGCGCGAGCCGGTCGAGCGGAAACGCCGGCGTGGGCAGGTTGCAGCCGTCGATCGCCCACTCGACCTCATCGTCGCGCAACCCGCATGCTTCGGCGACGGCGCGCTTCACCCGCACCTGCATCGGATGGTCGGGCAGATGGTAATCCGCGATCGCCGCGCCGATCGCCTGCGCGCCGGCCAGCATGCCGACATGCTTGCCCGAGCAGTTGCTGCACACCCCGGTCGGGGTGTAATCGCGCCTGATCCATGAGCGCAGCACCGCATCCGACAGCGGCGCATGCCCGCCGCACCGCAGGTCCGATTCCTGCGCGTGCACCTTGGCCAGCATCGCGCGGGTTCGCTCGACGTGGCGGTCCTCGCTGCTGTGCGACGCGCACATCAGCGCCAGGTCCGCTTCGTCGAAGCCGAACCTGTCGGGGCCGCCCGTCTCGAGCACGGACAACGCCTGCGCCGGCTTGGCCGCCGAGCGCGCGAGCGTCATCCGGAACGGGTCGCCCAGCCGGTACAGCAGCCTGCCTTGCGCATCCACCACCGCGACGTGCGCCGCGTGCGTGTTCTCGATCGCATTTCCGCGGTACGTGACTACCGCCGCGCCGTTCGTATCCATCCTGTCTCCATTTCTCACGGCCGCGTGACCGGGCCTCGTCAAATCGAGGCGAAAGTGTATCGAGTCCCCTCCGCGCCGGGCGAAAGCGCGGATGGAAAGTGGTGTTGCGCCCGGTGCAAAGACGCTCGCTATCGTGCACGAGCGAGTCAATCGATCTAGTACAAAAACCAATCGACTATTTACATATTTGGCGACAATTCCTGGAATTGCGGACGCAAATGCGAATCATACGCATTCGAATTGACGCTCAGGATTGCCCCGAACCGCGTCCGCCGCCTGCACGCGCAGCCGGCTTGTCCATGACGATGCAGCGAACTGGCGGATGGCCGCTTTGCGCGAAACGAGAAACGGCCCGAGCAGCGAGTATGGCCGCCGCTCATGACCTTGCCGTCAGCGAGGTCTCGCGCGTCACGCCTCCAGCGCGAGCGTCGCGAACGTCGCGAGCCAGTGCTCGCCCATGTAGTCGCCGGTGACATGCGCGAGCGCGCTGCCCAGGTGCCGGTCGGCCGCGTCGAGCAAGCGCGCGCGGCGCGCATCGCCGTCCGGCAGCGCGTTCGCGAGCGCGCGCTGGCACCACGCGCGGCTCAGGTTCAAGCCGTCGAGATGCGCGATCTTGCCGTCGCTGCGGTCGCTCACCGTCGCCGGCAAGAACAGCGTCGCCGGCTCGCCGCGCGCGAGATCGGGCAGGAAGCGCGCGAACCAGGCATCGAATTCCGCCGGCGCGAGCACCCGCCGCATCAGCTCCGCCTCCATCAGCGCGGGCGACAGGAAATCGTCACCGGACGGCTCCCACGCCTGGCACGCGGCGTCGTTCAGATGCCAGCGCTTCGCGGTGTCGGCAATCAGCGCCGCAAGCCCGTCGCGCTGCGTGTCGCGCGCGAACTCGAGCGTCAGCGCCAGCGCGAACGCGGTGTTGAAATGCGTGCCGACGCGCACCGGATAGGTCGCCTTCGGCAGGAACACCTCGAAGCGCGCGACGAACGCATCGGTCAGCGGCGCGAACGCCTTCGCCCAGCGCGCGGCCTGCGGCAGCGCGCCCTTCAGCGCGAGCCGCTCGAGCTGCGCGGCGAGCGCGAGCAGCCACGCCCAGCCGTACGGCCGCTCGAAGCCGCCGTTATGCGGCAGCGCGAGATACGCGCGCTCGCCCGCGACGTGCGCGTCGGTGAAATGCGCGTCGACGACGGCGACGATGCGCTCCGCCTCCGGCAGCGTCGGGTAGCGTTCGAGCAGATGCAGCACGAGCCAGTAGCCGTGCACGCACGAATGCCAGTCGTAGCTGCCGTAGAAGATCGGATGCAGCGCGCGCGGCCCCTGCACGTCCTGCGGGCCGGCGAGCGAGTGCGTGAGCCGGTTCGGATATTCGCGCGTCAGGTGCGCGAGCGCGAGCGACGCGAATTTCGCGGCCAGCTCGGCAGTCAGTCGGTCGGTCATGGGGTCTCGTCAGTAGCGGAATACGAACGCGTACATCAGCAGCGTATTGACGGCCAGCAGCAGCACGGCGGTCGGCCACTGCGCCTTGATCACGCCGTTCTTGTCCTTCAGTTCCAGCAGCGCGGCCGGCACGATGTCGAAGCTCGCGGGCATCGGCGTCGCCAGCGTACCGCAGAAGCCGCTCAGCATCCCGATCGCCCCGAGGATCGCCGGGTTGCCGTGAAATTGATGGACGATCAGCGGCAGGCCGATGCCGGCCGTCATCACCGGGAACGCCGCGAACCCGTTGCCCATGATCATCGTGAACAGCGCCATCCCGACCGTGTATGCGGCAACGACCGCGAACGGCGAATCGACCGGCACCCAGTCGCGCACGAGCCCCGACACCACGCCGCCGACGCCCGCGAGCGCGAACAGCGCGCCGAGCGCCGCGAGCATCTGCGGCAGGATCGCGGCCCAGCCGACGGCGTCCATCGTGTGACGCGCCTCTTTCAGCGCATGAACGGGCGAATCGCGCAGCATCGCGAGCGCGACGGCGAACGCGACGAGCGTGCCGAGCACGAGCGAAATCAGCGTCACGCTCTTCGGTTCGACGAACGGCACGAGCCTGAGCACGAACGTGCCGATCAGCGTGACGACGGGAATCAGCAGCGCGGGCAGGAACAGCCGGTTGCCGAAGCGCAGCGCGTTCGCCGCGCGCCGCGCGGCCGCCGCCTCGCCGGCTTCGTCGGACTTGCCGCGGCCGAGCTTGCCCGAGCCGGCGATCAGCGCCAGCGCGATCGCGAGACAGCCCGTCACGAAGTGCGGCAGCAGCGCGCCGAACAGGAACGTCAGCGCATAGATGGCCCAGAACGCGAAATTGACGACGCGGCGCGGGTTCGTGCGATCCATCAGGTTGAAGCACGCGAACGCGGCGAACATCGCGCCGGCCACCGAGTACAGCGGTTCGAGACCGATCATCCCGCGCCCTCCCGCGCGAACGCGCCGAAGCCGCGCGACAGCCGCCGGTCGAGCAGCGCGAGCCGCGCGCAATGGATCAGCAGCGCGGCGAGCGCGGTCGGAATCGCCCACACCGACAGCTGCAGCGGCTCGATCGAGATGCCGTTCTGTTCGAGAAAGCCCTTGATCAGCAGGATCGACTGGATCGCGATGAAGATGTCTTCGCCGAAGAACACGGCGACGTTGTCGGCCGCCGAGGCGTGCGCGCGGATCTGCTGGCGCACCGACTCCGGCAGCTCGCCGTGGCGGCCGACCGCCGCGGCCTCGGCCATCGGCGCGATCAGCGGCCGCACCATCTGCGCGTGGCCGCCGAGCGACGTGAGGCCGAGCGCGGCGCTCACCTGGCGCAGCACGAAGTACAGCATCAGCACGCGCCCGGTCGTCGCCGCGTGCACGCGCGAGATCATCCGCTTCGCCTGCTCCTTCAGTCCGTTGCGCTCGAGCAGCGCGATCACCGGCAGCGTCAGCCAGATGAGGCCCATGTAGCGGTTCTCGGCGAACGCCTTGCCGAACGCGCTCACGATGCCGACGATGTCCATCCCGCCCGCCAGCCCCGTCGCGAGCCCGGCGATCGTCACGACCAGCAGCGCGTTGAAGCGCAGCGCGAAACCGATCACGACGATCGGCACCCCAATCAGCACCAGCATTGCCGCTCCTTCCGTTGGATGCGCGGCGCCGTCCCGGCACGCCGCAGGCCCGGTTTCGACCGGGTTCAGGCGGCAAAATCTAACACGAGAATTTATCGATAAAAAGTCGATGATTTGCGGCTTCGGGTAAACGTTGAAGCGTGCCGGCACGCGGCGGCGGCGCGCCGTCGGCAGGCTGCGGCGGCCGCATGGCGCCGGTGCGCGGCGCGTCGCGCCGGCACGGGCGCACGCCGGGCCGCGTGGCGCGGCACCGGTGCGGCGACCAGGGCATGTTCACGCTGATAACGGGCTTGCGAACGAGCCTTTGCGCCCGCCGGGCAAAAAGAGAGGGCGCGATAGCCGTAGTAGCTATTGCAACGACGAACGACGACGCCCTGCGCGCGCAAAGGCTCGTTCCCTGTTTGGAAAAGTTCGTTCGTGGGGCTGGCCCGTTATTAGCGCGAACATGCCCTAGACTGGAAAGCATACGCAACGTATGGGAGAGCCGCCATGATTGACGTATACGAGACCATCGGCAGCCGCGCGTTCTCCGCCCATCTGGCGAAGGACGGCATGGTGACGCTGATGGAACAGCGCCACGAAGTCGACCGCGTGACGCTCGCCACCGCCTATGCCGCGCTCGTCGAGGACGTCGAGCAGGAAGACGACCTGCGCGACGCGACCGTCGAAGGAATGATGCGGGCGCTGATACAGGGCTACGCGCGCAGCCATTGACCCGAGCCGCGCCGCCGAGGCGGCGCGTCGGCCGGCAACCCCGACCCGCGTGCGACATCGCGTCGTGCCTGCGCGGGCATCCGGCACGTTCCCGCATCCGGCGCGATAATGGCGCGCTGCGCGGCCCGCCTGCCGCTGCGTTCGGCGGTCTCGCGCGCAACCGTTGGCGCGCCGCGCCGGCATGCAGGCGCGAGCGCCGGCCGACCGGCCGCGTTCGCGCGGATCCGATCCCGATGAAACGCCGCCACACTCCCTCAGCCATCGCGCAATCCGGCATCGATCATGACCAGTGACTTCACCCGCCCGCCCGGCGGCTCGCATGCGGCGCTCGACAGCGCGCGCGGGCCGCGCACGCCGACCGCCGACACCCCGGCGATGGTGCTGCTCGTCGACGACCAGACGATCGTTGCCGAGGCGATCCGGCGCGCACTCGTCGACGAGGAAGGGATCGACTTCCACTACTGCCCGCGCTCGGACGACGCACTGGCCGTCGCGATCGACACGCGGCCGACCGTGATCCTGCAGGACCTCGTGATGCCTGGCACCGACGGGTTGAGCCTCGTGAAGGCGTACCGCGCGAATCCGGCGACCCGCGACGTGCCGATCATCGTGCTGTCGACGAAGGACGAGCCGGAGATCAAGAGCGCGGCGTTCACCGCCGGCGCGAACGACTATCTCGTGAAGCTGCCGGACCGCATCGAGCTGGTCGCGCGCATCCGCTACCACTCGCGCTCGTACGTGAACCAGCTGCAGCGCGACGAAGCGTACCGCGCGCTGCGGCAGTCGCAGCAGCAGCTCCTGCAGGCGAACCTCGAACTGCGCCGCCTCACGCACTCGGACGGCCTGACCGGCCTGTCGAACCGGCGCTATCTCGACGAGTACCTGAGCGCCGAATGGCGGCGCGGCGCGCGCGAGCACGCGGTGCTGTCGCTGCTGATGATCGACGTCGACAACTTCAAGCTGTACAACGACACCTACGGCCACGTGTCCGGCGACGACGTGCTCAAGCAGATCGCCGCCACCGTCGAGCGCTGCCTCGGCCGGGCGGGCGATCTCGCGGCGCGCTTCGGCGGCGAGGAATTCGCGGTCGTGCTGCCCGGCACGTCGCCGGGCGGCCTGCGCCTGCTCGCCGAGAAAATTCGCCTCGCGATCGAGGCGCTGAAGCTGCTGCACGAGCAGTCGTCGACCGGCCGCTACGTGACGATCAGCATCGGCGGCGCGAGCATCGTGCCGACGATCGATGCGCCGACGACCTCGCTGCTCGAGGCCGCGGACCGCGCGCTGTACCGTGCGAAGCGCGATGGCAAGAACCGCGTCGCGATCGACGTGGCCGCGCCGGCGGAGCAAGGCGGCGCGCACGGGGGCACGCCGCCCGCCTGACGCCGGAGCGCGCCGCGCGCGGCTTCGCGCGGCTTACGGCGCGACGAGCCGGCGCGCGTATTCGGCCGGCTCGAGCGGCCGGCTGAACAGGTAGCCCTGCTGCTTGTCGCAGCCGATCTGCCGCAGGAACGACGACTGCGCTTCGGTCTCGACGCCTTCGGCCGTGACCTTCATCCCGAGCGAATGCGCCATCGCGACCACGGCCTGCGTGATCGCGACCGCATCCCGGTGTTCCGGCACGCCCGACACGAACGAGCGGTCGACCTTCAGGTTGTGCAGCGGAAAGCGCTTCAGGTAGGACAGCGACGAATAGCCGGTGCCGAAGTCGTCGACCGAGATCCGCACGTTCATGTCCGCGAGCGCCCGGAGCATCGGCAGCACCGTGTCGGTGTCGTACATCAGCAGCCCTTCGGTGATCTCCAGCTCCAGCGCGGACGGGTCGAGCCCCGCCTGCGCGAGGCAGCGGTCGACCGATTCGACGAGCCCATCGTGGAACTGCCGCGGCGACAGGTTGACGGCCATCATCAGGTCCGGCGCGATCGTGCGGCGCCATTCGGCCGCCTGGCGGCACGCGGTTTCGAGCACCCATTGCCCGATCGCGACGATCAGGCCCGTGTCCTCGGCAACCGGGATGAACTCCGCCGGCGACAGCGGCCCGAGCTCCGCGCTGGTCCAGCGCAGCAGCGCCTCCGCGCCGACCGTGCGCCCGCTGCGGCCGTCGACGACGGGCTGGTACGCGAGCCGCAATGCGTTCGACGCGAGCGCGCGGCGCAGCGACTGCTCGATCGCGAAACGGCGCTGCAGCCGCTGGTTCAGTTGCGCGGTGAAGAACGTGAAGGTGTTGCGCCCGCGCTGCTTCGCGTCGTACATCGCGGAATCCGCGTTGCGCATCAGCGTTGCCGCGTCGTCGCCGTCGCGCGGCGCGAGGCTGATGCCGATCGACACGCCGAGGTAGTACTCGTTGTTCGCCACGTCGAATGGCCGCGCGATCGCGTCGATCACCTGTCGCGCGAGCGCGGCGAGATCGTCCGGCGCGTCGTAGTCGTCGACCAGGATCACGAACTCGTCGCCGCCGACGCGCGTCAATGCGTGCCGTTCGCCGACGCAGCCCGCGAGCCGCGACGCGACGCTGCGCAGCAATGCGTCGCCCGCATCATGGCCGGACGTGTCGTTGACCTTCTTGAAGCCGTCGAGATCGATGAACAGGATCGCGATGCGCGCGGCTTCGGCGGCGCCGTCGTGCACGCCGAACAGGTCGCGCATTCGATCCGCGAGCCAGCGGCGGTTGTAGAGGCCAGTCAGCGCGTCGCGCGTCGCGAGGTAGCGCAGCTTCTGCTGCGCTTCGCGCACCGGGCCCACGTCGTTGAACGAGAGCAGCACCGAGCCGGCCTGTGCGTCGCCCGGCTTCACGATCGGCACCGCGTTGCCGCTGACCCAGATCATGTCGCCGTCCGCGAGCCCGAAGCCCGCCGCATAGTCGAGCTGCGAGGCGCCCGTGACGAGCGCGCGCCGGCTCGGCCAGTCGTCCGGCGGGATCGGCGTGCCGTCCTCGTGCACCTTGTAGAGAATCACCGTCGACAGCCGGCGCCCGACCAGATCGCCCTGCACGCGCAGCATCCGGTGCGCGCTCGGGTTGCTCGCGGTCACGGTGCCGTCGCGCGACACGACGAGGATGCCCTCGTTCAGGCTGTTGACGACGAGCCGGTGATGTTCTTCGCTGCGCGCAAGCTGCCGGGCGATCCGGTCCTGGTGCACCGCGAGCCCGACGCTGCTGCTGATGTCGCGCAGCAGCGCCGTTTCCTCGTCGGTCGGCCGGCGCGGCGCGCGATGGTAGACCGCGAACGCGCCGAGCACCGCGCCCGTTTCGTCCTGGAACGGCACCGACCAGCACGCGCGCAGGCCGAGCGGCAGCGCGAGGCCCTTGTAGGCGTCCCACAGGGGGTCCGTTGCGATGTCCTCGACCGCGACCATCCGGCGTTCGTACATCGCCGTGCCGCACGAACCGACGGCCGGCCCGATCGGCAGGCCTTCGATCGCGGCGCTGTACTGTTCAGGCAGCGACGGCGCCGCGCCGACGTGCATGTGGATGCGATCCGCATCGAGCAGCAGGATCGAGCAGGCCGCCCCGTCGCCGAGCAACGCCTCGGCACGCCGGCATACCTCGAGGAGCAACTCGGGCAGCGGCGTGTTGCGCGTGATCAGCCGCAGCACGCTCTGCTCGGACGCGAGCACTTCCGCTGCGAGCCCGGCGCTGTAGCGAGAACTTTGCGGTTCGGTATTCAATATGAATGCTGCCGTCAGTTCGACCGGGCTATTGCGCCCGATTCGTTGGTTTTATGTGCACTCTTTATCGCCCCGCGTCGACAGGCCCCGCGGTGCGTCCCCTTTCGTGCCCGCCCCGAGCGCGCACGCCCTTACATTTAACACCAATCCATACAAAACAGTACTCTCGCTCGCATCGGGGCTTACGCTCAGTCAATCCACGCGGCCCCAACGGCGCCCCGATTTATCCGACGATTCACGCGCGCGCACGCCCATGGCGCCTGCCTGTGGAACCGTTTCCCGACGCTGCGCCGTCGCGCGCGGGCATGCGCCGCGCCGGCCGCCCGGCACCGCGTCACGGCGGATCGCCGACGAAGCGCAACTGCGCCGACTCCCCCATCAGCAACGCGCGATTGAGCTCGGCCGCCGCGCGCAGGTAATCCCACAGCGCCGTCACCCGCCGCAACTTCCGCAAATCCTCCCGGCAAGTCAGCCAGAAGCACCGCGTCACGACCACCTCGTCCGCCAGCACCGGCACGAGCGCCGGCTGCTGCGCGGCGATGAAGCAAGGCAGGATCGCCAGCCCCCCGCCCTGCAGCGCCGCGAAATACTGCGCGATCACGCTCGTCGTGCGCAGCCCCGCCGTCGCCCCGGGCACCGCGCGTTCCAGATACAGCAGCTCGCTGCTGAACGCGAGATCGTCGACGTAGCTGATGAACGTGTGCGCGGCCAGATCGCCCACGCCCGCAATCGGCGGATGACTCGTCAGATACGCCCGCGTCGCATAAAGCCGCAACTGGTAATCGCACAGCTTCGTGCACACGTAAGGCCCGCGCTCAGGCCGCTCGAGCGTGATCGCAAGATCGGCCTCGCGCTTCGTCAGGCTGACGAAGTGCGGCACCGGCAGCAGGTCGACCGTCACATGCGGATGCGCGGCGCGAAACTGCGCAAGCTGCGGCGCAAGAAAAAAGCACCCGAAGCCTTCCGTCGACCCGATCCGCACATGCCCCGACAGCGCATGCCCGGTATTGGCGACCTGGTCGCAGGCCGACTGCACGGTCGTCTCCATCGCATCCGCATACGCGACGAGCCGCTGCCCTTCGGCGGTCAGCACGAAACCGCCGGAGCGCGACTTGTCGAACAGCAGCGTGCCCATCGCCTCCTCCAGCGCGCGGATGCGCCGGGCGACGGTCGTGTAGTCGACGCCGAGCCGCTTCGCGGCGCCGCTCGCGCGCTGCGTGCGCGCCACTTCCAGGAAAAACCGCAGGTCGTCCCAGTTCAGGTTGCCGGATACCGGCTCGGGGTGGTGTCGCATCGGCGGGCGGGGTTCAGGTGGGAGGGTCTCCGGGCCGGCCGTCGATATGCAGATTTGCACATCCAACCGGTTTCTTTGTCGGTACTACAGGATTCTGCGCATAACTATACTCGACCGTGACCTGCGGACCACGAGCCGCGGGCAAATAACGATGGAGACGCCATGCAGACCCGATCCACCCTTGACGAGCACGCGGAGCTTGCCGCGCCCGCGCCCACCCGAACCGCGAAGGACCACCTGCTGGCCGGCTGGGCCAGCATGACCGGCACGACGATCGAGTGGTACGACTTCTTCCTGTACGGCACCGCCGCCGCGCTGGTCTTCAACCGCATCTTCTTCCCGTCGCTCGATCCCGTCGTCGGCACGCTCGCCGCATTCGGCACGTTCGCGGTCGGCTTCATCGGCCGGCCGATGGGCGGCATCGTGTTCGGCCACTTCGGCGACCGCATCGGCCGCAAGTCGATGCTGATGGTCACGCTGCTGCTGATGGGCGTGCCGAGCATGGTCATCGGGCTGATCCCGTCGTACGACAGCATCGGCTACTGGGCGGCCGCGCTGCTGATCGCGATGCGCTTCCTGCAGGGGATGGCGGTCGGCGGCGAATGGGGCGGCGCGGTGCTGATGGCGGTCGAGCATGCGCCCGCGGGCCGCAAGGGGCTGTTCGGCAGCCTGCCGCAGACGGGGGTCGGCCTCGGCCTGATCCTGTCGTCGCTCGCGATGACCGCGGTGGCGGCGCTGCCCGACGCGGACATGCTGTCGTGGGGCTGGCGCATTCCGTTCCTCGCGAGCATCGCGCTGGTCGGCCTCGGCGCGTTCATCCGCGCGAAGGTGCCGGAATCGCCGGACTTCGAGAAGATGAAGCGCCAGGGCAAGGCGGTGAAGTCGCCGGTGCTCGAAGCGATCCGCCGGCATCCGCGCGAAGTGCTGACGATCGTCGGCGCGCGCGCCGCCGAGAACACGTGGTTCTACATGGTCGTCACGTTCGCGCTCGCGTATGCAACGCAGCAGCTGCATCTGCCGAAGGCCGCGATGCTGGAGGCGATCACGGCGGGCGCCGCGCTGTCGCTCGTGACGATGCCGCTGTGCGGCCACCTGAGCGACCGCATCGGCCAGCGCCGGATGTTCGCGATCGGCCTGGTGCTGATGTGCGCGTTCGTCGCGCCATTCTTCATGATGCTCGGCACGCGGCAGACGTCGATCGCGTGGTGGGCGATCGTGCTCGGCCTCGGCGTCGTGTTCCCGATCCTGTATGCGCCGGAGTCGCTGCTGTTCGCCAAGCAGTTCCCGGCGGAGATCCGCTACAGCGGGATCTCGCTGTCGGTGCAGCTCGCGGGCGTGCTGGGCGGCGGCTTCGCGCCGATGATCGCCACGTCGCTGCTGAAGACGGGCGGCGGCCAGCCGCATTACGTGATCGCCTACCTCGTCGGGCTCGGCGCGTTCGCGCTGATCTGCACGGGGCTGATGCGCCGCGCGCGCGATTGACCGCACGATCCGCCCCGCTCCCCATTCGTTGACCTGCCGGCCGCCGCGCATGCGCGGCGGCCGCCTCCTTTCATCGCATTGCCGCTTCTTTATTCGGAGATTGTTCATGAACGCCGCCGTACCTCAAGCCACCGTCGCGCTGCCCACCGCCAAGCTGCTGATCGACGGCCAGTTCGTCGAATCGCACACCCGCGAATGGGGCGACATCGTCAACCCCGCGACGCAGGAAACGATCGGCCGCGTGCCGTATGCGACCGTCGACGAGGTCGACGCCGCGATCGCGTCCGCACAGCGCGCGTTCCAGACCTGGAAGACCACGCCGATCGGCGCGCGCATGCGCATCATGCTGAAGTTCCAGGACCTCGTGCGCCGCAACCTCGAACGCATCGCGAAAACGCTGACCGCCGAACAGGGCAAGACGCTGCCGGACGCGCAGGGCGACATCTTCCGCGGCCTCGAAGTGGTCGAGCATGCGTGCTCGATCGGCACGCTGCAGCTCGGCGAATTCGCGGAGAACGTCGCGGGCGGCGTCGATACCTACACGCTGCGCCAGCCGATCGGCGTGTGCGCGGGCATCACGCCGTTCAACTTCCCCGGGATGATCCCGCTGTGGATGTTCCCGATGGCGATCGTGTGCGGCAACACGTTCGTGCTGAAGCCGTCGGAGCAGGACCCGCTGTCGACGATGCAGCTCGTCGAGCTCGCGATCGAGGCCGGCGTGCCGCCGGGCGTGCTGAACGTGGTGCACGGCGGCAAGGTCGCGGTCGACCGGCTGTGCACGCATCCGGACGTGAAGGCGATCTCGTTCGTCGGCTCGACGCGCGTCGGCACGCACGTGTACAACCTCGGCAGCGAGCACGGCAAGCGCGTGCAGTCGATGATGGGCGCGAAGAACCACGCGGTCGTGCTGCCCGACGCGCATCGCGAGCAGACGCTGAACGCGCTCGCCGGCGCGGGCTTCGGCGCGGCGGGCCAGCGCTGCATGGCGACGTCGGTGGTCGTGCTGGTGGGCGCCGCGCGCGACTGGCTGCCGGAGCTCGTCGAGAAGGCGAAGCAGCTGAAGGTCAACGCGGGGCACGAGGCCGGCACCGACGTCGGCCCGGTCGTGTCGAAGGCCGCGCTCGCGCGCATCACGGGGCTGATCGACGAAGGCGTGAAGGCCGGCGCGACGCTGCTGCTCGACGGCCGCGGCGTGAAGGTGCCGGGCTACGAGCAGGGTAATTTCGTCGGCCCGACGATCTTCTCGAACGTGACGACGGAGATGTCGATCTACAAGGAAGAGATTTTCGGGCCGGTGGTGGTCGTGCTCGAAGCCGACACGCTCGACGACGCGATCGCGCTCGTCAACCGCAACCCGATGGGCAACGGCGTCGGCCTGTTCACGCAGAGCGGCGCGGCCGCGCGCAAGTTCCAGAGCGAGATCGACGTCGGCCAGGTCGGCATCAACATCCCGATCCCGGTGCCGGTGCCCTACTTCAGCTTCACGGGCTCGCGCGGCTCGAAGCTCGGCGATCTCGGCCCGTACGGCAAGCAGGTGGTGCAGTTCTATACGCAGACCAAGACCGTCACCGCGCGCTGGTTCGACGACGATGCGACGTCGGGCGGCGTCAACACCACGATCGCGCTGCGCTGACGCGAGGAGCCGGAACATGGAAATCGCATTCATCGGGCTCGGCAACATGGGCGGCCCCATGGCCGCCAACCTGCTCGAGGCCGGCCACGCGCTGACGGTGTTCGATCTCGACGCGCACGCGGTCGACGCCGCGATGCGCGCGGGCGCGACCGCCGCCGGCTCGCCGCGCGACGCGGCGGCGCGCGCCGCGCTCGTGATCACGATGCTGCCGGCAGCGCCGCACGTGCGCGCCGTCTATCTCGGCGACGACGGCGTGCTCGCGGGCGCGCGCGCCGGCGCGACGCTGGTCGACTGCAGCACGATCGACCCCGGCACGGTGCGCGCGATCGCCGACGCGGCCGCGCGGCGGGACTCCGCGTTCGCGGACGCGCCGGTGTCCGGCGGCACCGCCGGTGCGCAAGCCGGCACGCTGACCTTCATGGTCGGCGCTCACGCCGCGCTGTTCGAGCAGATCCGCCCGGTGCTGCTCGACATGGGAAAGAACGTCGTGCACTGCGGCGGCACCGGCACCGGCCAGATCGCGAAGATCTGCAACAACCTGCTGCTCGGCATCTCGATGATGGGCGTGTCGGAGGCGATGGCGCTCGGCGCGGCGCTCGGCATCGAGCCCGCGGTGCTGGCCGGCATCATCAACACGTCGACCGGCCGCTGCTGGAGCTCGGACAGCTGCAACCCGTACCCGGGCGTGCTGCCCGCGGCGCCCGCCGCGCGCGGCTACAGCGGCGGCTTCGCCGCGAACCTGATGCTGAAGGACCTCGGGCTCGCGACCGAAGCCGCGCGGCACGCGCGCCAGCCGGTGTGGATGGGCGCGCTCGCGCAGCAGCTCTATCAGTCGATGAGCCAGCAGGGGCTGGGCGGACTCGACTTCTCCGCGTGCGTGAAGCTGTACGACGCGCAGCCGGCGTGACGCGCCAGATGCGCGCGACACGGCCCGCGCCGCCGGTAGACGGCGGCGCGGGCCGGTAGCGCGGATTGCACGGCGGATCGCCGCAGTCGTGCGGGTGACGCGATGCTCAGCTGCGCGGGTTCGACGCCGTCTCGAAGGTCGGATGGCACTCGAACGCCAGCTCCGAGCGCGCGTCGACGCGGCGGCCGGCGCTCAGCGACTCCTGTTTCATGCTGGCGCGCATCCCGCGCTGCGTGCAGTAGCTGGTCGCTTCGCTGACGGCTTTTTCATGGGCGTCGGCCCACGTCGTCGACACGCCGACCGTGCGCGTGGACACGGTGAACACGTTCGGATTCGACGTCGTGGTCACGTCGGAGGCGGTCGAGCACGCGGCGAGCAAGCATGCAGCCGCCGCGATGGTCAACCATCGCAGGGATGGAAACAGTACTGGGATGGACATGAGGACAAGCGCGCGTCGATTCGACGGCATCGGACAACATGGGCGACAGTATGCCTGCATGATCGCCGAAGATCATGCCCTTTTCAGTGAACAGATTGTTTCGGCTGGTTAAACGATCGCTGGGCGCTCGGCGGGTGGCGCCGCCCGGGACGCGCTGTGTCGTTGCCGTGGCGCGTGGTGTTTGTGCGAGTCGACGGTTGCTTGCGGAGTCGTCGGCGCGCGGCGCATGGCGACCTGAAACTGTGCGCGCTGCTCGATGCACTGCCGATCGCTCGGCAGGACATGCATAGGTTCATGCATGGAGCACGATGCTCCGATGCGCGGGTATTCGGTCGGAGGTGCAGCGCCCCGAGCGTGTTCAGCATGTCGAGCGCCGCTGAGGTCGCCCGCATGTCACGCGTGCGTCGGCGGATGCGCATCGAACTCCCGTGTCCAGCGGACTGCTCATCATCAATGGTTTGCTCCAATCAGATCGATGCGCACGCAACCAACAAGAAGTAGCCATCGACTACGTCCACGCGCATTGCTCTCATGAATCGCGTTGCGTTTTAAACGCTTTTCCTGCATGTGCGGATCCGGCAGCGATGCGAGCCTCATCTCGTGGCGCGCCCAATCGCTCCTTTTTACAAACGTGTGCCGCGAATCGCGCGCTCGCGCATCACGCGCATCGCGCGTCGTGCGCAACGCTCCCACCGTCGGCGCGATCGCGCGCATCTCGCCGTGCGGGCACGCGCGTTGCGGCATCCATGCGCCGCCGCTCTGGCGGACAGCAATCATTCTTCAATCCAGGCGCTGCGTCCCGCGCGATGCTCCGCGCGGCGACACCGCATCGCCAGCAGGTAACTCCTGAACGAGAGGACGACATGAAATCCATTCGAACGATAGTGGCGCTGTGCTCGGTCATCACCATGCTCACGGCATGCGGTGGAGACGGCAACGACGTCGGCACCGAGCTCGGCATCTCCCATCCGCAGGGCCGCTTCATCAACGCGGTGCCGAGCGGCCCGAACCTCGACTACTACCTGAACGCGAAGATCGACGCGTCGGGCGTCGCGTACAAGGGCGTGACGCGCTATCACGACATCGATTCCGGCACGGAGAACGCCAGCTACGACGTGTCGGGCACGACGACGACCATCGCGGCGCAGACCTTCAGCGCCGCGAACGGGCACCACTACACGACGATCGCGCTGCCGAGCAAGTCGACGCTGATCTCGGTGATCGACGATCCGTTCGCCAAGCCCCTGCTGTCGGACAAGGCGCGGGTGCGCAGCTTCAACGCGTCGCCGAATGCGCAGAACGTCGACGTCTACGTCGTGGCGCCGGGCACCGACATCACGATGCAGAGCCCGACGCTGAGCGGCGCCGCGTACCAGAACGCGTCGCCGTCGTCCGGCGAGGATTCGATCTACCTGAACGGCGGCACCTATCAGGTGATCGTCACGACGGCCGGCAGCAAGGCGCCGATCCTGACGACTCCGCCGGTGACGATCAACAACAACGCCGACTGGCTGCTGCTGACGATTCCGTCGGGCGGCATCGCCGACGTGACGCCGAACGACATTCACGTGCTGGTCGCGCAAGGCAATGACGCGGATACGTCGGCGCAGGAACTCGGCCCGCAGTAAATGATGGCGGCGGATCGCCGTTCGGCGATCCGCCGCGTGACGGGCGCGCCGTCAGTTGCTGGTGCGCTCGAAACGAATCACATGCTCGACGCGTGCGCCGGCGCCATGCTCGGTCACGACGTCGACGTCGCCGACGTACGTGACCTGCCAGCCGGGCCGCGCGGCGATCAGCGGCATGTTGCCGCCCGGACGGCTTTCGAAGCCGCCGAGGCCGTCGGCCGGCGTGTTCACCGCGTTGTCGAGCGACGCGTTCGAATAGATCACGTTGTCCTGCCACTTCGACGCTCCCTGGCGCGCCTCCATGCCCTTGCCGTCGACGTCGACGGTGTTGTCGGTCGCCGCCATGTTCGCGTTGTCCAGCGTGACGATCCGGCTCGCGGCTCGGCGCACCGGATCGCCGCTGTCGCTCGTGCGGGCGTCGACGTCGATCGGCGGCAGGCCGGTCGGCGTTTTGCCCGCGACCGATTCGGGCGTTTGCGGCCGTTTGGCCACTTCGGCAGCCTGGGTCGCCGCATCCGGCATGTCGCCACCGGCCGCGGGCGTCTTCACCGGGCTCTGCTTGATCTGTTCCCGCTGCTGTTGCGGGGTTGGGTTCGATTCCGCGTTCTGCATCGCACCTCCTTGTTCGGGACCTTGCAGCGCGGTCCGGACGGGCCGCCGCCGTCGTCAGCCGGCGGCTGCGATCGGCCGCGTGACGAGCGCCATCGGCGCCGGGAATCGCTACAACGGTCCTTGCAAATCTTTCACACACGCGTAGCGCGGCCGCGCGCCCGAGAGCGCGCGTGCCGCCTGGCTCCGCCATTGCGGCGGCGCAGCGCGGGCGGTGCTGCACGTGCCGCCCGGCGCCGCCCCGCGAGGCGCGATCAGCCGCCGCTCGCGCCCGTCGTCCCCGACGCCGCGCCCGGCATGCTGGCCGCGCCGCCGGTGGTGCCGGCCGTGCCGCTGTCGGCGCCCGCCGCGCCGCTGCTCGGCGTGCCCGACGGTGCGGTCGATGGCGCGGGCGACATGCCGCCCACGGCGCTCGCGTCCGAAGTGGCGCCGGCGCCCGTGTCGGTTTCGCTCTTCTTCTGACAGCCTGCCCCCGCCGCCAGGCCGGCGATCAGGATGCCGGCGAAGACGGCCCGCGATACGTGACGAATGGAATATCGCTGCATGACACCTCCGCTTGATGTCGATGAATGGATGGAACTCACCCGTTCGCAATTCGCGTGCCGTCACCGCTGCGCGCCATTCGTTTTTTGAATGGCGGCCTGCCGAATATTTAATTTCCCATTGCCGCGCCCGCCGCCCATACTCGCGGACGAATGGGACATATGACGTCCACGGCGGTCCGCCCGCGCTGCATGCACGGCGCACGCCGCGGCCATGGAAGGAGACAACGCGTGCGACCGCAAACCCGCGTCGAAGCGATCGAACGCCGCGCCAGGCTTGCGGCGACGCGCGAACATGCGCATGCGGTTTGCCGCGGCGGACCCGCCTCGTGCATGCGCAGAAAAACCGACGCCGACAGCGAACCGGCCGCCGAATGGCCGAACGCAGATGCGGGGCGGATCGCTACTACCACTGCGCGAGCGGCCGTGAATCGCGGCGTGCCGCAGCCACGCATCGATGTCGCGCGGACGGCCTGTCGGCTGCCGGTGCATCTTCGACGGCTGGCGCACCTTCGAACGCCGACGCACCGCGTGAACGGATAGCGACATGGATAGCGACATGCGCAACCCACCGGCAAAGCACGGCGCTATCGCCGACACCCGCGACGCAGGCGGCGCGCTCGACCTGCTCGACGCGCGGCTGATGCGGCTCCTGCTCGTGCTGCTGACCGAGCGCACGGTGTCGCGCGCGGCGGTGCGCCTGAACCTGTCGCAGCCGGCGACGAGCGCGGCGCTCAAGCGCCTGCGCACGCTGCTCGGCGATCCGCTGCTGGTGCGCAGCCGCTACGGGATGGTGCCGACCGAGTTCGGCGCGCGGCTCGTCGAGCCGCTGCGCAACGCGCTGCGCGTGATCGACTTCATTCGCCATCAGCAGCCGAGGTTCGATGCGCGCACGTCGGTGCGCACCTACCGGATCGGCTGCCCCGACTACCTGAACGTGCTGTTCGTGCCGAAGCTCGTCGCGCTGTTCCGCGAGCACGCGCCGCACGCGACGCTGGTGTTCCATCCGCTCGGCGACGGCTTCGACGCCGAACGCGCGCTCGCCGACGGCGAGCTCGACGTCGTGATCGACAACCGCCCCGCCCGCGCGTCGCGATTCCGGCAGGACGACCTGTTCGACGACCGCGTCGTCTGCCTGATGCGCGCCACGCATCCGCTCGCGCGCCGCGGCGCGATGACCGCGGAGGAATTCGCGCACGCGCCGCAGTTGTGCCCGACGCCGTCGTGGCTCGAAGCGTCCGGCGCGATCGACCGGCAGCTCGAACGCGTCGGCCTGCAGCGCCGGATCGCGGTCACGCTGCCGCATTTCGAGCTCGCCGCCCATGCGCTGGTGCGCTCCGATCTGGTCCTGACCACGACCTACCGGCTCGCGAGCCACTACGCGAAGCTGTTGCCGCTGGGCATCGTTGCGCTGCCGGCTCAACCACCCGACATCACGTACCGGCTCGCCTGGGACGAAACCGGCGCCTGCGCGGACGCGGTACGCTGGCTGCGCGGGCTGATCGTCGAAGCGACGCGCGCATGGCTCGACGCAGAATCCGCGCTGCCGGCCGTCACGGCCGTCGCCGCGCGTGCGCCGACGTCCATCGCCGCACCGCTCGCCGGCGCGGCGGCCGAATCCGCGCGGCGCGGTCGACGCAGGCAACCGACGCAGTGCGACGCGACACCGCAGCCGAGCGCCGCACGCGCGACGCGCGCCCATCGGATCGCGATGAAGGCGCGCTGAGGCCGGTGTGCCGACGCGCGTGCGTGGCGTCGCGTGCGGCAGCGGTCGAACGCTCGGTAAAGACTGACATCGCCACGAACGCGACTGCGATGTCCGCGCGGCGCGGCGCCATCACCGATGCAAATGCTGCGCCGTACGATG